>JAISTQ010000018.1 GCA_031272505.1 Propionibacteriaceae bacterium
GCGTAATACGAAGAATCCGGGGGGGCGACTATCGTCAGACCCCAGTCGGTGTGCGACCACTTCTCGTTGGGCACCGAGCAGGTGTCGGTGACGACGCTGGCCGCGGTGAGCGAACCGGCTCCGGTGATGGTGAGGTCCGCGCCCGCGGTGATGGCGATGGCGGGCTGCGCCGAACGGACGGTGGTGAGCGAATTGGAGGTGCCCGCCGCCAAGGTGACGACCGCGTCGCCGAGCACGTCAATAGGGGCTTGGCCGTTGCCGCCGGTGATGTTGGCTGCGGAAAGCGTCAGGTTGGCGGTGATGCCCGCCGCCGTCTGAATCGTGTAGGTGGGGTCAGTGCCCGAGATGGTGAGCGCGGTCGGCGTGCTCACCAAGATCACACTGCCGGATTGCACCGCGTAATCGGTGCCCTGGACGCCGCCGGTGATCGTCAAACCCCCGATGGTGTCCGCATGGGCGCTGGGCGCGACAAACACCATGCCCGCCAGCATTAAACAAAACGCCGCCAACCCAGACAGGGTAGGACGGAACCACATACCTCTCATCGTGCCCCCAGCACTCCCGCTTACTTTGCTCCCTCTCAAAGAGCTTACGGAAATTGTACTCCCCCATTGCCAATTTACGAATTCACAGGGGGAAACGCTGGAGGTTTACGACTTAAAAGACGTTGGCCGCGGCGGGGGAGCGAACTCCCCCGCCCGGCCAACTAGACAGGAAGGGTTTTATTTACTTTTTGATTTTGATGGTCTTCGTGGTCGACGCCTTGGTGGTGCCGTAGGTGGCGCTCACCGGGGTGTACTTCACCTTGACCTTGATCGCCTTGGCGTACTTCTTCGGCAGGGTCACCGTGGTCTTCGTCTTGATGGCGTTGAAGGACTTCACCTTCTTGCCGCCGACGTAGATCGCCACCTTGCCCTTGGCATATCCCTTGGACAGTTTGACGACGACGGTGACCTTCGGCTTCGAGTTCTTCTTGAACGCGCTGCCGGACACGGTGACCGACGTGGTCGTCACCTTGCCTGCCTTCGGAGTAGTGTCCGTAGGCGTGGTTACAGGAGCCGCCAAGCCCTTCACTGCGGCGTTGATGGCATCAACGGCAGCCTGGAGCTGGGCGACTGTGGCACCCGCTGGCACACCCTTCGCGGCGGCGATGGCGCTCACCAACGCCGCATACGAACTGGTGCTGTAGCCAGCGGATGGGATTGCCTCGGCGGTGGAGATTGCGGCTGCCAACACGTCGCTGAGCGCGGCGCGGGCAGACGGGGTATCCACAATCACCAAGCCAGGCGTTGCCGCAGCGACCGCCGCCTGCAGTGCCTCCAGCGCCCGATCCAGATCTTTCTGGGTGGTCGCGGCAAGCACCGCGTTCTTGGCAGCGGCAATCGCCGCGTTCAGGCCGGAGGAGGCCACGGAGGCCGCCGTCGCGGTCTTGGCCAGCGCTTCGGCGTCAGCGATCGCCGCGTTCACGGCAGCCGGGTTCGGAGTCAGCGCCCCGTCCGGAACGATGGTGATCTCCGCCGATTGCGGCAGCTTCACGCCGTCAATGTCAGCGAGGACGGTGACCCGCACCTTGCCCACCTGGGAAGCGGTTACCACGCCGGTGACCGGATCAATGGTGGCGCCCGCGGTGTTCTCGTCCATGCCGGCGATCAGGTAATCGTAAGCGATGACGGCGCCGTCGGCGGCCAGCTTCACTTCGGCGTTCAACGGGATCGAGCCAGCCTTGGACAGCTCGACTTTCTGATCGGCGACGTTGATGACCGGATCCGCGTCGTCACCCTCGACGGTGACCGGGAAGGAATCGGTCTTGGTCGAACCAAGCGCGGTCACCGAAGCGGTGATCGTGGCTACGCCGACACCCACCGGGGAGACGACGCCTTCAGCGTCCACCACGGCGACCGACGGATCGGAGGTCGTGAAGGAGTACTCCACCGCAGTGCTTTCCAGATCGAGGAAGGTCTGGTCGTTCTGGGTGGCGGACAGGTTCGCGTGGATCACGGTGTCCGGGCTGGCGGTGTTCAACACCAGGCCGTCCGGAACGGTCTGCACCACATCGAGGTACGGCGTCGGATCAGAGAGCAGGTTGAACGTCACCGTCTGGCCGATGGTCGAGGACGCGCCCACGAACACCTTCCAAGTGCCCTTGTCCCAGGTCTTGGAATGCTTGACGTCATCCCAGAACCACAGGTCGGCGACGTCCACCTCGATGGCGACGGTCTTCGTCTCGTAAGCGCCCAGCGAGACCTTTTCGAAGCCCTTCAGCTCCTTGATCGGACGGGTGATACCGTCAGAGTTCGGGGCCGTCACATACAGCTCCACCGTCTCCTTGCCCGGAATGTTGGACGAGTTCGTCACATCCACGTAGGCCGTCAGCGTCTCATCGCCACCATAGGCGGACTTGTCCAGCCGCAGGTTCGAATAGAGGAACTTCGAGTAGCTCAAGCCGTAGCCGAACGGATAGGAGACCGTGCCCGTGAAGTACTCATAGGTGCGGCCAAGGTGATCCGCGTCCGGGGTGATCTGGTAATCCCAAACCGAGCCGAGCTGCGCCAGCGAGGAGTACCACGTCATCGGCAGCTTGCCTGACGGGTTCGCGCGGCCCATCACGATGTCCGCGGCGGCCACGCCCTGATGCTGGCCGTTGTAGTTCGACCAAATGATCGACGGAACGGAAGTCAGCGAGCGGAAGCCCTCGATGTTCATCTGGCCCACGGTCTGCATTAAGACCACCGTGTGCGGGTTCAACGCGGCGACCTTGTTGACCAACTGATCCTGGAACAGCGGGAAGTCGAGGTTCACGCGGTCCATCTCCTCAGCGGAGTGGGTGGTCTGGGTGCCGAGATAGACGATCACGGCGTCCGCGTCGCGGATGGCCTGATCCTGGGTGGCGTCGAAGCCATAGGCGAACGGATGGCCCGCCGAGCCTTCTTGGCCGTAGTTGCCCAGCGTGCCCTGGTTCCAGACGATGAACAGATCGTGCACGCCACCGTTGATGGCGGAGTTGATCGGGTAATCGTTGGTGCCCGCGGTGTTGCAGGTGCCGGTGGCGCCGGTAGCCGGGATGTTGGCCACCACGGGGCCGTCCATGGCGTCCAGGTGGACGTCGAACATCGCGCCGGCGGGAGCCTGCGCGGCGGTGCCGGTCATGGTGATGCACATCGAGTCAGCCGAAACGCTGGACATGTCGACGCGGGCCACGATGTAGCCGCCCCAGACGCCGTTGTTCGTCATGAACGCGCCGCCCCAGCTGATGCCCATCCAGCCTTCCCAGTAGATGAACTGGTCGGGAGCCGGGGTATCTGAGATGGAGGCCGGGTAGCCGTTGGCGACCGAGGCGGACAGGATCGTCTTGACGGCGGTGCCGCCATTCTTCAACTGGATGCCCTGCACGCCGGGCTTGCCCGCGGAGTTCGGGCTGCCGGTGGTGCCGTTGATGATCTTGATGCCGGAGCCCAGATAGGTGACGGTGGCGTCCGGGTTGACCTCGGCGGCCACCTGCGTCAACGCGGTGTAGAACGAACGCGAATCCGCCTGGCCGGAGCCGGAATACCCGCCCGCGGTGAAGGTGTTCGCATACGGGCCGACGACCACGATGTTCTTGTCGGCGGCGGTGAGCGGCAGGCCCTTGGTGGCGGTGTTGGTGATCGAGTTGTTCTTCAACAGCACCGGCGCCTCATGGGCGACCGCCAGCGAAGCCGCCTGCGAATCCGGGTTGTTGACGCCGCGGTTGGCGGTGCCATAGATGGTGGTGTTCTTGTACGGAACCTTCGACGCTGTGTCGAACTCGCCGAACTTGAAGCGGGCGGTGAGCAGCAACTGCAGCTCGGAATCCAGCTCCGCGTCGGTGATCAGGCCCTGATCGTACGCGCCCTGCAGATAATCACGGTAGGAGTAGCCCTGGCAGTCAATGTCAGAGCCGGCCTTCAGCGACCACGCCACGCCCTCTTCCGGGGTGACATTGTGATCCCAGCCTTCCGGCACCCACTTGTGACGGTTGTAGCCGTCCTGGACCGCCGAGCAGTCGGTGGTGATATAGCCCTCGAAGCCCCAGGTGCGCTTGGCGAGATCCTCAAGATACTCAGTCGAGTAGCTCATCGGGACGCCGTTCACCCGGTTGTAAGCCGTCATGAACGAATACGCGCCCACCTCCGGGGAAAGCGCATAGGCGAACGCCGGGGTGTAATACTCGCGGATCTCCCGCTCGGTGACCACCGAGTTGCCATTACGGCGGTTCGACTCGGAGTTGTTCGCGAAGAAGTGCTTCGGCGTGGAAACGGCCTTCAGGTACACCGGATCATTGCCCTGGACACCCTTGACGAACTCGGCGCCGATCTGGCCGACCAGATACGGATCCTCGCCATAGGACTCGTCCGCGCGACCCCAGCGCGGATCACGATAGATATTGAGGGTCGGCGACCAATAAGACAGGCCCTTGCCGGTGGCGTTGTTCGCCATCCGGGCCTCGTCGCCGATGATGGTGCCCACTTGCGAGATCAAACCGCGGTTCCAGGTGGCACCCATGGAGGTGGCCGACGGGAACATGGTGGCGCCGGAATAGCTGGTGACGCCGTGCAGCGCCTCATTCCACCAGGTGTAGGCAGGGATGCCCAGCCGGGAGATCGCCGGCGGGTTGTTGCGGAGCTGGTTGATCTTCTCGGAAACGGTCAGCTTCGAGACCAGATCGGCAGCTCTCTCTTCGAACGTGTATTTGCCGCTGTCATCTTTCCAGATCGGCACTTCGTCAGCCTCAGCGGTGACGGTTGGAAGCCCTGTGATTGCAAGGGCCCCGGTCACGGACGCGACGACCAGGGCCCTAAACACTCGACGGGCAAATAGTGACTTTTTCACTATCTCCCTTTCTGTTGTGTTGAGTTGACTGGGAGACATCGTTCTGCGATGAGCGCTCCGCCCCCCAGCTTTGCTTGCAAATGGAACTCTAATGGGCGCGCTGGAAGGGGGCAACCCGAAAACCCCTTTCGTTAAAATGGTCATACCTTTTCTGCCGTCCGAATACTGAGACTGTTGTCCATTTTGGGGGTGTTTTCCCTTGTCAACCCCGTGTTTCAAGGCGTAAGCGGTCATCCGCCATAAGGGTATGGTCAATCGTGCAATTTACTGAAACATTTTCCACATTTTTATTGAAAAAGAAAGTGGCCGACCCGGAAGCCCGGGCCGACCACTTTTTATCAGTTGTTACTTGACCTTGATGGTCTTGCTGCTCGAAGTCTTGGTGGTGCCGTTCGACGCCGTGGTCGGCGCGTACTTGGCCTTCACCTTGATGTTCTTCGAGTACTTCTTCGGCAAAGTGACGGTCGTCTTCGCCTT
>JAISTQ010000032.1 GCA_031272505.1 Propionibacteriaceae bacterium
GCCGGTTCGCTCACCGCGGCCAGCGTCGTCACCGACACCTGCTCGGTGCCCAACGAGAAGTGGTCGCACACCGACTGGGGTCTGACGATAGTCGCCCCCCCGGATTCTTCGTATTACGCGGTGGGCGGCACCAACAACGCCCGGCAGTGCGCGGCGGTGATCGGCACCCGGCAGGGCGTCGGCGGCGGCGACATCACCATCACCGGCTCGGCGAACGTGACCGTGACCGTCAACGCCGACACGGCGACCACGCCCCGGGTGAACGAGGGGGCGGGTATCGGCACCGGCGCGCAAGGCCCGGGCGGCGGCAGCATCCTCATCGACGGCGCAACCGTGAGCTCCATGGGCGGCCTGGGCGCGGCAATCGGGCAGGGCAACCGCTGGGACGCCGAGATCCCGCTGGGCACCATCACCATCCGCGATGCGAATGTGACGGCCACTTCCATCCTGGACGACTACGCGCACCGGCTTCCCGGCGCGGGGTACTCCGCCTTGATCGGCGGTCGCCGCCTCAGCGCGGGCGGCGCCATTACCATCACCGGTTCCGAGGTGGTCGCGGATTCCAAGCGTTCCGTCGGCATCGGCGCGGGCGGCACCGAGGCGATCGACTGCGCCGCAGGCACCACCTGCATCTACGTGGACTACTGGACCTCCAACGTGCCGGACATCAGCATTTCCGACTCGTACGTGCGGGCGATCAACGACCTGGCGAATTTCACCTTCCGCACCTACTCGGGCTCCATTTCCCGGTTCAGTGTGAACACCACCGGGATCGGCGGCGGGCACGCCTTCTACTCTGGATACACCTGCACGAACACCGGCTCGCTCACTGTGGACGGGTCGCTCATCCTCACCAACATGATCGACCCGTGCCTGGACAACTACACCTTGACTGATCGCACCTACAACCCGGTATGGCGGGTCGAATACGACTACCACCAGGTGGACATCACCGACTCGGTGGTGCTGAAGCTCGGCTGGGACGCCAGGCCGCCCGATTTGGTGTGGGGCACCGCCGGGACCGACACCGGATACAACACCGCCCCGATCGCGCCCGCCTACCGCCAGCTGAACTACTCGACGACGTCCACCTACAGCGGCGGGTTGGGGACGCTCACCAACATCCGACGGACGCAGTTCTACTCCTACGGCAACTCCCCGAGCTTCTATTCGGACCAAGGCACCTCAAAGCCCTACCAGGCCTGGATGGGCGTGGTGTACGGCGACGCGCAGCCGAAGTGGGATTTCGCGCTGCCCGCCTCCAACATTTCCGGCATCACCTCCACCCTCGTCATCCCGGACGGGGCGACGCTCACCATCGACGGCATCACCTTCACCAACAACGGCGAGGTGCACGTGATGGACGGGGGCACCCTCGTCAACGAAGACCCGATCACCGGATCGGGCACCACCTTCGTGCACTGGCGCGGCCACTATGGCCATGACGGCGAACGGCAGGCGGCCAACCCGTCCGTCCACTATGAGGCGTTCGTGGCGGTCTATCTGAATGGGACGCGCTCCACGTCCACCACTCTCCCGGACGGCACCGTCATCCCGACCTACCGGCTCACCACTGGGGCGAACTGCACCGCCGCTCCCTATTACACGCTGAAGGCGGCCAGCTTCGTGCCCGGCACCGACGCGAAGGCCGAGCACATCTTCTATTCCACCGAGATCGGCATCCCCGAGGGCACCTACAAACTGTGTGCCGGCACCACGCTCACCGACCAGACCGTGGTCATCGACCAAGACCACCTGGATGCCGATTACACCGGCGCGGTGCCGATCCGCTTCGACTACTACACCGTGAAAGCCACGGCCACCTACTCCTCCCCGGCGACCGCCGCTTCCGCCACCGGCACCGAGGGGTCCGGCTACAGCACCAATATCTCCCAGGCCGCGCTGAACAGCACCGGCGTCACCCGCACGTCCGGCACCCCGATCCAGTTGACCTGCTCCGCCAGCGCTCCCGCGGGCGCGGTGGTGAGCTACGCCTGGTCGGGGGCGGGCACCGATTCGCCGCACGCCTCCGTCAACTCCGACGGCTCGGTGCTGACGATCTCCAGCTTGGGCGAGCAGGTGGACGCCACCTGCACCGTCACCGCCACCAACCCCACCACATCCGCCTCCGCGCTCGTCAAATTTGAAGACGTCGCCAACCAGGACGGGCTGCGGCCGATCCCGTATTCGGGCACCGCCACCCTGTATGTGCAGGAATGGAACGGCTCTAGCTATGGCGCGGCGACCGCGGTGGCCGGCTCGGCCAAGTCGTTCACCATCCCGTCGGGCAGCAACTCGGTGAGCCTGAGCGGGGCGGACGGCTGGAGTTCGCTCCCGGTGGGTGTGAGCGCGCACCCGAACATCTACACCGTGCAGGTGAGCCCCGTCCCCACCGGCTACACCGACAGCTACGAGTACAACGGGCAGAGCACCCCGGCGGCGGGCAACACCGACACCGTGGTCACGCTCAGCCACACCCCGGAGACGCTGAGCTGGACGGTGGACAAGGTCTGGGTGGACAACTCGGACGCCCTCGGGCTGCGCCCGGCCGCCTTGCAGGTGCAACTGCTGGCGAACTCCTCCCCGGTGGGCAGTGCCGTCACGCTTTCCGGCGCTGGCGACACCTGGTCGCACACCTGGAACGACCTGCCGAAGTACCAGGCGGGCACCCAGATCAGCTACACCGTCGTCGAATCGCTGCCCAGCAACGCGACTGACCCGCTGGCGCTGGCCCGCTATGCGGCCACCACCTCGGTGAGCGGCACCACCACCACCTTGACGAACACCTTCGACCAGAACTATCTGAATCCCACCGTCACCAAGGTTTGGGATGACGACGCGGATCGCGACGGTCTGCGCCCTGACTCGGTGCAGGTGCGCCTGGAGGCGTCCTTCCCCGAATCCGGTACCGCCGCCGATCCGGTCTATGGCGACTACGCCACATACACCGGGAACGTCTATTCCGGCGGTTCGCTGGAGCCGATCGGCTCGGGGAACGTGTTGACGTTGACGGCCACCGACAACTGGACGGACGCCTGGGCCGGGCTGCCCGAAAAAGTGGTTGGCGGGACGTATGACAATCTGCCGGTGCGCTATCGGGTGCGCGAGGTCGCGGTGCCCGACGATTACGAGGTGAGCTACGAAGGCTTCGTGGTGACGAACACGCACGAGCCCGCCACCACGTCCTTCACCGTCCGCAAGGTTTGGGATGACGAGTCGGACGCCGACGGCCTGCGCGAGTCGGTGAGCTTCACGCTGTCCGGCGGGGATTTCGCCGGGGCTTCCACGTCCATCCCGGCCGGTGAGCTGGACCAGGATGTCTGGGAGCACACTTGGAGCGGACTGCCCGCGAATCTGGACGGCGATCCGATCAGCTACACCGTCACCGAGAGCGCGATCCCAGAGGGCTACGCGATCACCGACACCGCCGACCTGCACCCCGCCGATCTGGATGCGGGTTCGTCCGACGCGACCAGCGTCGTCGGCTATTCGATCACCAACTACCACCATGTGATCCCGCCGGTGGGGGAGAACCAGTGGCGCGTGGTGGTCGTCTGGGTGGACAACAATGACAGCGCCGGGTTGCGGCCCGCCACCGTCGAGGTGACCCTCGATCCCGAGGACATGTACACCGGTTCGGACAACCCGGTGAACATCGGCCCGGCAGACAGTTGGATGTACACCTGGACCATCACCGGCCCGAACAACCTGCTCGGGGTGCCCGCTTGCGGCGCCATCGATTGGAGCGTGCTGGAGCGCGGCGTCGGCAACTCCTACACCGTCTTCTCGACGTCGTCGTGCGAGACCCGCACCACCATCATCACCAACACCTTGCGGCAAAGCACCGGCGCGGGTTTGACGAACAAGTCGGTGCTGCTGCGCTGGCTGGATCAGGATGACGCGGCGGGCAAGCGGCCGGAGACCGTGCGGGTGGTGCTCGCCGAGAGCCATGTTTTGACGCCGGGAGGCTCCGACTACTCGGAGTACGCGCAAGCTGATCCGTCCTTCTTCACCGATCCGTCGCAGAGCGCCATCGTGGAGTTGACCGGCACCCGCGAGCCCGCCTACCGTTCGCACGACTGGACGGGGCTGGTTGACGAGGTGAACGGGCAGCCGGTGCGC
Source organism: Propionibacteriaceae bacterium (assembly GCA_031272505.1). Classification (GTDB taxonomy): domain Bacteria; phylum Actinomycetota; class Actinomycetes; order Propionibacteriales; family Propionibacteriaceae; genus Propionicimonas. Next base: position 4,123 of record JAISTQ010000032.1, read on the forward strand.
TACGTGGTCTTCCAGCTTGACCCCGATGGCAACTGGATTGGCGCCGACACCAAGTGGGACGCCAACGGCGATGGCGCGAACGACTACCTGGTCTCCTATGAGCGCGGCGTCTACGACTGCATCATCACCGACCAGCTTGACGAGGACCCGCTGCGCGAGACGCCGACGCCGACCCCGACCGAGACGCCGACGCCCACGCCCACGCCCACCGAGACGCCGACGCCGACACCCACGCCGACGCCGACTGAGACGCCCACGCCCACGCCGTCAATCTCCGTCCCCACCGATCCGACCGCCTCGGCGGCTCCCACGCCCACCGACGAACCGGACGACCCCGGCGACGACGATGCTGGTGACGACGATGACGATGACGACGAGCTGGCCTTCACCGGCGCCGACACCGGCAACCTGATCCCGCTCGCCCTCTTCAGCTTCGCCCTCGGCCTCGCCGCCCTGCGCTCAAAGCGCCGCCGCTGATTGCATCCTTTCCAACGCTCCGGTATCCTTACCGGCGGAGGATTCGCCTAGAGGCCTATGGCGCTCGCTTGGAAAGCGGGTTGGGCTCACGCCCTCACGAGTTCGAATCTCGTATCCTCCGCCAGTAGATTTGCCGATTGCCTAAGTGTTTTAGGCTTGAGTGCCCCGAAATCCCCTCAACCTGTACGCTGTCTGTAAGCCAACGAGATTTTTCTTCACGCTCAGCGTCCCTTGGTCTGTAACCACTGTGCGGCAGTCGGCGAGCCGAGCAGGATGTCTGGGTTGAGTTTTTGATGGATTCACTACCCATTGTCAGTCTGCTCGCGTTATGCTCATGGCAACAGCAAACCGGGAGCCGGATGCTCCAACACCCGACCCCCCGGCTTGTCTTACTCATACCTAGCCGTTCTCCTGAACGCTGGTATTCGGGTGACGTGCTGCCGCGGCGCTACTGATGTAACGTCCAGTGATCGCGCTGCGGTAGTGCGTCCCCGAGCTGTTGTTAGTGCCCGATTCGCTCACACTTGTGCGCGGGTGTCGGGCTGCAGCAGCGTGCGAAATGTAGCGACCAGTAATGGCGCTACGGTTATGTCCGCTCTTAGCCATGTTCCTCACCTCCTTTCCAAACTCGTAGTTCGTCCTGTCGTCCGGCCCGTTATAGCGGGTACCCTGTCGACAGGTAGTCCACATCCAGAAGCTCGCTCTTTCGGACACGGGACAGCGGGAACGTGTCATCCGTCCACAGCTCTGCCACGATTCCGGCAACAGTTCGCAACGCATCTGTTGAAGTAAGCTTCTTCTTGGGAACGCAATAGGCAGCCAGTGAATCTGCGAGCAGGCTCCATAGTGTCGCTTTGGCCTTACCGTCCTTGGCTTCGATCACCAACTTGGCTACTTCTGCGGGCGTCCTGATGTATCCCTCAGCGTCGTGCGCTAGGTCCACGAGCTTGGTGTCTGGCCTGTCGGATTCTATCGGCTCGGGTATTACGCCAGCGCGGATCACCACATGCAATGTGACGTTCAAGGGTCGCATCGACCAAGACTCCGCTTCGACACGGATTTCGACGACATCGTGCAGGCACATGCCAAGCGGCGATGCCGGATGGTGGTACTTCTCTCGTATCGCGTCTACCAGCGGCGATAGCCAAGGAGTTAGGTCATCTGGGAAAGCGAACCGGCTGAACCAACGCCCGACCGAGAGTCCGAAAGTGCGGACCATCTCGTCATTCGTGCTGTCAATCCCTGGAACAACGTCGAGGCCAAACAAGTCGGCCTTCAGCACGGCTTGCAGGTAGGCCAGATCGGCGTAACTCTGCTGGCCACAGCTTGGCAAGGGAACAAACTGCGGGTTGTCCCGCCGGGCCGCGCTCTTCTCCAAGTCACCCGTGAGTGTCACAACCGGGGCGACGATGACGGTAGGCCGTTTCGGAAGCACGACATCGCAGGTTTGAGACGCCACCGTCACATGTGTCGTGCCTTCGGGCAGGCGCTCCAATAGCGGCGATTCAGCGGGCAGCGCGAGGACGCAGCCCTGGGAGACCTTCTGGAAGAAGGCCTCCAGTTCTGCTGTCGTCACGCTCATCGGCCACTGCTCCTACGCCTCTGAAACCACAGGCTCGACGTGGCGGTTGATGTCGTGCTCGTTGGAAGCTCGGCGATAGCGTGTTTCATCGAACAAGCTTCGCCCAGTCTCAGTCGGCTGAAGAAGCTCGGCCCGCCGTTCTTCTGGCGTGCTCCCGCGAAGGTGGCTTACGGCATAAGCCAAGTTGACTAGCAGCGACCGGTTGGCCTCACTCATCCGCCCTCCAGCCAGCCACAAGTGGATGGATCGGCGCGAAACGTTGAACATCTTGGCGATTTGCTCCCAGGTCAGGCCGGATGATTCGTGCAACCTGTCCAGCAGAACCTCGTTGGACTCAGGCACCACCACGGCAGGGCTAGCAAACTCAATCGGACCGGATGATCGCTGGGGCACCCATGTGCCCATGTGTGTAGTAGCTGAGAGCTGGTAGTCGTAGCTTGCCGCCGTTCGAGAATAGGCGGGCGTTCGGGCGGGGAGAACTCCGATACTCACTGGAATCGCTCCAATCCCTGCTCCGTCAGGAGAGTCCTGAAGTGATCGCTAGCCAGTGCTGACAACCCAACCGCCTTGTCACGGATCTCGGCGACATCGATACTCGCCGACTCTTCGTAAGCGTCCAGGTCAATCACCCAACTTTTATCTCGGACGGGGGACAGACTTGGGTCGATGACTGCTCCTGGTTGGAGCAGTCCGGATCGCACCATGAGATACTTGCCGCCCTGCTTGTGCAGGGTCTCGCAAACGGTCTGAACTACCTGCGAGCTATTGTCGCCAAGCCCTCCCAAGATGCTGGGGACGAAGTAGTCCATCAGTTTTGGGGGCATGTCCTCAGATTCAGTTAGCCGGTTGGTGTATCGATAGCCAAGCCGGGTTAGGGACGGGATCTTGACGACACTGAGGAGCGCGTCAAACAATGCGCCGAACTTGTCGATGAACTCGGTGTGGTCTGTGTAGCGGCTGGTTTCAAGGGCAATGAACATGTGGCTGAGCGTCGCCGTCCACCGTCGATCTGCCGATTGAAACTTGTGGATCATGCCACCGGGTTGTTGCGTAACACCAGCGGGGCTGATGGTCACCTGCATTTCCTGTTGGCCCTGCCCGAAAGGGTAGTCGTCGCCGATGACAGTCGCGAGCTTCGCCGCGACCTCGGCAACGCTGCCAGAGTCGAAGCGTGACAGTTGCTCCCATCGCGCCTGGCAAAGCACACGCTCAAGTGGTGCCTTGCTCAGGTGGAACCCGTGAGCATCCGTCGTGTCAAGTTTCTTCTTCATGCAGTCAGTATACTTCACATTGATGTGAAGTGGAAGGGGTGCGGCCCGTGTGCCTTGAGTTGAGACGACAGGTGCTCAGGGGTTCATCCAGCTCACGTCGTGTTGGCGCAGCCAAGGTGGGATAATAGGACACGACTACACGAAGGAGAGATGTGCCACCCAAGAAGAAGACCCAAGTTACCAAGAGCTTGGAGGCGACGCTGTGGGATGCGGCTGATGAGTTGCGCGGGAAGATGGATTCGGCGCAGTACAAGCATGTGGTGCTGGGGTTGATCTTCCTGAAGTACATCTCGGATACGTTCATGGTGCGGCAGCGGGAGCTTGCCAGGCTGGTGGACGATCCGGATTCTGAGTATTACATGCCTACCGAAGCGGCAAAGCGTTCGGTGTTAGAGGATCGGGATGAATACACCGCCGAGGGCGTCTTCTGGGTGCCCGAGGGCCACCGCTGGGAGGATCTGCGCAAGGCTGCCAAACTAGCGGATATTGGTAAACGGGTGGACGAGGCGATGGACGCTATCGAGCGAGAAAACCCAACGCTCAAGGGCGTGCTCCCGAAGAACTACACCCAACGGGAGCTGTCCACTGAGGCCATCGGTGGGCTGATCGACACCTTCTCCCGGCAGGATTTGGCATCGGAGGAGTTCAAAGATCTGGACGTGCTGGGCCGGGTGTACGAGTACTTCCTGAGCCAGTTCGCCTCTCGGGAAGGGAAGAAGGCCGGTGAGTTCTACACTCCGCGTTCGGTGGTGAAGCTGTTGGTGTCGATGCTGCAGCCTTGGCATGGCCGGGTTTTCGATCCGGCGTGTGGTTCGGGTGGCATGTTCGTGCAGGCTGATTCTTTCGTGCGGGCGCACGGCGGCACCCGCAACGACATTTCGGTTTTCGGCCAGGAATCGAACCCGACGACGTGGCGGCTGGCCAAGATGAATCTCGCTTTGCGGGGTATCGAGGCGAACCTCGGTCCGGAGTGGGGTGATTCGTTCCACACTGACGCCCATCCTGATCTGCGGGCTGACTACGTGTTGGCCAATCCGCCGTTCAACGATTCCAAGTGGGGTGGAGAACGGCTGCGGCAAGATCCGCGTTGGGAGTACGGGGTGCCGCCGGTCGGCAACGCCAACTACGCCTGGCTGCAGCATTTCCTCTACCACTGTGCCCCCACCGGAACGGTCGGCACGGTGTTGGCGAACGGTTCACTGTCCAGCCAGCAAAGCGGCGAAGGGGAGATCCGCAAAGCGATGGTCGACGACGATCTGGTCGAATGCATCGTGGCGCTGCCTTCGCGATTGTTTTACGGTACCCAGATCCCCGTCTGTCTGTGGTTCCTCACCCGCAACAAGCGCGGTCTGTCCGATGGGGCACCCGCCGCCCGATACCGAGTAGGCGAGACGCTGTTCATCGACGCGCGCAGTATCGGCCACATGGCCACCCGCACGCTGCGCGAATTCAGCGACGACGACATCGCCCGCATCGCCGACACCTACCACGCTTGGCGCGGCTCGGCCATCAGCGCCGGGCAGGACTATGCTGACGTGCCCGGCTTCTGCAAAGTATCTGCAACCGAAGAAATCTCCGAGAACAGCTACGTGCTCACCCCTGGGCGTTACGTTGGCAGCGAGGAAACCGAAGACGACGGAGAGCCGCTGGACGAGAAGATAGCCCGACTGTCGACGGAGATCCGGGATGGTTTCGCGCAACGGGCAGGCTTACATGAGAAGGTGCTAGTGGCGTTGGACTCGTTGGTGGTCGGCGATGAGTGAAACGGCGACTCTTGGGGAACTCCAGAACCGGGGATCTCTATTGCTCAATGACGGCTATCGGACGAAAACGACAGAGATGGGACCTGCGGGAATCCCCATCTTGCGTGTCGCTGAAGTGGTAGACGGCGCGATCCACCCGGCGTCTGCAGATCGAATTCGGAACGAATTCCGCTCGGCCATCGGGCTCAAGATGTCTCAGCCAGGCGATGTTCTCTTGACGACCAAGGGCACTGTCGGGCGGAGGGTAATCATGCCTCAAACACCTGTGCAGTACGCGTACTCTCCGCAACTGTGCTTCTTCCGGGTGCTTGACGATTCCTTAGACAACAAGTGGCTGTACTACTGGCTGGGAAGTGACGGTTTCTGGAGCCAGGCGGGTGCCTTCGCGTCACAGACAGATATGGCCCCCTATATTGCACTTCGAGATCTACGCTCTGTAGAGGTGCCGATTCCGCCCCTCGCCGAGCAGCGGCGGATCGCCGCCGTCCTCGGCTCCTTCGACGACCTGATCGAAACCAACTGGGCGTTGATCGAGTTGCTCGCGCAGTGGGTTCATTCGTCCGTCAGCACTGCATCCGAATTGGCGCTGTTGGCCGACGTTGCCGATGTGGCAAAGCCCAAGCAGGTTCGACCACGCGGCTCGGTCGCCCACTACTCTCTTCCCGCTTTCGACAACGGCGCATGCCCAGATCACGTGGGCGGTGCAACGATTCAGAGCAGCAAACTGCCGCTATCCGGGCCGACAGTGCTGGTGTCTAGGCTCAATCCGCAATGGGAGCGCTGCTGGATGGCCTATCCCAGCGACAATGCGGTCGCATCAACGGAATTCGTCCCGCTGATGGCCAGATTTGATGTGAGTCCAGAAGAGGTTTGGGCGGTGGCTTCCTCGTCTGGTTTCTGGGAGCAGATGCGGTCCCACGTTACTGGCACCACAGGCAGTCACCAACGAGTCGACAAGGCCGAGTTACTGGCCATGAGTGTTCCGGATGTGCGAACCCTGGATCCCACGACTCGCTCTGGTATCGTCGACGCAGTTCAGGGTGTTCAAGCCCTCCGTGACGAAATCGCGGACTTGACCCGCGCCCGCGACGAACTTCTTCCCCTGCTCATGTCCGGCCGGGTTCGGGTGGATGAGAGCTTGGAGGTGGGGTGATGGCTGCTCCCACTGAGGACGATCTCGAACGCTGGGTGTTGGAAGTTTTGGAGGAATTGGGCTGGAAGCATGTGCATGGCCCGTTGATCGCTCCGGGAGAGTTGTTGGCGGAGCGGGTTGACTATCGGGATGTGATTCTGGAGGGCCGCCTGCGGGAGGCGGTGGCTCGGATCAATCCGCAGTTGCCGCCGGACGCGGTGGCGGATGTGGTGGCCGCGGTGCGGCGTACTGAGTCTCCGTTGATCGAGTCAGAGAACTGGAATGCCTACCGACATTTGGTTTACGGCGTTCCCGTGGAGTACCGCGATGCTGAAGGAGATCTACGTGCGGATCGGGCTTGGCTGGTGGATTGGGAGCATCCAAAGCGCAACGATCTGGCCGCCGTCAACCAGTTCAGCGTCGAGGGCTCGAAAAAGACTCGCCGCCCGGACATCTTGCTGTTCGTGAACGGTTTGCCGTTGGCGATTTTCGAGTTGAAGCGGCCGGGCAAGTCGTATGCGCGGGTGGATGGGGCTTTCCGGCAGTTGCAGACGTACCGCAACCAGATCCCGGAGGTTTTCAAGTGGAACCAGGTGGCGGTCGTCTCCGATGGGATTCAGGCTTTGGCGGGTTCGTTTTCGGCTCCTTGGAACCATTGGGCGGCGTGGAAGACCATCGATGGTGCACGGCGTGATCCGAAGAATCAAGAGGGCTTGTCGATCCCGCAGATCGAGGTGCTCACTCGGGGGATGTTCGCCCCGGAGGTCTTCTTCGACTTGTGCCGTCATTTTGTGGCCACCTTCGGGGACGGTAAAGATACCCGGAAGGCGGTGGCGAAATACCACCAGTATTGGGCGGTGAAGAAGGCCGTCGCCGAAACCCTCGAAGCTGTCGAGGTGGATGGCCGCATCGGGGTGGTGTGGCACACCCAAGGCTCCGGCAAGTCCTTGGAGATGGCTTACTATGCGGGCTGCATCATGACGCATCCGGGTATGGACAACCCCACCCTCATTGTGCTCACTGATCGCAACGACCTTGACGATCAGCTCTTCGAGGAGACCTTCGCTTCGGCCAAGCTCGGCTCGCCACTGCCGGAAGCTCCGCTGAAGGCTGAGTCCCGTGCGCATTTGAAGGCGCTGCTGGCTGGCCGTGAATCCGGTGGGATCATCTTCACCACCTTGCAGAAATTCGGACTGGATAAAGAAGACCGGGAGGCCGGACGGGCTTTCCCGTTGCTCTCGAACCGGCACAACATCGTGGTGATGGTCGATGAGGCGCATCGTTCCAACTATGACGTGATTGATGGGTTTGCCCGCAATGTGCGCGACGCCTTGCCCGAAGCCTCGTTCATCGGTTTCACCGGCACCCCGATCGATGAAAAGGATCGCTCCACCGCCGAGATTTTCGGAAACTACATTGACGTGTACGACATGACCCAAGCCATTGCAGATGGCGTTACGGTGAAGGTCTTCTACGAGGCGCGGTTGGCGCGGGTGGAGTTACCCGAAGCTGCCAAGGCTGAGATTGATGATGAGTTTGACGACGCCACCATCGGCGCTGAAGACGAGATCAGCGAACGGTTGAAGAGCAAGTGGGCCAGGGTGGAAGCCATTGTGGGCTCCGGGAAGCGCATCAAACAGTTGGCTGCCGATATCGTGACCCACTGGGAGAAACGCAAAGAGGCGCTGTCAGGAAAGGGCATGATCGTCACCATGTCGCGGCGTATTGCCGTGGAGTTGTACGAGGCGATTATCGAGTTGCGTCCCGAGTGGCATAGTGATGATGACGCCCAGGGTGTGATCAAGGTGGTGATCACCGGCAGCGCTACCGATCCGATCAGCTACCAATCGCACATCCGCAACAACCAGCAGCGGCGGGCGATGAAGGAGCGCGCCTCGAATGCGAACGATCCGTTGGAGTTGGTCATCGTCCGCGACATGTGGTTGACCGGGTTCGATTCCCCGCCGATGCACACTATGTATGTGGACAAGCCGATGCGTTCGGCTGGTTTGATGCAGGCGATCACTCGGGTGAACCGGACTTTCAAAGACAAGCCGTCGGGGCTGATTGTGGATTACATCGGTATTGCCGAGAATCTTAAAGACGCGCTGGCGACGTACACCGACCGTGACAAGCAAGGCCGCACCATCGGCGAAGATGTGCGGCTGGCCGCCATCCCGGAAATGCTCACCGAGCACGCCATCGTCTCCGGCCTGCTGCACGGCACCGATTGGGTGACCACTTTGGGCGGCGGTGGTGCCAAGGCCTTCGTGTATGCGGTGACGGCGACGGTCGACTTCTTGGTCAAATCTGAGCGCGGAGTGGAAGAAATTGGTGACGATGTTACCGATGAAGAGTTTGACACCGAAACTGATGATGCGGCTCCTTCGCTGAAGAAGCGTTTCATGGCACACGCTGGTCGGCTCAAACGTTTGTTTGTCTTGGTACCTACTTCAGCTGAGGCGGCGGCCATCCGTGAAGATGTGGCTTTCTTTGACGCGGTACGCCAATCCATCGCGAAGATTGATGCGGTGGATCGTGGCGGAGACGGTGAAGCCGCTTTGGATACTGCGGTGCGCCAGATCATCAGCGAGCACATGACTGGCAAAGGGGTCATCGACATCTTTGCCGAAGCCGGGCTGGAACGGCCGGACATCTCCATCATCGACGACGAATTCAAAGCCAAGTTTGAGGCGTCCGAGCAAAAGAACGTCCAACTCGAAGCCGTGCGCCGGTTGATCAGCAGCGAGGTGAAACTCATCAGCAAGCGCAATGTGGTCGCTGGAAAACGGTTCTCTCAGATGCTCTCCGAAGCGCTGAACCGCTACCAGAACCGCACCATCGACGCCGCCGTAGTGATCGCCGAGATCGTGGAGATCGCCAAAGCCATCCGCGCCCAACGCCAACGCGGCGAAGAAACCGGCCTCACCGAGAACGAACTGGCTTTCTATGACGCGCTGTCTTCCAACGAATCAGCCCGGATCGCCATGCAAGACGAAACCCTGAAAGCCATCGCTCAGGAACTGACACAGATTGTCCGCAACGACGCGAAAACTGATTGGCAAGTCAAGGAAACCGTTCGGGCTAAGCTACGCACCCGCATCAAGCGGCTGCTGCTGCAGCACGGCTACCCACCTGACCAAGAGCCCGCCGCCACCGCCCTGGTAATCCAACAAGCTGAAGCGCTGGCCGAGGCCGAGGAATGAGGGCTGACTGCTGGTGGCCTGGGCGTCGTCAGCCACCTCATCAACAAATCTGCAACAGACGGGGTGTGATTCGAGTCTCCACTGAGCCTTACCGACATGTGGCCGACCGTGCGCCCGCCCCAGAGTTAACTATCTCGCACCCTGCTCAGCGTTGTTGGAGACGATTACCGAGCCGTGGAAAGAACGCCTTGTTAAGCCACAGAGGTACCTAAGCCATGCCGGTTGAGATGGCGCCTCTTTCATAGCAAGGCGCCACTACGAAGATGAAACGGGCCACGCTTTATGAAAGGCGAAACTTACGATGGCTAGGGGATATGCTCCCCTGAGACTTGCGGAACCATTCATAACCCGCGCGGTTCTTTCATAAAACGGGACGCCCGGCACTTTGGCACGCAGGCTCAGGTTCGAGCTTCGGTCATGGCTTGCTCTTGGCTTGGGCCAGGAAGAGTCGACCCTGTTTCGTGAGTCGATAGCGCTGAGCGGCCGAGTGGAGGCTGTCAGGTTCGGTTCGCTCCAAGAGTCCGGCTTCCACGAGCGGGAGAACGTGACGCCTGTAATTGCCGTAGGCGTTGGTGAGTCCGGCAGCGGCCAGCAAGTCTGGCCGCCGCGAAGGTGTTGCTGCAGCAGTCGTCAGTATCGCCACAGTGTGGGGCCCTGGTTGGAAAACCACTTGCTCACTCACTTGCTCACTCACTTGCTCACTCGGCCCGCTGGGGTGACTCTCTCTTCCGCTGACTGAGGGCTGGTGATTGGGCACGCGGACGGCGACGCGAAGTCTGCCGGGAAGCTCAACGAACTCCGGTGCCGGAAGGCCGCTTTCGGTCAGTGACTTCACTACTCGGCGAAGGCCGCTGCCCCACTCCTCACTCCGGCCCATCTCGTATCCTCCGCCACGCCCCCTCACTTCCCCCAAGGTGAGGGCACTTTTCGCGGAACTATCGCCACTCTTGCCCTCGGGGACGGCCCTTCTGCCTCCAGATCTGACCCTCTCACACCCTTCTTTGACCATGTAAATCTAAAAGTTGGTGTAAGATTTGCATATGATTCATAGGTCGTTGGACGTGCAGGGTCGGCTCCAGGAGTTCCCGGCGGTCGTGCTGCTTGGGCCTCGTCAAATCGGCAAGACGACACTTGCCCGCGAAGTGGCCGACCACTGGCCAGCGGGGGCGGTGTATGTGGACTTGGAACGCCCTCAGGACCTGCGCCGCCTGTCGGACGCCGAGGCGTTCCTGCGGATGCAAGCTCCGCGCTTGACGGTGCTGGACGAGGTGCAGCGCACACCAGAGCTGTTCGAGGTCTTGCGTTCGGTGATCGACGAGAATCGCCGCGCTGGATTTCGCAACGGACAATTCCTGCTGCTTGGCTCGGCGTCGCTGGACGTCACCGGCCGCGCAAGCGAGTCACTGGCCGGGCGCATTGCCCAACTCGACCTGGGCGGAATCAACGTTGACGAAGCCGAAGAGTCCGAGATTCAACTTCCCCAGCTCTGGGTGCGCGGCGGGTACCCTGACAGCTTGCTCGCCCGCAGCGACGAGGCGTCTCTGCGGTGGCGTGAGCAACTCATCCGCAGTTATCTGGAGCGTGACGTGCCAATGTTCGCTCCCCGCATCCCTGCCACGACCCTGCGGAGGTTGTGGACCATGCTGGCCCACAACAGTGGCGGTTTACTCAACGCCGCCGGGTTGGCTGCCAATCTGGGAATCTCTGGCCCGACGGCGGATCGTTACATCGACCTGCTTGCCGACCTGGGCCTGGTGCGGCGGCTACAGCCGTGGTTTGCCAACGTTGGGAAGCGCGTGGTGAAGTCGCCCAAAGTGTATGTTCGCGACACCGGATTGCTGCACGCGCTGCTCGAACTCGAAACACAAGACCAGTTGCTCGGACATCCGAGCGTTGGGGCCAGTTTCGAGTCTTTGGCCGTCGAATCGCTGTGCGGCGCGACTCAGTTGATGCCCTACTTCTACCGAACATCCGGCGGTGCCGAAATCGACCTGGTGCTGGCCAAGGGTGGCATTCCAAGTGTGGCGATCGAAATCAAACGCTCGGCCGCATCCCGCCCCAGCTCCGGGTTCTTCACCGCCTGCGACGATCTCGGCATCTCGGAGCGGTACATTGTCCACGCTGACCCGCGGATCGATCCATATCCGCATCGGAGCGCGACAGTGATCGCGCTGCCTCGCCTGGTAGCCGAACTGCGACCCGCATAAGAGCCGTTCTCGCTGGTGAGGTGGTGGGGTTATTTGACGGTGATGCGTTTGGTGTAGGTTTTGTCGGCGGTTTTGATGGTGAGGGTGGCTTTGCCTTTTTTGAGGGCGGTGAGTTTGCCGGCCTTGTCCACCTTGAGGATCTTGGTGTTGGAGGATTTGTAGGTGACTGAGGTGAGGTTGGTGGCCTTGGCGGGGGTGCGCTGCAGTTTCACCTGGGCGGTCTTGCCAACTTTCAGGCTGGCGGGCGCGGTGGCCGCGAGTTTGGTGAGTTTCACCGCCTTTTTGGATACTTTGACGGTGATCGTCAGCTTCTTGCCGTTTTGGGTGGTGGCGGTGATCTTGGCCGTCCCGGCCTTGGATTTGGCGGTGATCTTCCCGGCTTTGGAGACGGTCGCCACCTTGGTGTTTGACGACTTCCAGCCGCTCAGCGCGTCCGTCGCCCCGTCGGTGACGTACTTCACCGTGTAGCTCTTCCGGTACTGCAGATAGACGGTGCTCAGCGGGGTGCGGATCTTGGTGACCTTGGGCACAAACGTCGGCGTCAACGTCGCCGCGCCGCTGCCCATGGTGTAGGTGGTGCTGGCCGCCTTGGCGTTCGCCAGCGTCCCTTTCGCCCCGGTGATCGTCCAAGAGGCGAACTGCTTCCCGGCGGGCACGGTGGCCTTGATCGTCACCTTTTGCCCGGCCGCATAGCCGCCGGTGCCGCTGCCGCCGTCCACGATCAACTGGAAGCGGGCCATCGCCGCCGCCAGGTTGAGCCGCTGGTACGAATCGCCCGCCGCCCCCAGGTACGACTTGTCGAGCGCGTAGCCGGACGGAATCGCGGTATCCACCAGCACCGCCCGGCGCTGCGCGGCCGTGAGATCCGGGAAGGCGCTGAGCAGCAAATCCTCAGCCCCCGAAGGGACGACGACGGGATAGTCCGTCGTGTTGATCCGCGGGAAGCCGTACGTCATCTTCTCGGTGTAGTACTGCACCGCCGCGTCACTGCTCAGGTACGGGGTGCCCGCCTGGTAGCAGGCCGTCAGCGTGGCGTGCCCCAGCGCCCGGCAGCGCTCGCCCAACACCGCGTGCAGCTCGGCGCTCGCCTCGCCCAGCAGATGCCGGTAGAGCGGATCGGCCCACCGCTGCTGGATCACCCGGGTGCCGATCATCCGCCCGCCCATCACGTCCAGCGGATAGTGGAAACCGATCACGATCCGGTTGTTGCCATACTCGGCCGCCCGCGCCATGATCTGCTCGTCAAACTCGGGCAGCAGCGTGGCCAGCAGCACCCCGAAGGTGTAGCCGCTGTAGGTGTGTCCGGACGGGAAGGACGTCATCCAAATGCTGGGGTACGAATACAGGCTGTTCACCGATTTCATGATCCGCCCCGCAGCGCAGGTGCCCGCCGGGTACAGCGCCGCGTCGCCGCCACAGGTCGCGGGCGTGAAGCCCATCCGGATGAACGGCCGGCCCCAGCCGTAATAGACCTTGGGCGAGCCCGAACCGCCGATGTTCGCCTCCACGTCGGAAATCAGCGCCACCGTCTTCGGCAGCTCCCCCGCCGTCACCGCGCTCGAATAGACGCCGGAGAGCACGGTGCCCAGCGCGTCCCGCTCGGTGACTGACGGCGAGTTGTCGGCGTCGTATTCGGCCCGGTCCACCTGCGCGGACAGGGCGGCGTCACCGCTGAGCTTGCCCGTCATGTATTGGTTGTTGATACTGACGTGCACCCGGTCATTCCAAGCGAGATCCTCCAGCGCGGTGGCCGCGGACACCACTTGGCAGCCCACCCCGGCGAGCGTGTCGCAGCCGCTGGGGGAGTTGACGCCCCGGATGGAGGCCGGCAGCGTGTTGTACTCGGTGAGCATGTCCGTCAGGAAATGTCCGGTGGTGTTCGCCGGCTGGGTGTCCGACGGGTAGGCGTAGCTGAGCGCGGCCGCCGGGAAAGCCGTCGGGGTGAAAGTGGTGGTGAGCGCGAGCTTTTCCACGTTCAGGTAGATGTCCGAGGACGCGGAGTTGCAGTTGTGCAGCTCCACCGCCACCGTGTTCACCCCCGCCTGCAGGTACTCGGCGGGGAAGGTGACGGTCTCGTCATACGGGTTCGACTGGCCCGCGTTGCCGTTCCCGGAGCCCATGTAGCTGGTGTTGGTGAGGCCGTACCAGTCGTTGTACCCGTACACCCGGTGCCCGTTGAGGTAGACGACCACCGCGTCGTCAAAGCTGAGCTTCAGCTCGGCCCCCTTGGCCGCCGCCAGTTGCGCCGTCGTCAAAGTGAAATCGTGGCGGAAGAAGTAGGCCGGGATGTCTGCGCCCGAGGCGCCGTTCAGGAATTGCGGCAAGATGGTGGCGACGGGTGCGGTGGCCGTGCCGATCACCCCGCCGCCAAAGCCGAAACCGCCCACGCCACTCGGCCAGGCGGACGCGTTGAAGCCAGGCCGCGCCCACGCCTGCGGATCGGCGCCGGGGGAGGGATCGGCGCCATAGCCGACGTAGTACTGCCACGCGGTCGAGCCGTCGGCGATCACCGCCACCTCAGCGGCCTGCGCGGGGTTTACGCTCACCAGTGAACCCGCCGCCGTCAACACCACCGCCAGGCTGGCCCACCCCAGCCGCCGCAAAACCGGACGCTTCGCCATTTCCGTTGCCCCCCTTCGACAACCTTCCAATGGCTCTAGCTTAGCTGGACTGCCGTCTTTCCACCCGTGCGGTGATCAGGCAGGTTACCTCGTAGGGGATGGTCTGCATGGTCTCGGCTAATTCGGAGGCGGTGATCTGCGCGTCGCCTTGCGAGCCGATCAGGGTGACGCCATCGCCGACTTGCAGCGTGGTCGCCGGGCCGAGATCCACCATGAACTGATCCATGCAGACCCGCCCGACGATGGGGTAGTAGGCGCCGTCAATGATCACCCGGCCGCGGTTGGAGAGCAGCCGGGAATAGCCGTCCCCGTAGCCGACCGGGACGGTGCCGATGTAGGTGTCCTCAGCGGCCGTCCAAGTGCGGCCATAGCCGACCGTCTCGCCCGCCTTGATCTGTTTGACGAAGCTCAGCTCGCTCGTCCACGACAGGCCGGGCTCGATGGCCACCGAGCGTTCGGCCTCCGGATCGGGGTAGGAGCCATAAATCATGATGCCGGGGCGAACCATGTCGAACCAGGCGTCGGGGTAGCCGAGCACCGCGCCGGAGTTCGCCAGATGCTTGATCAGCGGGCCGGCGACCGCCTCCACCTCGTCACACACCTGGGCAAACTGTTCGATTTGACGCAGGGAAAAGCTCTGGCCGGCGGGGCTGTCCGAGATCGGCATGTGCGAGAAGACGCCGGTGAGGTTCAGGTATTCGTCGGCCACGATGAACTGGGCCAACTGGGCCGCCTGGGCGGGCTCCACGCCGATGCGGCGCATCCCGGTGTCCACCTTCAGATGGACGTTCGCGCGCGCCCCGATGGCCTTGGCCGCCCCCGCCGCCGCCAAAGCCGACGCTTTGTCGATCACGGTGAGGGTGATCCCATGCTCGATGGCCAGCTTCAAATCATCGCGTTCCACGGAGAGCTTCAGGATCGGCATCTGGATGCCCGCCGCGCGCAGCTCCAGGCCCTCGGAGACCAGCGCCACCCCGAGCCAGTCGGCGCAGCCGGTCTCCTGGATCATGGTGGCGACGGCGACCGCCCCATGCCCGTAGGCGTTGGCTTTCACCGGGGCCAAAACCAGCCGTTCCCCGACCCGCTGCTGGACCGCGCGCAGGTTGTTTTCGATGGCGTCAAGATGGGTGGTGGCGATGCTCACCCGTACATCTTACCCAAGCCTCGGGAAACTCTTTCCAGGGTTTGCGCAAAGGTTGCCATTACTTGCTCATACCCTGACAACATCCGTTCATGATTGTCGAATCTGGTTTTGATTCTCACGAACATGCACTAGTATTCTTCCATGACTCAGTTCGGGGGCACGTGTCAGTGTGCGACGCTACACGATGATTACCACCCGCTCTTGGTCGTCGGTTGTGAGTGGCGGGCTTACGGGATGCGCGACCCGGCGGAGATGGCACAGGAAGTAATGGAATTGGCCCATCGCCGCGATGATCATTCGCTGGCCGGGCTGTACCGGGCGATGGCCGTGGTGATCGCGCTCACCTACCAGCAGCAGGTCGCCCAGCGGACGTATGTTGACGCCATTCTCGGCGGGGCCCGTCCGGTGATCCCCAAGGGGGACAATTACGCGCAGCAGGCGCTCGCCGCGCTGAACGCCAAAGACACCGAGATCTTGCAGTACACCTATTGGGACGGCCTCTCCACCGCCGAGATCGCCGAGGTGCGCGGCGCGTCCATCCAGCAGGTCGCCACCGAGCTGGCCCGCGCCGAAAGCCGCTTCACCGAGAAGTTCTGGCGCAAGACCTCCGCCCCGGAGAGCGCCAACCCGCTCAAGCTCCTCGCCGAGGCCCGCCCCGGCGCCGAAAAGGCCCTGGGCGGCGACGCCACCCTCCGTCCTTCCGATCCCTCCGCCCTGCGCCTCCGTCGCTTCCTCCGCGAACAAAAACGCCTCAACGAAGC
>JAISTQ010000024.1 GCA_031272505.1 Propionibacteriaceae bacterium
AACCTCGTTTCTACCGAATACTGATAGAAACTATATCAGATTGACACCTATGCGTCTCGCAAGACGACGCAGAGCTAGGACAGGGTTGGAACAACACACTTTGGGTGGAGCATAGGGGACTCGAACCCCTGACTTCGACCTTGCAAAGGTCGCACTCTACCAGCTGAGTTAATGCCCCGCGGGTGGGCTTGGGAGCCCACGAGAGATATATCTTACCCGCCCAGGAGCTGTTCGATGGCGGCGGCGCTTTCATTCCAGATGCTCTCCAAGGTGGTGGAGCCGCGATCGCCGATCTCGCAGAAGGCCTGCATGGCGGCTTTTACGGCTTCGACCTTGATGGTGCCGGTGGGCCCTTCGACGTCGAGGTTGTGGGATTTCATGATCTCGGCGATGGTGGAGGACTGGGTGGCGGAATCGGAGGCGGTGAACTCTTCGCAGGTGGCCAGGCCACCGCCGTCACCAGAACAACCGGCCAGGCCAACCAGCAGCAGCGCACTTAAGAACGTCCCTATGGTTGCCGTGCGCATCAGCCTGCCTCCTGTCTGGCCAGACCTCCCCGTCCAGCCACATAGCACCTTCACAAGTTATCATCTTTTACGCACCCAAGGCGTCGGTTTCACGATTGGCGCCGACTTATGACTCAACTCTCGCAGGGCGACGTTACCGGGCAGGAAGTGCTTCTCCAATAACCCTTAACCGGGTACTCTCTTTGCATGTGGTCTAAACGGGACGAAGTCGATTACGCGCTGCAGCGCCGGCACACGCTGCAGTCGGTTTTCGGGCGCTCCCGCACCAAGACCCCCTCCGACATCTGCGACGCCGACCCGATGCTGATCCGGGCCGCCTACCACCACGGCGAGGAGACCTCTCGCGCCTGCCCGGTGTGTGACACACCCCGGCTCGTCACCCTGAATTACGTCTTCGGAGACCAGTTGGGGCAGTATTCTGGACGTATCCGCTCTAGTGAAGAGCTGAAACAGATGCAAGAGGAGTACGGAGAGTTCAAGGTGTGCGTCGTGGAAGTGTGCGTCGAGTGTTCCTGGAACCACATCGTCTCCACCTACGTGTTGGGTGACGGGGTTCGGCGTCGGCCGCCGCGCCGTCAGCAGACGATGGAGGATGTCTATGGCTAAGCCGCGCCGGGCCGCGAAAGCCACCGGGGAGACCGCCACCAAAAAGGCGAAGACCCCGAAAAAGCAACGCACGCGCGGCCAGAAGGTCGCCCGGGTCTTCATGTGGATCGGCGTCGGCCTGCTCAGCCTGATCCTGATCGGAGTGATCGGCATCGTGATCCTGTGGAACATGGTGGATCTCCCTGATCCGAACGCCGAGTTTTCCACCAACACCACCGTCGTCTATTACAACGACGGCACCACGCAGCTCGGCACCTTCCAAGTACAGAATCGCCGCTCGATCAGCTACACGGAGATCCCGCAATACGTCAAGGACGCCCTCGTCGCCTCCGAGAATCGCACCTTCTGGACGGATCCGGGCTTCGACGTCTTCGGCATGGTCCGCGCGGTCGGCTCAGCGGTGCTCGGCGGCGAGACGATGACCGGCGCGTCCACCATCACCCAGCAATATGTGAAGATCTTTTATTTGACGAGCGAGCGCAGTTTGTCGCGCAAAGTCAAGGAAGTGATTCTGGCGGCCAAGATCGGCCAGCAGTACTCCAAAGAGGAGATCCTCACCAACTATCTGAACACCGTCTATTACGGCCGGGGCGCCTACGGCATCGAGGCGGCCTCGCTGGCGTTCTTCAAGAAGTCGGCGAAGGATCTCGATCTCGCCGAGTCGGTGGTGCTCACCTCGGTGATCAACAATCCGGCCGGCCTCGATCCGGCGAACGGCGAGCAGCAGCGCGCAGATCTGCTGGAGCGCTACCAGTACACGCTCAAGGCGATGGTGGAGATGAACTACATCACCGACGCCGAGCGGCTGGCCATCTATGCCGATCTGCCCGAGTTCCCGGAAATCAAGAAATCCAACATCTTCGGCGGCGCGAAGGGCTTCTTGCTGCAGATGGTGCAAGACGAGCTGCTGGCCAACGGCTTCACCGAGGCCGAGGTGACGGGCGGCGGGCTCCGCGTCACCACCACTTTCGACAAGAA
The DNA here is from genome assembly GCA_031272505.1 of Propionibacteriaceae bacterium. Taxonomy (GTDB): domain Bacteria; phylum Actinomycetota; class Actinomycetes; order Propionibacteriales; family Propionibacteriaceae; genus Propionicimonas. The sequence goes on from JAISTQ010000024.1 coordinate 2,112, forward strand.
GGATCAAGACGCGCTGGTGAAGGTCGCCAAGGAGTACACCCTCGAAGCCGCGGGCAACTCGAAGAAGAAGGCGGCCGATCTACACGCCGGGGTGGCCTCCATTGACAACGCCACCGGTGAGGTGCTGGCCGTCTACGGCGGGCCGGATTACGTGGAGAACTCGCGCAACTGGGCCACCACCCCGCGTCCGGTGGGCTCCACCTTCAAGCCCTATGCGCTCACCGCCGCGCTGGAGCAGGGCTGGGTGCTTTCCGACAAGGTGAACGGCTCCTCGTTCACCCCCAAGGGCGAGTCGAAGCCGGTACGCAACGCCGGGCGCAACTGGGGGCGGATCTCGCTGCTGAACGCCACCACCCACTCGGTGAACTCCGCCTTCGTCGATTTGACGATGCAGCTGGAAAACGGCGGCCAGGACGTCCTCGACGCGGCAAACGACTGCGGCGTCCCCTCGCTGCCGGATCGGGGCTGGGAGGCGAACAACCGCGTCGCGCTGGGCACCCCGGAAATCAGCCCGCTGAACCAGGCGGCCGGCTATTCCACCTTCGCCAATGAGGGCCATCGGGTGAAGGCGCACGTGGTGCGCGAAGTGAAGGACATGGCCGGCGAGGTGCAGTACACCGCCGAATACGACGAGGGCATTCCGCTGGATCGGGCGGTGATCCGCGACGTCACCTACGCGTTGACGAAAGTCACCCAGGACGGCACCGGTTCGCGGGCGGCCGCGCTGGATTACCCGGTGGCTGGCAAGACGGGCACCGCCTGGTACAACGATCCGGAATCCGGCTTGGACAAGACGGTGGCGGCCTGGTTCGTCGGCTACACCAAGCAGATCACCACCGCGGTGATGTTTGTCGCCGGGGATGACGGCATGGGTGATCTGGACGATTTCACCGGCGGCTTCTACGGCTCCGGCTTCCCCGCGAAGCTCTGGCTGGCGTACATGGAGACGGCGATGGAAGGCATGGACGAGGAGGATTTCTCCGGCCCCACGGATCGCAAGTCCACCCGTTCGGCAGAGCCGAAACCCACGGAGACGGACACCGGCGAGATTCAGCGTCCTTCGGATGAGCCCACCGAGACCGCAGCCACCTCGGAGCCGGTACTCACCCCAGAGCCGACGCCCACGCCAGAGCCGACGGAGCCCGTGGACAACACCACGCCCGCCCCGCAGCCTACCGAGACGACCCCGGAGCCGCAGCCTACGGAGACGACTCCGCCTCCGGAACAGCAACCTCCGGTGCAGCAGCAGCAACAGCAACAGGCGCAGGAGCCTCCCCCAGGTTAGTAAACCCGAGGCGCGTTCGCAGTTTCACCACCCACTCGTCATCCGGCGCGGCCTTCAGCAGCCCGCCGTTCGCGTCAAACCCGCCGGGCAGGCGCAACTCGTCCGTATCTGGTTTGGCGATGTTGATGATCACCCGCACCGCCAGATAAAGCTGGACGGCGATGCGCACGAAGATCGCCAAAGCGTAGGGCCCCTCGGCGGCACCCGGAGCGGCGCCATCGGCGGTGGTGGCGTCCAGGAATGACCAGACGCTCATGTAGTACCACAGCTCGGCCAGCGAGAACAGCACCCAGTCGAACCAGTTGATCCGGCAGAGCACCAGCAAGGGCAGCAGCCACAGCGAATACTGCGGCGAATACACCTTGTTCACCACCAGGAACAGCACCATGATCAGGAAGAATCCCTGCACCAGCCGCGCGGGCTTCGGCGAGAGCAGCAGCAGCCCGCAGATGGCGGCCGTCCCCACCACCATGATCACCGCCTCCAGCATGGAGAGATCGGTGACGGAAATGTCGAAGGTCGTCAGCGCGTACCACAGCGAGCCGAGGTCGGTGCCGCGTTCGGCGTTGAAGCTGAAGAACCCCCACCAGCGTTCCTGCGCCCAGAGGATGGCGGGCGCGTTCACCAGCAGCCAAATCGCCCCGGCACCGAAGATCGCCTTGCCGCAGGCGCGGTAGCGGTGCCCGCGCAGGCAGAGCACGAAGAGCGGCACCAGCAGCAGGATCGGGTAGAGCTTCGCCGCCGTCCCCAATCCGATGAAGACGCCGCACAGGGTGGGCCACTTCTTTGCCCAGGCGAGCAGCGCCAGGCTCGTCAGCATCACCACCAGCATGTCCCAGTTGATCAGCGCCTCGGTGAAAATCGCCGGGGAGAGCACCAGCAGCAGCGCGTTGCGTTTCGGGTAGAGTCGCAGATGGGCCCACACCGTCGCCAGCGCGCAGATCAGCAGCAGCACCGAGTTGACGACGAAGAACGCCCCCGCCGTGTTGCCGATTTGGCTCTCATCGACCTCAACGCTCATAGGGAAGCCGAGCCCTTGGGTGATCCAGGCCGAGAATTGGACGAAGTATCCCGTCAACACCGGGTATTCGAAGTCCGCCCCGAAATAGGGCGCCAGCCCGTCGCGGATGCCCCGAAAATAGAACAGCGGGGTGATGTCGGTGTAGCACATGTTGGCGTAGCGGTTCCCGCCGTCAATGCAAGGGGTCTGCCGAAACCACAGGTACAGCCACGAAACCGTGATACCCACGAAGGCATACACCGCGGCCGGGATTTTTCGCAACTCTTCCATTGCCAGCATTCTAGACTGCCCCTACGCGAAGGCGATGATCTCTTGCATTCTCTAGCACTCAGCCAATAAGAGTGCTAACATCTGTCTTAGCACTCTCACCGTGAGTGTGCCAGTACGAAATAGTGGGCTCAAGCCCCAGAGCGAAAGGTACCAAAGTGGCAGTTCAGATTAAGCCGCTGGAGGATCGCATCCTCGTCAAGCCGTTGGACGCCGAGACGACCACCGCATCCGGCCTGGTCATCCCCGACACCGCCAAAGAGAAGCCGCAGGAAGGCAAAGTCATCGCTACCGGCCCCGGCCGCATCGACGACAAGGGCAATCGGGTCCCGCTGGATGTGAAGGTGGACGATGTGGTCATCTTCTCCAAGTACGGCGGCACTGAAGTGAAGTACGCGGGCGACGATTACCTGCTGCTGAACGCGCGCGACATCCTCGCCGTGGTCGTCAAGTAAGGGCAGTCATGGCTAAGATTCTGCAATTTAACGAGGAGGCGCGTCGCTCTTTGGAGCGGGGCGTGGACGCGCTGGCCAACACCGTCAAGGTCACCTTGGGCCCCAAGGGCCGCTATGTGGTGTTGGACAAGAAGTGGGGAGCACCCACGATCACGAATGACGGCGTCACCGTCGCCAAGGAAGTCGAGCTGGAAGATCCGTTCGAGAATCTCGGCGCGCAGCTCGCCAAGGAAGTCGCCACCAAGACGAATGACGTCGCGGGTGACGGCACCACCACCGCCACCGTGTTGGCGCAGGCGTTGGTGCATGAGGGCTTGCGGGCGGTAGCCGCTGGTGCGAATCCAATCGCCTTGAAGCGCGGTATCGATGCCGCGGTGGTGGCGGTTGACGCGGAGCTGCACAAGCTCTCGCGGGCGGTGAAATCCACTTCGGACATGGCCTCGGTGGCCACCATCTCCTCTCGCGACGAGCAGATCGGCGAGCTGATCGCCGAGGCGTTCGACAAGGTCGGCAAAGACGGCGTGATCTCCGTGGAGGAGTCGCAGACGATTGAGACGGTGCTGGATTTCACCGAGGGCATGGAGTTCGACAAGGGCTACATCTCGCAGTATTTCGTCACCGATCCGGAGCGGATGGAAGCCATTCTGGAGGATCCGTACATCCTGATCAACCAAGGCAAGATCGCGCAGATGACGGAGTTGCTGCCGGTGCTGGAGAAGGTGATCAACGCCTCCGGCACGCTGCTGGTGATCGCTGAGGACGTCGAGGGCGAGGCGCTTTCGACGTTGATCGTGAACAAGATTCGCGGCATCTTCACGTCGGTCGCGGTGAAGGCCCCAGCTTTCGGGGATCGGCGCAAGGCCATGCTCGAAGACATCGCCATCCTCACCGGTGGCCAGGTGATCACCCCGGATGTGGGCATCAAGCTGGATCAGGTGGGGCTGGATCTGCTCGGCCGCGCCCGTCGGGTGGTCATCGCCAAGGATTCGACGACGATTGTCGACGGCGCCGGCGACAAGTCGGCGGTGGAGGCGCGGGTGGCGCAGATTCGCGCCGAGATCGAGCGCACCGATTCCGATTGGGATCGCGAGAAGCTGCAAGAGCGGCTCGCCAAGCTGGCCGGTGGCGTCGCGGTGATCCGCGTCGGCGCGGCCACCGAGGTGGAGCTCAAAGAGAAGAAGCACCGCATTGAGGATGCCGTCTCGGCCACTCGGGCGGCCATCGAGGAAGGCATCGTGGCCGGTGGCGGTTCCGCGCTCGTCCATGCCGCGAAGGTGCTGGCCAAGGGCCTGAAGCTGGAGGGCGACGAGCTCACCGGCGTCCAGATCGTCGAGAAGGCGATTGTGGAGCCGCTGCGCTGGATCGCCGAGAACGGCGGCGAACCCGGTTATCTGATCGTCGCCAAGGTGGCTGAGATGAAGCCGGGCAACGGCTACAACGCGGCCACCGGCGTCTACGGTGATCTGATCGCGGACGGCGTGATCGATCCGGTGAAGGTGACGCGCTCGGCGCTGGCCAATGCCGCCTCGATTGCTTCGCTGTTGTTGACGACGGAGACTGCCGTCGTCGAGAAGCCGGAAGAGGAAGAGCCCGCTCCGGCCCCGCACATGCACTAAAAACTAATACTTAAAAAGGGCGAGTCTCCGCTGGGGATTCGCCCTTTTGCTATCCCTCGGCGAGTTCGCTCAGCAGGCCCGGCATCGCCGCCTCGATTTGGGCGAGGGTGCGCTCGAAGGCGGAATCCGGCATCGCCCACGGATCGGGGACGGCCGCGCCCTGCGGAGCTTCGGGATCGAAGTCGGTGAGCAGGTAGAGCCCGGTGGCCTGCGGGAAGCGGCGGGCCACGTTGTTGAGGTGGTATTGCTCCATGCAGATGATGTAATCGGCCGCATCCGCTTCCTCGCGGGTGATCCGATGCGCGCGGTGATCGCCAATCGGGTAGCCGTGTTTGCGCAGCACCCGCGCGGCGGGCGGGTTGATGGGCGCGCCCCACTCCTCGTCGGAGATGCCGGCCGAATCAAAGACCGCGGCTATCCCGGCTTCTTCCGCCCACGCCCGGGCCACCTGCTCCGCCATCGGGGAGCGGCAGATGTTTCCGTGGCAGATGAACAATACGAATGGGGTCACGCCCCTAAGTAAACCGGTTTCCGGGCGCTATCTCAAGCAGCTACGCGCGAAAACGCTTCAGCCGCAGCGCGTTGGTGAGTACCGAGACGGAGGAAAGGCTCATCGCGGCGGCGGCGATGATCGGGGAGAGCAGCGGGCCTCCGAAGAGGTGCAGCAGCCCGGCCGCAATCGGGATGCCGACGATGTTGTAGCCGAAGGCCCAGCCGAGGTTCTGCTTGATGTTGCGGATGGTGCGGCGGCTCAACTCGATGGCGGTGGGCACCCCCGTCAACTCCGGGCGCATCAGCACGATGTCCGCCGATTCCATCGCCACGTCGGTGCCGGTGCCGATCGCAATGCCGATGTCCGCTTGGGCGAGCGCCGGGGCGTCGTTGATGCCGTCACCCACCATCGCCACTGGGCCCTTTTCTTGCGCCTTGACGACTTCCGCGGCTTTGTCTTGGGGCAGCACGTCACACAAGAGGTTCTCGATGCCGACTTGCCGCGCGATGGCCTGCCCGGTGGCCAGGCTGTCCCCGGTGATCATCAGCACTTCGAGGCCGAGCGCGCGCAACTGCCGCACGGCCGCCGCGCTGGAAGGCTTCACCACGTCCGCCACCGCCACCATTCCGGCGAACTTGCCGTCGATGGCGATCAGCATCGGGGTCTTGCCCGCCGCCGCCAAGGCCGCCAGTTCCGTCGTCGCGCCGATGTCGATGCCGCGCTCCGCGAAGAGCCGCTGGTTGCCGACCAGCACCGTCCGTCCATCCACCTGGGCTGCCACGCCCATGCCCGTCAGCGCCTGGAAGCTGCTCGCGGTGGGGATGGCGATGCCCTGCGCCCGCGCGTATTCCACGATGGCCCGGCCCAGCGGGTGTTCGGAACCCGCCTCCGCCGCGGCGACCAGCGGTAGCACGTCAACAGCCGCGTCCGTCACCGCGGGTTTGCCTTCGGTGATGGTGCCGGTCTTGTCCAGGATGACGGTGCCCACCGCATGGGCGCGCTCCAACGCCTCGCCGGATTTGAAGAGGATTCCCAGATCGGCTCCCCGGCCGGTGCCCACCATGATCGCGGTCGGGGTGGCCAGGCCGAGCGCGCAGGGGCAGGCGATTACCAGCACCGAGATGAAGATGGTGAGCGCGAACTGGAAGGAGCCGGTGCCGATCCACCACGCCCCGGCGGCCACCAGCGCCACCGCGCAGACGATTGGCACGAAATACCCGGAGATGACGTCGGCAAGCCGGGCGATGGGCGCCTTCGAGCCCTGGGCCTGCTCCACCAGTTTGATGATCTGCGCCAGCGCCGTCTCCGCCCCCACCTTCTCGGCGCGGAAGCGCAGCACCCCGTTGGCGTTGATGGTGGCGGCGTACACCTGATCCCCGGCGGTCTTGTCCACCGGGATGCTCTCGCCGGTGAGCATCGACTCGTCCACCGCCGAAGCCCCGTCAATGACGACGCCGTCCACCGGCACCGCCGCGCCCGGCCGCACCACCACGGTGTCGCCAAGCTCCACCTGGTCGATGGGGAGTTCGACCTCCTGCCCGTTGTGGACGATGATGGCCGTCTTGGGCGCCAGGCCCATCAGTTTCTTGATCGCCTCCGAGGTGCGTCCCTTGGAGACCGCCTCCAACGTCTTGCCCAGCAGAATCAGGGTGAGGATGACTCCCGCCGTCTCGAAATACAGCGAGTCGAAGCCACCCATGTCGCCCACCGCGAGCCGCCACAGCCCGCTCAGCGAGAACAGCACGGCGGCCGAGGTGCCCAGCGCGATCAGCGAATCCATGTTCGGGCTGCGCATCCAGATCGCCCGAAAGCCCACGTAGTAGAAGCGCCAACCGACCCCGATGATCGGCAGCACCAAGGCGAACTCCACCAGGCCGTAGCCCAGCAGCCAATTTTCCGGCGGCATCCAACCCGAGAGCATCGGGTACATCGCGAGCACCAGCAGCGGCAGCGCGAAACTGGCCGCCACGATGAACTTGCGCCACATGACGCGCAATTCCCGGGCCTTGCGTTCGCGTTCCTCGTCGACGGTGGCTTCCTCCAGCGCCTGGTATCCGGCCTTCTCAATGGTCGCCTTGATGTCCGGGAGGCGCACCGTCGCCGGATCGTAGGCCACGAAAGCCTTCTCGGTGGCGAGGTTGACGGAGACGTCGTCCACCCCGTCCAGCCGTCCGACCACCTTCTCGATGCGCTTGGCGCAGGCCGCGCACGTCATCCCGCCGATCGGGATGGTCGCTTGTCCGTTTGCCATTTCGCCTCGCTAGACCGCTGTGAACGAGCCCCAATACATGCCCATTGCGCAAGAATACTGGTAGGTGCCCGGCTGCGAAAGCGTGAACTCCACCGAATTGGTGCCCACGTCAAGATAGATCGGCTCGGCGATGCCCAGTTGAGCGGCCGAGATGGTGGACGCGCAGCCGAGGGCTTGCACGTCGAGCGTCCATTTCACCGGCACGCCCGCCTGCACCACCGCATCAGCGGGGCTGTAGCCAGCCGCGACGGTGGTGGTCACCTGCTGGAATCCGTCCCCGGTCGGGATCGCCGACGGGGTGACGCTGGTGGCCACCTGGGCGGGTGGGGCTGCCACGTTTGGGGCTCCCACGTTTGGGGCGATGGCGTGGATCCCGGCGACGAAGTTCAGCACCGCGAAGCCGATCACCGCCACTCCCACGAAATGGAAAACCCGGGTGGCCTTTTCCCCTTCGGCGAGCGCCGAGAGCGCCCCCACGCCCAGCAGTCCCGGCGTGGTGCCGACGGCGAACAGCGCCATTACCAGCCCGGCCTGCAGCCAGTCGCCGGTGGAAAGCGCGTACACCTGCACCGCCTGCGTGAAGCCGCAGGGCAGGAAGAACGAGGCCGCGCCGAGCAGCAGCGCGTTCGTGTCGCGGTAGCCGCCCCCTTCGGTGAACACCCATTTGGTAAGTGCCGGCGACAAGGTGAGCGACACCGCGCTGAGCTTGGGGGAGATGCCGGTGAGCCGCAGCCCGAGCCAGCCCATCACCAAGGCCACCAACAGCATCATCGCGCCCAGCCAGACGCCTTGCAGGGAGACTACCTGGCCGACCAGCCCGATCAGCGCGCCGAGCACCGCGAAGCCCACGATGCGTCCGGCGTTGAACATCAGTTGCGGACGGAGCAGCTTGCGGCCGCTCGCCTGCGGGTAGCTTTGCGCAAAACTGGACGAAAGCGAGAGCACGATGCCGCCCACCAGCGCCATGCAGGTGGAGATGCTGGCCGCCACCCCCAACAGCACCACGAAGACCAGGTTTCCGCCGGTGGCCCGGGCGCTCAGCATCGTCCCCACCCGCTCCAAATTCAGCAGATTCCAGGCCAACACCAGCACCGCCACGGCCGCCACCGCGAGGGCCAAGTCCGTCCAGACCTTCCGGTCTTTGCTGAGCAGTGGCCGCGAATCCTGCCCCACCTGGTAGCCCGCCTTGGCCACCGCTGCCGCCAACACTTTTTCGTCAAACTCTTCCGTGGTGACGACGAACGCCCGTCCCTTCGCCAACGACACTTGCACCGACTTGACCCCCGGCACCTTCTTGATCGCCTTCGCCACCCGCTGCTCACACGCCCGACACGTCATCCCCGAGATCGGCACCCCAATGTTTGACCCCCGCATACTCACGTATACAGCCTACCAGCCCCGCCCCTCACCCCTACCGCATGATCTGAGTGGACGCCGAGTGGACGCCTTTGGTGGTAAAGAAGGGTCGTTTTACCTCCGAACCCGTTCACTCGCGATGGGATGGGGAAATGTCCCCATGGACGGGGGAGCGGTGGGGGGGCAGGATGGGGGTATGAATAATGTGACTTATGGGCCGGTTCCGCCCACACCACCCGTCGTCCCATCGCAACCAGTTAGGCCGCCGCAGCCGATACCGCCGCAACAGGGTCGTCCACCCATGCAACCGCAGCCCCTCATGCAACCCCAACCCCCGATGCAACCCCAGCCACCGATGCGCCCCCAACCCCTGATGCGCCCCCAGCCACCGGTGCAGGCACAGCCTCCAAGGCCACCCCAGCCACCGGCACCCGGCCCAAAGTCGCGGGCGTATCCGCCGCCTCCTTATCAGTACGTGGGGCAGCGCGCGTCGATCTCTTCGGGTATCAAGATTCTGGCCCAGGGTGGCACGGTTTTGATCGGCAGCGGGATGCTGGTGCTGCTGAACACCAAGGGGGAGTTGATTGACCAGGCGCCGATTACCGAATGCGCGGTTGAGCGGGCAATCACCAAGGACGCCAAAGTCACCATCCGCGACCGGCACTATCGACTCACCATCGAATCACACTATGGCAAGTTGTTCGATGGGGACGCCACGATCGCCGCGTCCATGGTTGGCGGGCTTGTCGGCAGTCCAATCTTGATGGCGACGGGAATCAAGTCGGAAACCGCCTTCCTGCGCGCCACCAAGCAGTTCGTGGAAGCCTTCAACGCCATCGCGGGCCGCAGAATGTAGCAAAAACCCGCGTGGTTTACAGGCGTCAGGTCTTTTCTTGCAAGGGCTTTAGCAAGTATCCTGCTAGAGAGAGAAAAGCCTGTTTTCACTTTGGGGGTGAAACGGGCTTCGGGGGAAGGGGATCTCACCGATGAGCCGCAGCATACGCGCGTTGTCGCTGATTGCCGTTTTGGCAATCGCGTTTACCACCATCAATGGCAGCCCGGTGATCGCCGAAGAAGATCCGCCGACTGCTACCGCCACTGCGACGGCAGCCGAGACGGAATCGCCCACGGCGACCGCAGCGGGCCCGCAAGCGGCGTCCGAACCCTCAACCTCGCCTGTAGAAAGCACCGCAGAAAGCAATGTGACCACCGCCCTTCCGGAATCCAGCCCCCAACCCAGTGATTCCGGCATTTCCCCGTCGCCCACCACGGGCGCAAACCCGACCGTTCCGGCCACCACCCCAGAAACCACCACAGCCTCCAGCAGTGTCGCTTCACCCGCGTCATCCACCCCGGCGCGGCGGCTCGGCGACCCACCCTTGGACGCCTCCAACGGCGTGCTCAACATCCAGCTCATCCAGGCGAACGCTGACGAGAACGGCGACCGCACCGCCCCGATTGGCACCACCTTCCAATACCGCGTCTCCCTTTCCTGCGCGGTCACCGACGGCCCCTGCTTGGACGACGGTGTGGTCACCATCGACATCAGCCAGTGGAAGGCCTACACCATCACCAAGCCCGTCGTAGATGGCTTGGTGCTCTCGTCCGACTGGAACGCCACCACCGGCATCCTCACCGTGCGCTTGGTGGACATCGGCCGTGAGGGCGCGTCGGGCACCTTCGACTTCTCCATCGTCACCCCGCCGCTGGGCTCGTTCATCTCCGCCTGGACCACCGGGCAGTTCACCGCCACGCTCTCGGGCAACGAGGCGGAGCCAGTCACCTCCAACGACGTCTCTTCGACGGTCTACGCGACGCTCCCCAACCACGCCCTCACTAAAACAATCGCGAACCGATCCGACCGAGCGGCCGGCACCGAGCGCTATCAGATCAACGTCTCGCACTCGCCGACCACCGGCATCTGGGTGCCGCAATCGCGCACCGTAACCGACGTCATCCCCGACGGCATGTCGTATGTGAGCTGCGAGACGAACACCGCCACCGGCAACGGCTATATCGTAAACCCCGATGGGACGGTTTCCTCGGTCACCAGGAGCGTCTGGCTTTCGTGCTCCTATGATCCGGACACCCGTACCGTCACCTGGTATGCGCGCGATGATTTCTGGTTGAACGCCACCTCCGCCGTCACCATCGGTTATCTGACGGTGAGTGTGGATGATGGCGCGGTGGACGGTCAAGTGTTCACCAACACCGCCACCCACACCGCCGTCCACTACGACGATTCCATCGAGATCGACGACGGATCAGTATCCGTTACCACCGTCCTCCCCGAGGTAAACAACACCACCAAGACCACTGCCCTGGGCCAAGTGGTCACCGGCGGCGACGTCACCTGGTCGATCACCACCAACTACACTTGGCCCGGCGCGCAAAACAACATTCCGCTCTCCCCGGATAGTTGGGTGGTTTACGATCCGCTGCCCGCCGGCGTGATCTTCAAGTCCTGCACATCGTCGATCTATTTCAACACCTGCACCTACGATCCGGGCACCCGTACCGTCACCTGGGTGAGCAACGGCAAGGCACCGGCCACGCCGACGGCCGTCCTCTCGGTGGGCACCGTGGTGGGCAACGTCACCTCCACCGATTCCACGCTCACCAACACCGTCTGCCAGGAGATGAACTCCAATGGCAGCAACCCCAATCCCAGCCCTGATTGCGGCAGCAGCACCATCGGCGTGCAAGCCTTCCCAACCACCTCCACCTTGAAGCAAGCCTCCGTGCAAGGTGCCAGCCTGTCCGCCGTCTCCGGCACCACGAACTGCACCACCTCCCCATGCACCACCTACCCCTCGAACTGGTATGCGGAGACCAACAACGCCGTGGACACCGAAGTGCGTTTCACGCAGAGCCTCACCGTTTCCGGCGACCGCTCGGACGGCATCATTGAGATGAGCACCAGCGACGATCTGCCCTGTTGGACGAATCTCTCCGGGCTGATCTACTCGTCGGTGACCTCCGGCTACTGCACCCACCCGATCTTCTTCCTCACCTCGATCACTTTGAGCGTGATGGACATGGCCCGCCCGGTCGGCTCCACCTGGGGGCCCACCCTCATCCTTGACGACGGCAGCGAGGTGACGCTCACGTCCACCATCAACACCCAGACCCGCTGGGACGTGCCCGCGCAGTACATCGGCCATGTGGCCCGTGTCGAGCTGCGCCGCGCTGACGGCGACGGCCTGCGCTTCTTGGGCTCGGGATCCATCGCCATCTACTACAACGGGTACGCCGACCCCACCACTCCGGATGCGGTGATCCTGCGCAACCTCAGCGCCAGCTACCAGGCCTACCGGCCGGAGGAAGCCACCCCCGGCTCGTCGGGCTCCACCGCGCCCGCGTCCATCGGCATCCGCCGTGACGTCAGCATCGGCATCGGCAAGAACTACCTGAACCCCGTCATTACCTATCCCGGCCACGCCCAGTACACGATCACCGCCTACGTGCGTGACTTCATCGACTTGGTCGGCCCGTACGTGATCATTTCCGACCTCTGGCCGAAAGATGTGCCGATCCCCACCGCGCTGCTGACCACGGCGACCAATTGGTGCGCCAACGTCACTCCGGCGGTGCCTACCACCTGCACCCCGGTGTGGTCGGGCGTCCCGGACGTCACCACCAACTTCACCTCCACCCAGCATCTGCTGCAATGGAAGGTGCCTTCCAGCGTCTACAACAACCTGCTGCATGGCGATCAAGACCGGCTGGTTTTCCTCTCCACGGTGCTGCCGCAGGCGGATTTCCCCGCCATCGCCAGCTACACCAACAACGCCTACATCCAGATCTCCGCGCTTGACGACGCCACCCCGCTGGTCACCCAGGGCGGCAGCTTGTCCTCCGACACCCTGAACTTGGACGGCGACGCCGCCACGGCGCAATATGTCTACGCATCCCGGCCGATCACCATCTCGCCCACCTCTACCTCGGCGAAGCAGAACGTGGACAAGACGGTCAAGGGCGACCGCGACAGCGCTTACGCCGTCAACCCGGCCCGCGGGCATATGACCGCCAACACCGGCTCGGCGACCTATCAGATCACTTGGCGCAATGACGGGGCGGTGTCACTGAAGAACTCGGTGCTTTATGACTTCCTGCCCACTCCGGGGGACACCGGCTCGCTGGCCGACAACGGCACCATCGCCCGCGACAGTTCCTTTGACGTGCAGCTCAAATCGGTGGGTACCATCGCGTCCAATATCACCTTGTGGTACTCGCAGGCCGCCAACCCCTGCCGTGGCGCGTTCAGCTACGGCGGCGTGAACTATCCGGGCATCATGGACGACGCGCTCAACCCCGGCTGTGTGGACGACTGGGTGCAGGTCACTCCTGCCGCACTGAACGCGGCAACTGCCATACTCCCGAATGTGACCGCGCTGCGCTGGGCCAACAAGAGCGCCTACAGCGCCAATGGGGCGTGGTCCGTCACCTACACCGTCACCTCATCGCAGCCGATCATCGAGGATGACACCGCCTGGAACACGGTGTGCGCGAACGCCGTCACCAACGACGCCTTCCTCGCCCCGCTGCTGCCCATCGAGGCGCCCAAGGTGGGCATCATGCTCTCCCAGGTGGGCGATCTGACCTGGACGAAGACCAACCAGATGGGCGTGGCGCTGAACGGCACCGAATGGGAGCTGACGGCGGTGGACGCCAACGGCGATCCGCTCACCGGCACCTTCGCCTACCAGCAGACCATCACCGACTGGCTCGGCGAGGGCGGCTACACCGGCGTGGACATCGACCCGGCGATGGGCGCATTCCGAATTCCGAAGCTGTTCCCCGGCACCCGCTACAAGCTGGTGGAGACGGTGGCGCCAGCCGGATACTTCCTGGATTCCACGCCGCGCTACGCCACCTCGGTGCAAGACGCCGACTGGGGCTTCGGGGCGTTGACGAACCTGCTGTACATTCCGCCGGCCGCCTCGGGGGCGGGCTCGGGTACCGCTGATCGCGATTGGGATTGGGCTTTGGTGAAGTCTGCCAACCAGACGTCCATCTTGAAGCAGCCGAATATCAACACCACGGTCACCTGGACGGTCACCGTCACCCCGACGGCGTCCATTGACAACGTGCAGGCGAGCGGCACTTTCGCGATTCAGAACACCAACCCGGTGGCCGCCACCGGCATCAACATCGATTCGATCACCTCGGCGAAGGGCGGCACCTGCTCCGTCACCGGCACGAGCACCGGCCTCACCATCCCGGCGGGCGGCCGCCTCGAAGTCGGCTACACCTGCACCTACTCCGCGCTGCCCTCCGCGAACACCGACACCGTCACTGTCGCCTACAGTGGCGGCACCGTTGCGGGAGTGGCCGGTTCGGACGTCTCTGGCTCGCTGGCCATCGCGATGAGCTTCACCTACATCGAGCACGACCTGTACGTCAACGTCGACGACACCAACCCGGAGTACTACACCGACACGCAGTCGGACACCGACGCCGAACGCATCCGCGCGGGGACAGCCGGAGCCTATTCCTACCAGTACACCTCGGTGGTCACCACCCCGCCGAACGTCAGCGACACCACCTCCGTCACCAACACCGCCTGCCTCTCGGCCACCGATGATCAGCCGCAGCTCTGCGACTCCAAGACGGTGACGGCCAAGTCGGTCGTCCCGCTCACCATCGCCGCCTCGATCACCGCCGAATACGACATCAACTACCTGTGGCGCATCGAAAAATCGGTGGACGACAACACTTTGGAGGCCACGGCCGGCGAGGATGCCACCGCCGACTACACCGTGACGGTCTACCAGAACGGGCGCACCAACAGCGGTTGGGCCACCACGATCAACTACACCATCACGAACGGCAACGATTTCGCGGTGCCGTTGACGAACTTCCTGTTGCAGCGGGAAACCGTAGCGGGGTCGGTCTACAACCCGTGGTACGGCAACGGCGGGATCTGCTCGGTGGTTTCCGGTGCCGCGATCACGGGCGGGAACAACAGCTCCAGCAACCTCAGCTTGGCGACCGTCACCATCCCCGCCAACGACACTTACACCGGGCAATTGCGCTGCACCTACACCTCCCAGCCGACCGCCGATCACAAGTCGTTCACCGGTTATATCGCTTGGAGCACCACCGGTCCGCTCCCACTTACCCCCGCCACCGCCACCGCGCCGCTGGCCACCACCGACGCGTTCACCTGGACGAACACCGATTACATCGACCAGGAGACCAACAAGACCATCCACGTGGTGGACAACAAGACCGGCTCCACTGACGTGGCGCTGGGCACCATCACCCATGACGGCACCACCTCCACCACCAAGGTGGGTGGCACCTACCAGTACTCGCTGGCGCTGGAGGCGGCCGCCACCACCGCCTCGGGGACGACCAGCTACACCAACACCGCCTGCATCTCCGAAACCAGCCAGTGCGACTCCGAGACGGTCACCGTCACCTCGCTCGGCGAGGATCTGACGGCCACCAACTCGCTCTCCTTCAGCCGCACCCGCACCTACCTGTGGCAGATCGACAAAACCAGCGAGCTCACCGCCGAGAAGCTCATCCCCGGCCGCTCGGATTCCATCGACTACACCGTCACCGTGTCTCCGAACGGTTACACCGACTCGGCTTGGGCGGCCACCGGTTCCGTGGTGGTGACCAACCCGAATTCGTGGGCGGTCACGCTCACCGGCGTCACCTTGGGTGGGACGCTCAGCTCCGACTGCGCCACCACCAGCACCACCACGCCCACCGTGGCGGCAAACTCGAGTGCCACCATCTCCGTCTCCTGCACCTTCAGCGCGGCGCCCACCGGCGACTTGACGGCTACCGCCACTTGGTCGGCTACCACCGCGGCCACCCCGCACGGCACCGTCACCACCACCGGCGCCTCCGTCCCCGCCGCCGATTCCGGCTGGACCACCACCGCCGTCAACGGCACCATCACCGTGGTTGACGACCAGACCGGCACCACCGACGTCACCCTGGGCACCGCCAACTGGGCGGACGGCCCCACCGAGTTTGAATACACCCTCTCCGAGACCGCCCCCACCACCGAGCAGACCCTGGAGACGCATACCAACACCGCCTGCATCTCGGAGACCAGCCAGTGCGACGAGGTGGACGTGGACCTGAGCACCGGCGGCTCGCTGTCGGTTGCCGTCGCGCTCACCCCAACCCGCACCCGCAGCTACGCGTGGACGCTCACCAAGAGCGTCGATCAGACCACCGCGCTGACCAACCCGGACGGCACCGCCGACTTCGAATACACCGTGACGGCCACCCCGAACGGCTACACCGACACCGGCTGGGCGGCCACCGGCACCGTCACCATCTCCAACCCGAACCAGGCGGTGGTGGATCTGACTTCCGTGACGCTCTCCGGGCTGGACGGGTGCGCGCTGACGTCGACTGTGCCTGCCAGCATCGGCGCTGCGGCTTCGGCCACCTCGATGGCCACGCTCACCCTCAACGTGTCCTGCGCTTGGACGGCCGAGCCCACCGGAACGCTCACCGCGACGGTGGTCTGGGATCAGAATGACGCCCTCTCGCAGACCGACACCGGCACCGGAAACTCGGGCGCGCTGGCTTGGACGGACACCTCCGTCAACAGCACCGTCACCGTGTTGGACGACAAGACCGGCACCACCGACCTCACCCTGGGCACCGCCACCTGGGCGGACGGCTCCGAGTCCTGGACGTACACGCTCACCCACGACGCCTCCGCCGACGAGGACGACACCGAGACGTACACGAATACCGCCACCATCGAGGAGACGGACCAGACCGCGTCGAAGACGGTCACCGTCACCACCGGGCAGTCGCTCACCATTTCCAACACGCTCTCCCCGAGCCGCACCCGCACCTACGCCTGGACGATCGCGAAGACGGTGAGCCCGTCGTCAGCCACCGTCCGCCCGGACGGCAGCGCGGACTTCAGCTACACCGTCACGGTAACCCCCAACGGGTACACCGATTCGGCTTGGGCGGCCAGCGGGACGGTCACCATCACCAACCCGAACGACTGGTCGGTGCCGATCACGTCGGTCACCCTCGGCGGCAGCATCGACGCCGGCTGCGCGCTGACTGGAATCGTGCCCGCCAGCTTGGCGGCGAATTCGTCGCGCACCCTGAACGTCTCCTGCACCTGGACGACCGAGCCCAGCGGCACCCTCACCGCCACCGCGGTTTGGGATGACGACGAAGCCGCCTCCGGGTCGGCCTCCGCCACCTCCACCGGCGCCGGGCTGACCAGCTGGACCACCGCCGCCGTCAATGATGAGGTGCACGTCGGCGACTCGCTAAAGGGTACGCTGGACGGTTCGGCGGTCTACTCCGAGGGCGCGAAGTCCTGGACGTACACGCTCACCCACGATGCGCCGAGCACTGAGGTGAGCACCGAGATGTACTCCAACACCGCGAAGATCACCGAGACCGACCAGACGGACACCAAGACCGTCACCGTGAACACCGGTGAATCGCTGTCGGTCGCGGCCACCTTCGTGACCACCCGCACCCGCACCTATCATTGGCAGCTCACCAAGGAGGTCGACCGCACCTCGGCCACCGCGCGCCCCAACGGGGAAGCGAGCTTCGAGTACACGGTGACCGCCATTCCGGACGGCTACACCGACGCCGGTTGGGCGGCCAGCGGGACGATCACCGTCACCAACCCGAACCGCTGGGACGTCCCGATTACTTCCATCGTGCTCGGCGGCACCTTGCCGAGCGGCTGCGCGTTGGACAGCGCGGCGCCGACGACAGTGGCCGGGAATGGCACCGCCAGCGTGACGTATAGCTGCACTTGGAGCACCGAGCCCACCGGGGAACTGGTGGCCACCGCGAACTGGAACGCCGCCACCGCCGGCTCCAGTGTGGCCACCGCTGACAGCGCCGGGGTAGCCATCGATTGGGTGGACAGCGCCGTCGAAGAGACGATACACGTCACCGATTCGCTGCAGGGCGCTCTGGGCTCGGCCTCATGGACGGCTGGCGGCGAGCAGTGGGTCTACACGCTCACCCATGACGCGCCCACCGCGGAGGGCGAATCGCTCAGCTACGCGAATACCGCGCAGATCACCGAGACCGGGAACAGCGCTGAGACCGAAGTGAAGGTGGACACCGGCGAATCGCCCACTTTGGTGAGCGAAATCCTGCTCTCCAAGACCCGCCAGTACACCTGGGAGATCACCAAGACGGTGGATCGGGATACCGCCGAAGTCGCTCCCGGCGCGAACGCCGACTTCCACTACACCGTGACGGCCATTCCGGTCGGCCACACCGATTCCAACTGGACGGCTGAGGGTCACGCCGAGGTAATCAACCCGAACCTCTGGCCGGTCACCGTCGATCTGACGTTGGACGACCTCGACTGCGCCTTCACCGGCACCAGCACCGCGGTGGTGATTCCGGCGGCCGAGCAAGTGGCCATCCCGTTCACCTGCGTGTTCACCACCGTGCCGCAGGACAATTGGCAGCTTGTCGTCACCATCACCTGGGATGCGGACGAGGCCTTCTCGAATGCCGCTTCGACGGCGTTCATCACCGATTCCGCCGAGACCCTCGGTTGGACGCTCTCCGAGGTCAACCCGACGGTGCGGGTGACCGACACCCTCTTCCCGAATGGATTGGGCACCGCGGTCTTCGCGGACGGCCCGGCGGTCTACGAGTACGACCAGACCTACCCGGCTCCCAATGGCTATTCGCAGTCGGCGCTCTTCCCGAACACCGCCTGCCTGGAAGGCTTGGACATTTGCGCCGAAGCCAACGTCACGGTGACCACCCCCGCGGAGACGCCCGGCGAGCCGACGCCCACGCCAACCCCGACGCCCACCCCGACACCGACACCGACGCCGACCGTCCTGGATCCGAACGATCCACAGAATCCGGGCGACGACACCGAAACCGCCTGCCCCGACTGCGACGACGACGGGGAGACTCCTGGTGACGACGGCGATGACGATGACGACGATCTCGCCTTCACCGGCGCCAACCCCGACTCCTTCCCCCTCGGCCTCCTCGGCCTCCTCGGCGGCACCTTCCTGCTGGCGCTCACCCGCCGCCGCAAAAACCACTGAGCCCCACCCGGCTCTATATATTATTTAGAGTCAACTTCAAATAATATATAAACCTGCGGCGCATCCCAGCCGTAGGTGATCCCGGCTCAGCAGGCTATGATGTGCCGGAAGCGGGAATGGAGTTCTGGTGAGTAGGGCGTTATCTGAGTTGACGTTGGAGGAGCTGTGGCAGCTATTTCCGATCGAGCTAGCCGAACACAATCCGCAGTGGCGGGAATGGTATGCCGGGCAGGCGGCAGCTCTGTCGGTGCTCCTCGGAGACGAGATTCGGCAGATTGATCACATCGGGAGCACGGCGGTGCCGGGGTTGCTGGCGAAGCCGATCGTGGACATTTTGGTGCAGGTTTCCCAGGATTGCGATCTCGTCAGTTTGAAAGCCAAGCTGCTCGAAGCCGGGTGGCTGCTGATGGCCGAGAACTCCGCGTACGGTGAACTGGATCTGAATCAGGGATACACACCTGATGGGTTCGCCGAGCAGGTCTTCCATCTGCATGTGCGCCGCAGCGGCGACTGGGACGAGCTTCGTTTCCGCGACTATCTCATCGCCCACCCGGAAGCCGCAGCAGAGTACGCCGCCTTGAAACGGCACCTGCTTCGTCAATACAAATACAACCGCGACGCCTACACCGAAGCAAAAACCGACTTCATCCGCACCTGCGTGAAATCAGCCAGAGCCTCGGCAAGAGATAGTTCGGAAGCCAGTGCTTAAACCAAGGCACCTCCGCCTCCCGTCAGTCCTGGAAGGCGGAGGTGCTGGCTGCTTCCCGCTTAAAAGCAGCCAACCCGAGCCCAGGAGTTAAGCTCGAGTGCATAGCTTGGGAATCGCTGGCTCATGCCACCATCGTGCCAGCGTCAGGAACCTCCATCTATGGGGATATTTCCCCATCGCGGCTTAGATTCCGAGCATTCCGATGGGGATGACGTGGACGCCGTCGGGGCGGGTTTGGGAGCGGGCGGTTCCGGTGTTGGCTAGGCTAAGAGTATGACGAGTACGGCGAAGAAGCGGGTTGGGATTCTGACGGCGGGCGGTGACGCGCCGGGGTTGAATGCGGTGATCCGCGGGTTTGGCAAGCCGGCGATTTTCCATCACGGCATGGAGCTTTATGGGTTCATCGACGGCATCAAGGGGCTGGTGGAGAACCACTACATGGAGCTGACGGGCTCCAGCCTGTCGGGCATCCTCACTTTGGGCGGCACGATTCTGGGCACCAGTCGCGAGAAGGTGCACAAGTACATGGTGAACGGCGAGCCGCGGGACATGGTGCCCACCATCGTCGAGAATTATGAGCGGCTCGGGCTGGAGGCGCTGGTGATGCTGGGCGGCGGCGGCACCGCGAAGAACGCGAAACGCTTGGCGGATGCCGGGCTGAACGTGGTCTCGCTGCCCAAGACGATAGACAACGACATCGCCGGCACCGACACCACCTTTGGGTTTGCCACCGCGATGGAGATCGCCACCGAGGCGGTGGATCGGCTGCATTCCACCGCGCACAGCCACCATCGCATCATCCTGGTGGAGTTGATGGGGCACCGGGCGGGCTGGCTCACCCTGGGCGCGGGCATCGCGGGCGGCGCGGACGTCATCCTGCTGCCGGAGATCCCGTTCACCGTCAAAAGCGTGGCGGAGACCATCAAAGGCCGCATCGAGCGGGGCAGTTCCTTCTCCGTGATCGCCATCGCCGAGGGTGCCCGGGACACCAAAGACGCCGCCGATTTCGAGGCCGCGCAGTTGCTCGTCTCTTCGGCCCCCACCGCCGAGGCGAAGCGTGCCGCCAAGGCGCACCTGCAGAACGTGGAGCTCAGCCAGCGCGAGCACACCTTCAAGCTGGCCCGCGAGTTGGAGGAAGTCACCGGCCTAGAATCCAGGGTGACGATCCTGGGCTACGTGCAGCGCGGCGGCTCCCCCTGCGCGACGGATCGGCTGCTCGCCACCCGGTTGGGCACCGCGGCGGCCGAGTTGGTGGCTGACGGCGTCTACGGGGTGCTGGTGGCCGTCAAAGGTGACGAAACGTCACCCGTCCCGCTCACCGAGGTGGCTGGGAAGATCAAGTACGTCCCGCTCGACCACGAATGGGTGCAGACCGCCCGGAAGGTGGGCACCGGTCTCGGCGACTGAGCCGATAGTCCCGCTCGGGCGCTGCCCAAACGGCATAATAATTGCCATGAAGGTTGCGTTGGTGTTGGGATCAGGCGGGGCTCGCGGGTATGCCCATATCGGGGCGATCCAGGTGTTGCGCGAGCGCGGGCATCAGATCACGGCGATTTCCGGGTCTTCCATCGGGGCGCTGATCGGCGGGCTGGAGGCTACCTCGAAGCTGGACGAGTACACCGAATGGGTGTTGGGCTTGAGCCAAAAAGACGTGCTGCTGATGATGGATCCGCAAATCGGGGCGGCTGGCGCGGTGCGCATGGAGCGGGTGTTCACCAAGATGCGCGAGCTCTATGCCGGGGCGTTGATCGAGGAGTTGCCCATCCCATACACCGCCATCGCCACCGATCTGGTCTCCGGACGCGAGGTCTGGTTCCAATCTGGGCCGCTGGAGACGGCGGTGCGGGCGTCAATCAGCATTCCGGGCGTGATCACGCCCATCGTGGAAAGCGGACGGCTGCTGGTGGACGGGGGAGTGGTGAACCCGGTGCCCATGGAGCCGGTGATGGCGGCCGACGCCGATTTCACGCTGGCGGTATCGCTCTCCGGTTTTGACCCGCTGGAGCTGGGTGCCTCGCCGGTGCGGTCCACCTCCTTCTTCGGATCGCTGCTGAGCAAGCTGCGCAAAGACGACGGGCCTGCGGAGCCGCCCTACCAAGAGCCCCCTTCCGACCTCAGCATCGCAAGCATCACCAGCCGCTCAATCGAGACGATGAGCGCGGTGATCACCCGCTACCGGATGGCCTCGCACCACCCGGACATCCTGGTGACGGTGCCGCACACCGCCGCCAAGTCGCTGGACTTCCACAAGGCGGCCGAACTCATCGCCCTCGGGCGCGACCTCACCGAGGCCGCGCTGGGAGCAGTCGCCTAGTCGCCTAGTCGCGACGTCCGCGCCGTACCAGCACCGCGCCGAACACGGTGATCGCCAGCCCAAGCGGGATCATGGCGCCGTTGAAGCCGGTGTAGGCTAGGTCTTCGTCGTCGTCATCGTCGTCACCGGGATCGTCGGAATCGTCGTCATCACCGGGATCATCCGGGCCGCTGGTTCCGTTCGGGTTCGACGGATCGTCGGTCGGCAGCACCACCGGAACCTGCGGACCGCCGTCGTCCGTGTTGGTCACCGAAGGCGATGGCTCCGGGGTCTCGGACTGCGTCGGTGTCGGCGAAGGCTCGTCGGTCGGTGTCGTCGTCGGGCCGGTCGTCGGATTATCCGTCGGATCGATCACTGGTTTCAGCCCGAACCAGACCGTCAGCGTGAAGTCCCCATCGCGGGTTACCGTCCAGGTGCAATCGACCAGGAACCCGTTCCCGTCATACGCCTCGGGCAGCGCATCCAGCGTGTAGACGGCCGCCGCATCGGTGTAAGTCTTGATGACTTGCCCAGCCGGCACCGCGCAGAGGGAACCGACGTTGAAGGTGCCCAACGCCCCGTTGCCCAGCAGGGTGCCGGTGTCGGAATCCAGCCGGTACTCCACCTTCACCGAAACCGGCGGGCAGCTCCCGAAGGTAGCGGTGAAGCGCAGCGAACGGGTCACCGTGTCCGGGAAGTCGGGCGCCCAGCCGGTGAAGCACTTGTCGGGGTCGGGCACCGGCGTCGGCACGGTGATTTCCGACCAAGCCGTCCCTTCTACCACGTCCGCGACCCGATAGATCTCAAACGGGTCATATACCCCGCCGGTAGCCGACTCGAGGGTGCCGCCATTGTCGGCGAGGAAGTCGACGTTGTAGGTCGGTTTCTTCGCATAGTAGACCGTCAACACGTGGGTGCCGCCGACGGAGACTGCCGTCCAACCGCAGCTTGCCAACGTGCCAGACGTGTAGTGGGTGTTCGGCAGCGTGTCCAG
>JAISTQ010000062.1 GCA_031272505.1 Propionibacteriaceae bacterium
CTCTTCTTCTTGAACGCCTTGCCGGAAACCGCCACCGAAGCGGTCTTCGCCACCTTCGGAGCCGCCTGCGCCGGAGCCGTCAAGCCCTTCACCGCCGCGTTGACCGCGTCAATCGCCGCTTGGATCTGGGTGACGGAGGCCGAAGCATCAGCAACCACGCCCTTGGCAGTGGCAATCGCCGTCACCAAAGTAGCGTAAGAAGCCGTCGAATAGCCATCAGCCTTAATCGACTCCGCCTGCGCGGCAATCGCCGAAAGCACTTCCTTGGCCGCCGCGCGGGCCGCCGGAGAATCGACCAACTCCAGTGCGCCGGAGGCGGCCGCGACCGCGGCGTTGAAGGCTGCCAGCGCGGCGTTCAACTCCTTCTGCGACTTGGCGGTGAGCACCGCGTTCTTCGCATTCGCGATTGCCGCGTTCAGGCCGGAGGAGGCTACCGAAGCCGGGGTCGCCTGGGCGGCCAGCGCCTCGGCGTCCTTGATGGCCGCGTTGAGGGCAGCCGGGTCGAGGGTGAGCGCGCCATCGGGAACGATGGTGATCTCGGAGGCGCCGGGCACCTTCACGCCGTCCACGTCAGCGAGGTACGTCACCCGCACCTTGCCGACCTTGGTGGCCGTCACCACGCCGGTAACCGGATCGATGGTGGCGCCAGCGGTGTTCTCGTCGTTGGCGACGATCATGTACTCGCCGGAGATGGTGGCGCCAGCGGGAGCCAGCTTCACCACGGCGTTCACCGGGATCGAGCCCGCCTTGGAGATCTCGACCTTCTGATCGGCGATGTCGATCACCGGATCGGCATCCGCGCCCTCAACGACCACCGCGTAGGAATCGGACTTGGTGGAACCAAGCGCCGTCACGGTGGCGGTGATGGTGACCACGCCGGGGCTCTTCGCGCTGACTACGCCCTCATCGTCCACAGCCGCGACGGCCGGGTTCGACGACGAGTAAGTGACGATCACGTCTGGAGAATCCAGATCGAAGAAGGTCTGGTCGTTGCGGGAGGCGGAGAGGTTGGAGCGCAGCACCGTGTTCGGTGCCTCGGTGTTCAGCACCGTGGCATCCGGAATCGCGGCGACGATGTCCAGGTACGGAGTCGGATCGGCGGTGAGCGCGAAGGTCGTCAGCGGGCCAGAGCCGGAACGCGGACCCATCTGGAGCTTCCAGGTGCCCTTGTCCCAGACCGCTTTGGCGGCGTCCTCATCCCAGAACCACAGATCCTCGGCCTTCACCTCGATGGTGACCGTCTTCGTCTCCATGGCACCCAGGGAGATCTTCTCGAAGCCCTTCAGTTGCCGCTTTGGCCGGTCAATCCCGTTTGCTCCCGGAGCCGTCACATAAAGCTGCACGGTTTCCTTGCCTGGAATGGTCGAGGAGTTCGTCACATCCACCTTGGCGGTGATGGTGTCATCTCCGGTGTAGGAGGACTTGTCGATTCGCAGGTTCGAGTAGAGGAACGTCGAGTAGCTCAAGCCGTAGCCGAACGGGTAGGACACCTGGCCGGTGAAGTACTCGTAGGTGCGGCCCATGGTGCCGTTCGTCGGGGTGATGGTGTAATCCCAGACGTCACTGAGCTGATCGAGGTCGGTGTACCACGTCATCGGCAGCTTGCCGGACGGGTTCACCTTGCCGAAGATGATGTTGCCGGCGGCAATCGACTGATGCTGGCCGTTGTAGTTCGTCCAGACGATCGACGGGACGTTCGGATCATTGCGGAAGACCTCAATGTCCATGGTGCCCACCGATTGGATCCAGGCGACAGTATGCGAGTTCAGCGCGCCCACGCGCTTGACGAGCTCATCTTGGAAGCGCGGGAAGTCGAGGTTCACGCGGTCCATCTCTTCCTTCGACTCGGCATTGGTGGTGCCGACCATCACGATGACGGCGTCCGCGTCCCGAATCTGCTGCTCCTGGGCGGGGCTGAGATCGTACGCCCACGGATGCCCGGGAGTGCCGGCGGTGCCGTATTCACCCAAGGTGCCGTAGTTGTAGACGAAGTACAGATCGTGCAAGCCCTGGGCGGCCGCGTCCAGCGCCACCGTGGAGCCGGTGGTGCCGCAGGTGGTGGCTGCGCCGCCCGCCGGGACAGTGGCCACAATTGGGCCGTCCATGGCGTCCAAGTGGACGTCGAAGACGCCAGCGGGAGCCGCAGTCGCGGTGTCGCCGGTCTGATCGATGCAGAGTTGGGTGACGGCGCTGGAGAGATCCGCGCGGACCACGATGTAGCCGCCCCAAGCCGGGGAAGACTGCATGTAATCGGTGTAATCCCAGTTGATGCCCATCCAGCCTTCCCAGAGGATGAACTGGTCAGCCGCCGGAGTGTCGGTGATGGAGAGCGGATAGCCGTGCGGGGTCTGCAGCGCGGTGATGTTCTTCACCAGGGAACCGGAGCCGTCCAGGAACTTCATGCCGAGCACGCCGGGCTTGCCGGAGGCGACCGTGGCGTCATAGCAGAAGGTGCCCCAGCCAGGCCACGTGAAGCAGACTTGGGAGCTGGAGATGCCCGGGGTGATGCCGGAGCCGATGTACTCGACGTTGGCACTCGGGTTGAGCTCTTGGGCCACCTGCGTCACGCCCTGGATGAAGGTACGGCTGTCAACCGGGCCGGAGCCGGAGTAACCGCCGGTGGTGAACTCGTTGCCGAGGAAGCCGACAATCGCGATGTTCGGGCTTTCCTTCGGATCAATCGGCAAACCGCGCACGGACGAGCCGGTGGCGCCGCCGATGTAGTCGTTCTTGAGCAGCACCGGGGCCTCATGCGAGACGGCCAGCGAGGCGGCCTGGCTCTCGGTGGTGGCCATGCTCTCCGCCAGCGAATACTCCGAACCCTTGTACGGATTCTGGCTGGCCGGATCGAAATCGCCCAGCTTGAAGCGGGCGGTGAGCAGACGCACCAGCGCGGAGTCGATGTCCGCATCGGTGACCAAGCCGAGATCATAGGCGCCCTGCAGGTAGTTGCGGTACGAGTTGCCCTGGCAGTCCATGTCGGAGTCGGCCTTGATCGCCCAAGAGACGCCTTCTTCCGGCGTCACGTTGTGATCCCAGCCTTCCGGCACCCACTTGTGGCGGACAAAGCCGTCCATGATGGCCGAGCAGTCGGTCGTCACGAAGCCGTCAAAGCCCCAGGTGCGGGTGACCAGATCTTGCAGATACTCCTTCGAGTAGCTCATCGGGGTGCCGTTCACGCGGTTGTAGGCCGTCATGAAGGATTCCGCGTTGGCGCCGTCATTGCTGAGCGCATAGGCGAACGCCGGGGTGTAATACTCGCGGATCTCCCGCTCGGTCATCACCGAGTTGCCATTGCGGCGGTTCGACTCGGAGTTGTTCGCGAAGAAGTGCTTCGGCGTGGAGACGGCCTTCAGGTACGTCGGGTCGTTGCCCTGCATACCCTTGATGAATTCGCCACCGATCTGGCCGACCAGATACGGATCCTCGCCGTAGGACTCGTCCGCGCGGCCCCAGCGCGGATCACGCGAGATATTCAACGTCGGAGACCAGTACGTCAACCCCTTCCCCTGCGAGTTGCTCAGCGTCCGGGCCTCATCGCCGATAATCGTGCCCACTTGCGCGATCAGGCCGCGGTTCCACGTCGAGCCCATCGCGGTGGGCGACGGGAACATGGTGGTGCCGGCCGGGTTGGTGACGCCGTGCAGCGCCTCATTTGAATAGTTGTATGCCGGGATGCCCAACCGCGGAATCGCGGAAGCGCTCTCGGGGAGCTGCAGGATCTTCTCTGCGGTAGTCATCTTGGAGACCAGATCCGCAGCCCTTTCTTCGAATGTGTATCTGCCGGAGGCGTCTTGCCAAATCGGCACCTCATCGGCGACCGCTGGAGCGGTCGGTAATCCCGCGAGCGCTAAGGCCCCGGTCACGGACGCGACGATAAGGGCTTTGAACGTTCTGCGGGGCAAAAGTGATTTCTTCACTTTCTCCCTTTCTTTAGATGTTGGAACGTGGTGGGGGACGCCAGTTGTCCCACACGCATCGCACTGCTCGCAACACTGCGCTCAGCACTACCTCTAAACTACGCCCCTCCGGCCCCTTCTAGCAATTTCGACACTCCCCGAGACACCCCCTCCACCCCACCTCCTTCCCCTCCTTTCGATGGCTCCGCCCCAATTCGCGGGCCCGACCTCTCCCAATGGTCGTCCAACGGCCCGCGCTGGACAAAGGATCTGTGCCCGTGGTCCAGTTGGTTGTCGTGTTTCATGGAGATCTTCATTGACGGGGTTGTGGGAGGTGGGACGACAGGCGGGTGGGTGACCGTGTGCTGCGGCGTTCAGATCTGGGTTGTTGTTGTGACACGCCGACAGAAACTGCAACAACTCAAATCTGAACGGGCCGGAGACGGGGATCGGAACCGAAACTACTCAATAGATGCCCCAAAAGGGCTGTTTTCAAAACGATTGAGTGGTTTTTCGCGTGAAAACCCCCGAAACAGCCGTTTTTCGGCCCGAAATCACTCAATCGTTTCCCAAGAGGGCCGATTTCGCAATCTGTTGAGTGATCCGAGGGCGTCAGGAGGCCGCGCGGGCGACGATTTCGGCGACTTGGGCAGTGGGGCCGGCGAGGAAGAGGTACTCGGTGTTGCGGAGGCGGCCGATTTTGCCGACTTTTTCGCCGGCGGGGTTGTGGATGCCGATCTGGGCGCCAACATAGCGTTTGGAGTTGAAGCCGAGCAGTCGGACGTCCTCGAAACCGGCCTCGCGCAGAGTGTCCATGATCTCATTGGGGGAGATCCAGGCTTCATCATTGTAGGAGACGACGGCCACCTCGGCGTTGATGGTGTGCAGCAAGCGGCGCAGTTCGACGGGCATGTCGGCCTTGCTGTTGAAGCGGCTCTTGGTGCCGGGGTCACGGGCGTCGACGCGTTTGCGGGCGATGCCGTAGGTCTCGGGCGCGTCCCACCGGATCAGCGTCTCCCAGATGTGGTAGTTGGAGAAATAACGGTGCTGGTTGTAGGGCGGATCGAGGTACATCAACTGGGTGCGCGGCAGCGTGGCGGCCAGGGCGACGGCGTCTTCCTGGTGGGCAATCCCCGGGCCGGGCAGCAACTCGGGCAACACCAGCTCCAGATCCTTGTTCGACCGGGGTGCCCACTCTTTTAAGTAGGCCATCTGGACGCCGGTGGTCGAATCCACCTTGTCGGCCGCCAGCATCAACGCGGTCAGCAGGATGGGGCGCATCCACGAATCGGCGTAATCGGCCTCGATGGCATCGCGAATGGCGTCCACCCGCATCCCATTCTTCGGCTGGAAAAACCGGGCGTCCTCGCAGAACGTCTTGGTGAAGTAGCCCCGTGTGCCCGGCAATGCCTGCAGCCGCGCGACGGCGTCTTGCAACTCGCCAACGTCAACCGAAGCCGCATCCGTGGCGATGAAACAATCCGCCAGCACCTTCGCGTACGTGGCCGTGTCGTTCGCGGTGACGACGAGGCCCCGCCGCTTGAATTCTTG
Organism: Propionibacteriaceae bacterium; assembly: GCA_031272505.1. Classification (GTDB taxonomy): domain Bacteria; phylum Actinomycetota; class Actinomycetes; order Propionibacteriales; family Propionibacteriaceae; genus Propionicimonas. The sequence continues at coordinate 5,451 of JAISTQ010000062.1, forward strand.
CGCCACCCGCGTCGTCCCAGTGAACAAATCCACCGCATCGCCCGCTCCCGAAGCCGCCGCAATCTCCCCCAACACCGGCACCAGCATCCGCTTCGACCCCAGATACTTGATCACGCCAGCACCTGGTTTAGACGTTGAAGCGGAATTCGACGACGTCGCCGTCGGCCATGACGTACTCTTTGCCTTCCATGCGGACTTTGCCGGCGGCGCGGGCGGCGGCGACAGAGCCGAGGGCGACGAGGTCGTCGTAGGAGACGATTTCGGCTTTGATGAAGCCTTTTTGGAAGTCGGTGTGGATGACGCCAGCGGCTTCCGGGGCCGTCCAGCCTTTGTGGATCGTCCAGGCGCGGGATTCCTTCGGGCCGGCGGTGAGGAAGCTCTGCAGGCCGAGGGTGTCGTAGCCGACGCGGGCGAGGGTGTCCAGGCCGGGTTCGGGGATGCCCATGTCGGCGAGGAACTCCTTGGCTTCCTCCGGCTCCATCTCGGCGAGTTCGGCCTCGATTTTCGCGTCGATGAAGACCGCTTCCTGCGGGGCGACGAGGGCGCGCAGCTTGTCTTTGAAGCTCTCGTCCGTCAAATCGCCCGAATCGACGTTGAAGACATACAGATAGGGCTTGGCGGTGAGCAGGAACAGCTCTTTGAGCGGCTCCAGATCCAACCCGGCCTGGTAGACGCCCTGGCCAGAATTGAGCACGGATTGGGCTTCCAGGATGGCCTTCAACACCGGCTGGCGCTCCTTTTTGAGTTTGGCCTCTTTTTCGACGCGGGGCAGGGCGCGTTCGATGGTCTGCAGGTCGGCGAGGATCAGCTCGGTGCGGATGGTCTCGATGTCGGCGGCGGGATCGATCTGGCCAGCCACATGGCTGACGTCCGGATCGTTGAAGACGCGGGTCACCTGGCAGATCGCGTCCGCCTCGCGGATGTTGGCGAGGAAAGCGTTGCCCATCCCCTCCCCCTGCGAAGCGCCCTTCACGATGCCGGCGATGTCCACGAAGGTGACGGTCGCGGGGATCGTCTTCGCGGAGTTGAACATCTTCGTCAAGACGGGCAGCCGGGCGTCCGGCACGCCGACCACGCCGGTGTTCGGCTCGATGGTCGCAAACGGGTAGTTGGCCGCCAGCACGTCATTGCGGGTGAGCGCGTTGAACAGCGTCGACTTGCCCGAGTTCGGCAAGCCCACAATTCCTATCGTCAAAGCCACACCTGAATCGTAGCGCGTACGGGTGCGGACGCACTTGCGTGAAACAGGTGCGAATAAATGTCGTACCCCTACGAGAGAATAGAACCATGGACATTTTGGCTTGGGTTTTAGTCGGGGTGCTGGCGGTTTCGCTGGCGCTAGTTTACGGGTTGGCGCTGCGGCCAGCCCAGGTGCGGCTGCGCGAGGTGACGGCCGAGTTGCAGGCGGCGCGCGCGGAGGCGCAAGGGGCACGCGCGGGAGTGGAGGCGGCACAGGCGGCCACTTCGGCGGCGCAGGTGTCGCTGGCGCAACGCGAGGCGCAATTGGAGGCCGCGCAGCGGCAGGTGGAAGACATCAAGGCGAATCGCGAGGAGTTGGCGAATCAGTTCAAGGCGCTCTCGGCGGAGGTGTTGAAGCAGCAGACGGAGCAGGCCAAGGCGGATGCGGATGAGCGGCTGAAGGCCACCGAGACGGTCTTGGCGCCCGTCAAAGAGAATCTGGACAAGCTGCAGGCGAAGCTGGGCGAGGTGGAGTTGCAGCGGGCGAAGCTGCAAGCGGAGTTGAACGAGCAGGTGCGCACCGTCAAATCCACTTCGGACGAGCTGCGCAAGGAGACGTCCGCGCTGGCCACCGCGCTGCGCAAGCCGCAGACGCGCGGCGCGTGGGGCGAGTTGCAGCTACAGAATGTGGTGGAAGCGGCGGGCATGAAAGAGCATGTGGATTTCAACACCCAGCACACTTCCGAGAGCGCTTCCGGGGCGGGCATCCGCCCGGATCTGAAAGTCATGATGGGCGAAGGCCGCTTCATCTTCGTGGATGCGAAGGTGCCGATGGCCGCTTTCCTGGATGCCTTGGAGAAGACGGACGAGGCCGAGCGGGCGAACGAGCTCAAGCGGGTGGCCAAGCATGTGCGCGCCCACATCGATCAGCTCAGCGCCAAGGAGTATTTCACCGCCGATTCGGGCACCCCGGAGTTCGTGGTGCTGTTCATCCCGCACGAGGCGATGGCGGCCGAGGCGCTGTATTCGGATCCCACGCTGCATGAGTACGCCTTCGCGAAGAACATCGTGCTGGCCACCCCCACTTCTTTGGTGGCGATGTTAAAGACGGTCAACTACGCCTGGCAGCAGAACGCGCTGGCCGAGCACGCCCAAATGATCGCCGCCCTCGGCGCGGAGTTATATAAGCGCATCGGGGTGCTCGGGGGGCACTTCGCGAAGCTCGGCAAATCCTTGGAGCGGACGGTCGATTCGTATAATGACGCGGTCGGCTCGCTGGAGCGCAACGTGATCACCCAGGCCCGCCGGATGCACGATTACGGCATCGAGGGCAAGGAGCTCGACGAGTTGCCGCAGGTGCTCGCCGAGCCGAAGCCACTCACCAAAGCCGAGGTGGTGCCTGCCGCGCTCGACGAGCTGCCGCTGGCGGCGGAGTGATTACGGGCCAGTGACTACCGAATACACCCCGCCGGTGATCTTGTAATAGGTGGCGGTGGAGGTGGCCGGGGTCCAGATGGCCGCGTCGTAGCCCTTCGCCGTCTTGATCGCCGTGGAGAACTCCACGTAGTAGCTCTGCTGCCCGGCTGGGGCGAGCGCCACCACGGCCGGGTTGGACGTCTCGTAGGCCAGGGTCGAAGTGGCGTCAATCCGGGAGACGAAGAAGTCCATCATGGAGTAGTCGACGCCGCTGAGCGCCAACGCGCTGGCCTCCGTCTGGCCGATCAGGCCCTTCGCCTTGTCCCGATCCGTCACCGAGGCAAACGTGGTGCTCTGGTAGCCCGAGAGGTAGATGTCCGGGTTGAAGAAGAGGATCAGCTCGGCCGGAATCGAAGAGTCGACGTCGATGATGCCCAGCTTCTCCAGCTCGGCCAGCTTGTCCGGATAGAGCTGCGCCGGCGTCGCCGGGTGGCCCTTGTAGTAGTAGACGTATTGGTCGCCGTAGTACTTCATCACGTAGCTGGCGTAATCGCCGAACAGCCCGCCCTCGCTCGTCACGTGGGTGCCGATGAAGACCATCGCCGGCTTGCCCACTTCCTTCGCCTTCGCGAAGTACTCGTCGGAGAAGTTGAACAGGCTCTTGAAGGCGGCGATCTGCGCGGCGCCCGCCGTCTGGATCTGGGTGAGCTCGGTGGAGACGTTCACGCGGACCACCTTCGTCGTCTGCGCCTGAACGGCCTTGGCGAACACGTCCGAATCGCCGGAATGCAGGGTGTCCGGGCGGCCCAGCCACCACTGCGCGTTCGGCTCCGCGTCGATGCAAGCCCAGAGATACTCGCCAATGTACTCGTCGACGATCTTGTTCGTCTTCCCGGTGGTCTGCGCCTGCTCTTTCGCGGCGTTCCACTCGGCGAGCAGCTTCTTGTGGGTGGCCGTCGGATCGGTGCTCGCATACGTCTTCGCGAACTGGGTGGCCGAGAACGAGCCGTCAGACATCATGGTGATGGTGTACTTCGTCTGCGGCACGTTGTTCGCATAGAGCACCCGGCCGATGATGAACGCCATGTTGTCCGCCGAATACAGGTGGAAGACCGAATCCGGGTTTTCCGTCATCAGCACCTTGACGTAATCCTTCCACGGGGTGGCGAAATCCACGCCCGCCTTCATCTGCGAGGTGTCCGCCATGAACGGCATCGCGGCCACGCCGGTGGGCAGCTTGTCCCAGTTCCACGCCGAGGGGCGGTTCATCGTCACATAGGTGGGCACCGGATCGCCGGCCTTGTTCTTCAAAATAGTGTCCTGCTTGAACAGCGCCAGCGAGAAGAAGGTGGTGGGCAGCGTCCAATAAAGCGGGGCGATGTTGTACTCGTCCGCGGTGACGCCGATGGAGCCGGCGGTGAGTTTCTTGACGGTCTTGCCGCTCTTCAGCAACTGCGCGTTGACGTCGTACTTGCCGTGCGCGCCCGTCTCGATCTCATACGAGGTGGCGGTGCCGAGCGTCTTGGTGATCTTGGTGGAGGTGACGGTCTTGGACTTGTAAGTCATCTTGGCGCTGAGCACCAGCTTGGCGCCGACCTTCTTCAGCGCGTCCAGATTCGGGATGACCACCAGCACCTTGGTGGTGTTCTTGCGCTGCGCCAGCCAAAGCTGGGTGTCGCCGGAGCCGACCACCCGCATCGGGCCCTGCAGCTCAAACCCCTTCGGGAGCACGGACTTCGGGGCGGTGACGGAGAAGGTGCCCGCCTTCACCGTCTTGACCAGCTTCGTGCCCTTGTAGTACGTGGCCGAGACCGTCCACTTGCCGGAGCCGGGGAAATCTTGGGTGAAGCCTTTGGCTTTCTTGATGGAGCTCATCGTCTTCGTCACGGTGAGCGTGGTGGAGCCTTGGGTGGCGGTGATCGTCACCTTGTTTGCCTTCTTGGCGGCCTTGGCGTAGCTCGGCAGGGTGATCTTCGCCGTCATGGTGTTTTTCACCTGGGTGAATTTCACCGCGAAAGTGCCCGTGCCGATGGTCTTCGCTGTAGCTAACCCCGTGACAACACTGGATGCTACTTCCGGGGCGGCCACCGCCTGGCTGGCTTGCGGGACGAACCCGATGGCGAGCGCCACGCTCAGCGCAGCGGCAAACAGCTTCCTTTTCATTGCAACTCCTCTCGTGTGCGGTGCTTTGAGTATATGCGGAGTTGCAACCGCCCACGAAGCTGCGCCGCGCCTCGTTAAGAGAATGTCAACAAATCCGGCAGTTTATGCCGGATCATGCGGCAGCGAGAACACCAGGGTCTCTTTGGTGACGGCCAACTCCTGGGCGGGCGGGTAACCCCGGGCTTGCAGCCAGGCGAGCACCTCGCCCACCAGGTCTTCGGGGACGGACGCGCCGGACGTCACCCCGACGGTCTGCGCGTTTTCCAGCCAGGCCGGGTCGATCTCGGCGGCCTGGTCCACCAGGTAGGCGGCCCGCGCGCCGGAGGCCAGCGCCACTTCCACCAGCCGACGCGAATTTGACGAGTTCTGCGAGCCGACCACGATCACCACGTCCGCCTGCGCGGCGATGGCGGCGACCGCCTGCTGCCGATTCGACGTGGCGTAGCAGATGTCATCACGCGGCGGGTCGACCAGCTTGGGGAAACGCTCGCGCAGCTTGGCGAGCGTTTCGTCCGTCTCCGCCACCGAGAGGGTGGTCTGGCTCAACCACGCCACCCGGTCCGGATCGGGCACCTTTAGAGCGGCCACGTCGTCGGGATGCTGGACGAGGGTGATCGCCTCGGGAGCCTCGCCGGTGGTGCCCTCCACCTCCTCGTGCCCGGCATGGCCGATAAGCAGGATCTGCAGCCCCTGGGAGGCGAAGCGCCGCGCCTCGTTGTGGACCTTGTTCACCAGCGGACAGGTGGCGTCAATGGTGACCAGCCCACGTCGGGCAGCCTCCTCGCGCACGCTGGGCGCCACCCCGTGCGCCGAGAACACGACCGTCGCCCCCGGCGGCACCTCGTCCAACTCCTCGACGAAAACCGCCCCCGCCGCCTGCAGCCGTTCCACTACATGCCGGTTGTGCACGATCTGCTTGCGCACATAGATGGGCGCGCCGAACCGCTCCAGGGCCCGCTGCACCGTCGCGATCGCCCGCTCCACTCCCGCGCAGTACCCGCGCGGCGCCGCCAACAACACCTGCATACCCAAAGCCTACCTTGATAGAATTCCCCACCTTGGCCCCATAGCTCAGGGGATAGAGCAGAGGTTTCCTAAACCTCGTGTCGCAGGTTCGAATCCTGCTGGGGTCGCCCGTCCTCCCACCGCATCTGAGAATTCCGCTTACGGGCGTTTGGGGATGGCTTCGTGCATGACGGAGGCGAGGCGTTTGGCGCGTTCGTCGGTGAAGAGGGTTTCGAGGAACTCCTGTTCGCCGGCCGCGTTGGAGAGGGGCTGCTGCCAGTTCGGGTATTCGCGGTAGGTGCCGGGCTGGTTTTGGGTGCGGCGGTCGCCGACGGCGTCGGTGAGGCCGACGGTGAGCAGCTTTGCGGGCGTCAACGTCAAATAGCGGTGCAACGCCAAGATGATCTCTTCGCGGTCGGTCTCGTCGGGGCTGAGGAAGCCGCGTTCGCGCAGCACCCGCAACAGCCTCGATTGCTCCTCTTTGGCGGATTCCAACTCGTCGTCCAAACTGCCGGTGAGCAGGTTCAGCTCGTGGCCGAGATAGACGTGCTCCAAGGCCAGATAGCCTTCGGTGGGCGGCATGTCGTGGGTGGTCACCGAGGCCATGCACGCCTCGCGCCACTGCTCGGCCGCCTTGGGGGTGCCGTCGTCCCAGTTCTCGAACCAGACCACCGACGTCCCCAGGATGCCGCGCCCGGCCAGGTACTCGCGCACCCACGGCTCGACGACGCCGAGATCCTCGCCGACGACCAGGCAGCCCGCCCGGTGCGCCTCCAACGCCAGGATCCCCACCATCGCCTCATGGTTGTAGCGCACGTAGGTGCCTTGGGTGGGCAGCATCCCGGTGGGCACCCACCAGAGCCGGAACAGGCCCATGATGTGGTCGATGCGCACCCCGCCGGAGTTCCGCATCAGGTTGCGGATCATCAGCTTGAACGGCTCGTAGGCCAGCTCTTCGAGCCGGTCCGGCCGCCACGGGATCTGCCCCCACTCTTGGCCTTTGGCGTTGTAGAAATCGGGGGGCGCTCCCGTCGTCACCCCGGTGGCGAAGATTGACGGGGCGGACCAATACTCGGCGCTCTTCAGGCCGACGCCCACCGGCAGATCGGCCATCAAGCCCAGCCGCATCCCGGCGTCGCTGGCCACCGACTGCGCCTCGCGCAACTGCCCGTCCGCGATCCATTGCAGCCAAATGTAGAAATCCACCTCGTCCTGGTACTTCGCGCAATGGGCGGCCACCTCGTCCGAATCGACAGCCTGCAAATCTTCGGGCCATTCGCGCCAATCCACCCCGTATTGGGAGGCGATCACGCACCAGCGCGCGAAGCGGACCAGCTCCTTGCCCTCGCGGTTCATGAAATTCTGCAGGGCCAACTCGCGGGCGGCCCGGCGCTTCACCGCGAAGATGATCTTCAGCGCGGCCATCTTGGCGGGCATCACCAGATCCCGCTCGATCAGGTCGTCACCGGCCAGTTCCTCGTGCAGCGACTTCTTGATCGCCTCGATCTGGATGCGGTCCTTGTCGGCCAGCTCGGCGTATTCGTAGATGTCCTCGGGCTTGATGTAGATCGGGTTCAAAAAGCGCCGCGAGGTGGGCAGATAGGGTGACGGCTCCAGCGGCGGGGTCGGCGCCCCGGCCTCCAATGGGTTGATGAGCACGTAGTCGGCGCACATCTCGCCGCCCGCCCAGACGTTGAAATCGCGCAGATCGGACATGTCGCCCAGGCCCCAGGACTCGTCAGACATCACCGAATAGAGCTGCACCGCAAACCCCCAGGCGCGGTTGTTGCCCAGTTTGCGCGGACGTTCGATCCAGGCCGGGGAGACCACCAGCGGCGTCTCCACCACCTTGTTCTCCAAGGTGGCCTGCAGCCGGTGATAGCCCAGCGGCAGATGCTCGGGCAGATCGAAGGCGGCCTCGCCCACCAAAGCCCCGTTGATCCAGCGCGGCGGGACGGAGTGGTCCACCTGCGGCACCTGCACGTAATTGTTGTCCTCGGTGATCACCGTCAGATACACCCAGGAGCCGTGCGGGACGTGCACGTACACCCGCCAGCCGTGGCCTTGGGTCTGCACGATGCACGGCGGCAGGGTGCGCAGCCAAGCCGCGTTCTTGTGCTCCTCGAGCGCGTTCTCGGCCAACTCGTCGTCTGCGGCGTTGATGCCCATGGCGGCTAGGATCGCGACGATGGTGGCATCGGAAGTGACGATGCGCTGGCCCTTCCAATCCCAAAACTCGGTGGCGATGCCAAACTCCTGCGCCAACTGGAAAAGGTGTGTCCCAGGCTCTGCCATCTTCGGCCCTTTCTACTCCCGCGATGAAGATAGCCTAGTTGAGCCGCCCGAACCGCTCAACGAGTTTAAGGAAAGTGCTGCGAGAATGTGAACCTCGATACCCGAGGTCGGTTTGCGTGGTTAGCTGGCGGTGGCGTTAAGATTGACGCATGAGCGAGTCCGGCACCGACACCATCGTCCGCGAAGAGATTGAATTCCGCGAAGAGCTGCGCTTCGAGGACGGCGACCACGAGCGCTTCTCCCACTACGTCCCCAAAGACAAGCTCACCGAGGCGCTGGTGATGGGCACCCCGGTGATCGCGCTCTGCGGCAAAGTGTGGGTCCCCTCGCGCAACCCCGACAAATTCCCAGTCTGCCCGATGTGCAAAGAGGTCTTCGAATCCCTCCCCCCGCAGTAAGCGTTCCGACAATTCCTATACTTTCCTATATTATAGGTATGTCATTTATGGCTACTTTTTGTCGTTCTGTGGGGTTTGTCAGGCGAATATGCCACTGAGACTGGCCTGCATCACCTATATTATAGGTTAGTATAGGTTCAAAGAAAGGCTGTCATGGATGAGAGTATCTACACCCCGGGAGCTGGCCATCTACCGCCAGTGTTAGTCGGCAGGGATGATTTGATCGCACGTTGGGAAGCTGCGATCAAAGGCGTTGGGCGGGTGGGTCGAGCCCGCGCACTTGACGCGGTATTGATCGGGCAACGCGGCGTCGGGAAAACTGTCACGCTCACCGCGCTCACCCAAAAGGCGAAGTCCTTTGGTTTCTTGAACATCTCCTTGCAAGCAGTGGCTGGCCACGACGGTCTGATAGCTGCGCTACTGGATCAAGTGAAGGATCGAGCTGATGCGCAGGAGGGGCCATGGCGAAGAGCCGGACGAGTTTTCGCTCGGCTGGAAGGATTGAGCATCGGGGTGGCTGGGATCTCGGGAAGCATCAGCCTTGCCCGTCAAAATGCTAGAGAGCACCCTGTTGATGCCGCAAGACTGGCGGAAGCGCTGTCTGCGCTAGCATACGAGATCCGCAAAGACAATCCGGACGGCGGTCTGCTCATCACCGTGGATGAGATGCAGGTGGCCGCGGCCGCAGACTTAGCGCTGTTGGCCGCAGTGCTACAACGTCTGAACGTCGATTATCCAAAGTCGACAGTGCTGTTCGCAGGCACGGGGTTGTTGAATACGCCCGATGTCTTGCAAAAGGCAGGAGTCACTCATCCTGATCGGCTATTCACGATAATAGAAATCCCCCGTCACCTCACCGAAGACGAAGCTCTGTACGCTGTGGAGGAGCCAGCCCGGCGAGTTGGAGTGGAGTGGGATCCAGAAGCCGCTTGGTCGGTTGTTCAGGACAGCAACTGTTTCCCTGCGCATCTCCAACTCTTCGCGGATCTAGCTTGGGCGAACGCGGATGGGCCACTTCGAATCGAAATCCCAGATGCAGTCGCTGCCAGGCAACTGGGCAAGCAGGCCATCGAAGAACGCACACTCATCCCACGATGGCGGGGGTTGAGTCCACGCAAACGTGAAATCTTGGCTGCCCTGGCCACATTTGGAGGGGTTGCCAGCCGCTCGCAACTCTCGAAAGCCTTGGGGAAAACCCCACAGAAGACGTCATGGCTTATCGACGAACTCGTCAAAGACGGAGACATCTTCTCGCCGAGTCGGAACCTGCTCGCCCTGGCGGTGCCAGCTTTTGCTGATGTCATCCTGCAGCGCTACGACCAAGAATTGGAATTCGCCACGAAGAAGCTGCTCTCTCTTGACGAATTACGCGCGAATGCGGGTGCTGATGAGTGACGGCTACGTTTGGTGGGCTTGGTCGACGATGAGGACGGGGATGCCGTCCTTGATGGGGTAGGCGAGGCCGCATTTCCCGTCCGTGCAGACGAGTTCTTCTTTTTCGACGTCGAGAGCGAGTTGGGCGTGGCAGGCGGGGCAGACGATGATGTCCAACAGGTCGGTCGGGAGGGCGGTCATACGGCTTCCTTTCTGATAATCGCGAGCGTTTGGTCGCGCAACGCGGTCATGGTCGCATCGTCTTTAGCCTCCACATTAAGCCGAAGCAGCGGCTCGGTGTTGGACATCCGCACCGAAACCCACCAATCCGGCGTGGCGAGATAGAGCCCGTCGCTGGTGGAGACGCTCGGCGGGAGGGCGGCCAGCTCGCTTTGCAACAACGCCGCCGCCACCGCGTCCATCACCGCCTGCGGATCGGCCACCGTGGAGTTTATCTCGCCCGAATGCGCATAGTGGGGCAGCGATTCGACGAGCGCGCGCAGCGATTTGCCGGTGCCGCCCATCAGCGCCAGCACGTTCAGCGCCGCCAGGATGCCGGAATCCGCCCCCCAAAACTCGCGGAAGTAGAAATGCCCGGAGTGCTCGCCGCCGAAGATCGCCTGATGCTCGGCCATCTTCGCCTTCATGAAAGAGTGGCCAATCGGCGAGATGATGGGCTGGCCTCCCGCCGCCTCGACCGCTTCCAGCACCGCCCGCGAAGTGATGGTGTTGACGACGATGCTGGCCCCCGGCTCGCGGCGCAGCGACTCCAAGGCGATCAGCGCGGTGATCGCGGCTGGATCGACCAGTTCGCCTTCGGCGTCAATGATGAAGCAGCGATCCGCGTCCCCGTCAAAAGCCAGCCCCACGTCCGCGTGTTGGGCGCGCACCGCCTGGGTGATGTCGATCAGGTTTTCGGGGATCAGCGGGTTGGGCATGTGGTTCGGGAAGGAGCCGTCCAGCTCCAGGTACAGGCCGCTCAGCCGCACCAGCGAGCCGAGCACCGCCGGGGCCACCAGGCCGCCCATGCCGTTGCCCGCGTCCACCACCACCTTCAGGGATGACGGGATGGCGGCTACGTCCACCAGCGAGCGCAGCTTGGCGACGAACTCGGGCAGGAAGTCGTGATGCTCGAGCGGCGGGGGTTCGATGTCACCTGGTTCGGGCTGGCGGAGCGCGATTTCTTTGATTTGACGCAGGGTGGCGGCCGAGATCGGCTGCGCGTACGGGTGGCAGAACTTCGCGCCGTTGTATTGCGGCGGATTGTGTGACGCGGTGAGCATCACGCCCGGCAGGCCGGTGGTGCCCGAGGCGAACCACAGCTCGTCCGTGCTCGTCAAACCGCCGAGTATCCCGTGCGCCCCTTGGCTGGCCGCGCCCGCCGCGAAAGCCAGCGCCAACTCCGCGCCGAGGTGCCGCATGTCGTGGCCGAGCACGTATTCGCCGCCGTCAAGCTCAAAAACCTGGGCGAAGGCCACGCCCAGTTGGTAGGCGCCCGCCGCGTCGAACTGCGCGCCCGCGCCACCGACCACGCCGCGGATGTCGCCGGGCTTGAAGATCTGCGCGTCAAGCATGGGTCGAGTTTAGTGCAGCCAAGCGCACCTGGCCGGATAGGCCGCTCCGGGCGGTAGCTGGGGATTCCGCCGGTTACCGCTCTTGCAGGAGTTGGCCGACCCGCTCGCAGGTGCCCGCCGGGATCGAGCCACTGATCCCGCCGGCGTTCTCCTGCCCCCAAATGCACGCGGCGCCCATCGAGAAGCTCTGGATCTTGACCATCATCTCGTCCAAGTCCTCGTCAAGGTATTTGTCCACCAGGTATTTCGTCAACTCTGTTTGCAACTCGGACTGGGAGTAGCCCAGCACCTTGCTGTCCACCCAGTTCACGCCGTCCATGTACGCCGCGTACTCCAGTTCCCCGTCGGCGTAGATCTCATAGGTGGAGATCAACTGTTCGGCGGCTTTCTCGCACAGCTCGTCGCCGGCGCAGGCCGAATCGGTGCTGACGGTGGGGGTGGAGGTGGGTGGTGGGGCTGCGGTTGACGTCGGTAGCTCGTAGTCCGGGATCGTCCAGTCAACCTCCCAGGTTCCCGCTGCCGGATCCACCTTGGTGAAGGTGACATCAACGTCCAGGTAAGTGTTGTCATAATCGGCGTAGCAGTAGAGTTGCGTACCCACCATCGCATCAATGGTGTCGGTGCCGCAGTTCACCGTCGCGCCGGCCAACGGCAGATCTTTCTCAAGCTGCGCCGCTACGTCCGCTACCGGTATCTCCAACCAATCGGTCGGCTCAATCGTCGGATCCGGGATGTCCGTCGGGATAACCCGCGTCGGCGTCGGCGTGGGCGTCGGCCCGGAAGTGAGCATCGGGATGAAGATGATGGCGGCGACCACCACCAGCACCAACGCGCCCGCCCCGATGCCAATCGCCAACCACGGCGGCTTCTTCGGCTGCGGCTGCTGCCCGTAGTATTGCGGCGGCTGCGGCCCGCCATAGCCACCCCCCGGATAGCCCGTCGGTTGCGACGGCTGTTGCGCATACGTCGCCCCCTGCGCCGGGTAGCCCTGCCCCACCGGCGGCTGCCCATAGGGTTGCGTCGCGCCGGGTTGCTGCGGCGTCACCGGCGGCTGCCCGTACGGCTGGGTGGCGCCCGGCTGTTGCGGCGTCACCGGCGGCTGCCCGTATGGTTGCGTCGCCCCCGGCTGTTGCGGTGGTTGGCCGCCGTACCCCGGTTGCTGCGGGTTATACCCACCTGCGGGCGGATACCCAGGTGTCCCAGTCGTCATGATTAGCCCCCTTCATAAGATTCACACCTCACTAGACACGAGTCTAGTGCAGCCGCAGACCCAGCCCCGACCACCCAACAGATTGCGAAAAACCCCGCTTCGGAAACCGTTGCGTTGACCGCTAGCACCCGCGCGGCGAGTCACTACGACGAACGAAGCTGTTGGGAGGCGGGTAATCTTGATTCCCGTGCGTTCCTATCTGGCGATTCTGCGGGTGCCTGGTGCCTTAGCGTTTTGCCTGACGGGGCTCTGGGCCCGTGCCGGTGGGGCGATGATGGGGATCGCGACCGTGTTGATGGCCAGCACCCGCTATGACTCGTACACCATCGCCGGGACGCTGTCCGCCACCAACTCGGTGGCGTGGGCGATTGGCGCGGCGGTGCTGGCTTCGCTGGTGGACAGATTCGGGCAACGGCGGGTGATGTTGCCGGCCTCGGTGCTTTCCGGGGCGCTGCTGTTGTTGGTGGTGGTCCTGGCTGCCACCGGCGCCCCCGCCTGGACGCTCTTCGCACCCACCGCGCTCAGCGGCTTCACCGCAGGCGCTCCGGGCGCGTTGGTGCGGGCCCGCTGGAACTACGTGCTCGCCGACCCGCAGCAGTTGCACGCGGCGCTGTCGTTAGAATCCACCTTGGACGAGGGCACCTGGGTGTTCGGGCCGATGATCGCCACGCTGCTGGCCACCATGCTGTTTCCGGAAGCGGGCTTGATCGGCGTGGTGGCGGTAGGGGTGAGCGGCTCCTTGGCTTTCTACGCGCAGCGACGCACCGAACCGCCATCGCACCCAACCCGCGCGCCCAAGCAAAGTGGCGGCGGACTGCTGCTCGCCGTCCCCGGCGTCTTTCCCGTCATCTTGGTAAACCTGCTGGTCGGGATGGCATTCGGCGCGGCTGATGTGTCGATCGTGGCGGCCGCGGAACATTTCGGCAACAAAGGCTGGTCGGGCATCGTGCTGGGCGTCATCGCCTTGGGCTCGGCGTCGGCCGGGCTGGCCTACGGTTCGCGGAAGTGGCGCTCACCAATTCGTCACCGGTTCGCTGTCTTCACGCTGTTTTATGCGGCCACCACCTGGCTGCTGGTGACGTCGCCGTCAATCTGGGCACTGGGTGCCTTCGGGCTGCTCAACGGCTTCGCCATCGCCCCCAGCTTCATCAACTCCAACTCGCTCATCCAACAGATCGTGCCCGAGCACCGCCTCACCGAAGGGCTATCTTGGATCGGCACCTCCGTGGGCATCGGCGGATCCCTGGGCTCGACGGCCGCAGGCTACTTCATCGACCAAACCGGCGCATTCGTCGGCCTCACCACCGCGGCCATCGGCGCCTCCCTAGCCGCACTGATCGCCGCCGCGACCCTGCCGTTGCTGGCCCGCGCCCAGACTCCTCGTTCAATCCGCTCTCCCTCTCTTTGACTCCGCCCACCCCCACTTTGCGGGCCAATCTTCCCGCCATGGCCGTCTGTTGGCCCGCGCCGGCCATCGTGCTCAGGCTTTCCGTCAACATGTTGTGTTGCGTCACCGTCCACACTTTCGTGAAAACGAGGGGTTTTTGGAAAGTGTGGACGGTTTCCTCCCGATCCGGTGGGACGGTTGAGCGTAAGCGAC
>JAISTQ010000020.1 GCA_031272505.1 Propionibacteriaceae bacterium
AGCGAACAAAGAACGTGGGAGCGTAGCGACCACCATGTTTATGAAACTGTTATGTATCCAAAATACGGGAGAACATTGAACCGCGCCCATTGGTGTGCTACGTTTTTCACGTGGCCAATCACACCATGAGTATCTCCAGCACGCGAATGTGCTGCATGTGTATGGCCTGTCGCTGCCGCTAAGCGTCAATCTCAACCACCCTTTTGGGCCGTAGTGCCCGCTGGCTGACGTAAGCGGCTGATTCAAACCCATCAAGGCAGGATTCCGCCTGCCGCAACCATCAGGAGAAACCAATGAAAAAGACAACAACGCTAATCGCACTGGCAACCGCCGCCGCATTTGCCTTGGGTGGCTGCAGCTCCGGCGATCCGGCCAACCCAGATACCACCCCGGCCGCCTCGCAACCGGCGGGCGATTTCACCGCCCCCGCCGACGGCGAGAAGGGCAGCCAGTCCAACCCGATCAAGGTCGGCATCGTCGGCCCGGAGCTCGAATATGACTGGCTGAAGGAAACCGCCGAGGCCGAGGGGCTGTACATCGAGTACGTCACCTTCTCGGATTACACCCAGGCCAACCCGGCGCTGTCCACCGGCGAACTCGATCTGAACCAGTTCCAGCACCTGCTCTTCTTAGGGCAGTACAACGTCGAATCCGGTTCGGCGCTGGTGCCGCTAGCCTCCACCGCGATCTATCCGCTGCCGCTGTATTCGAAGCAGTACACGTCAGTCGATGAGATTCCGCAGGGCAGCCAGATCGCCATCCCGAACGACGAGACGAACCAGGCCCGCGCCATCTCGGTGCTGGCTTCGGCCGGGCTGTTGACGCTGAAGGACGGCGTGGATCCGCTCTATGCCACCCCGCTGGATATTGACGAAGCCGCCTCCAAGGTGACCGTCACCCCGGTGGCCGCCGAGCAGACCTCGCTTTCGCTGGACGATCCGAACGTCGCCGGCGCCATCATCAACAACAACTGGGCCAAGGATGCCGGGCTCGATCCGACCTCTTCGATCGCGAAGGACGATCCGAGCGCTTCCGGTTCGGCCCCGTTCATCAACGTCTGGGCGGGTTCCAGCGCGGACCAGGCCAACGATCCGGCGATCGCCGAGTTGCTGCGGCTGGCCAAGACGGACGAGTTCAACGCCAAGCTCCAAGAGCAGTTCGCTGATTCCGGAGTGCTGGTGGACAAGTCCGCCGAGGAGCTTCAGCAGATTTTGACGGACGTAGAGACGCAGATCAAGGCACACTAGAACACAACAACGGGTGTTGCTGGCATCTTTCCGCGAGGTGCCGGCAACACCGGCCAAAAGGATACGATCATGACCAGCCCACCCGGAGAGTGTCCGAGCGAGATCATCCGCTTCGAACACGTCAACAAGACTTTTACCGACGGCCACGTAGTCAAGGCTGTCGACGACGTCACCCTTGAGATCCGCAAGGGTGAGATTTTTGGTTTTATCGGGTATTCCGGAGCCGGAAAATCCACCTTGGTGCGCCTGATCAACGCCTTGGAACGGGCCGATTCGGGCTCGATCCAGGTGTTGGGCCAAGAGGTGACGACGCTGGGAGAGCACGAGTTGAACGCGCTGCGTACCGACATTGGCATGATCTTCCAACAATTCAACCTGTTCTCGGCGCGCACGGTGATCGAGAACGTCGCCTACCCGCTGAAGCTGGCGAAGGAGCCCAAGGCCAAACAACTGGAACGGGCCCGCGAACTGCTGGATTTCGTCGGCATCTCCGACAAGGCCGACAACTATCCGGCGCAGCTTTCGGGCGGGCAGAAACAGCGCGTCGGCATCGCCCGCGCCCTGGCTGCCGATCCGGCCATCCTGTTGGCCGACGAGGCCACCAGCGCCCTTGATCCGGAAACCACCCGCGATGTGCTTGATCTGCTCCGGCGCGTGAATCGGGAGCTGGGCATCACCATCGTCATCATCACGCACGCGATGGAGGTGGTGCAGTACGTGTGCGACCGGGTGGCCGTCATGGAAGAGGGCAAGGTGGTGGAGTTGGGCTCCACCTACGACGTCTTCTCCACCCCGAAGGAGATCGTCACCCGTCGTTTCATCAACACCGCGCTACACGACCGGCCTTCGCCGGAGACGGTGGCCCGGTTGCGCAAATACCATCCCGGACGCCTGGTGCTGTTGCGGCTGAAAGACTCGCTCGGCTCGTCACTCGCGCTGACGGCCGCCACCAAGGGGACGGGCGTGTTCGCCTCCATTGTGTTCGGCTCCATCGTCGAGGTGGAGGAACGCCCGTTCGGCTCGGTGACGTTGGAACTCGTCGGCGAATCCGAGGCCACCGACGAGGTGATCCGCAGGTTGCAGGACGCGGGCTCGTGGGTGACGGACCTGGGCACCGCCGATGCCCCCTTGGAAGACCCGATCTGGGCTGAGTTGATGCGGCACGAAGGGAGTGAATCATGATCCCGCTGTTGACACCTTTGGAGAACGGCTGGCAAGACGCCTACACCTCGTATCTGTTCGAATCGCTGGGGGCCACCTTGATCATGGTCGGGGTCACCCTGGTGGTCGGCGGGCTGTGCGGGCTGGTGATCGGCTTGGCGCTGTTCGCGTCCCGCAAGGGCGGGCTGTTCGCCAACAAGCCCGTCTTCTTCACGTTGAACTTCCTGGTGAACTTCATCCGTCCCATCCCATTTATCATCTTCCTGGCGGCCATCCGCCCGGTGACGATCGCGGTCACCGGCCATTCCATCGGCATTGAAAGCGCCATTTTCCCGATGAGCATCATGTGCGCGATGGCCACCTCCCGGCTGGTGGAGCAATCCCTGGTGGGCACCGATCCGGGCATCATCGAAGCTGGGCGCGCGATGGGCGCCTCGCGGCTGCACATCCTGATTCGCATCCTGATCCCGGAGGCGCTCGGGCCGCTGATTCTGGGCTATGTCTTCCTGATCATCGGCATCCTGGACATGTCCGCGATGGCGGGCGCGGTCGGCGCGGGCGGCCTGGGCAACTTTGCCATCCAGTGGGGACACAACAAATATAACTACCTGGTGGTTTGGGTTGCGTTGGGCATTATCATCGTGATGGTGCAGATCGTCCAGTCCTTCGGGAACTGGCTCTCGCGCCGGGTGATCCACCGCTGAACCACCGCCGTCAACACCACAAGGAGAGAAAGATGACTGAGCGTCAGTTGCCCAAATTGAAGGACTTCCTGCCGCTGTTGCAGCCGAATCCGATCATCTGGGATCCGACGGAGCGGCGGCTCTCGAAAGCGCACAAGATCGAGGATCTGCGGCTGATCGCGAAGCGGCGTACCCCGAAGGCGATCTTCGAGTACGTGGACGGCGGCTCGGAGTATGAGGCGACGCTGCGCAAGGCGCGCTACCTGTTCCGGCAGTTGGAGTTGGTGCCCACGGTGATGGTGGACGTGGAGAACGTCGACACCACCCGGCAGATTCTAGGCAAACCGGCCTCCTACCCGTGGGTGTTCACGCCGACGGGGGTGACGCGGGTGATGCACCACGAGGGCGAGATCGCGGTGGCCCGCTCGGCGGAACGGTTCGGGGTGCCCTATGGGCTCTCGGTGATCTCGACGACGCTGATCGAGGACGTCGCCAAGGCGGCTCCGCACGGACGGAACTTCCTCGGCTCCGGGGTGCCCGCGGATCGCGAGCTGGGCAAGAAACTGTTCGACCGGGCAAAGGCGAACGGGTTTGAGGCGTTGGTCGTTTATGTGGACGGGGCGACGCCGGGGGCGCGGCTCCGAGATCGATACAACGGCCTGACGATTCCGCCGCATCCGACGTTGAAGACCTTCGTGGACGGGGCGCTGCACCCGAACTGGTGGTTCAACTTTTTCACCACCGCGCCGATCTCCTTCCCGAACGTGGACATCCCGCCGGGCGGCTCGGTGCACGAGATCTCCAGCCAGTTGGGCAACCCGGCGGCGTCCATCAAGGACTTCGAATGGGTCGTCAAAGAGTGGGGCGGGCCGGTGGTCGCCAAAGGCATGGCCACCGCCAAAGACGCCCGACGCCTAGTGGACGCGGGGGCTGCGGGCGTGGTCTTGTCCGCGCACGGCGGCCGTCAATTCGACCAAGGGCCGCTGCCGCTGCGGGCGCTGCCCTCCGTCGTCCAAGAAGTTGGCAAAGAAGCCGAGGTCTTCATCGACACCGGCATCATGAACGCCGCCGACATGCTCGCCGCCATCGCCCTCGGCGCCACCGGCGTCTTCGTCGGCCGCATCTACCTCTACGGCCTGATGGCCGGCGGCGAACGCGGCGTCGACCGCGCCCAGGAAATCCTCACCGAACAGATGATCCGCATCATGAAACTCATGGGCGTCACCTCCCTCGACCAACTCACCCCCGACCACGTCATCCTCCCCTGACGCCCTCGGATCACTCAACAGATTGCGAAAACAGCCCTTCTGGGAAACGATTGAGTGATTCCGGGCCGAAAAACGGCCGTTTTGGCGGTTTTCACTCGAAAAACCACTCAATCGTTTTGAAAACGGGTGGTTTTTAGCATCCATTGAGTAGTTCCGGCCCCGATCCCTGTCTCCGACCCGTTCAGATTTGAGTTCTTGCACTTTCTGTCGACGTGTCACTACCAAAACCCAGATCTGAACGCCGCAGCACACCGTCACCCACCTTGTCCCCGTCCTCCCTTCCCCTTCTTTCAAATCCGCCGGTCGCCTTGACTTGCGGACCAACAGGTGTGCATGGCGGGAAGCCTGGCCCGCGAGTGGGGGTGGCACTATCGAAAAGGGGTGGGGAGGTGCGGGGCGCAGGGTGTGGAAGGGGGGCGGGGGAAGGGGGGCGGGGGAAGGGAGGACGGAACCGGGTGGGGGACGGGAGTAGCGCTACTGGCGGGAGAGGCGGCGTTCGTGGATGAGGTAGGCGGCGGCGAGGATGGTGGTGAGGGTGAGGATGATGGTGATGGTGGCGTAGGCGACCATGGTGGCTTGGTGGTGGTTGGAGGTGGGGAGGACGGCGAAGAAGATGCCGGTGAGGACGGCGTTGCCGACGGCGGTGGAGACGCGCTCCATCATGGATTTGACCCCGCCGGCGGTGCCGGACATTTCGAGGGGGACGTCGAGCATGGCCAGGGTCTGGTTGGCGGTGGCGAAGCTGCCTTGGCCGGCGCCGTAGAAGGAGAGGGTGAGCAGCAGCCACCAGGCGCTCACGCCGTAGGCCAGGTTCAGGTAGACGACGGCGAGGCTCGTCAACGCGCCCATGATGTTCATGAAGAGCGCCGCGACCACCAGTTTGTTGCGCCATTTGAGTACCTTGCGGCCCGCCCAGATCGCGACGAACCCGGAGACGAAGGCGTCCGGCAGCCCGATCATGGATGAGTGCAGCGCGTCCCAACCCAAGCCCTGCTGCAGGAACATGGCGACGATCACGAAGATCGAGGTGATGCCGAGGAAGTTCATGGTGGAGATCAGCGTCTGGTGGGAGAAGGATTTCAGCTTCAGCAGTTGCAGATCGACCATCGGCTCATGCCCGGCGCGCTTGTAGCGCCACTCCCAGCACAGCCAGAGCCCGGCCAGCGGCAGCGCGGCGGCCACGATGGCGAAGCGCCATAGCGGCAGGTCGACGAGCATGAACGGCAGCATCACCGAGACCACGGTGCCGGTGAGCAGCAGCGCCCCGATGGGATCGAAGTCAATGGAGATCAGGTGCGATTCGCCGGAGCGGAAATGCTCGCGCTCGCGCTCGAACGGGAACCAGCGCAGGGCGAGCAGCACCCCGAGCAGCCCGACGGGGAAGTTGATGATGAACGGCAGCCGCCAGCCGATGTCGGTGCCGAATGACGAGATGAGCACCCCGGTGAGCAGCGGCCCGACCACCACCGCGGCGGCCACCACCACCCCGTTCAGCGCATAGGCCCGCGCCCGGCCCTGGCCGGTGAAGTATTGCTGGATCATGCCGACGGTCTGGGGACCCTGCATCCCGGCGCCGATGCCCTGGCAGACCCGGCAGAGGTTCAACAGCAGCGGAGAGGTGGCCAAACCGCAGGCCAAGGAGGCGCAGGCGAACACCGCGAAGCCGATGGTGAACACCGAGCCGCGGCCGATCACGTCCCCGAGCCGCCCGAAGGGCACCAGGCAGATGCCAATCGCCAGGGCATAACCGGACAGCACCCACTGGATGTCCGTCGGGTGCGCGTTCAAGGCCGTCTCCATGGAGGGGAGGGCCACGTTCACCGAGGAAATCTGCATCAGCGTCATCGCCAGCGCCACCAAGTTGACGAAGAGGATGAGACGGCGGTCAAACGTCCGCTTCACCCCTGGTACGACGATCTTGTTCACAACACTCCTTACGAGCCTCACCAGTGCCTTGATAAGGGTACACGGTGCTCGTTGCGCTAGTGCGCAGCAATGGGAAACACGAGGTGCGGAAGTGGAAAAAATGAATGGTATGACCAAAACTTGCCAGATGGGCTAGAGTGGTGTCAATCAGCGCAAGATGTGCCGTCACACTTTCGTCAATGCCGACAATGAGGTGGTTCACGAAGATGTGAAGGGCACCTGAATCAAAGGAGGGTACTGCCGTATGGCAACCTATCAGCAACTAATCAACGGCGAACTCGTTGACGCCTCAACTGGCGAGTGGTTCGAAGTTGAGAATCCCTATACCAATCAGATCATCGGTGTGGCCCCGAAGGGCAACGCCAATGACGCCGACGCCGCCCTTAGCGCCGCCAAGGCTGCCCAGAAGGCTTGGGCCAAAGAAGCCTCGGCGACTCGCGCCGGCTATCTCAAGCAAATGGCGCAGGCCATCCGCGACAACCGCCTCGAGCTGGCGGAGCTGCTGCTTTCGGAGCAGGCGAAGGTAGCCGGGCTGGCGCAGGTCGAGATCGACTTCACCGCCGACTACTTCGATTACTACGCCGGCTGGGCGAACATCTACGAAGGTGAAATCATCCAGTCCCGCGATCCGCAGGAGAAGATGTTCCTCTTCCAGAAGCCGATCGGCGTAATCGTCGGCATCTGCCCGTGGAACTTCCCGTTCTTCGTGATGGCCCGCAAGGTGGCCCCGTCGATGCTCGTCGGCTGCACCTCCGTCATCAAGCCGTCCAGCACCACCCCGTTGACGACGCTGCGCTTCGCGGAATTGATCAAGGACATCGTGCCCAAGGGCGTGGTGAACTTCGTCACCGGTGGCGGCGGCACCCTGGGCGAGGCCCTGGTGAAGCACCCGCTGTCCGACATGGTCTCCCTGACGGGTTCCGTCGAGGCTGGCGTGGAGATCATCAAGAGCTCCGCCGAGAAGATCATGAAGACTTCGCTCGAGCTGGGCGGCAAGGCTCCGGCCATTGTCTTCCCGGATGCCGACATTGATCTCGCCGTCGAGGCCGTGAAGAATTCGCGCCTCATCTTCTCCGGCCAGGTCTGCAACTGCGCCGAGCGCGCCTACGTCCACGCGGACGTCTATGACGAGTTCGTCGCCAAGCTGAAGGCCGCCTTCGAGGCTGCCGATTATGGCGATCCGCACACCGCTGGCGATTACTCCTCGCAGGTCGACAAGGGCCAGCTGGAGAAGATCTCGGGCATGGTGGAGCGCGCGAAGGCCGCGGGCGCCGAAGTGCTCACCGGCGGCAAGCCGGCCGACAAGGGCACCGGCTACTTCTACGAGCCGACGATCCTGCTGAATGCCACCCAGGATTCCGAGATCGTGCAGAAAGAGGTCTTCGGGCCGGTGCTGCCGATCATCAAGTGGGACGACTACGACACCGTCATCGATCAGGCGAATGGCGTCGAGTATGGCCTCACCTCCTCGGTGTTCTCCAAGAGCCTCTCCACCGTGTTGCAGGCGCTCACCGATCTGAACTTCGGCGAGACGTATGTGAACCGTCACCACTTCGAGGATCTGCAGGGCTGGCACGCTGGCTGGCGCAAGTCCGGTATCGGTGGCGCGGACGGCAAGCACGGCCTGTTCGAGTATCTGCAGCAGCAGTTGGCTTACATCAAGTTCTAAAAATCTCTCTGACGGGCTCCTGCCAGCCTGTCTCGGATTCATACTTCACCGCAGGGGTGCCGCAATGCGCAGCGGCGCCCCTTCGGTTTAAAGTGACGGTGGCAGACGGCTAGGCGAGCAGCTCGCGGCAGACCGCCAGGAAATGATCCGAGTACCCCTGGGTGGGAATCTCGCCCAGATAGTAGCGGCGGGCTTCCAGGCGCTGATCGTGGAACGGATCAGTCTTGAGCAGGGTGTCCAGGGCGTCGTCAAGGCCTTTGAGTTTGCCTTTGTGGCAGTCGATCACATAGGAGGCCTTGGCAATCGGGAACTCCTCGATGAACTCCATCACCGGCACCGAGACGGCCGTCATCGCGAACGGCTTCTCGGAGAAGAGGTAATCGTTGACGACCGAGGAGACATCGGAGATCATCGCGTCGGAGGCGTTGAAGCAGTCGAAGACGCTCCAGGTGCGCTCGGCTTCCTCGCCGAAGATATGCACCCGATCCGAGGCGTGGGCGTCCGCGCGGAGCCGGGCGATGATGGCGTCGCAGGCTTTGGCGTTCGCCGCTTTGCGCCGCGAGTATGGGTGCGGGCGGAAGATCACCGTGCAGCCGCGGGCGATCAGCGCGTCCACGATCTCCACCCCGGCAGGCAGCGAGGAATAATCCGAATCCGCGTAGTAGCCCGACCAGGTGGGCGCATAGAGCACGGTAGGGGCCGAAATCTCCCCAATCGGCTTGACGGCCTGGGTGACGTCCTCCACTTGCGGGCGGCCCACGATCTCGAACATCTCGCGCGGCATCCACACCCCGTTCGCGGCGAAACGGTCCACAGCCGCCTGGCCGGCCACGAAGTTCTTGTCGTAGGCGCGGAAAACCGGGTTGAAGGAGGCCGCCTTGTCCGAATCGCCGTGGTTTAGCTGGATGTGCTTGAGCTGGGTGAAACGCAGCATGTGGTCGTTGCGGGTGGCGGTGTTCACATAGAAGGCCACCTTGAGCGAATCGCAGATGATGTCGTCGAGCGCCTCCAGCCCGTCAATCACAATGATCGGGGCCTTGGTGAGCGTCGAAACCTCCTCGAAGTTCCCGATGGAACGCACCAGCACAAAGTAGGGCACCCCGATCCGATCCAGGTACGGCAGCCACATCTTCACCTGGTAGGCCGTCCCGGCGGGGGCGTGCCAGTGCAGCACGAACTGCGGGGCGAGCTCGGCGATGATCTTGGGGAGCCGCCGCTCCAGCCGGGTCCGTTTGGTGATGAACAGCGCGGCTTGCACGCCCACTTCGGCGAGGAAGGCGAGATTGACGATGGCGATGGCCAACAGCGTCCAGGCCGGCCAACTGAGGTTGACCGCCAGCCAGGACAGCGCGGTGAAGGCGAGCCCGGCCCAATAGCCGGCGTCGACGAGCTGTTTCGGCGGCGGGGTGGCCTCCCAGCCGGGCACGTTCGCGGCGATCGGACGGAGCCGGGCCAGCCGCAAGATCGGGATTTCGAGGCAGAGGCAGAGCCCGAGCACGATCACGGCCACCACCGTCATCCAGTGCGCGGGCGCGAAGATCAGCACCAGCACCAACACCAGCACCCGCTGCGGCAAAGCCTGCGCCCAGATCGGGGCCATCGATTTGCCGAGCGCGCTCACCGCCGATTCGCTGACGGCCATGTACCCGGCCAACAGCAGCAGCGAGATCCAGACAATCCAGTTCACCAGGATCGCCGCCGCCAACCCGGCGTAGACCAACGTCACCAAAGCCACTAGGCAGCCGCCGGTGAGCACCAGCGGGACGATGCCCAACGTCGAAGCCAAAACCGCCACCCGCTTGGCCAGCGGACCCAACTTGTTCAACATGCCTTACTTATTGCTTTCCTTGTTCTCCTCATAGGCGGCGACCACCTCTTCGGAAGGACCGTCCATCACGATCTTGCCCTTATCTAACCAGATCACCCTGTCACAGGTTTCCCGGATGGAGCGCATCGAGTGGGAGACGAGGAAAATGGTGCCGGCGTTGTCGCGGATTTCGCGAATCCGTTCCTCGGAGCGGGCCCGGAAGCGCTTGTCGCCCACCGAGAGGGCTTCGTCGACGATCAGGATCTCGTGCTGCCGCACCGCCGCGATGGCGAACTTCAGCCGGGCCGTCATGCCTGACGAGTAGGTGCGCATCGGGTAGGTGATGAAGTCTTGCAGCTCGGCGAACTCGATGATCTGATCCACCAGCGGATCGACCTGCTTGCGCGTCAACCCCATGGCGAGGCCGCCGAGGATGATGTTGCGCTCGCCGGAAAGCTCGGGCATCAGCGAGGCCCCGACGCCCAGCATGTTCGGACGGGAACGGGCGTACACCTTGCCGGAAGCGGGGGTGAGCAGGCCGGTCATCGAACGCATCAACGTGGATTTGCCCGCGCCGTTCGCCCCAATCACCCCGATGGATTCGTTCTCGTAGGCGACGAAGGAGACCCCGCGGACGGCGTGGACGGTGCGGATGCCGCGCGGAGCGGTGTTCAGGATCTTGCCGCCGCGTTGCCGCATCCGCTTGCCGGTGGCGTAGACCTTGTATTTGACGTGCAGATCCTCGACGATCACCACCGGCGGCTTGTGGTGCTGCTCGATGTCGGCGGAGAGTTTAGTCGCGTCCATAGCGCTCCTCCGCGACCCAGAAGAACAACAGCCCGCCGATGAAGGTGATGACGGCGGCGATCGGCAGCACGATCCAGTAGAGGTTGTCAATCGGGCGGATTTCGTCACCCATGAAGATGTTGCGGGCCAGCTCCAGCACCTGGTAGGGCGGGTAGAAATCGTAGATGGTGATCACCCACGGGTAGCTGGCGAACAGCTTGTCGACGTCAAAGAGCACCCCGGAGGAGAAGAACAGCACCCGGGAGATGAACGGCAGGAACTGCGTCAGGTCGCGGATATGGACGGTGAGCCGGGCCACCAGCAGCGTGATGCCGGTGTTGAAGAGGGTGAAGAAGACCATCAGCGGGATGATCAGCAGCCAGCGGACATTCGGCATATGGCCGAAAATCGGCAGCGCCACCACCAGCAGGATCCACGAGGGCAGACAGGAGAAGAACTCCTCGACCACCTGCTCGAACGGCAGCGTGATGCGGGGGAAGGAGAGGGTCTGCACCATGGAGCGGTGGCCGGTGATGGAGACCGCGCCGTGGGTGAGGCAGCCGGTGAAGAAATGGAAGATGAAGACGCCGATCATCACGAAGGCGCCATAGCCGCCGGGGCGATCGCGGCCCATCAGCAGCGCGAAGATCACGCCGTAGAAGATGGCGTCGAGCACCGGGGTGATGATCAGCCAGATGACGCCGAGCCGATTCCGTTCCAACCGGGAGCGAATTTTGAACCGCGCCATGGTGGAGATGAAATCCCGGCGTTCCCAGGCTGATTTCAGATACGGCCACAAGTGCGGACGGGCACCAATCCGATGCAGGCCGTTCGCTTGAGCGATAGAGGCGATTTCACTCATCCGTTGGAGTCTACCTCAAGGCTGGCGGTGCTCGTGGTAGTAAGCGATCAACGCTTGCGTGGAGGCGTCCTGGCTTTCCAAGGCGGTGGCGTCGCCGGCCAACGCCGGGGTGATCTGGTTCGCCAACTGTTTGCCGAGTTCCACTCCCCATTGGTCGAAGGAGTTGATTCCCCAGACGACGCCTTGGGTGAAGGTGATGTGCTCGTAGAGGGCAATCAGCTGACCGACCACCGCCGGGGTGAGCGCAGGGGCGAAGATGGACGTGGTGGGCCGGTTGCCCGCGAAGACCCGATGCGGGACGATCTCGTCGGCCGTCCCCTCGGCGCGCACCTCCGCCTCGGTCTTGCCGAAAGCGAGCGCCTTCGTCTGGGCGAGGAAGTTCGCCAAGAACAGCTCGTGGACGTCCTGTTCGCCCTGCTTGAGCGGATACGCCGGGTTCGCCACCGCGATGAAATCGGCGGGGATCAGCCGGGTGCCCTGGTGGATCAACTGGTAGAAGGCGTGCTGCCCGTTGGTGCCCGGCTCGCCCCAGAAGATCTCGCCGGTGTCGGTGGTGACGGGGCTGCCGTCCACCCGCACCCCCTTGCCATTCGATTCCATGGTGAGCTGTTGCAGGTAGGCGGCGAAACGGTGCAGGCTCTGCGCGTAGGGCAGCACCGCGTGCGAGGCGGCGCCAAGGAAATCGGTGTACCAGACGTTCAGCAGGCCGAGCAGCGCGGGCACGTTCTGGGCCAACTCGGTGTGGGCGAAGTGTTCGTCGATGGTGTGGAAGCCGGCGAGGAATTCAGCGAAACGCTCCGGGCCGATGGCGATGGCCACCGCCGTCCCGACCGCGGAATCCACCGAGTAGCGGCCTCCGACCCAATCCCAGAAGCCGAAGGCGTTTTGCGGATCGATGCCGAAGGCGGCCACCTTGTCGAGCGCGGTGGAGACGGCCACGAAATGCCGCTTGATCGCCTCCGCGTCGTCGCTGATCCCGCGTTCGCGCAGCGAATCGAGCAGCCAGGTACGGGCGAGTTTGGCGTTGGTGATCGTCTCCAAGGTGGTGAAGGTCTTGGAGGCGACGATGAACAGGGTGGTCTCCGGATCGACGCCCTGGGTTTTTTGGGCGACGTCGGTGGGATCGATGTTGGAGATGAAACGGCACTCCAGGCCGGGCTTGACGTACGGCAGCAACGCCTCGTACACCATCACCGGCCCCAGGTCGGAGCCGCCGATGCCGATGTTGATGACGGTCTGGATCGGTTTGCCGGTGATGCCGAGCCAGCGGCCGTCACGCACCTGATCCGCGAAAGCGTAGATCTGTTCGAGCACCTGGTGGACTTCGGCGACCACGTCCACCCCGTCCACGATTAGCGAATCGCCCTTGGGGCGGCGCAACGCGGTGTGCAGCACCGCGCGGCCTTCGGTGATGTTGATCCGCTCGCCGGCGAACATCTCGTCGCGCTTGTGCTCCAGGCCGACGCGTTCGGCCAACTCGACCAACTGGCCGAGGATCTCGTCATTGATCAGATTCTTGCTCAGATCGACGTGGAGATCGCCAGCTTGGAAGGTGAAGCGCTCCACCCGGCCCGGATCAAGCTCGAACCATTGCCGCAGATCAGGCTCCAGGCTTTGCGCGATGGAATGGAGTTGCGCCCAGGCGGCGGTCTTGGTGCAGTCAATTAGCGGGGTCATAAGTTAAGCGTAGCGGCGTTTGGCGCGCTCGGATGCCGATAGGGTTGCGGTATGCGGATTGTGGGGATCAGGGCCCCGGGCCTGCGACCGGCTTTCGACCGGGAGCTGGAGCACGGCGTGGAGCCGACGCAGCTTGCCGGGCTGTACGGGCTGGAGATCGTCCGTCCGCTTTCGATCCACGGCACCTTGGAGAACTTGACGTTGACGGTGCAGGTGCGCACGTCAAAACGGGGCGTCACCCGGATCCGGAAACGCACCCGGCTGATCGAGCCGGGGCTGGAGCTTCCCGACGATTTCGAGTTCGTCAAAAGGCAGCGGTTCGCCGCCTATGCGCTGCTGGCCAGCCCGAAAGGGCTGCTGGCCACCCGGTTTTCGGACAAAACCATCGTCTCCGGCCTGTGGGGGCTGCCCGGCGGGGGTATTGAGCCGAGCGAGACGCCCTTGGACGCGCTGCGGCGCGAGATTGACGAGGAGACCGGCCAGCAGATCGGCCAGGTGCGGCTGGTGGACGTGCAATCCGATCACTGGGTGGGGAAAAACCCACTTGGCGACGTGGAGGACTTTCAAGCCGTCCGGATCATCTACACCGGACACTGCGCCCACCCGACCGAGCCGGTGCTCACTGACATCGGCGGCACCACGGAGACCTCAAAGTGGGTGCCCTATGGCTCTATCCGCAAGCTGGCGTGGACCACCAGCGCGGCGCAGCTCATCCGCAAACACCTGCCGGAGCTGCGGAAATCAGCGGCGGAAGTAGGAGAGGATCCGCAGTAGCTCGGTGTAGAGCCAGACCATCGTCACGGTGAGGCCGAAGGCGGCCCGCCACGACTCGTTCGACGGAGCTTGGTTTCGCACGCCCTGCTCGATGAAATCGAAATCGATGATCAGGTTGAAGATAGCGAGGCCGACGCCGATCGCGGAGCAGAGGATCGCCAGCCAGGAGACCGAGCCGGTGACCGAGATCAAGCCGGTGTGCACGCCGCAGAGGCTGAGGATGAGGTTGATCAGCAACACGCCCGCGAAGGAGGCGGTGCCAATGAAGACCATCTTCTTGAACTTGCTCGTCACCTTGATGTTCAACGCCTTGTAAGCAAACAGCACCGCGCCAGCCGTCACGAAAGTGCCGAGCACCGCGGGGAAGACGATCCCGGGATACAGCCACTCAAATACCGCCGACAGTGAGCCGATGCAGACGCCCTCAATGACTGAGTACGTCAACACCGCCGCGGGGGCGATCGGCTTGGTCCGATAGCGGAGGGTGGCCACCAGCACCACGATGAAGGACACCAGGGAGCTGACGATCATCGTCACCAGTGGGATCATCGGGGCGGTGTACAGCATCGGGGTGAAGAGCATGTAGGTGATGGCGGCGGCCACGAAGAGCACGCCCATTACGATGGCGCTCTTGGTGATCGCGTCGTCCAGCGTCATCACGCCGGTGCGGGCGATGGGCTGCACCTGCTGCGGCGGCACCCAACCCTGGGCCTGCGGGTAGGGCTGGCCCTGCTGCGGATACTGCTGGCCGGGCGGCGCGTAACCCGCTTGGGGCTGCGCATAACCCTGCGGGGGCTGTTGGTAGCCCGGCTGGGCATAGGTAGTGCCGGCGTAGCCGCCTTGCTGATACTCGACGGGGGCGTAGTCCTGGGCCTGGAACGCCGGGGACTTGGCGAAAACTGGATTAGCCATGTTGCACCTTTCAACGATTAACGAGCCATTCTAGCAAGCGAAACCCGGAGCCAAGCTGGGGGAGGTCCTGGCTCCGGGTTTTATCAGGGGTGGAAGGAGAGGTTGCGTCAGTCCGCTCCTTGGGGATTCAGATGATTTGCTTGTAGGCGCGGGCGAGATCGACGAACTCGGCGCGCAGCGAGTAGGGGTCGCTGCCTCGCGAGCTGTCGGCCCGCTCGATCACCGCGTCGATGCTGGCCTGGCCGGCGTACTGCGAATCGGTGACCAGCAGGCCCAACTCGGCGACCGCGGTGGCGAAAGCGAACTCGCCGCCGGGCGTCTCGGTGTATTCGCTGACGGTGACCGGCTGCTCGATCAGCTTGCTCTCGGCGTCACCCGGATCCTTGTAGCGCACCTTGACGGTGAGGAAATCCGTGGAGTCGCCGACGCGCTGCTCCTGGTACTTCAGCTTGGTCTGGGTGCCGTCGGCGGGGATCAGCTCATAGAGCGCGGTGACCGAATGGCCCGCCCCCACGTCCCCGGCGTCCTTGGTGTCGTCGTCGAAATCCTCATTCTCCAGGCGGCGGTTGTTGTAGCCGATCAGCCGATACTCTTTGACGACGGCCGGATTGAACTCCACCTGCAGCTTCAGATCCTGGGCGACCACGAACATGGTGGCGTCAAACTCGTCCACCAGCACCTTGCGGGCCTCGTTGAGGGTGTCGATGTAGGCGTAGTTGCCGTTGCCATGGTCGGCGATGGATTCCATCATGTTGTCTTTGAGGTTGCCCATCCCGAAACCGAGCACCGAGATGTAGACGCCGGATTCGCGCTGCTGCTCGATCAGGTCGGTGAGATCTTCGACCGAGGACTGGCCCACGTTGAAGTCGCCGTCGGTGGCCAGGATGACGCGGTTGTTGCCGCCCTCGATGAAGTGCTTCCGGGCCAGCTCGTAGGCGGTGGTGATGCCCGCCGCGCCCGCCGTCGAGCCGTCCGCGTAGAGCGAGTTCAGCTTGCCGATCAGCTCGAGGTGCTGGTTGCCGGGAACGCCGTCGGCGATCACCTGGTCGGAGCCGGCGTAGGTGACGATGGAGACCCGGTCGTTTCCGTCAAGCTGCTCCACCAGCATCGCGAAGGCCTGGATCAGCAGGCCCAGCTTGTCCTCGCTCGCCATGGAGCCGGAGACGTCGGCGAGCAGCACGATGTTGTTCCCCTCGGAAGTGGGGACGGCCTTGGTGGCCTGCACCCCGATGAGCGCGAGCTGATGCTCGGGAGCCCACGGCGCCTGGGCGACCTGGGTGGTCACCGTGAACGGCTGGTCGGAGCCTGGATCGGGGGCCGGGTAGTCGTAGTCGAAGTAGTTGACCAACTCCTCGATGCGGATGCCGTCGGGGGCGATTCCGTTTGACACCTGCTTGCGGAACCACGAATAGGAGGCGGTGTCCACATCGGCGGAGAAGGTGGAGAGCGGGCTGGTGGCCACGTCCTTGAATGGGGTTTCGGGAGAGTCGTCGAACTCGTCGGTGGAGTCGATCTCGCGGTAGCGCCAATCGTCGCCGCCTTCGACATCGACTACTTCGGCCGGGGCCGCCTCGGTGAGGCCGTCCGGGTAGTCACCGGGTACTGGGGCGACGACGGAGGGGGCGGTGTAAACCTTTTCAGAGATGCCAGGACCGGAGCAACCAGTCGCCAGCAACGTCACTAAGCCAAGAATTATCGCGGCCAGGAGTGCCCGCCGCGCTGGGGTATTTTTACGCTTCATACCCTTAACTCCGCGCACTCCGCGGCAAAGGTCACGCGCGTTATCAAAGCGAGACTGCTTCGTTATGCCCCCGTTATGTGTAGAACTCCATGACGATGGGGTCGTTTTTGACGTCTTCGGGGAGGGTGGCGGCGATGGACTGTTCGGCGTAGAGCTTCGCGTAGAGGCCGTCCAGCTTGACCAACTCGCCGTGGGTGCCGGACTCGACGATCTTTCCGGCTTCGAGCACGTAGATGCGGTCGGCGGCGGCCACGGTGGAGAGCCGGTGGGCGATGGCGACGGTGGTGCGATCCTGCGCCGCCTCGTCGAGGGCCTGTTGCACGATCCGCTCGGAGACGGTGTCGAGCGCGCTGGTGGCCTCGTCGAGCAACAGCACCTGGGCGTCCTTGAGGATCACCCGGGCAATCGCGATCCGCTGCCGTTCGCCGCCGGAGAGCCGATACCCCTGCTCGCCGACCACGGTGTCGAACCCGTCCGGGAAGCCTTCGATGGTGGTGAGGATGTTGGCCTGGCGGCAGGCTTCGCGAAGCTCGTCATCGGTGGCGTCCGGCTTCGCGTAGCGCAGGTTGGCGGCGATGGTGTCGTGGAATAAGTAGCTCTGCTGCGAGACGATCCCGATGTGCTCCACCAGCGAGGCTTGGGTGAGCGCGCGCACGTCATCCCCGGCGAAGCGCACCGCGCCGGAGCCCGCCTCGTGGAAACGGCAGAGCAGGTAGCCGATGGTGGTCTTGCCCGAGCCGGACGGCCCCACGAAGGCCACGAACTGGCCCGGCTCGATGCGGAAGGTGGCGTCGTCAATCGTGGGCGGATCCTCGGGGTCGGCGTCCGGGTAGCGGAAGCTGACGTGGTCGAACTCGATCAGCCCGATTTCCGCCTCGTCCACCGGGTGCGCGTCCGGGGCGTCGGTGATCGCCGGAGTAAGATCGAGGTACTCGAAGATGCGGGCGAACAGCGCGCCGGAGGTCTGCAAATCGAGGGCGAGCCGGAGCAGCCCCATCATCGGCATCAGCAGCCGCGACTGCACCGCGGTGAAGGCCACCAGCACCCCGGCGGTGATCCCGCCCATGCCTTGCAGGATGAACAGCCCGGCAAGCAGGTAGATCAGCGCGGGCAGCAGCGAGATGAACACTTGCACCATGGCGAAGAACCACTGGCCGGTCATCCGCTGGCGTACTTGCAACTCCACCTGGTTGGCGTTTTCCTTGGCGTAGCGGGCGGATTCGTCAGCTTGACGGCCGAAGCTCTTCGCCAGCAAAATGCCGGAGACTCCCAGCGTCTCCTGGGTGATCGACGTCATCTCCGAGAGCGACTCCTGGGTGGCGGTCGCGATCCGGGCGCGCACCTGGCCGACGCGGCGTTGCACCAGCACCAGAATCGGCATCAGCACCACCGCGATGCAGGTCAACTGCCAGGAGAGCAGCAGCATGGTGACGAACGAGGCGATCACCGTCACCGTGTTGCCGACCACCGACGAAACGGTGTTGGTGAGCACGTTCGCCACCCCGCCCACGTCGTTGGCGAGCCGGGATTGGATCACGCCGGTCTTGGTGCGGGTGAAAAAGGCCAACTCCATCGCCTGCAACTGGTCAAACAGTTTGACGCGCATGTCGCCCATCACCTGATTGCCGACCTTCGCCGTCAAATACGTCTGCCAGATGCCGAGCAGATTTGACGCCACCAGCAACGCCACCATCACCACCAGCAGCCACACCAACTGCTCCAGGTTGACGCCGCCCGAGGCCGGGAACAAGCCCTCGTCAAAGATCCGTTGGGTCAACAACGGCGGGTACACCGAGATCGCCGCCGTCACCAACACCAACACCACCGTGATCGCAATCGGCAGCCGATACGGTTTGAAGATCGCCGCAATCCGCTTCCCCAGATTCGGAATCTTCGGCGACTCCGCATTTATCTGCCGCTGCACCTCATCATCGCGCGCCCCCACCCGCGCCCCGCGGCCACCCCCGCCCATTCCCGGCATCGTCATGCCTTTATTTTAGGCGG
This sequence comes from Propionibacteriaceae bacterium, assembly GCA_031272505.1. Lineage (GTDB taxonomy): Bacteria > Actinomycetota > Actinomycetes > Propionibacteriales > Propionibacteriaceae > Propionicimonas. The sequence continues at coordinate 18,518 of JAISTQ010000020.1, forward strand.
AATCGGTCCTCGCTTCGCTCGGGCTCAGTGTGTTCGTCGGAGTGCCTTCGGCTCCTCCTCACTCTCTTCATCCGCCCGACACCCTCACCTCCCGCACCCCTGTGGGAACCCTAAACTACTCAATAGATTGCAAAATTGGCCCTCTTGGAAAACGATTGAGTAGTTTCAGGCCGAAAAACGGCCGTTTTAGGGGTTTTCAAGGGAAAAATCACTCAATCGTTTTGAAAACAGGCGTTTTCGGTCATCCATTGAGTAGTTCTCGCGCTGCGACTCCGCCCAGGTCGGGCTCTTCTTCCGGTGGCTGCTCTTGGGGGTTGGCTCTTCGACGGGATCAAAAGCCGATCCGCCGGCATGGCCGTCGGACCGACTCTTCCCGAAACTGGTCAGGTTCGGTGGCCCAACGTTGAATGGCCGGGCTGATAGAGCAAGCGCTAGTTCAGCGGCGGGTACGGGTTGGTGGCTGGGTACCACAACCCCGTAATTGATGATTTCCATTAAACAAAGCAGCAAACGTAACCACGAGCACAGAGGGTTGTGGGAGGTGGGCCAACAGGCGGGTGGGCGGTGGCCGCCCGCAAAGGCAAGTGGCAGGGTGACCACAAGGGGAACGCGCCCCGACTCCTCGTCCAACGCGGACCTTTAGCAGGCCATGGGAAGATGGTTGGCCCGCGAGTATTCGCAGCCCGGTTGAAGAGGGATGTAGAGCAAGGAGTCTGGGATGAGGAACGCGGGAGCGAGGCGAAAGCCGAGCGACCACGGAGGCGGAGCCAGCGCGAAGCGAAGACCGATGCGCGGGAGAGTCGTTAGACTGGGGGTATGCAGGTAGATCCGGAATTGGGACGGCTGAGGGCGTCGATTGACAATTTGGATATGGCGATGATTGCGTTGATGGCGGAGCGGTTCAAGGTGACGCAGTCGATTGGGGTGTTGAAGAAGGAGTTGGGGTTGCCGCCGGCGGATCCGGTGCGCGAGGAGCAGCAGATCGCCCGGTTGCGGTTGCTGGCGGACGAGGCGAACCTGGATCCGGATTTCGCGGAGAAGCTGCTGAACTTCATCGTGGCGGAAGTCGTCCGGCATCACGAGAGCATCTGAGAACCCAGTAGACTTAATCGCGATGTCTGATTTCACCGCTTCCGTAGTCCCGAATCCATTCACTGAGCTTGGCCTCACCTTTGACGACGTGCTGCTGCAGCCGCGGCCCAGCGACGTCATCCCTTCCGAAGTGGACACCGCCACGCAGTTCTCCCGCCGCATCTCGCTGAAGGTGCCGCTGGTGAGCGCGGCGATGGACACCGTCACCGAATCGCGGATGGCGATTGCGATGGCCCGCGAGGGCGGCTTGGGCATCCTGCATCGGAACATGCCCGCGGAGACGCAGGCGAAGATGGTGGATCAGGTGAAGCGCTCGGAGGCGGGCATGGTGGATCAGCCGATCACCGTCAAGCCGGAGGCCACCATCGGCGAAGTGGACGAACTCTGCGGCGAGTACCGCATCTCCGGCGCCCCGGTGGTGGACGAGGCGGGCAAGCTGGTGGGCATCGTCACCAACCGCGACATGCGCTTTGAGGACGATCCGAACAAGCTGGTCCGCGATGTGATGACGAAGATGCCGCTGGTCACCGGCTGGCCGGGCATCTCCGGCGAAGAGGCGTTGCGGCTGCTCGCCCAGCACAAGATCGAGAAGCTGCCGCTGGTGGACGCCGAAGGCTCGCTGACGGGCCTGATCACCCTCAAAGACTTCGTCAAATCTGACAAATACCCGCTGGCTTCCAAAGATCCGCAGGGGCGGCTGCGCGTGGGCGCGGCAATCGGCTTCTTCGGGGACGCCTGGGAGCGGGCGATGGGCCTGGTGGAAGCCGGGGTGGACGCGATCGTGGTGGATACCGCGCACGGGCACACCCAAGGCGTGATGGACATGATCCGCCGCCTGAAAGCCGAGCCAGCCGCCGCCGAGGTGGACATCATCGGCGGCAACGTGGGCACCTTCGAGGGCGCGCAGGCGCTGGTGGAAGCCGGGGTGGACGGCGTGAAAGTCGGCATCGGGCCGGGCTCGATCTGCACCACGCGGGTGGTGGCTGGCGTGGGCGTCCCGCAGGTGAGCGCGATCTGGAATGCCGCGCGGGCCTGCAAACCGGCGGGCGTGCCGATCATCGGTGACGGCGGCTTGCAGTATTCCGGGGACATCGCCAAGGCTTTGGTGGCGGGGGCGTCGACGGTGATGCTGGGTTCGCTGCTGGCCGGCTGCGAGGAGAGCCCCGGCGAGCTGGTGTTCATCAACGGCAAACAGTTCAAGATTTATCGCGGCATGGGTTCGCTGGGCGCGATGGCCGCCCGCGGCCGGAAGGCGTCGTACTCGAAGGACCGCTACTTCCAGGGCGACGTCACCAGCGACGACAAGCTGATCCCCGAAGGCGTGGAAGGCCAGGTGTCGTATCGCGGGCCGCTCTCGGCGGTGGCCTACCAGTTGGTCGGCGGGCTGCGGCAGTCGATGTTCTACACCGGGGCGCGCACCATCGCCGAGTTGCAGGAAAAGGGCCGGTTCGTCCGGATCACCTCGGCGGGCCTGAAGGAGTCGCATCCGCACGACATCCAGATGACCATCGAAGCGCCGAACTATTCGCCGCACCAGCAGTAGCCGCGGCGTCAAGACGAGGGAGAGAAATGATAGAAATCGGTCGCAGCAAGCGTGCCCTGCCGGTTTTCGGGTTTGACGACATCGCAATCGTCCCCAGCCGTCGCACCCGTGGCATCGAAGAGGTGAACCTGGCGTGGAAGCTGGACGCTTTGACGTTCGACTTCCCGATGATCGCCGCCCCGATGGATTCCACCATGTCTCCGCAGACGGTGGTGGCCTTCGGCAAGCTGGGCGGCCTGGGCGTACTGAACTTAGAAGGGCTCTGGACGCGCTACTCCGATCCGGAGCCATTGCTGGAGCAGTTGGCGCAGCTTGACGATTCGGTGGAGGCCACCAAATTCATGCAGTTGATCTACGCGGAGCCGGTGAAGGCCGAGCTGATCGAGGCGCGGCTGGACGAGATCCGGGCGGCGGGCGTGCCGGTGGCCGGTTCGCTCTCGCCGATGAACTGCGTGGAGTTCGGCTCGGTGGTGGAACGCGCCGGGGTGGATTTCTTCGTGATCCGGGGCTCCATCGTCTCCGCCGAGCACGTCTCCACCGTCTTCGAGCCGCTGAACCTCAAAGAATTCATCTACAACCTGGACGTGCCGGTGATCGTGGGCGGCTGCGCCTCCTACCAGAACGCGCTGCACCTGATGCGCACCGGGGCGGCCGGGGTGCTGGTCGGTTTCGGCGGCGGTTCTTCGTCACGGGCGCACAGCGTGCTCGGCATCGAGGTGCCGATGGCTTCGGCGCTGGCCGATGTGGCCGAGGCGCGGCGCGACTATCTGGACGAATCCGGCGGCCGATACGTCAACGTGATCGCGGACGGCGGCCTGGGCACCTCCGGCGACATCGCGAAGGCAATCGCCCTGGGCGCGGACGCGGTGATGATCGGTTCGCCGTTGGCGCACGCGGCGGACGCGCCGGGCAAGGGCTGGCATTGGGGCGCGGAGGCTTGGAATCCGACGCTGCCGCGCGGCGAGCGGGTGCGTTTCGAGCAGCTCGGCACCATCGAGGAGATCATGCTCGGCCCGTCCGTCACCCCCGAAGGCACCATGAATCTGGTGGGCGCGTTGCGCAAAGCCTTGGCCTCGACGGGCTATTCCGATCCGAAGGAGTTCCAGCGGGTGGAAGTCGTCGTCCACCCGTAACTAAGAGTTGATCTACCAGCCGCGCAGCTTCCATTCGTCCAAATGCGGACGCTCCACCCCCAAAGTGGTGGCCGCCCCATGGCCGGGCAGCACGATGGTGTTGTCCGGGTATTCGTTGAAGAGCTTGGTGACCACATCCGTGAACAGGCTCAGGAACCGCGATTGCACATGGTCGGTGTTGCCCACCCCGCCGGGGAAGAGGCTGTCGCCGGTGAAGAGCAACGTCGGGTAGCCCATCTCCTCATACACCAGGGCGATCGATCCGGCGGTATGGCCGACCAACGAAACCACTTTCAGGCTGATCCCGTTGACGCCGACGGTATCGCCGTCATATACCTCGTCGGTGGGCACCCCTTGGGCGGCCGCGATCCGGGGGGCATCCCCGCCGGCCACCGACCGCGCCCCGGTGGAGACCACCAGCGGACCCAAGGCCCGCACATGATCGAAGTGTTCGTGGGTGGTGATCACCAGCTTCAACTGCGCCATGCCCGTCAAGGAAACTTCGCGCAGCAACGTCTCGATCTGGCCGAGGTCGTCCGCGGCGTCGATCACGATCTGCTCGCCGCTGTTGCGCGAACTCAACACGTAGACGTTGTTGTCCATCCCGGACACACTGACCTGCCCAACCACCACATTGGGGCTTTCAAACACTATCGCCATGAACCTACTTTATCCGTTCGCTTGCTCACTAGGCGGCTTAGAATGAGAAGGTGGACGTTGGCACCTGGCTGGTTGTCGTCACCAGCGCGCTGCTGGTCATCTCCTATGCGGTGATGGTGCTGCTGATCCTGCGGGCGCGCAAGTCGCGCGACCAGGCGCAGGCGGATCGCAGCTCGGCCTTGAACGCCGAACGCGAGCAGATCGCCTCCATGGCGGTGGCCGCCGAACGGAACCGGATCGTGCGCGAGATGCATGACGTGATCGCCCACTCGCTGGCCATCATGATCGCCCAGGCGGACGGCGGCGCCTATGCCGCCAACGATTCGGACGCCGCCCAGCGGGCGTTCACGAACATCGCGGAGACCGGGCGCGGGGCGCTGTCCGACACCCGGCGGATTCTGGGGCTGCTGCGCAATCCGGACGCGGACGTGGAGCTGTCCCCCACCCCCGACGAGGCGGGCATCGACGAGCTGGTCCAGCGGACGGAGGAGTCCGGCCAGCCGATCTCGTTGATCCGGGTGGGCGAGCCGGTGAGCCTGCCTTCGGCGTCATCCTTGGCGCTCTACCGGATCTGCCAGGAGGCGATCACGAATGTGATGAAGCACGCGCCGGGCACGCTCTGCGTGGTCACCGAGAACTGGAAGACGGACGCGGTGGTGCTCACCGTGACGAACGACGCGGTGGACGCGCAGCCGCCGGGAGGCACGGGGCAGGGCCTGATCGGGATGCGCGAGCGCGCCGAGATCGTCGGCGGGTCCTTCTCGGCCGGGCCGATTGAGGACGGTTGGCGGGTGCGGGCCGTCATCCCCTATGCGACTTTGGAGGATCTGGATGGCTGAGGTGATCAGAGTCGTCTTGGTGGACGATCAGGAGTTGGTGCGGGCCGGGCTGGCGATGGTGATCAACTCGCAGCCCGATCTGGAGGTGGTGGGCCAGGCCGGTGACGGCGAGGCGGCGGTAAAGCTGCTCGCCCAACTCTCCCCCACCGCGGACGTGGTGCTGATGGACGTGCGGATGCCGCAACTGGACGGCATCGAGGCCACCCGGCGCATCTTGGCCTGGGCCGACGCCCTGGGCAAGCCCGCCCCCAAGATCGTGATGTTGACGACCTACGACCTCGACGAGTATCTGCTCAGCGCGATCAAGGCCGGGGCTTCCGGCTTCTTGTTGAAGAACGCCCCGCCGCAATCGCTGCTGGAGGCGATTCGCACGGTGCATTCGGGAGATTCGGTAATCGCCCCCTCGGCCACCAAGCGGCTGCTGGAGCATGTAGCTGCCGGGCGGGCCATCGAGACCGCTCCCGATCCGGCTTTGGCGGAGCTTTCGGAGCGGGAGACGGAGGTGCTGCGGCTGATCGCCAAAGGCTATTCGAACCAGGAGATCTCGGCCGCGTTGTATTTGGGCGAGACCACCGTCAAGACCCATGTCCGTCACATCCTCACCAAACTGGGGGTGCGGGATCGGGTCCAGGCGGTGGTCTTCGCGTTTGAGCACGGGCTTTAAGCCACGCGCGTCCCCTTTGCCAGCGTCCGGTAGGGCACTTTGAGGCGCCGCACGGCGATCCAGAAGAAGAAGGCGCCGAGCAGGATATTCGAGGCCAGGCCCCAATACCAGACGTCGCCGCCTTTCATGCCTTGAGCGCGAGTGGGCTGCACCGGGCTGACGTAGTCGACGGGCTGGCCGGTGGCCGTCTCCACCCGTTGCTCACCGGTGTCGATGTCGGTGATCACCTGGTAGCCGGCGGTCTCGTAGAGCCAGATGCAATCGTCCCGCTGCGGAGGGGTGGCTTGCCGGGACCCAGCCACCGCGACCCGGATCGCCGCCAGCAGGTCGCCGGAGTAAGCCACGTAGGTATTCATGGTGTCCGAGACATTCGGAGGCAGCGGCGCGGCGTCGGCGACGATCACGAACGGATTCGGCACCACCATCCACCAGATTTTGTCGGTGTGGTAGGTGTAGGTGTCCGTCTCGGTGTACCAGGCGCACTTGTCGATCGGCGGCTCCATCGCCGGATTGGTGACCGTGTAGCCTTCGGAATCGATGTCGAAGTAGTACTCGTCGAGCTTCTCATAGTAGGCATCCATGTCTTCCCGGCTCAGCCCGTAGACCTGCTGGGTGCCGTGCGGATTGATCACCAGCGAGACGCTCAGCGCTTCCACCACCAAGGTGATGATGGAGAGGAAGACCACCGTCAGGTACGTCATCACCGCCGAACCCGCCGGGCGGGAAAGCAGCGCCGACCAGCCCAAGCCCACCGCGCAGATGACGGCGATCTCGGCGAAGACCACCAGGAAGCAGACCAGCACCTGCCAGAACGAGATGTTGCCCAGCACCATCGACCAGGCGATGAACGGGATGACGGTGATCAAGAAGGCCAACGCCGTTAGCCAGGCGGCGGCTAGTTTGCCCAAGGCGATCTCCATCGCGCTCAGCCGGGTGGCCTGCAATGTGGCCAGGGTGCCCTGGTTGCGATCTCCGTTGATGGAGGTGGCGGTGAAGGTGGGGGCGATCACCAAGCCCATGCCGAGCACGAACAGCGTGATCAGCCCGAAGGCCAGCGGCCCGGTGCCGAACTTGGACATCTCGTCCGGCATGTCGAAGCGGCGCAGCCCGCCGACGACGGTGATCACCAGCGTCGTCATCGCCCCGATCACCACGAACCAGCAGATCAACGCGATCAGCCAGCGACGCGAGCGCACCCGTTGGCGCAATTCCAATGCGGTGACGGTCCGCAGACCGTGCCACGATAATGACCAGGTTTTCATGCTCGCTCCTCATTCAATGCCAAATACGCTTCCTCCAACCGCCCGGAGACCGGAGCGACGGTATGCAGCGGCACGCTTGCGGCCACCGCTGCCTTGATGAGCTGGATCGCGGAATCGTATCCAGCCAGTTGCACAACCACCTCTGAACCGCCTGGGCCAGCAGTGAATGGGATGTCGGAGTGTTCGAGGAACACCCGCAGGGAGACCGGGTCGAGGGCGTCCAACCGCCAACCGCGTTCGGCGCTGGTGGGCGTCTGCACGCGATTCACGTCGACCGTCCGGCCTTGGGAGAGGAAGACGGCGGTGTCGTAGACTTCCTCCAGCTCGGAGAGCACGTGCGAGGAAACCAACACCGTCTTGCCCTCTTGGGCGAGCTGCCGCAGAATCTGCCGCAACTCGATGCGGGAGCGCGGATCCAGCCCGGAGGCCGGCTCGTCGAGCAGCAGCACCTGCGGATCATGGACGAGCGCGCGGGCCAAGCCGAGCCGCTGCTTCTGCCCGCGGGAGAGCACCCGGGCCGGCTGGTTCGTGAACTCGCTCAGATACAGGTACTTGAGCAGATCGTGGGCCCGCGACTTCGCCTGCTCTTGGTTCAGGCCGTAGGCCTTGCCAAAAGTGGTGAGGATTTCGCGGCAGGTGAGCGCGTCCCAGGTGCCGAAGACGTCAGGCATCCAGCCCACCGCCGAGCGCACCTCGCGGTTTTCGTTCACCACATCATGGCCGGCCACTTCGGCAGCACCGGAGTCCGGTTCGAGTAGCCCGGCAAGGATCAGCAACAGCGTGGTCTTGCCGGAGCCATTGGGGCCGATGAGTGCGGTGACCGCGCCCTGGGGAGCGGAAAACGTCACACCATCGACCGCGCGCACAGCGCCGAAGTAGCGGCGCAACCCCGAGGCTTTGATGCCCGGGGTGGCAGACGAGTCCAGAATCACCTGTGGACCCGGCTGCGTAGTGTTGTTATCGGTCATGTGTCCACCCTAAGCGGGCGGCGGCGCGGAAAGCATCGGCCTCGAAGTCGCTTCGCATCCTCCTTTCGGATGATATTGTCAGCACCAGCAAAGAGTGCTAGCGACCTATTTCCATGCCTGGGCGGGAGGGCAAATGCGCGAGGAAAAGGCCAAACGGTTGGAGTATGTGGCGCGCGCCTATTACGAGCAGGATCTCACCCAAGCCCAGATCGCGGCCGAGTTGGGCACCTCCCGGCCGTTCGTCTCCAAACTGCTGCAGGAGGCGAAGGCCGCCGGGATCGTCGAGATTCGGATCAACTCCCCGCTGCCCACGCACACCAAGGCGTTGACGGCCGCGAAGTCCACCTTCGGGATTCGCGGCGGCGCGCTGATCCAACCTGGCGAAGACGCGGGCCAGCTCGACACCCTGCTCTCCATGGCGGCCGCCCGGCTGATCGAGGATTTGGGCGGGGGACGGCTGGGGCTGGCCTGGGGCGCGCAGATCGGCGCCTTCGTGGCCACCATCGAAAAGCACCCGAACCTGCGTTCCAAGGTGAGCGAGGTCTGCCCGCTGGTGGGCAACCGCGGGGTGCCGATCCGCTACTACCACTCTTCAGAGAACGCGCTAGCCGTGGCGCGGCAGCTCGGCGCCCAGGCCTTCGCCCTGAACGCGCCCGCCTTGGTGGAGACCCCGCGCGAACTCGAATCCTTGCGCGCCACCGAGGGCTACCAGGCGATGCTGGACCGCTGGAACCACCTGGACGTGGCCTTGGTGAACGTCGGCAACCACCCGTCCACCCCGGATTTCGCCACCCAGGCCCGTTTCGGCAAGCTGCTCACCGTGCACCGGGCCGTCGGCCACCTGGTCGCTTACTGCTACAACCGCCCCGGACACATCATCCACTCCGACCACGACTACGCCGTCCAAATCCCCCTCGAATCCCTCGGCAAAACCAAATCCGTCATCGGCCTGTGCAACTCCACCACCTCCCCCGACGCCCTCCGTGGCGCCCTGCGCACCGGCCTCCTCACCCACGTCGTCGCCCCCGAACCCCTAATCACCACCATCCTGCAAACCGAAGCCGCCTAGCGGGTCGCTACCGCCGATAGGTGGGGTCGCCGTCGAGGGCTTGGTTGAGGAGGGTGTCGGCTTGGGTGTTTTCGGCGCGGGGGACCCAGGTCCAGGTGACGGAGGTGGGGCGGAGGGCGGTGGCTTTGAGTGCGAGGGGGCGCAGGGTGGGGTTTTTGATTTTCCAGCGGCCGGCCATCTGTTCGATCACCAGCTTGGAATCCATGCGGACTTCGATGGCGGCGTCGGGGGCGATCTCGCGGGCCATCTCCAGGGCGGCGATCAGGCCGGAGTATTCGGCGACGTTGTTGGTGGCCTCGCCGATGGCCAGGCCCTCGGAGTTCAGGATTTCGCCGGTGGCGGCGTCTTCGACCAACGCGCCATAGGCGGCGGGGCCGGGGTTGCCGCGCGAACCGCCGTCAGCCCGCAGGATCAACGTGGGCGCCACGGGGGCAGCGTCGGGGTCGGCGGGGAGGACGAGCGCGGGCGGGGCGGGCTGCTCCGTCAACTCGCTCAACTCGATGCGCCCCCCACAGTGCGGGCAGGTGATCTCCGGGCCGAACAGCGAATCTTGCACGTCAGCGCACCAGGATCCGATCGCATTCTTCGCAGCGGACGATGTCGTCGGGCGCGGCGGCGGCGTAGCGGGCCATCGCGGTGGCGGTCTGATCCAGATGGCAGCCGGAGCACCGCTTGCCTTCCAGCTTGCCCACGCCAATGCCGGAGGAGCGTTCGCGAATCTTGTCATAGAGGGCGACCACATCGGCGGGGATGTCTTTGACCAAGAGGCTGCGCTCAGCCGTCAAATCGGCAAGCTCGGCGTCGATCTGGGCGACCTGCTCGTCCCGTTTGGCGATCACCGCCTTCATCCGGGTGTTCAACTCGGCGCGTTCGGCCTTCAACTCTTCCAGCCGCGCATTCGCGGTTTCCAGTTTCTCCATCACCTCAAGCTGCACGTCTTCCAACTCCACGATGCGCAGCTTGATCCGCTCGATCTCTTCGAGCATCGAGCCCAACTCCTTGGCGCCCATCGAGCCGTCGTCCACCCGGCCCTGGTTGCGCACCAGCCGCTGCTTCACCGGCGCGAGGTCGGCCTCCGCCTTCGCCACCTGCTGCTCGGTGTCCGCGATCTCCGTCTGGGTGGCCACGAGTTCCTCGGCGATCCGGTTCCATTCCACCTTCCCCTCGGCGATCTCGGTGTGCTCGGGGAGGGAGCGGCGCTTGTGCTGGAGCTGGGCGATCTGGGTGTCGACGGCCTGGACGTCCAGCAGCAGGGCCTGCTCTTGAGGTGATGCCTTCATGGGGACATGATACTTGTAACATTTGGGTATGAGCGAAGATGTCGTCGAGAAGCCAGTGGGCGAGAGCAATCGCGGAGTCGCCTTCACCAAAGCCTTCAAGGAGTTCATCCCCCAAGGTTGGGAACCATATCCGTCCGAGGTGGACGTGGCGAACCTGCCCGAGCCGCTGCCCGCCGCCCGGCCCGCGAAACAGCGCCGGACCGCGCTTTCGTCCGCCTTCCCCGGCGAGCTGCTGTTGATCCCGGCGGGGCCGTACAAGGTGCGTTCGAACGACACCGACTTCCGCTACCGGCCGCACACCGCGTTCGCCTATGAAACCGGGCTGGGCGAAGATCGGGAGCCGGACGCGATCCTGGCGCTGCTCCCGCATTCGAGTGGGCACAAGGCGGTGCTCTACTTCCACCCTCGGGTGCCGCGCACCGATCCGGAGTTCTACGCGGACGCCCGCTACGGCGAGATGTGGGTGGGGCAACGGGAGTCGTTGGACGAGATGAGCGCGCTCACCGGGCTGGAGACCCGCTCGATTGACGAGTTGGCGGATTTCGTCAAGGCCACCTTGCGGACGGTGCGGATCGTGCGCGACGCCGACGAGCCATTCACCGCCACCTTGGACGGCTGGCGGGCCGAGGCGGGTGTGGACGTCACCGCCGCCACCGAAAAAGACGACGAGTTCGCCCGGTGGCTCTCCGAGGTGCGGCTGATCAAGGACGAGTTCGAGCTGGAGCAGATGCGGATCGCCTGCGAGAAGACGGCCGCCGCCTTCACCGCCGTGGTCGCCGATTTCCCCGAAGCGATCAAACGGGGCCGGGGCGAACGCTGGGTGGAGGGCATTTTCGGCCTGCACGCCCGCCATTTGGGGCACGGCCTCGGCTACGACTCGATTGTGGCCGGGCGCGACCACTCCACCACGCTGCACTGGATCCGCAACGACGGCGAGTTGGCCGACGGCGACATGCTGCTGCTCGACGCGGGCATTGAGATCGAATCCCTCTACACCGCCGACATCACCCGCACCCTGCCGTTGAACGGCAAGTACTCCCCCGCCCAACGTCAGGTTTATCAGGCGGTGCTGGAGGCGCAGCAGGCGGGCATCGATGCCGCAAAACCGGGCAACAAGTTCAAAGACGTACACCTGGCCGCGGTGGCGGTGATCGTCAACTATCTGGACGCCTGGGGGCTGCTGCCGGTGAGCCCGGAGGAGGCGCTGGATCCGGAGCACGGCGGCCAATGGCGGCGCTGGATGCCGCACGGCACCAGCCATCACCTCGGCATTGACGTTCATGATTGCGCGTTGGCCAGAAATGAGAACTACAAAGAAGCCGAGCTTCGCCCCGGTATGGTTCTAACCGTGGAACCCGGCCTGTATTTCAGGAGTAGCGATTTGCTCGTGCCCGCTCAGTTGCGCGGAATCGGGGTCCGCATCGAGGACGACATCGCCATCACGGCTGACGGCTGTGAGATCCTCTCCCGTCATCTGCCCCGGCATCCCGATCACGTAGAAGAGTGGATGCAGAGAATCTGGAGCTAACCCATGTCTGACAAACCCTACAAAGTAATCCTGCCCGAATCCGAAATCCCGACGCACTGGTACAACATCGTCGCCGATTTCCCTACCCCGCCGGCGCCCCCGCTGCACCCGGCCACCGATGAGCCGCTCGGCCCGGACGATCTGGCCGCGCTGTTCCCGATGGGCCTGATCATGCAAGAGGCCTCCGCGGAGCGCTGGATCGAAATCCCCGAGGAAGTGCGGGAGATCTACCGCATCTGGCGTCCCACCCCGATGTATCGCGCCTATCGCCTGGAGCAGGCGCTGGGCACCAAGGCCCGCATCTACTACAAGTACGAGGGCATCTCCCCGGTCGGTTCGCACAAGGCGAACTCCTCGGTGCCGCAGGCTTATTTCAACAAGATCGCCGGACGCACCCGGCTCACCACGGAGACCGGCGCCGGCCAGTGGGGTGCCGCGTTGGCGTTCGCCGCTGAGGTCTTCGGCCTGAAATGCGACATCTGGCAGGTGCGTTCCTCGTTCGAGGGCAAGCCGTACCGGCACGCCGAGATGAGCGTCTATGGCGCCTGGTCAATCGGCTCCCCGTCGGAGACCACCGAGATCGGCCGGAAGCTGCGCGAGCAGTTCCCGGACACTTCCGGCTCGCTGGGCATGGCGATCTCCGAGGCCATCGAGGTGGCCGCGCAGGATCCGAACGCCTCGTATTCGCTGGGCTCGGTGTTGAACCACGTGCTGCTGCACCAGACGGTGATCGGCCAGGAGGCCCTGAAGCAGATCGCCGCCTTCGAAGAGCCGCAGGTCGATTACCTGTTCGCCTGCGCGGGCGGCGGGTCGAACCTCGGCGGCATCTCCTTCCCGTTCATCCGGGAGAATCTCGAAGGCCGTCAAAACGTGAAGATCACCGCCTGCGAGCCGGCTGCCGCGCCGTCACTCACCCAGGGCGAGTTCCGCTACGATTTCGGCGACACCGCCGGGATGACGCCGAAGCTGAAGATGTATACGCTGGGCGCCGATTTCGTGCCCGATCCGGTACACGCCGGTGGCCTGCGCTACCACGGCATGGCTCCGCTGGTCTCCCACGCCTACCACGAGGGCTTGATCTCGGCCATCGCCGTCAAGCAGCGGGAGGCGTTCGAGGCGGGCATCATCTTCGCGCGCGCCGAGGGCATCATCCCCGCGTCCGAATCGAACCACGCGATCGCGGGCGCGCTGCGCCAGGCGAAGGTCGCGCAGGACGGCGAAGTCATCTTGATCGGCATCTCCGGCAACGGCCTGCTCGATCTGCCGGCCTACACCGACTATCTCGACGGGACGATGCTGGACGCCTAAGCCTTACTGCTATTTCTCATCCGGGTTGACCGGATAGGCATACGGGTTGGGGGGCTGCTCTGCCACGGCGGGGGGCGGCCCTTCGACACGCTCGTCAGCCTGGGGCGCCGACGGCGTCGACGTGGGGCGGACGGGCGTGGGCACCTGGATCTTCGCGGGCGGCTCGGCGGGCGCGTTGAAGGCGACCAGCCGGATGCCCGGGATTTGCTGGATCAGCTCTTTGGCCTGCGGGACGAACTTGTGCTCGCAGAGCACCTCGTATTTGGTGGCGATCATCCGGGACGCCGAGGTGAAATCGCGTTTCCCTTGGCTCATCCAATAGGAGAGCACGCTGAGCAGAATGCCGATGCCGACGCCGATGGCCAGCGCGTACCCCACCAGCAGCCAGACGTTCTCCGACGGCATGAACACCATCATGATCAACGCCACCAGCAGGCCCGTCATCAAGCCCTGTTGCAGGCCTTGCAGGATCACCGTGCCCCAGTTGCGACGGCCCAACACCCGCTCGACGGACTTGATGTCCGTCCCCACGATGCAGAGGTTCTGCACCGGGAAGCGCTTGTCGGCGAGGAAATCCACCACCTTCTGCGCCTCCTCGTAGCTGGAGAAGACCCCCACCGACTGCGGGAACTGCAACTTGAAGATCTCACTAGCGCTCAGCGCCATTTCGCCTCCTATCCATAAACCCGTTGACCTCGGGCCAAGATGGCGGCACTCACCTTCACCCCAGCCTCGTCGATCATTTCGTCATCGACAACGATAGCGCCCCGAGCACCCCCAGTGATGTCCGTTGCCTGTGAATAGGCTGCCATGATTCGCTTTGCCCGCTCATAGTCTTCCGGTTTGGGGGTGAAAGCGGCATTCCCGGCCTCGATCTGGGCCGGATGCAGCACCCATTTGCCGTCGTAGCCGAGCGCGGCGGCGGCCTTCGCCGAACGGGTGAACCCCTCGACGTCGCGGATCGCCACATAGGGGCCGTCGATGGCCTGCAGCCCGTGGGCGCGGGCGGCCACCAGAATCGTCATCAAAACGTGGTGGAAGGCGTCAGCCGGATAGTCGGCCATTTGGGCGCCGACGTTCAAGCTGCTCATCCCCAGGCTGGCCATGAAATCTCCCGGCCCGAACACCAGCGACACCAGGCGCGGCGACGCGGCGGCGATCTCGTTGACGTTCGTCAATCCGGTGGCGTCCTCGATCTGCACCTCGATGCCGATCCGGCCCGGCTCCAGCCCGGCATTGGCCTCCACCTGCGTCACCAGATAATCCAACGCCTTCACCTGCGCGGCGTCTTGCGTCTTCGGCAACACCAGGGCGTCAAGCCGCGCTCCGGCCCCGCCGACGACCTCGATGACGTCCTGGTACGTCCACGGCGTCTCCCAGCCGTTCACCCGCACCGTCAACACCGGTGCCTTGAACCCGCCTTGGTCCAGCGCATTGACGATTCGGGCCCGCGACTCCGCTTTCACCGCCGGGGCGACCGCGTCCTCCAGATCAAAGAAGACCGCGTCTACATCCAACTCCCGCGCCTTCGCGATAAACCGATCCGAAGACCCCGGAACCGCCAACACTGTCCGCCGTACTGCCATGTCAGAGCCTTTCCGCGAGGGTTTTCAGGGCGGCGGCGACGGGAGACTCGGGGTTGAGGGCGAGGTAGGGGATGCCACGGTCGGCGCTGACGGAGAGCTGCGGATCGATGGGAAGCTCGGCCAGCAGCGGCACTTCATAGCCGACGCGCTGGGTGAGCGCGGCCGCCACCTCGGCCCCACCACCGGCGGCGAACACGTCCACCCGGTGCTCCGCGCCGCAGTTCGGGCAGACATAGGGCAGATACGACATGTTCTCGACCACGCCGATCAGCTTTTGTTCCAGCATGGCGGCCATCACCCCGGCCCGTTCGGCCACCTCGGCGGCCCCGGATTGCGGCGTGGTGACCACCAGCACCTCGGCGTTGGGCAGCTTGTGGCCCAGCGAGAGCGCCACATCGCCGGTGCCCGGCGGCAGGTCGATGAGCAGCACGTCCAGATCACCCCAGAAGACATCCCCGAGGAACTGCTGCAGCGCCCGATCCAGCATCGGGCCGCGCCAGGCGATCACCTGGTCGCGCGAAGACTTGAACATGCCGATGGAGATCACGCTCATGCCCATGTACGGTATCGGCAGGATCATGCCGTCCACCGCCGTCGGCTCCGCCTCATAGAGGCCGAGCAGGTTGATCACCGAATGCCCGTAGATGTCGGCGTCCAGGATGCCCACCCGCTGGCCCCGCTCGGCGATCGCCAAGGCCAGGTTCACCGTCAACGAGGACTTGCCCACCCCGCCTTTGCCGGAGGAGACCAGGATCACCCGGGTGGTGTTGCCCTCCTGGGCGAACGGGATCGGATTGTCCGCCGGCCGATCCCCTTGCAGCTTCTCGCGCACCGCCGCGCGCTGCTCGTCATTCATCGCCCCCAAGGTGACGTTCACGGTATCCACCCCGTCGAGGGCCGCGACCGCCTGCTGCACGTCCTGCTCAATCGTCGCCGCCAACGGGCAACCCGGAATCGTCAACAAAATGTGGACGTCCACTTCGGTGCCGGTGATCGCAATCGAATCCACCATCCCCAACTCGGTGATCGGCTTGCGGATCTCCGGATCGATCACCTGCGACAACGCGGCGCGCACCGCACTTTCCATTACTGCCATGAGGGGAAGTCTAGTGCTCGGCTAGTGCTCGGCGTCGTTTTTCTCTTCCAGCTCTTCCAGGAGGTTGCGCAACTCGGAGCGGATGAAGTCGCGGGTGGCCAAATCGTTGACGCGCAAGCGCAGCGCGGCCAGCTCGCGGGCGAGGAAGTCGGTGTCGGCGCGGGACTGGGCGGCCACCTGCCGGTCATGCTCCAGGGAGACGCGGTCGCGGGCCTCTTGGCGGTTCTGCGCGACCAGAATCAGCGGCGCCGCATACGAGGCCTGGGTGGAGAAGCACAGGTTCAACAAGATGAACGGATACGGATCCCACGGGTCGGCGTCCACATTGCCGCTGTTCACCACCACAATCGTGATGTTCGCCACCACCCAGACGATGATGAAGATCGTCATCCCGACGATGAACTTGCCGGTGCCCATGAAGCGGGCGGCAGCCTCGGCGATCCGGCCGAAGGAATCCCCGTCGGAGTGGTTGCGCATCACCCGGCGGCGGCCCCGCCCAGGGGTGTGCAGGTTGATTTCCTCAGCCATTGCTCACCCCCTCTTCCGGAATCGGGGTGCCTTCGGAGATGGCGTCCATGCGGATGCCGCGCCAGTCGTCGGGGAGGATGTGGTCGAGCACGTCGTCCACAGTGACCGCGCCAAGCAGGCGGCCTTCGGCGTCCACCACCGGGGCGCACATCAAGTCATAGGTGGCGAAGTAGCGGCTCACCTGCGCGATGGGCAGTTCAGGCCGGAGCAACTCGATGTCGGAATCGATCAGCCGGGCGGCCAAGATCGACGGCGGCTCGCGCAACAGCCGCTGGATGTGCACGCCACCGAGATAACGGCCCGTCGGCGTCTCCATCGGCGGACGGCAGACGAACGCCACCGAGGCCATCGACGGGGTGATTGACGGACGGCGCAGCGCGGCCAGGGCGTCGGCCACCGTGGCATCGGAGGCCAGGATCACCGGCTCCGGGTTCATCAGGCCACCGGCGGTCCCCGCGTCGTAGGTGAGCAGCAGCCGGACGTCTTCGGCGTCCTCTGGCTCCATCTCTTCGAGGATCGCCTCGGCGCGCTTGTCGTCCAACTCGGCGATCAAGTCGGCCGCGTCGTCCGGATCCATCTCTTCGAGGACGTCGGCAGCCCGCTCGTCATCCAGCAGCGAGATCAGATCCACCTGCTCGTCCTCGGGAAGCTCTTCGAGCGCGTCGGCCAACTGCTCGTTGTCCATCATCCGCACCACCTCGGCACGGCGCTTGGGCTCCATGTCGTGCAGTTCCTGGGCGACGTCGGCGGGACGCAGCTCAGCCAGTCGGCTCACGTGGTCCTCGGCGGAATGCTGCGGGGTGGCGGAGGTGAAATCCACGATCTCGTTCCAATCCACGATCACCTCGTGGCGGCGCACGAACGGGCCGGAGCGCCCCTCGCGCAGCGCGACTTCGGAAATCTCCCAATCCTTGGAGCGGGTGTGCGCGATGCCGACGTCGAAGATCGCCACCTGCTCGCCCGAGCCCACCCTGGTGACGTTGCGGTCGAACAGATCGTCAACCACCAAGACCTCCCGATCCCGCCGAGAGAAGCGCCGGGTGTTCACCAGGCCGGAGATCAGCACCTGGTGGACGTCGATGGTGTGCACCCGTTCCATCGGGAAGAAGATGCGGCGCATCGCGAAGAGTTCCACCACGAGCCCCTTCACCCGCGGCGGGCGGCCCGCGCTGCGATACTGCACCACGACATCGCGAATCCGCCCCACCTGATCGCCGTTTGGATCAAGCATGGGCAGACCCCGGATGCGGGAGACGAAAATCGACTGGCTGGTGGTGCTCATACTGCAAGCCAAATTACTGCACTGGCTTGCATCTGGTCATCAAGGCAACGCCGATTACTCAACGGTGGGTTTAGGTTGCCTCGCTGTCGAATGAAATGGCCAGTGCGGCGCCTCTGGCAGGGGTGTCAGTTTCGGCGCTGACGGCCGGGGCTGGCGACGTGGCGGCCCGCACCTCGGCGGGGAGGCTGCGCACGTCAGACGTTACGCCGCGCATCTGTTTCGGGATTTCGGCGACTGGCTCCACGATGATCGACTTCGCCAACTGCTTCGGGTGCAGCGCGCGCGGATCAAAATCGACGATCTCGTCCCCCAACTCGTCGCGCACCTTCTCCTTGGCGTCGTTGGCGATGCCGCGCAGGTAGCGCACCACGCGGGCGGCCTTGCGGGTGAGCTCGGGCAGCTTGTCTGGGCCGAAGATGAGCACGGCCAGCACCGCCAGGATCAGAATCTCCCAGAAGTTCAGGCCGAAATCGGGCATCGCGGCACCTACAGGCCGAGGCTGGCGAGGGTATCCAGGAAGGTGTCGATGAGGGCCGGATCGGCTTCCACCAGCGGGCCGCGCAAGCCCGGCTGGATCTGCCCGCGGCGGGCCAAAGTGCCCTTCACCATCATCGCGCCCTGGGTGGCGAACACCCCGGTGAACACCGGCAGCATCCGCCGATGCCACTCCAGCGCCTTTTCCGGATTGCCCGCGAGGAAGGCTTCGATCATGGCCTTGGTGCCCTGGCCGGAGAAATGCGTCGATGTGCCGATCACTCCTACCGCGCCGATGCTGAGCAGCGGCAGGGTGAGCGGATCGTCGCCCGAATAGTAGGCCAGATCCGTCTGTTTGATGACGTTCGCGGTGGACGCCAGATCGCCCTTCGCGTCTTTCACGCCCACGATCCGATCATGGGTGGAGAGCCGGATCAGCGTCGGCTCGGCCACCTCGATGCCCGCCCGTTTCGGGATGTCATAGATGATGATCGGCTTGTCGACCGCGTCGGCGACCGTCATGAAATGCCGGTAGACGCCCTCCTGCGGCGGCCGCGAATAGTACGGCGTGACGACCAGCAGCCCGTCGGCCCCGGCGCGGATGCAATCCTGGGAGAGCTTCACTGTCTCAATCGTGTCGTTGTACCCGGTGCCCGCCACCAGCGGCACCGCGTCGCCCAACTCCGCGCGGACTTGCCGGATCAGCTCCTGCTTTTCGGGCTCGGTCGTGGTGGGAGCCTCGCCCGTCGTCCCATTGAGCACCAGCGCGTCATTGCCCTGCACGTCAATCAAATAGCGGGCCAGCGCCCGCGCCGCCCTATAGTCCACCGACCCGTCCGCATTGAACGGGGTAACCATCGCCGTGAGCACGCGCCCAAACACCGGATTCGCCATGCCCCTACTCTATACGAGATACGCCGCCAATCGCCGCCCAAGATCTACGCGCTCCCGCTGCTCGTCCTCAACTCGAGAGTGTGGGGGGTGATGGTATCGCTGCGGCGTGGGTGCGCATTAGACTAGGCGTGTGAGTGCTAAACGTTCTGCGGCTGTCTGGGCTGCAATCAGTGATTTTTCGGACGGTTACCCGGAGGTTGCCGAGTATGAGTTGGCGGCCCGCGAGTTCGCGAAGGGCTCCTCGGTGGTGCCGGTGGCGCGCGGGGTCTCCGGGTTTTTGACGCTGCTGGTGAAGCTGATCGGGGCGAAGCATGTGGTGGAGGTCGGCACCGGCGCCGGGGTCACCACCACCGCGTTGATCAAAGGGCTGGACGACACCGGCATGGTGACTTCCATCGATCCGGATTCCGGCTTGCAGCAAGGCTTGAAAGACCTGCTGAAAGAGCACGGGGTTCCGGCCCGCAAGGCCCGCCTGATCGCCGGGCAGCCCCTCGACGTGCTTGAAAAGCTCACGGACGCGGGCTATGACCTGGTGCTCATCAGCGGCGATCCGCTCGAATACGTCGAGTATGTGGCCGCCGCCCAGAAGCTGCTCCGCCCCGGCGGCGTGTTCGTGCTGAACAACATCTTCTGGGGTGGGTCGACGGTCGACGAAGACAACGACGAGGACGAGCCGCTGATCATCCGCGAGGCCATCGCTGCCGCCGCGAACATTGACGGCGCCACTTCGACGTTGCTGCCGGTCGGGGACGGCCTGCTGGTCGTCCAGTTGGCCGCGGAGTAGCTACTCGGTTACCTCGACCGATTCGATCACCACCGGCTCGACCGGACGGTCGCCGGGGAAAGTGGGCAGGCCCGCGATCGCGTCCACGACCGCCTGCGAAGCCGGATCTTTTACCTCGCCGAAGATGGTGTGCTTGCGGTTCAGCCACGGCGTGGCATCCACGGTGATGAAGAACTGGGAGCCATTGGTGCCCGGCCCGGCGTTCGCCATCGCCAGCAGGTAGGGGCGGTTGAACGTCAAATCCGGGTGGAATTCGTCGCCGAACTGGTAGCCCGGCCCGCCGGTGCCGTTGCCAATCGGATCACCGCCCTGGATCATGAAGCCGTCGATGATGCGGTGGAACGTCAGGCCGTCATAGAACTTCGCCGTCGTCAACACCCCCGTCTCCGGATGGCGGAATTCCTTGGTGCCGGTGGCCAAACCCACGAAGTTCGCCACCGTCTGCGGGGCCTGGTCGTCAAACAACTCGATGACGATGTCGCCATGGTTGGTGTGCAATGTTGCGGTACTCACCCCGTCAGTGTAGACGCTGCCAGGCGGTTTTGCGGGTTACTCGGCGAGTACGACGAGCAACTTGCGCGGGCCGTGTACCCCTTCGACGCGCTGCAACTCAATATCCGAAGTGGCTGAGCCGCCGGAGATGAAGGTGAGCGGCTGGCCGGCGGTGATCGACGCCTTCAGCTTGGCGACCGCCTCGGGCACATCGGAGACCACCGAATCGGCGGCGACCACGCAGACGTGGATGTCGGGGACGAGGGTGAGCGCGCGGCGGCCCTGGTCGGGAGTGTGGTCGAGCACGATGGTGCCGGTGCTGGCAATCGAGATGCGAGAGGCGGTGACCACCGCGTCAATCTCGTTCAACTGGGGTGCCGTCAGCGGCGGCTCGTCGTCGTGGATGCCGATCTTGGCGTGATGGATGGCCTCGCGCCAGCTCGCCTCCAGGCCGGCGGGCAGCACCACCGAATGCGCCCCCTTGGATTTCAGCGCTTTGACAACCGTCTTGGGCACCTCGGCGGCCGACACCCGGTAGACGGTGGCCTTGTAGTCTTCCAAAGCGTCCACGAAGACGTCCAGAATGGCGGGCATCTCGGCGACTTTGCCGTACTCCCAGGTGACGGGAGCGTCTTCCTCGATGGGAGCGGAGGGCACATCGGCCAACGCGCTCTTGATGCGCGTCAAGATGACGTCTTTGGCGGTGTTCACTGCGCACCCTCCCGGTTTCGCTTCCACCATTCGCGGAAGGATTGGGCGGGCGGAGCGGGCAGATCGCGGGCATTTGACCAGGCGGAGATCGGCGGGGGCAGCGGGCCGAGCGACTGCACCCGCAGCGCGGCGAGGGCTTTGCCGCTCAGGCCGGCCAGTTTGAGCATCTTCTCCCAGTGCTTCGGATTCTTCCACACCCACGTCATCGCGCCGACGGCCGTCGTCTCCAAGTGCGGCCGACGCTCGGACTGCTTGGCTTCGGCGACCCGGTTGCGGTTGTGGACGATGATCTCCGGCAGCGGGATCTGCACCGGGCAGACATCCGCGCAGGCGTTGCACAGCGAGCAGGCGAACGGCAGCGACTTGTCGATCACGGATTTGATGCCGCGGAGCTGCGGCGTCAACGCGATGCCGATCGGCCCCGGATAGACCGAACCATAAGCGTGGCCGCCGACCCGCTCGTAGACCGGGCAGATGTTCAGGCAGGCGGAGCAGCGGATGCAGCGCAGCGCCGGACGGCCGATCTCGTCCGCCAGGGCTTGGGTGCGCCCGTTGTCCACCAAGACCACGTGCAGCTCCTGCGGGCCATCGCCCGGCGTGATGCCCGACCACATCGAGGTGTACGGGTTCATCCGCTCGGCGGTGGACGAGCGGGGCAGCAACTGCAGGAAGACTTCCAGATCGTCAAAGGTGGGCAGCACCTTCTCGATGCCGACCACGGAGATCAAAGTCTCCGGGAGCGTCAAGCACATCCGGCCGTTGCCCTCGGATTCGACGATCACCAAGGTGCCCGTCTCGGCGATGGCGAAGTTCCCCCCGGAGATCGCCACCTTCGCGGCCAGGAATTTGTTGCGCAGGTGGGTGCGGGCGGCGGCGGCCAACACCGGCGGATCGTTGGACAGATCAGCCGGGGCCGGGGTGCCATAGCGGCCCATCTCGCGCAGGAAAATCTCACGGACCTCGGAGCGGTTGCGATGGATCGCAGGTACCAGGATGTGGGAAGGTCGATCATGGCCCAGTTGCACGATCAGTTCGGCGAGATCCGTTTCCCAGGCGGCAACCCCATTAGCCTCCAAGGACTCGTTCAAGTCGATTTCCTGAGTGACCATTGATTTGATCTTCACCACATCCTGGACCTGCTTGGCCTTTACCAGATCAACCACAATCTGGTTGGCCTCTGCGGCGTCACGTGCCCAGTGAACTACCGCACCCTTCGCTGTGAGCGTTTCCTCAAGCTGGAGCAGATAGGTGTCTAAATGCCGGGCGACCCGGTCTTTGATTTCGGCAGCCGCGTCCCGAAGCTGCTGCCAGGCTTCCTCCCCCACCTCGGAGACCCGCAGCCGTCGCTTGGCGCGGATGGTGTGGGTGGCGAAGCGCAGATTCTTGCGCAACACCGGATTGGCGAGCTCTTTCTTGGCGTTCACCTTGAACGGCGGCGAATCGATGAGCTTGCCGGGCGGCGGGGCGGGAGTGAGGCGCGTCATGCGGCGTCCTCCTCGGTGCTGGCGAGGATCTCCGCCAAGTGGATGGCTTTCACGGGGGCCTTCTGCCGATGCAGCAGGCCGCCGATGTTCATCAGGCAGGAATTATCGCCCGCGGTGACGTATTCGGCCCCGGTAGCCAGGATGTTCCGCACCTTCTCGGAGACCATCGCCACCGAGACATCCGGATTCTTGAGCGAGAACGTGCCGCCGAAACCGCAGCATTCCTCGGCGGTGGGCAGGCCGGCTTCGTCGCTGGGCAATTCGACGAAATCCAGCCCGCGCACCGCCTGCAGCAGTTGGTAGGGCCGCTCTCCCACTTTCGTCACCCGCAAGGAGTGGCAGGTGGCGTGGTAGGTGACCTTGTGCGGAAAGAACGCCCCCACGTCCGTCACGCCAAGCACATCTACCAGAAACTCGGACAAATCAAAGGTACGGGGGACAAGCTTGCATACCCGGGCAAGCAGCAGCTCGTCCCCCGCCCATTCGGCCAGCATCGGATGTTGGTGCCGGACCGCTCCCACACAGGAACCGGAGGGGGCGACGATATAGTCGTAGCGCTCGAAGGCATCCACGTAAGTATGTACCGTCGTCAACCCCTCCTTGTAGTAACCCGTGTTCGTAAACATTTGCCCGCAGCAAGTCTGCCCAAAGGGGAAATCCACCGTGCAACCGAGGCGCTCCAGCAGCTTCACCACCGCTTTCGGGGTGTTCGGGAACATGACATCGTTGATGCAGGTGGCAAACAAAGCCACCCGGATGCCATCACCAGGCTGCGACACCTTGGCTCCCTTCTGCTACCCGCCTCTTTGCGCTTACCTGTGGCTGCCCTTCTTTGGTCAGACCATTTACTTAACGCTACGAAATGAAAGGCCTTGAGTCAAGCCGTATTGCCATTTGGAGCGTAAAAGTGAGACTATTTTCCCAATGAGAGAACCACTGATCGAGTCCGTCGAGGAGCCGGAAGAGAGCCGCAAGTACGA
This sequence comes from Propionibacteriaceae bacterium, assembly GCA_031272505.1. GTDB lineage: Bacteria > Actinomycetota > Actinomycetes > Propionibacteriales > Propionibacteriaceae > Propionicimonas. The sequence goes on from JAISTQ010000020.1 coordinate 42,175, forward strand.
AGCGGTGCTGCGGCATATTGAGAACGGCATCATTGACGGCAGCTACCGCGCCGGGGATTCACTGCCCCCGGAGCGCGATCTCGCCGCGTCGTTGAACGTGGGCCGCTCCGCGGTGCGCGAGGCGATGCGGGTGCTGCAGACTCAAGGAATCATTGAGGCTTCGACCGGTCGCGGTGGCGGCACGCGAGTGGTGCCGCAACAGGGTGACGCGCTGGCCCGCATCCTGCGGCTCTACACGGCGCTGCACAACACCGGCATGGTGGATCTGATCGAGACGCGGGTGGCCTTGGAGCGGGTCTCCGCCGCCGAAGCCGCGATGCAGGCCTCCAAAGCCACCTTGTCGAATTTGAACGGCGTGATGGCCGAGATGCGCGAGGCGAACTCCGTCGAGGCGTTCAACCCGCTGGACACGCTCTTCCATGTGATGGTGGCCCGCGCCGGCCGCAACGGCCTGATCGCCGAGCTCACCGTCGCCATCCGCGAAGCCGTCCGCCGCCCAATCCTGCTCGCCTCACTGAGCATGGACGACTGGACGGTCTTCAAAGAGACGCTCTGCCAGGAGCACGGCGGCATCCTGCTCGCCATCTCCTCCCACCAGCCCGACCTCGCGGCCGACCGCATGGAAGCCCACATCCGCTCCGCCTACGCCACCCTCAAAAAAACCGGCATGTAACGGATTCCTTCACCCGTCATCCTCGACCGTCTCGAGGTTGGGGACGCGAACAACAATCTCTTCACCCGTCATCCTCGACCGAAGGTCGGGGATCCAGTGAGCGACATGCCGAAGGCATTTGGAGCGAACAGAGAGCGCCTGCGCGCAGCGCAGTCAATTACGCGGGGACGACGTCGATCTGAATATGCGCGACAATGCCCGACGTGAGCTTGATGCCCACGGTGTGCTTGCCGGTGTTCTTGATCGGCTTGGAGACCTCCACGGAGCGCTTGTCGAGCGCCGGGCCGCCAGCCTTCTTCACCGCGAGCGCGATGTCGGAGGTGGTGACCGCGCCGAACAGCTTGCCGGAATCGGAAGCCACGCGGGCCGGGACGGCGACGGTGAGCTGCTCGAGCTGCTCGCGCACCTCCACGGCGTGCTCTTCGGAGCGGATCTCCCGGGCGTCACGCGCCCGCTTGATGCCGGTAATCTGCTTCTCCGCGCCCTTCGTCCACTTGATGGCGAAGCCCTCGGGGAGCAGATAGTTGCGGCCGTAGCCGTCCTTGACTTCGACGATGTCGCCAGCGATGCCCAGGTGTTCCACCGCGGCAGTAAGAATGAGTTTCATTTCAAATCCTCCTAGCGTGCGGTGGTGGCGTAAGGCAGCAAGGCCACCTCACGGGCGTTCTTGACGGCGATGGCGACCTTGCGCTGCTCCTGCACCGACAGGCCGGTGACCCGGCGGGCGCGGATCTTGCCGCGCTCGGAGATGAAGCGACGCAGCGTCTGCACGTCCTTGTAATCGATGTGGCCCACCCGGATCGGCTTGGCCGGGGCGAGCTTCTTAATGTTGATCTTCCTACGTTGTGCCATGATTCATCCTTACTCTCAGAACGGGGGGGCGTCGTTTCCGGCATTCGCCCACGGATCGACGTCCGCGGCCGGCGGGCCGTAAGACTGCTGCGGGGCGGCTTGCTGCGGACGGCTGTAGCTGCCGCTGTTCTCGCCGCTGGCGCGCTTCGTCACCTGCGCGGTGGCGTAGCGGAGCGACGGGCCGACCTCGTCGACGTCCAATTCCATGGTGGTGCGCTTCTCGCCGTCGCGGGTCTCCCACGAGCGGGAACGCAGCCGACCGGTGACGATCACGCGGGCGCCCTTGGTGAGCGACTCGGCCACGTTCTCAGCCGGATTGCGCCAAATCGCGCAGTTCATGTAGATCGTCTCGCCGTCCTTCCACTCGTTCGTCTCGCGAACGTAGGTGCGCGGCGTGGAGGCAACCGTGAAGTTGGCGACGGGCTGGCCGGAGGGGGTGAACCGCAGCTCCGGATCGGCCGTCAGGTTGCCGATGATGGTGATGTTGGTTTCGCCTGCCATTGGTTTCTCCTAGCGGGTATCGGGCCGAATGACCTTGGTGCGCAGGATCTGCTCGTTGAGCGTGAACTGGCGATCAAGTTCTTTGATGACGTCCGGCTCAGCCGTGACGTTGAGGACGATATAGCTGCCCTCCTGCTTCTTTTGGATCGGATAGGCCAGCCGGCGGCGACCCCAGATATCGATGTTGTCCACGACACCTTTGGCCTTCTTGAAGGCGGCCAACGGCTTGTCGAGGAAAGTTTCCACTTGGCGATCATCCACTTCGGGATCAATGATCACCATGATTTCATAGTTGCGCATACGCTTAGCTCCACCTCCTTCGGTCTAAGGCGGCTGTGGGCACTTCCCACAGCAGGAGGGCGTACAGCGGGCCAAAAGGCCCAAGGGGCTACTTTACCCGCTCCCGCCCCACCACGCAAATAGTTGACGTGTGCCAAGCGTACGCCTTCCAAGCCAAAACCTGCCCGGATTACCTCCGAACCCGTCCGCTTGCTTGGCCTGAGCCGAGAGTCCGTGCTCCAGCACCCACTGCGTTCAGCAGCCGAATTTCCACGTCGGCAACTTCTTATCGAAGCTTGATTCGCTCTCAATCCCTTCGGCCCACAACACTTGGTCAGACCCGATGTCGGTAAGCACACCTGAAACACTTCCGCCCAGTTCTTCCCCAGGATCGCCAGCCTCAATCCAGGAAACCACCAGATTGCGGCTGAGATCCGGGCTGGCATCGGAATAATCCACTTGGACGTTCCCTGCAGTTTCAAATAGCGCCACTGACGATGCTGGCTCGCCGACCACTGTGGCTCTCCAAACTGGTTCAAGCTCATCGACGAAAGTGTCCTCTTGCGCATAGGCCACTTGGATCGAAGCCAGCTTCACTGCGGGACACACATCAACAACCGCGAGATAATATGCCCCATCTTCTTGGTACACATATCCGCGCGGAGCAGGCTCTCCCATCACCGATGCCCCGTCACATCCACACAACTGGAGCGCCAGCAATGCTATCAACACTCTCCACGAGAACCGCCTCAACACTTATACCCACCCTTCTTCAGATCAGCCATGATCTCGAAAATGTTACCGCAGCCCGCCTTGCCGCCAGTTATACCCCGACCGATTCCTTCTGCTGCTAAGTATGCAGGCACCATGCTAAGACCCAGAGTCTTCCACTGCTGAGTGTGTACAAACTCATGATCAAGTAGGTTGTTTACTGGTGCGCCCAGACTTCGGATCCTTGCTGGCGTAGTAGGTGGTTCCGTATGTCGTACCTCCGCCGTAACCATCCAGCATGGTAAGCCTGCCTCCCCAACACACCCAGATCGGCCACGATTTTTCATAGCGACATGTTCCTCCTGTGGCAAGAGTAGTTGCCAAGATCCAGTTCCCAAGTCTTACAGCAAAGTTGTAGTTACTGATTACTGTAATCGTTTTTGCTCCAGCGTAAACGAGTTGAATGGCCCGCGGTAACCAGTCCCACCACGGGTCAGCGGTCACGGGATAATGAGTGTTTTCATCCGTTTCAATCACTTGAGTTATACCGTCATCGTCGATTTCGTAGTAAGTGTCGAGCGGGTTACCTTCTGCATCAATTGCCCAAGGAGCGTTGATCACAGCAATCTGTTGGGACTGCGTGGTTGTTTCAGTAGTTGGGGCGGGAATCCTGCTGATGATGGCATCTTGCTCTGAAGATAAGCTAGTAGTTCCGTCATAGTCCGATCCCAGAATAGAGTCGACTTGTTCCACGAAACGTTCAGCTTCTTCTTCGCTAACTGTGCTTACTGAAATCTCTGCCATTACTGCTATCGACCCATCGTGCTGTGGGATAAGTACCGAACTCTCTGGCAAGTCAATATGGAACTCCACTTCTGATGGAGCATCCGCATCTTCGAGCACAGCGGGTTGTGGGAGGTGGGCCAACAGGCGGGTGGTGGCGGCGTGCTGCGGCGTTCAGATCTGGGTTGTTGTCGTGACATGTCGACAGAAAGTGCAAGAACTCAAATCTGAACGGGCTGAAGGACGGGGACGGGGATTGGGGCTGGGCGCATGGGATTGGAGGGTGGACGGTAGGATGGGCGGGTGATGTTGAGGCGAGCCGGGCTGGGGTCGGCGGTGGTGGCATTGTTGCTTTCCGTGGTGGCGGTGGTGCCCGCGCAGGCGGTGATTCCGGACAATCCGCATCCGCCGAAGACGATGTCGGACACCGCGGTGGACAAGCATCTGGGGTATCGCAAGCAGACGACTTGTTCGCCGTCGGCGAAGCCGGGGGCGAAGGCGTTGTTGAAGCTGCTCATCGACACCTGGGGTGGGTCGTCGTCGGGGATCTCGCGCAGTTGCGGGTCCGGGCGGACGAGTGAGCACAAGGAAGGCCGGGCGCTGGATTGGCGCATGAACGTCAAGAACAAATCGCAGGCGGCGCGGGTGCAGCAGGCGTTGGAATGGATGACGGCGAACAACGGCGAGGTGGCCTACCGGCTGGGCATCATGTACATCATCTGGGATCAAAAGATCTGGAGCCTCTACTACGCCGAGATGGGCTGGCGGAAGATGGAGGATCGCGGATCCCCCACCCAGAACCACAAGGACCACGTGCACATCTCGCTGAGTTGGGACGGCGCGATGAAGGCGACCTCGTGGTGGACCGGGGTGCCGCTGAAGACCGCGCACAATTCATATTGGTGCGGTCGCAAGGGCAAGCCCGCCTGCCCGAAGACCATCGCCAGATCCGTCGATGACATCTGGCCCACCGAAGAGATGGAAGAGATCGAGCCGCCGGTGTTCAAGCCCTATCCGTCCACCATCCCGGAGATCTACGGCTCGCCGATCGTGGGTGAGACGCTGGGCGTCGTGCCCGGCATCTGGATGGAGAAGGGCTCGAAGCTGCGCTACCAGTGGTACGTGACGGTGAAGAAAGGCCCCGGGCTGCACAACCCGAAGTTCGTCAAGATTGACGGGGCCACCGAGCCGGAGTACACGCTCACCAAGGCGGACGTGGGCAAAGAGTTCAAAGTGAAGGTGACGGCGATCTCCCCGTCCGGCAAGAAGACGTCGAAGACCACCAACGAGACCACCTGGGCGATCAAGGAAGTCACCGAACCCGCGGGATAACGCTTTCGTTTTTTAGTTGAGTCTGGTATTGTCAACTAACGCATGAGTGTGCTAGGCTCAACTAAGCAACTTAACTTTGGAGGTAAAAATGGCACGTGCAGTAGGCATCGATCTAGGCACTACAAACTCAGTGGTCGCGGTCTTGGAAGGCGGCGAGCCCACGGTCATCACCAACGCGGAAGGCGCTCGCACCACCCCGTCGGTGGTGGCTTTCGCGAAGAACGGCGAGGTCTTGGTCGGCGAGGTCGCCAAGCGCCAGGCGGTGACGAACGTGGATCGCACGATCCGTTCCGTCAAGCGCCACATGGGCACCAACTGGTCCGTCAAGATTGACGACAAGGAGTACAAGCCGCAACAGATCAGCGCCTTCGTGCTGCAGAAGCTGAAGACGGACGCGGAGGCGTACCTGGGCGAGCCGATCACCAACGCGGTGATCACCGTCCCGGCCTATTTCTCGGACGCGGAGCGGCAGGCCACCAAGGAGGCGGGCGAGATCGCCGGCCTGGTGGTGGATCGCATCATCAACGAGCCGACGGCGGCCGCGCTGGCCTACGGGCTGGACAAGGGCGATTCCGAGCAGACGATCTTGGTCTTCGACCTCGGTGGCGGCACCTTCGACGTCTCGCTGCTGGAGATTGCGGACGGCGTCTTCGAGGTGAAGGCCACCAACGGCGACAACCGGCTCGGCGGCGACGACTGGGATCAGCGGATCGTCGATTGGCTGGTGAAGGAATTCAAGAACAAGTACGGCGTGGATCTCTCCGCCGACAAGATGGCGAAGCAGCGGCTGCAGGATGCCGCCGAACGCGCCAAGATCGAGCTTTCCAGCGCGCAGGAGACGGTCATCAACGTGCCGTACATCACCGCCAGCGCCGAGGGCCCGCTGCACCTGGACGAGAAGCTCACCCGCGCGGAGTTCCAGCGGATGACGCAAGACCTGCTGGATCGCTGCCGCGCCCCGTTCAACAAGGTGATCGCGGACGCGAACACCTCGGTGGGCAAGATCGACCATGTGATCCTGGTGGGCGGCTCCACGCGGATGCCCGCCGTCGTCGACCTGGTGAAGGAGCTCACCGGCGGCAAGGAGCCGAACAAGGGCGTCAACCCGGACGAGGTGGTGGCGCTGGGCGCCTCGCTGCAGGCCGGCGTGCTCAAGGGCGAAGTCAAAGACGTGCTGCTGCTCGACGTCACCCCGCTTTCGCTGGGCATCGAGACCAAGGGCGGCGTGATGACGAAGATCATCGAGCGCAACACCACCATCCCGACGAAGCGCTCCGAGGTGTTCACCACCGCCGAGGACAACCAGCCGTCGGTGATGATCCAGGTGTATCAGGGCGAGCGCGATTTCGCCCGCGACAACAAGAGCCTGGGCAACTTCGAGTTGACGGGCCTGATGCCCGCCCCGCGCGGCATCCCGCAGATCGAGGTCACCTTCGACATTGACGCCAACGGCATCGTCCACGTCTATGCGAAGGATCTGGCCACCGGCAAGGAGCAGTCGATGACGGTCACCGGCGGCTCGGCGCTCGGCAAGGAAGACATCGACCGGATGGTCAAGGAGGCGGAGGCGCACGCGGCCGAGGACAAGCAGCGCCGCGAGGCCGTCGAGCTGCGCAATGAGGCGGACGCGCTGGCGTTCCGCACCGAGAAGCTGCTCGAAGAGCACAAGGACGTCTTGACGGACGACGTGAAGTCCCCGGTCGAGGAGTCGCTCGCCAAGCTGAAGGAGACGCTCGCGGGTGAGGACAACGACGCGGTGAAGGCCGCGATGGAGGATCTGAACACCAAGGCGGCGGCGATGGGCCAGGCGGTCTATGCGGCGGCCCAGGCCAAGGCGCAAGCCGAGGGTGACGCCGAGCAGACCCGCACCGAAGCCGATGACGACGGTGTGGTGGACGCGGAAATCGTCGACGATGAGGAAGACAAGTGAGCGTAGAGCCAGAAGAGCCCTTCGACGAGGAGACCATCGCTGAGATCAACGAGGCGTTGGAAGGGGTGACGGAGGACGACCCCGTCACCCTGCTCGCTGAGCGCACCGACGATCTGCAGCGGCTGCAAGCGGAATACGCCAATTACAAGAAGCGCGTGGATCGGGATCGGGCGCTGGCGCGGCAGTCTGGAATCGAGGCGGTGGTCGCCGATCTGCTCCCGGTGTTGGATTCGGTGTTCGCGGCCGAAGCGCACGAGGAGCTCACCGGCGGTTTCAAGTTGGTTGGCGACGAGTTGTTGAAGCTGGCCGAAAAGCACGGTTTGACGTTCTTCGGCGAGGCGGGCGAGGAGTTCGACCCCACCTTGCACGAGGCATTGCTGCAAATCCCGTCCGAAGGCGAATCGGACGGTACCGTGCGGATCGCGCAGGTGATGCAACGCGGCGCGAAGTTGGGTGATCGGGTGATCCGCCCGGCCCGGGTAGGAGTCAGTGGGTGAGCACGAAAGAATGGTTGGAGAAGGATTACTACGCCACCTTGGGCGTCAGTAAGGATGCGAGTGCGACTGAGATCAAGAAGGCGTTCCGCAAGCTGGCGCAGCAGTATCACCCGGATTCCCACCCGGACGACAAGGCGGCCGAGGCCAAGTTCAAGGAGATTTCCGAGGCCTACGCGGTGCTCGGCGACGAAAAGACCCGCAAGGAGTATGACGAGGCCCGTCAGCTTTTCGGCTCCGGCGGGTACCGCTTCACCGCCGGGCCGGGTGGCGCGGGGCCGGATCTCTCCGACATCCTGGGCGGACGCAACATCTCCGATCTGCTCGGCGGGCTGTTCGGCCAAGGCTTCTCCGGCTTCAACGGCCAGGGCTACTCCGGCTTCACCACGTCCACGCCGCCGCCCCAGCCAGCGCCGCCGAAGGACACCAAAGCCAAGGTGAAGATCAGCTTCGCGGACGCCGCGCTGGGCACCGTCATCAAGGTGCGCACGTCTTCGGGCGCGGAGGTGAAGTTCAAGATTCCGGCGGGCACCCAGAACGGCAAGACCTTCCGCGCCAAGGGCAAGGGCGTGGGCGGCACCGACTTGCTGATCACCGTCCAGGTGGAGGTGCCCAAACACCTGTCGGATGAGGCGCAGGCCAAACTGCGCGAGTTCGCCGCGTTGGTGGAGGGCTGATGAGCGGCCATTCCATCGAACGCAACGATCCGGACGTCCCGATCTTCGTGATCGCGGTGGCCGCCGAGCTGGCCGGAATGCATCCGCAGACGCTGCGCGGCTACGACCGGCTCGGTCTGGTGGTCCCCCGGCGCGCGAAAGGCCGGGGCCGGGGCCGCCGCTACTCGATGCGCGACATCTTCCGCCTCCGCCGCATCCAGCAGCTCTCCCAAGACGAGGGGGTGAACCTGGAGGGCATCAAACGCATCCTCTCCCTGGAATCCGAAATGGAGCAAATGCGCCGCCAACTCGTCCAACTCACCCGAATCATGAACGACCTGCAAGCCGATCCGCACTCCACCCGCGTCTTCACCGCCGCTGCCGCCGGCGAAGTCCACATCGGCCGTCACCGGCCCCCCACCCGCCGCGAACTCACTCGTTAGCCCCAATGCCCAGGGTACAGCCATCCGGGATTTGCAGAATCAACGGAGGATGAGGGTTGGGCAAGCAGGCGGGAGGCGTCAGACTTTGACGACTTGCAGCTCGCTGACGCTGGCAAGGACGTCGAAGTCGTCGTCTTGGGTGATTACTGGGATCTTTCGGGCAAGGGCGATGGCGGCGATCCACATGTCGTTGATGTTTGCTCGACGGCCTGCTTGCGCGACGGCCACCCGCAACTTGGCCCATTGGTGCGTGGCCTGCCGGTCAACGGGCAGCAACTCCAAACGCATCAATGACTGGTACGTCAACAGCCGTTGGGCGCGAATCTCGACATTGGAAGCCGTGTGTATCCCGGCTTCGATTTCGGCGGCGGTGATGACCGAGACCAACGAACGCTCCGGAAGACTGGCGGTTTCTAAGCCTCGCCCGCTCTCTTGGGCGATGAACACGCTGGTATCCAGCAGCCCAACCGTGTATTCGTCGTCAACTACCATTCCATCGGCCCCACCGTGTCGCTCGCTTCATCCCCAAGCGCGGCAAGCTCCGCCCGCAAGCCAGCGTCGGCCTGTGGAATCGCCAGTACCTCGCTGGGCGTCAAATACGGCTTTAGAAACGACTCCACCGGCTCAAGGCGAGCCACCGGCACTCCATTTGCGGTGAGATAAGCGCTCTCTCCCTGCCGAATCTTTTCCACGACTGCACTGGTGTTATTGCGTAGCTCGCGCACCGGCACCGTCAACATGCGACAAGCGTAGCACAGTTGCTACGCCACTACCAAAAGACGCATGCCCGTCGATTCCAACCGGTATTTGCAGTCTCAGCGGAGGATGAGGGTTAGGGCGATGAAGAGCATGGTGGCGGCGATGATGAAGTCGAGGATGCGCCAAGCGATAGGTTTGGCGAAGAGGGGGGTGAGGATGCGGGCGCCGTAGCCGAGGCCGAAGAACCAGACGATCGAGGCGGTGGCGGCGCCGGAGGCGAAGGCCCAGCAGAGCACCGGGCCGTAGGTGTTGGCGATGGAGCCGAGCAGCAGCATGGTGTCCAGGTAGACGTGCGGATTCAGGAAGGTGAAGGCGGCGGCTTGGGCGAGCGCGGCGGCCAGGGTGAGGCTGGCGGCGTTCCCCTCGGTGCTCAGGGTTGACGATTTGAGCGCCCGTCGCAACGCGAAGGCGGCATAGACGAGCAGGAAGGCCACCCCGGCCCAGCGCATTATCTCCAACGCGATGGGAGCCCGTTCCACCACCGCTCCGAGCCCTACCACTCCGAGGGTGATCAACAAAGCGTCGGCCACCGCGCAAAGCGTGCAGATGGCGAAGACGTGCTCGCGCCGCAGCCCTTGGCGCAGCACAAAGGCGTTCTGCGCCCCGATCACCACGATCAAGGACAAGCCGGAGCCGAACCCCGCCAACGCCGCCAACAGCATGGGCTTACTCTACCGCGATTGGCGGCCGCGTCACCCACCTTGTAAAGTTTAGTTGAGTGTGGTAGGCTCAAGTATTGTTGGTTGGTTGAATTGGAGGGAACATGGCTGAGCCAGAACAGCAAGAATCGGCACTCGACAAGTACTCGGTAGATCTGACGGCCCGGGCCCGCGAAGGCAAACTGGATCCGGTGATCGGCCGGGATCAGGAGATCCGCCGGGTGATCCAGGTGCTCGCGCGGCGCACCAAGAACAATCCGGTGTTGATCGGCGAGCCGGGCGTCGGCAAGACAGCGGTGGTGGAAGGGCTGGCCCAACGGGTGGTCGCCGGGGATGTGCCGGATTCGCTGCAGGGCCGCCGGGTCGTCGGGCTGGATTTGGCGGCGATGGTCGCCGGGGCGAAGTACCGTGGCGAGTTTGAGGAGCGGATGAAGGCCGTCCTCGACGAGATCAAGGCCGCCGAAGGCCAGGTGATCACCTTCATCGACGAGTTGCACACCGTCGTCGGCGCGGGCACTGGCGGCGATTCGGCGATGGACGCCGGCAACATGCTCAAGCCAATGCTGGCCCGTGGCGAGCTGCGGATGATCGGCGCCACCACCCTGGACGAGTACCGCGAGCGGATCGAGAAGGATCCGGCTTTCGAGCGGCGCTTCCAGCAGGTGTTCGTGGGCGAGCCGTCAGTGGAAGACACCATCGCGATCCTGCGCGGGCTGCGGCAGCGCTACGAGGCACACCACAAGGTGCGGATCACGGATTCGGCGCTGGTGGCGGCTGCCAGCCTGTCGAACCGGTACATCACCGCCCGGCAGTTGCCCGACAAGGCCATCGATTTGATTGACGAGGCGGCTTCCCGGCTGCGCATGGAGATCGACTCCTCCCCCGAGGAGATCGACCAGTTGCGCCGCGACATCGACAAGATGACGATGCAGGCGTTCGCCTTGGAGAACGAGGACGACCCGGCTTCCAAGGAGCGGCTGGCCCGGCTGAACGCCGAGTTGGCGACGGCCAAGGAGCAGCTGCAGGAGTTGGAGGAACGCTGGAGCGTCGAAAAGGCTGGCCTGAACCGGGTCGGCGAGCTAAAAGAGCAGATCGACAAGCTGCGGATCGTGGCCGAGCGGGCGCAGCGTGACGGCGATCTCACCGCGGCCGCGAAGATCCTCTACGCGCAGATCCCGGCCTTGGAGGCCGAGTTGGACCAGGCCGAGGAAAGCGAGGAGCGGCAACCGGAGCGGATGGTCTCCGAAGAGGTCGGCTCCACCGACATCGCCGAGGTGGTCTCCGCGTGGACGGGCATCCCGGTCGGCAGGCTGCTGCAAGGCGAATCCGAGAAGCTGCTGCACATGGAAGAGGTGATCGGCAAGCGGCTGATCGGGCAGCGCACCGCCGTCCAGGCGGTATCCGACGCGATCCGCCGGGCGCGGGCGGGCATCTCCGATCCGAATCGGCCCACCGGCTCGTTTTTGTTCCTCGGGCCCACCGGCGTCGGCAAAACCGAGTTGGCCAAGTCGCTGGCGGAGTTCCTGTTTGACGACGAGCGCAACCTGATCCGCATCGACATGAGCGAATACTCCGAGAAGCATTCGGTGGCCCGGCTGCTGGGCGCGCCCCCTGGCTACGTCGGCTATGAGGAGGGCGGCCAGCTCACCGAGGCGATCCGCCGCCGTCCCTACTCGGTGATCCTGCTGGACGAGGTGGAGAAGGCGCATCCGGAAGTCTTCGACATCCTGCTGCAGGTCCTCGACGAGGGGCGGCTCACCGACGGCCAAGGCCGGACGGTCGACTTCCGCAACACCATCGTGATCCTCACTTCAAACCTCGGCTCGCCCTTCTTGGCCGATCAGACGCTGGATGACAGCCAAAAGCAAAACGCGGTGATGGAGATCGTGCGGCAGGCGTTCAAGCCCGAATTCCTGAACCGGCTGGACGAGATCGTGATGTTCGAGCCGCTGGGCACCGAAGAGCTGACCAGCATCGTCGCCATCCAGATCGCGCGGCTGAACCAGCGGCTAGCCGAGCGGCGGATCACCGTCGAAGTCTCCGAGGCGGGGTTGGATTGGCTGGCGCTGAACGGCTTCGATCCCGTCTATGGGGCCCGTCCGCTGAAAAGGCTGGTGCAGAAGACGTTGGAGGACGGCATCGCCAAATCGATGCTCGCCGGTGAGATCACCGACGGCGACACCGTCCACTTCGACGTCACTGCCGACCGTTCCGGCCTGCAGCGCGTTAATTCTTAGTACTGGCCGTAATTCTTAGTACTGGCCGTACTGCTGCGGGTAGGCTGCGGGGGCACCACCCTGCTTCGCCTTGAACCAGGCGTTGGAGGGCGTGATCGCCAGCAATACGACACCGGCCGCGCAGACCAGCGCGGCAATCAGCACGAAGGCAATGCTCCCGCCGTTTCCGTAAGGGGAACTCGAGTTGCCGAACATACTCAACAAGTTCGGGAAGACGAAGGTGAGCGAGAGGAGCACGATGGTGACGATCCGCCAAGTGTTGTTGCCGCCCAAGAGCTTCGCGCCACCGACGATCAAGAAGATACCGTTGGCCACACCGAGCAACCCCATGATGATGATGATTGCCACGGATCCACCGACAACACCGCCCAGCCCAGCGGGAACGCCCGCATAGCCAGCCAATGAGGAAGCCACCAGCCCCGCCCAGATGATGACACCGCCGAGCAGGATGGCCTCCGCGGCAATCACAAAGGCACAGATCGCGCCACCGATCACCGTGCCGGGCCGATCCGTGCCGTATTGCGGGTAGCCGTACTGCTGCTGCGCCGGATAGGCGGGCTGCTGGTAACCCTGGGCGGGATAGGCGGATTGCTGATAACCCTGCTGCGGATACTGCTGCTCATAGCCCTGCTGTGGGTACGGCTGCTGGTAGCCCTGCTGCGGGTAGGCCGGTTGGGCCGGCTGCGCGCCCCAGTTTCCGGCATTCGGATCATACTGCGGCTGCGGTGGCGTGGGCGCGGCGTAAGGCTGCGCGTTCGGATCGACGGGGTATTCGGTCATACCGAAATCTAAGCACATTGGAGCGCCCGCCGCCAACCGATACACTGAAGTGGACGTTTTTGGGGAGGCAACGATGCGCAAGGTGACGTTCCGTGATCGGGTTCGGTATTGGTTCGACAATGTAATGGCCAAGGGGACGATCTCGCTGGTCACCCTGCTCTTCCTGTTCACCGCCGTGGTGGTGGTGTTGGCTGGCCTGCTGGCGCTGTTGTTCGCGCCGGGAGCGAGCCTGCTGGAGCTGCTCTGGGTGAGCTTCAACCGCACCCTCGATCCGGGCACCCTCTCGGGGGACACCGGCTCGTTCGGCTACATCCTGCTGTTGACGTTGGTCACCCTCACCGGCGTGCTGGTCACCAGCGTGCTCATCGGTATCATCAACACCGGCCTCTCCGACCGGCTGGACGCGCTGCGCAAGGGCCGCTCGCTGGTGCTGGAGGAAGACCACGTGGTGGTGCTCGGCTTCAACGAGGCGGCGTTCACCATCCTCTCCGAGTTGGTGGTGGCGAACGAAAACCAGCGCCGCGAGGTGGTGCTGATCATGGACGACCAGCCCAAGGACGAGATGGAAGACGCCATCCGCAAGCGCATCCCAAACACCAAGACCACCAAGATCATCTGCCGCACCGGCCGCATCGATTCGCCGTCAGATCTGGAGATGTGCTCGCTGGAGACGTCCCGCTCGGTGATCGTCAACACCGACAACGACTTCCTCGCCGTCAAGGCGGTGCTCGCCGCCTCCAGCATCTTGAACGCCTCGGAGAACGCGAAGGCGTACATCACCGCCGTCATCGGCGAAGAAGGGAACCTGATGGCGGCCCGGATCGCCGGCGGGGAGCGCGCCGAGATTATCCACTTCCAGAGCACCATCGCCCGGATCATCGCGCACGCCTGCCGTCAGCCCGGCATCTCCGCCGTGTTCACCGAGCTTTTCGATTACGGCGGCTGCGAGATCTATATTGAGCCCGCCGGGGAGCTGGTCGGGAAAAAGATGAACGAGACCGGGCTCTATTTCCCCGAATCCACGGTGATCGGCATCGTCCACGAAGGGAACATCAAGGTGAACCCGCTGGGCGAGACGGTGATCCAGCCTGGCGATCAGGTCATCATCATCGCCGAGGACGACGGGGTGAGCTTCCCCACCGCCGAGCCCGCCGCATATGCGGTCGAGAAGCTCGCGCCGGTGCGGGAGGAGACCAAGAAACAGCAGCGGCTGTTGGTGTTGGGCTGCACCCCGCTGCTGAACGAGGTGTTGGACGAGGAGGACGAATACCTCGCGCCCGGCTCGTCAATCGTCGTCGCCTCCGATCATGTGGACGCCTACCTCACCGAACACTTAGGGCTGAAAAACATTTCGCTGGATCTGCGCAGTTGCGACATCTTTGACCGCCAAGTGCTCGAAGAACTGCTGCGAACCGATCCGGAGAACGTGCTGATCCTCACCGATCCGGAGTTGGACGACGAAGAGGCCGACGCCCGCACCCTGCTGGTGCTGCTGCTGCTCCGCGACATCACCGAGCACTCCGATTACAACTTCACCATCACCTCGGAGATGCGCAACATCGACAACCAGGAGTTGGCGAAAGTGAATCGGGTGAACGATTTCGTGGTCAGCTCGCATCTCACCTCGCTGATCATGTGCCAGGTCTCGCAGACCCGCGAGCTCACGCCGATCTTCGAGGATCTGCTCGACGAGGACGGCTCCGAAATCTATCTGAAGCCGGCGGATCGCTATGTGCTGCCCGGCGAAGCGGTCGACATGTATACCGCCGCCGCGGCCGCCGCCCGCTTTGACGAGGTCTTCATCGGCTACCGGACCACCGGCACCAAGGAGGAGGGGTTCGACATCGTCGTCAATCCGCCAAAAGCGCAGACCCGCGCCTTCCTGCCCACCGACGCCTTCATCGTGCTCGCTGAAGATTGATTAACGTCTTGCTACTCTAAACTGAAGCCCATGGCCACCGGAATCTTGCTTGGCGCACTCGGCACGCCCACCGCGCCGACCGCCGCCGCCGTGGCCCCATTCTTGAGCGAGTTCCTCTCCGACGCCCGCGTGATCGACTACCCGCGCTGGTTCTGGCTGCCTTTGTTGAACCGGGTGATCATTCCGCGCCGGGCACCGGTTTCGGCCGGCAAGTACGCTTCCGTCTGGCGCGACCCGCCCGGAGCTGGCAGCCAAATGGGCTCGCCGTTGGCGCATTACACCGAGCTGCAACGTCAAGGCGTCGCCGCGCGGCTGGGTGACGGGTTCACCGTGGAGACGGCCGTCCGCTATGGCGAGCCGAACATCCCGAGCACCATCGCCCGGATGCTCGCTGACGGGTGCGAGCGCATCCTGGTGGTGCCGATGCACGCGCAGTACTCGTTCACCACCGTCGCTTCGGTGCTGGACATGCTCTCCGATCCGCCGCAGCAGGCCCGCAAGGCTGACGACCGGCACCAGCCTTTCCGCGCGGGGGTGCGCACCATCCGTTCCTTCGAGGCCGACGCAGGCTACATCGAAGCCGCCGCCCGGCGCATCGAGGGCTTCTGGGCGGAGCACGGCCGCCCGGATTTCGCCGCCGGAGAGAAACTGCTGCTCTCTTTTCACGGCATCCCGAAGTCCTACGACAAACGCGGCGATCCGTACCAGGGCCAGTGCCGCACCACCGCCAAACTGTTGCGCGAACGGTTGGGCTTGGGTGAGGACGAGGCCTTGCTGACCTTCCAATCCAAATTCGGCCCGGCGAAATGGCTCACCCCGGCCACCATCGACACCGTGGCCAAGCTCGGCCAGCAGGGGGTGACGCGCTTGGACGTCTTCTGCCCCGGTTTCCTGGCGGACTGCCTGGAAACCTGTGAGGAGATCAACCTGCTGAACCGCGAGGCATTCGAAGCCGCGCACGGCCATCAAGCTGGCCACCATTTCCATCACATCCCGTGTCTGAATGACGACGAGTTCTGGCTCGACGCCCTCACCTCTATCATTAAAAACCACCTAGCCCAATGGACCGCCAAATGAACGCCAAAGCCGATCTGATCGAAGCCGTCAAGAACCTCGCCATCGTGCATGGCAAAGTCACCCTCGCCTCCGGGCGCGAGGCCGACTACTACGTCGACCTGCGCCGGGTCACCCTGAACTCGGTGGCCGCCCCGCTGGTCGGCGAAGTGATGACGGAGCTGACGGCCGATCTGGACTTTGACGCGGTTGGCGGCCTCACCCTCGGGGCTGATCCCGTCGCCCTCTCCATGCTCTATTACGCCGCCCGCACCCCCGGCGCCAAAATCCCCGATGTCTTCGTGGTCCGCAAAGAGGCCAAGGCCCACGGCCTGCAACGCCGCATCGAAGGGGCGGACGTGGCGGGCAAGCGCGTCCTCATCGTCGAAGACACCTCCACCACCGGCGGCTCCGCGCTCACCGCCGTCGCAGCCGTCCAGGAAGCCGGCGCCGAAGTCGTCGCCGTTGCCGTCATCGTCGACCGCAACACCGGCGCCGCCGAACGCATCACCGCCTCCGGCCTCGACTACCGCTACGCCCTCTCCCTATCCGACCTCGGCCTCTAACGAGACAAACGACTTCTGGTTGGTCGCGTCCAGCAAAGCGAAACAGGACACGAGCTCACTTGCCTCGTTCAGTGATGACTCTTTGTAGCTCTAAATAACTCGCGAAACTCGGCTGGCCGACCGTCCGGAAGGCTGCCGAGTTCACTTCGCTGCCCAGGGAACCCACCACGACGGCTGCACCCCCAACGCCGGTGGAGGGCTTACAGCTGGGTTGGGGAGGCTGATTTGCGCTTGCGGGAGCGGAGGTATTCGACGAGCATCGGGATCATGGAGACGAGGACGATGAGGACGAGGGCGAGTTCGATGTTGTCGTGGATGAGTGGGATGGTGCCCAGGAAGTAGCCCAGGATGGTGACGCCGAAGGCCCAGAGGATGCCGCCGACGGCGGTGTAGGCGATAAAGGAGCGGAAAGCCATCTTGCCGACGCCGGCGATCAGGGTGACGAAGGTGCGCACCAAGGGCACAAAGCGGGCGAGGATCAGCGCCTTGGAGCCGTGCTTTTCGAAAAAGTCGTGGGTCTTGTCGACGTACTTGGGGTTGAAAACCTTGCCCCAGAAGCCGGTGCGCTCCTTAAATAAAGGTGGGCCGATCCAGCGTCCGATCCAATAGCCGGAGATGTTGCCCCCGATGGCGGCCAGCGTGAGGATGGCGCAGCAGATGAGCAGCACCCAGCCGGAGGGCAGATCGCCGAAGCCGATCGTCCCCAAGTTGACGAACATGCCCACCGCGAAAAGCAGCGAATCGCCGGGCAGCACCGAGAAGATGCCGCACTCGGCGAAGATGATCAACACCACGCCCCAGAGCGCCCAGTTCCCCAAGGCTTCGATGATCCACTCGGGATCAAGCCAATCGGGGAGGAGCAACGGGGTGAGCAACAACATCGGCACCAGCGTAGCAGTCTCGGAGGCGCAAATCTGCCACCCCGCCTCCACCAGCGCGGATACCACTCCGAGCCAGTTTTTCAACGCCACCCGGTACTCTTAAACAGATGAAAGACGAGAAAGCGACGCCCCGTCCCTTCCAAGTGGACTTGCGCGGTGTGGTGGATCTGCTCTCCAGGCACATCTACTCCAGCCCGCGGGTGTATCTGCGCGAACTGCTGCAGAACGGGGTGGACGCGATCACCGCCCGGCGGGCGCTCGGCGGGACGGACGACGCCCAGCTCGGCATCAAGATCTATCCGCTGGTGCCCGGCCGCGAGGAGTTCACGCTCGTCGACGACGGCATCGGGCTCACCGCCGCCGAGGTGGAGCAGCTGCTGGCCACCGTGGGCGGCACCTCGAAACGGGACATCTTCGACATGCCCCGCTCCGATTATCTCGGCCAGTTCGGCATCGGCCTGCTCAGTTGTTTCATGGTCTCCGACCAGATCACCATCCGCACCCAAAGCGCCACCGGTGGCCCGGCGGTGGAGTGGACGGGCAGCGCCGACGGCACCTTCACCATCATGGAGTTGGCGGGCAGCCATCCGGTCGGCACCTCCGTCATCCTCACCCCGCGTTTCGACACCGGCGAGTTGCTCAGCCAGGCGAGCGTGGGGCTGATGGCCCGCGAATATGGCGAGTTCCTGCCCATCCCGATTGACATCGTGCATCTGGACCGCACCGTGCGCATCAACCGCGAACCGGTCTTCGCCCAGCCGCATCCCGATCAGGAGGCGATCATCGAATATGGCCGCGAGATCATCTCGGCGGAGCCGTTTGACGCCATCGAGTTGAGCGCCCCCGGCTCGGGCACCACCGGCGTCGCCTACGTCCTCCCCTACGCGCCGCCGCCGAGCATCCGGCAGGCCAACCGCGTCTATCTGGGCGGGATGCTGCTCTCGGACCGGACGGACGAAGTGCTCCCCGATTGGGCGTTCTTCACCCGCGCGGTGATCAACTCCACCGGGCTGAACCCGACGGCCAGCCGCGAGGATCTCGTCAACGACTTCACCCTGGAGTACACCCGCAACGAGCTCGGCCAGGCGATCCGCCGCTGGCTGGTGGAGCTCACCTTGCACGATCCGTTCCGCCTCGGCGTCTTCCTCTCCATCCACGAGACTTCGCTCAAACAACTGGTGCTGCACGACGAAGAGCTGGCCTCTTTCATGCTCAAGCACCTCACCTTGGAGACGTCGCTGGGCGTGATGAGCGTAGACCGGCTGGTCGAGCGGCACCAGCACCTGCGCTTCACCCAGACTCTCGACGAGTACCGCCAAGTGGTCGGCATCGTCCGCACTGACGTGCCGGTGGTGAACGGCGGTTACATCTTTGACGCCGACATCGTGCGGTTGCTGCCCAGCTATTTTGACGTCACCGTGGAGCGCATCGACGTGCTCTCCGAGCTGGATCGGCTGGATCCCCCGCCCTTGGACGACCGCACCTTGGCGCTGCGCCTGGAGGAACGGGCGTCAAAGATCATCGAAGCGCGCGACTGCGCGGCGGTGGTGCGGATCATGGACCGCCCCGACCTGCCGTCCCTCTATGTCGCCGATCCGGAAGTCTTCCGGCACCTGGATCGCAACCGGACGCAGGACGTGGCCGGGCCGGGTGTCTGGGGTGACGTGATCTCCCAGGTGGACAGCTATCTGGGCTCGCGGCATTCGCATCCGACGGCGGGCGCTCCCGCGCGGCTCTGCCTGAACTGGGGCAACCGGCTGATCCGGGCGATCGCGAACTTGGACGACGAGGCGGTCTTCGGCCGCTGCATCGAACTGCTGTTCATCCAGTCGCAATTGGCCGCCCACCGGCCGCTCTCGATTGACGACCGGACGCTGATGACGTCCGCGCTCTCCGATCTGATCGCGCTCTCCACCGGGCTCAGCGACGAGGATCTGCGCTATGGCTAAGCAACAAGGAGCGGCGCGGATCGCCGAGTTGTTCACCCAGATCGACCAGATCTACTTCGGCCCCGAAGAGCGGGCGTTGATCGACGAAGCCATCGGCCTTGCCCAGGAGATCGGTGACGATTGGCTGGAGTACCAGGGCCGGATGCGGCTCACCTCGTCCGCCTGCCTCACCGGCGACACCGACGCGATGCTCTCCTCGTTTGCCTGGTGCCTGGCCAAGCATGACGCCGACCCGCACCATTTCCCGGCTGACATCCAAAACGGCGGCGCCGATCTGTATTGGCAGTACAAATGGATGGTGGGGGCCGTGGACGCCTCGCCGATCTTCGCCAAAACCCAGGCCGAGGCGCTGCTGGACGACATGGAGCGGCATTATCGGCAAGCGGGCATCGGGCTGAGCGGGGTGCTCACCGCCCGCTGGCAGCACGCCTGGAAATCCGGGGACCTGGAGGCCGCCAAGGAACTGCGCGAAATCATGCTGGACACCAAGCGCGACGCCTATTCGCACTGTGACGCTTGTATCCGCTCCGAGTTGGCCGGGTTCGCCCTCGAAGTCGGCGAGCCGGAGGTGGCGTTGGAGTTGGTCAAGGAGATCGTCGAGGGCGGTTATTCTTGCGGCGAGGAGCCCGAGCACGCGCTCTCGCGCACCTTGGTGGCGAAACTGCGCGCGGGGAAGTTTGACGACGCGAAGTTCTCGCACGTCCGCAGCTACCGGCTGGCCCGCTCGAATCCGGACAACATCGAAATCCTGGCCGACAATCTGGCCTTCTGCGCGATCACCGGCAATGAGGCGCGCGGCCTGTCGTTGGTGGAACGCCACCTTAACTGGCTCACCCATGACGCGCTGAACGAATCAGGCCGCTACACCCTGCTGTTGGCCATCGCCCAGGTGATGGAGGCGGTGGACCGGGCCGGGTATGGCGAGCAGATCGTCAGGGGCGCCAACGAGGTCGTCACCCAGCTAAAGCCGGACGAGACGGGGGATGAGCCGTTCACCGTCACCCAGGTGGCGGCGTTCGCCTGGCAGACGGCCGGGCAGATCGCCACCGCCTTTGACGAGCGCAACGGGAACGACTACTACGCCAACGGCATCGAGCAGGCCAAGCAGTTGCTCGAAGAGCATTATGACGTGCCGCTCGGCTCGGATGTCTTCCTGCCCACTCCGCCTCCGGTCGTCGAACCGCAGACCCCGGCGCAGTGGCTGGAGCACGCGCAGAACTGCCTGGTCTCCGGAATGCTGGAAGCGGCAATGGAGGCCGCAGAGCGGGCGATGGCCGATCCGGAGTTGACGCTGAAGGCGCTGCAGGTGCAAATCACCGCCCGGCTGGAACAGGAGGACCCTACGGCGGCCTTGCAGTTGGTCGAGGAGCGTTGCCAACTGCTGGAGCAAACGGGGGATGCCGAGCGGGCGGCTTATGAGCGACGGCTCGGGTTGAGCATCTACGGCAGCCTCACCGCTGACGATCTGAAGGTGCTTTCCGCGGTGTACGACGAATTGGCGCCCGCGGAGCCGTCCGAGTTGCGTTCCCAAGTGCAGCTCTACCTCTCGCTGGCGCTGGGGTACACCGACAATCACGAGAATCTGCATACCGCGCTCTCCTTGGCCTTGGAGGTGCTGCAGAGCCCGGAGGTGGACGCGGACACGCAGCTCAGCGCGGTGATGCAAGCCGCGAACCTGACGGCGGTGATGGGCCAGTTGGACAAGTCAATCGAGTTCTTGGACGAGGTGTTGGCAGAAGCGGACTTGATCGCCGGGAAACGGGCGGCCGCGCTGCGGCTCCGAGCCCGGGTGCGTGGGCTGCGCCAGGAGTACTTGGCTGGGGCGCAGGATGCCGACGAGGCGACCCGGATCAACGCGGAGTTGCACTTCACCGGCTCGACGGCGACTGCCGCTTCGCTGGCCGGCTCGCTCTACCTGGACGCGAACTACCCGGAGACGGCGGTGCAGCGTTTCCGGTTCGCGTTGCGCGAGGCGGAGCAGTTGACGGCGAACCTGCTCGGGCTGCGTTTCGATTATGGCCGGGCGTTGCTGCTGGCGGGCCATCCGAATGCGGCGATCGAGGTCTTCGACGAGGTGTTCTCGGCGGAATCCACGGCGGACACGCTGCCGGGTGATCGCGGGCAGACCCTGGAATGGCTGGGCCGCGCTTACGAGGCGGCGGGCCAATTCGGCACGGCGGTGGGCTGCTGGGCGGATGCCGCCAACCTGTTCGAGCAAGGAGAGTTGCCCGCCCAGGCGGCGCATGTGCTGGCTCGACGGGCCAGCTTGCTGCGGGCTTTCGGGGAGTATGACGACGCGCTCGCCGATTTGGATCGGGCAATGGCCTTGGCCGAATCGCTGCCCGACATGAACGGGCTGCTGGTGTTGGTGCTGGAGAGCCGCGGCATGTCGAAGGCCGACAACGAGGACAGTTCCGGCATCGCCGACATTGATCGGGCGATCCAGATCGCCGAGGGCGACGGGCAGGAGTGGCGGGCCGCCGACCTGATCGATTCCAAAGCCCGGGCGTTGAGCGCGCTGGGGCGCCATGACGAATCCGTGCGGCAATTCTTGACGTCCGCCGACGCCTACCTGGCCGCTGGCGATCCGGCATCCAGCGCCCGCGCCGAATCCTTCGCCGCCCAGGTTCTCACCGTCCAAGAGAAGCTTGACGAAGCGGCCAGCGTCTTCTCCGGCGCCCTCGACCGCGTCGAGGCAATCACCACCGCGCAACCCGAAGTAGCCGAACTCCGCGCCTCCATCGCCCTGAAACTCGGCGACGTCCTCGAATCCCTGGGCCGCCCCACCGAAGCCGCCGAAATCCGCAAAAAAGCGCAGTAGCATAAGTCTTCCGGCACTCACTGGCCGTCATCCTGTAAGACTTGATTTGGCTGACCTGTGGTTAGCTGGCAGGGTGGGTGTTGGTCGGTGGTTGAGTCCCACAACCCCGTCAATGAAGATCTCTATAAACGAAACAGCAAACGCAACCACGAGCACAGCGGGTTGTGGAAGGTGAGACGACAGGCGGGGGTCGGTAGAATGTGGGCGTTGCTGGAAGGTTGATGAAATGAGGGCGGAGAAAGCGCAGTGATCAGTGAGGATGAGGTGGCGGCGTTCGCCAGTCCGGGGGTGGGGCCGCATCCGGAGCCGTGGCCGGAAGGTGAGCAGTATGATCCGGAGTTGCTCGCGCAGGGGGATCACCGGAACGTCATCGACAAGTATCGGTACTGGACGGTGGCGGCGATCCGGGCGGATCTGGATGCCACCCGCAGCAAGTTGCATGTGGCGATCCAGAATTGGGAGCACGATTTCAACATCGGCTCGATTGTGCGCACCGCGAACGCGTTCAACGTGGCGGCGGTGCACATCATCGGCAGGCGGCGCTGGAATCGGCGCGGCGCGATGGTGACGGATCGGTACCTGCACGTCATCCACCACCCGGACGAGGCCAGTTTCTTCGCCTGGCTGCGCGAACGGGAGATCGCGGCCGTCGCCGTCGACAATCTGCCGGGCTCCGTCCCGCTGGAAACTGCCGAACTGCCCGAAAGCTGCTGCCTGATCTTCGGCTCGGAGGGCCCCGGCCTCACCGAGGCGATGGTAACCGGCGCCGAGCTGCTGGTGGCGATCACCCAACACGGCTCCACCCGCTCCTTGAACGCTGGCGCGGCAGCTGCCATTGCCATCTACCACTACAATCTTGCGCATGGATGAGGTCGGGTTCTATTACGAGGAAGGCCGGGCGGCTGCCCAAATGCGGGCGGAACAGCTGAATCTGGTGATCCGCTTGGGCTACGCGATCTTGATCGCGGCGCTCGGATTCGTCGCCTGGGCGATATTCCCCAACGGGCTCGACTATGCCATCTGGTTCTGGATCGGCGCCGGGGTCTCGGTGCTGCTCTATGGCGGCATGGGCCTGATCCGCATCAGCAATGTGCGCAAAGACATCTCCCGGCAGACCCGTCCGTTGGCCGTCGGTTTGAACCGCGTCGGGCTGAAGGTGGGCGAGCTGTGGTGCGACTGGGTGGACGTCGCCCGAATCTCAATGCGTCCGGCCACCGCCGGGAGCGCGCTGCGGCTGGAGTTGCGCGGCCAAGACGGACGCACCTGTTGGGTGCCAATTGGCTACGCGGACGTCACCCCGGCCAGCCTGGATCAGTCGGTGAAGGCGTATTCTGCGGAGCTTTGCGGCGTCGACCTCTCAAGGCTCGACGTTTAAGACTAAGATTGCTCCGGAACAAAGACCCCATACCTAAGGAGACTAAATGCCTATTGCAAGCCCCGAGAAATATGCCGAGATGATTGACGCCGCCAAGCAGGGCTCGTTCGCCCTGGCCGCCATCAACATCACCTCTTCGCAGACTTTGAACGCCGCCATCGCCGGTTTCGCGGCCGCCGGCGCCGACGGCATCATCCAGGTGAGCACCGGTGGCGCCCAGTACGCTTCCGGCCCGACGATCAAGGACATGGTCACCGGCGCGGTCGCGCTCGCCGAGTACGCCCACATCGTCGCCAAGAACTACCCCGTCAACATCGCGGTACACACTGACCACTGCCCGAAGGACAAGCTGGACACCTACGTGCGTCCGCTGCTCGCCATCTCCAAGGAGCGCGTGGATCGCGGCGAGAATCCGCTTTTCCAGTCGCACATGTGGGACGGCTCGGCCATCCCGATGGAGGAGAACCTGGAGATCGCGCATGAGCTGTTGGCGTTGACGAAGTACAACCACCAGATCCTGGAGATCGAGGTCGGCGTGGTCGGCGGCGAGGAAGACGGCGTCTCCGCCGAGATCAACGACAAGCTGTACACCACGGTGGCGGACGGGATGCGCACCGTCGAGATCCTCGGCCTCGGCGAACAGGGCCGCTACACCACCGCGTTGACGTTCGGAAACGTACACGGCGTCTACAAGCCGGGCGCGGTGAAGCTCCGCCCCGAGGTGCTGAAGGAAATCCAGGACGCGGTGGGCGCCAAGTACGGCGTCGACAAGCCGTTCGACCTGGTCTTCCATGGCGGCTCCGGCTCCACCGACCAAGAGATTTCTGACGCGGTGGATTACGGCGTGATCAAGATGAACATCGACACCGACTGCCAGTATGCGTTCACCCGCCCGGTGGTCGATTTCATGATGCGCAACTATGACGGCGTGCTCAAGATTGACGGCGAAGTCGGCAACAAGAAGCAGTACGATCCGCGCGCTTGGGGCAAAGAGGCGGAGGCCGCGATGAGCGCCCGCGTCGTCGAAGCCTGCGAGCAGCTCCGTTCGGCTGGAAAGTCCATCGGCTGATGACTGACTACCTCCCTCCAGATCCGCCCAGCACCCCGGAAGACGCCCCGGATTTCGGTCCGCCCGTCCCCGAGGCGGAGCCGGTCTCCCCGATGTACGAGCAGTACGGCATCCAGTCCTACAGCGCCCAGCAGGCCGCCCCGGTGAAAGCAAAGACCGGCCGCGGCCGAGTGCTGGTCGCCGGGCTGGCTGGGCTGTTCTTCGGCGCGGCGCTGGGGATCGCGGCCAGCACCTTGGGGCTGTTCGGGGGTAACCAAACACCGCAGCAAGTGGTGGTAGCCCAACAGCCGTCAAACTACGACGTGACGGTCGACGGCGCGGTGGTCTCGCTGGTGGCGCAGGGCGCGACGCCCAGCATCACCGTCGACATCTACTTCGATTACATGTGCCCCTACTGCGGCATGTTCGAACGGGCGAACCACCTGGATTTGGAAGACTATCTGAACGCTGGCGACATCAAGCTCTCGCTGCACGCGATGAGCTTCCTGGACGACGCCTCCAACGGCACCAAGTACTCCACCCGATCCGCGAATGACGCGCTGGCGGTGGCGAGTCAGGCGCCGGAGAACTATCTGGCCTTCCACGACGCGCTCTTCGAATCGCAGCCGCAGGAGAGCACCAACGCGCTCAGCGACGCCGATCTCGCCGATCTCGCCACCCGTGCCGGGGTGCCGCAGTCGGTGATTGACGGCTTCACCGCGATGGAGTTCGAAAGCGCGGTCGCGGCGGGTACCCAGACGGCGTTCAACGAGAATGTCTCCGGCACGCCGACGGTGCTGCTGAACGGCACCAAGTTCGAGGGCGACATGTACACCCGCGGTGGGCTGCGGGAAGCCATCGCGGCGCTGCGGTAACACCCGCAAAAAAGGGAGGGAGAATGCCCGGAATCGTAATCGTCGGTGCCCAGTGGGGCGACGAAGGCAAGGGCAAGGCCACCGATCAGATCGGCGAACGCGTCGATTACACCGTGCGGTATTCGGGCGGCAACAACGCCGGGCATACCATCGTGGTGGACGGCGAGACGTACGCGCTGCACCTGCTGCCGTCGGGGATCCTGAATCCGAACGGCATCCCGGTGATCGGGAACGGGGTGGTGGTCGATCTCGACGTCCTCTTTGAGGAGATCGAGCTGCTCGCCTCGCGTGGGGTGGCGGCCGTGGAACGGCTGCTGGTCTCCGCGAACGCGCACGTGATCGCCCCCTACCACAAGGTGATCGACAAGGTCACCGAGCGGTTTTTGGGGAAGCGGAAGATCGGCACCACCGGTCGGGGCGTCGGGCCCGCCTATTCGGACAAGGTGAACCGGCTCGGGATCCGCATCCAGGATCTGCTCGACGAGAGCATCCTGCGGCAAAAGGTGGAGGCTTCCCTGGAGCAGAAGAACCATCTGCTGGTGAAGGTCTATAACCGGGCGGCGATCCGGCCGGACGAGGTGGCGGATCATCTGCTCAGCTACACCGAGCGGCTCCGCCCGTTGATCGCGGACACCGCGTTGGTGCTGAATGCGGCGCTGGACGCGGGCAAGATCGTGCTCTTCGAGGGCGCGCAGGCGCACCACCTGGACGTCGACCACGGCACCTACCCGTATGTGACGTCGTCGAATCCGATCGCGGCCGGGGCGTGCATCGGCGCGGGCGTGGGGCCGACGCGCATCGACCGGGTGATCGGCATCATGAAGGCGTACACCACGCGGGTGGGCGAAGGCCCCTTCCCCACCGAGCTGCTGGATGACGCGGGCGAGAAGCTGCGTCAGGACGGCGGCGAGTTCGGCACCACTACCGGGCGGCCCCGCCGCTGCGGCTGGTTTGACGCGCTGGTGGTGGAGCAGGCGGTGCGGGTGAACTCGTTCACCGACCTGTTCTTGACGAAACTGGATGTGCTGACGGGCTGGGAGCAGATCCCGGTGTGCGTCGGCTACCGGGTGAACGGCGAGCTGGTCCACCACGTGCCGATGACGCAATCGGACTTCCACCACGCCGAGCCGGTGTACGAGTATCTGCCCGGTTGGACGGCGGACATCTCGGGCGCCCGCAGCTTCGCCGAGTTGCCGGACACCACGCAGGCTTACGTCAAACGTCTGGAAGAATTGGTGGGGGCCCGCATCTCCGGGATCGGGGTGGGGCCCAGCCGCGAACAAGTAGTAATGATCAGGGATTTGATTTGAAACTGGCGAATGTATTGGTAGTCGGCGGCGGAGGCCGCGAACACGCGTTGGCTTGGGCGTTGGCCCAAGATGAATCCGTCGGGCAGGTGCATATCGCTCCCGGCAATCCGGGCACGGCCGCCGTCGGGATCAACCATCCGATCGACCAGACGGACGGGGCAGCGGTCGCCGCCTTGGCGCGGCAGTTGGCTGCCGAGTTGGTGGTGGTGGGTCCGGAGGCGCCGCTGGTGGCCGGGGTCGCTGACGCGGTGCGGGCCGTCGGCATTCCAGTTTTCGGGCCGAGTGCCGCCGCCGCGCGGCTGGAAGGCTCGAAGTCGTTCGCGAAGGAGATCATGGCGGCCGCCGGGGTGCCTACCGCCGCGGCACGCTATTGCACCACCGAGGCCGAGTTCGCCGCCGCGCTGGACGAGTTCGGCCCGCCTTACGTCGTCAAGAATGACGGGCTGGCGGCCGGCAAAGGCGTGGTCGTCACCTCGGATCGGGCGCAGGCGCTGGCCCACGCCATCGAGTGCGGCCAAGTGGTGATCGAAGAGTATTTGGACGGGCCGGAGGTCTCGCTGTTCGCGCTCTCTGACGGCACCAGCGTGCTGCCCTTCGAGCCCGCCCAGGATTTCAAGCGGGTCGGCGACGGGGACACCGGGCCGAACACCGGCGGCATGGGCGCGTACACCCCGCTGCCGTGGGCACCCGCGGGCTTGACGCAACAAGTCGTCGACACCGTGATCCAGCCGACGGTGGACGAGCTGGCCCGCCGCGGCATCCCGTTCGTGGGCTTGGTCTACGCGGGCTTGGCGTTGACGAGCCGGGGCTTGCGCGTCGTCGAATTCAACGCCCGTTTCGGCGATCCGGAGACGCAGCCGCTGCTGCGCCGCTTGAAGACCGGGCTGGGCCAGGTGCTCCATGCGGCCGCCACCGGCCAGTTGGCCAGCCAGCCGCCGTTGGAGTGGGGCTCGGGGGCGACGTGCGCGATCGTGGTTGCCGCCGAGGGCTATCCGGGCACGCCGCGCAAGGGCGACGTGATCACCGGCGGCTACGCCGATTACATCTTCCATGCCGGCACCGCTTTGAACGAGGCCGGCGAGCTGGTCAGCAACGGGGGCCGGGTGCTGGCGGTGGTCGGCTCCGGCGACACGTTGGCCCAGGCCCGGGAGGACGCCTACGCGAAGGTGCGGCAGGTGAGTTTCGCGGGCAGCTTCTACCGTCATGACATCGCACTCAAAGCCGTCAACAACGAAATCAGTGTCGGGTGGTGACGCCCGCGCGAAAGGAGGTCAAAGTGAGCGTTCCCAACGTCCTGGCTACCCGGTATGCGTCGGCGGCGATGCGCGAGATTTGGTCGCCCGAAGAGAAGATCAAGGCCGAAAGGCGGCTGTGGATCACGGTGTTGCAGGCGCAGGCGGAGCTGGGCGTGCCGGTGGATCCGCAGACCATCGCGGATTATGAGCGCGTGGTGGGCGAGGTCGATCTGGATTCGATCAACGCCCGCGAGCGCGTCACCCGCCACGACGTGAAGGCCCGCATCGAGGAGTTCAACGCGCTAGCTGGCCACGAGGAAATCCACAAGGGGATGACCAGCCGGGATCTCACCGAGAACATCGAGCAGGCGCAACTGTTGGCGGCGATGCAGTTGATCCGGCAGCGCACCCTCACCGTGCTGGTGAACCTGGCCCGGCTGGCCCAGCAGTATCGCGACCAGCCGCTCACCGGTCGCAGCCACAACGTCCCGGCCCAGCTCACCACGCTGGGCAAGCGCTTCGCCAACGCCGCCCAGGAGACGCTGCTCGCCTACCACCGGCTGGACGATCTGATCGCCCGCTATCCGTTGCGCGGCATCAAAGGCCCGATGGGCACCGCCCAGGATGCCCTCGATCTGCTCGCTGGCAGCGTGGCGGTGGATTCGTTGGAGCAAAAGGTCGCCGCGAAACTGGGCTTCACCAAGACGTTGACGTCCGTCGGCCAGATCTATCCGCGCTCGCTCGATTACGAGGTGCTCTCCGCGCTGGTGCAGGTGGCCGCCGGCCCGTCCTCGCTGGCCACCACGATTCGGCTGATGGCTGGCCAGGAGCTGGTCACCGAGGGCTTCAAGGAAGGCCAGGTGGGCTCGTCGGCGATGCCGCACAAGATGAACGCCCGGTCTTGCGAGCGGGTGAACGGCCTGGCGGTGGTGTTGCGCGGCTATGCGGACATGGCCGCCCAGTTGGCTGGGAACCAGTGGAACGAGGGGGACGTCTCCTGCTCGGTGGTGCGCCGGGTGGCGCTGCCGGACGCTTGCTTCGCGCTCGACGGCCTCTTTGAGACTTTCTTGACGGTGCTGGACGAATTCGGCGCCTTCCCCGCCGTCATCGAGGCTGAGCTGGCCCGCTACCTGCCTTTCCTCACCACCACCAAGGTGCTGCTGGCGGCGGTGCGCAACGGGGTCGGACGGGAGGTGGCCCACGAGGCGATCAAAGGCCATGCCGTCGCCGTCGCCCTCGCCTTGCGCAATGGCGCCCACACCAATGACCTGTTGGAGCGGCTCGCCGCTGATCCCGTGCTCGGATTGAGCGCGGAGCAGTTGGCCGCCGCCACCGCTGATCCGCTCTCGTTGACGGGCACCGCCCGCGCCCAGGTGGATCAGATCACCGCCGAAATCCAACAGTTGGCCGCCCAGTATCCCGAGGCGGCCAGCTACCATCCCGGAGCGCTGCTCTAGCGCCGCAACCCCCAAGAAAAGATGAGTCTAGAACTAATACACACCGGCAAGGTCCGTCAGCTCTACCGCTACGCGCCGGGCCAGATCCTGATGGTCGCCACCGACAACATCTCCGCCTTCGACTTCGTGCTCTCCACCCCGATCCCAGACAAGGGCAAGGTGCTCACCCAGTTGTCTTTGTGGTGGTTCGAGCAGTTGGCGGGCGTGGTGGAGAACCACGTCATCTCCACCGACGTGCCCGCCGAGTTCGCCGGCCGAAGCGTCATCGTCGAGGAGCTGCAGATGGTGCCGGTGGAGGCGATCGTGCGCGGCTACCTGACCGGCTCCGGATTGGCTGAATACCGCAAGTCGGGCACGGTGACGGGCATTGACCTGCCCGCGGGTTTGACGGATGGCTCGCGGCTGCCGGAGGCGATCTTCACCCCGTCCACCAAGGCGGAAATCGGCGCGCATGACGAGAACATCTCGTTTGCGACTTTGACCGGCATCATCGGCGCCGAGCTGGCCGAGCGGGTGCGCGCCACCTCGCTGGCCGTCTACACCAAGGCTGAGGAAATCGCCCGCGCGCGCGGCATCATCTTGGCGGACACCAAGTTCGAGTTCGGCCTGCGTCCCGACGGCACACTGGTGTTGGCCGACGAGGTGTTGACGCCCGATTCGTCCCGCTTCTGGGATGCCGCCACCTGGGCGCCGGGCGGCCCCCAGCCGTCCTTCGACAAACAGTATGTGCGCGATTGGCTCAGCAAGGAATCGGGCTGGGACAAAGCCTCCGACACTCCCCCGCCGCCGCTGCCCGCCGAGGTGGTCGCGGCCACCCGGGCCCGCTACCTGCAGGCGTATCGGCTGCTCACCGGCAGCGAGTTGTGATGCGGCTCTTCATCGCCATCCCGATTGCGGCGGAGTTGCTGGAAGCCTTGGAGGCCGTCCAACAGCAACTCAAGGCGCAGGGCGTGCGCGCCCACTACACCCGGCTGGAAAACCTGCACATCACGCTGGCGTTCATTGGCAATTCCGAACGGGTTGACGAGGCCGCCGCCGTGATGCGCCAATTCCCGCTGCCCAAACAGCCGGTGGAGTTGGCCGGTTTCGGCCATTTCGGCAAGGGCCGCTCGTTAACGCTCTGGGTGGGCCTCAAAGAGCACCGCGAACTGTCTAACTTGGCCGTCAACCTGCAAACCGCCCTCCGCGAAGCCGGTTTCGACATCGACGTCCGCCGCTTCCGCCCCCACATCACCATCGCCCGCCAAGCCCAAGACATCCGCGACGCCTGGGTCGAAATCCCCGCCCGCTCCCAACCCATCAGCAACATCATCCTCTACCGCTCCGACGTCACCAACGGCCGCCGCGTCTACACCCCCCTCGAAACCGCCTGACCCCCGAAAAACCAAGAATCAGCGGACGATCTGAGGCTGCCCATTTGAAGGTCTTGGCGTTTTCGATTTTTTTGATTTATGATGGTGGTATGAGTTTGCTGATCACCGTGCCGGACGAAGTGAAAGCTGCCGCTTCTGTCGCCCAGTCACTGTCGGCGACTGATGACGCGACGGTTGTCGTGCCCGGAAAGGAACCTGTCAGGCTGCCGCAGCCCTTGCTGAAAGTGCTCTCGGCTGCTGCGCAGGCCTTTGCTGAAGGCAAGGAAGTCGTGGTCGGTTCTCAAGACACATTCCTGACCACGCAGGAAGCCGCCGACATAATCGGGGTCTCGCGTCCGACCATGGTAAAGCTGCTGGAAAGCGGCGAGGTGCCGTTCGAGCGTCCGAACAGCCACCGCCGGATTCGCCTTGGGGATCTGGCTGCTTACGACGCTGCCGAGAGTTCCCGTCGTCGTGCCGTCCTGGACCAGATGAGCGAGGACTTCTCCGACCTAGCCCGCCACCCTGAAACCTTTATCCAAACCCGCTGATGGCTGAGCGTGTGCTGCTTGACGCTTGCGTCCTGGTTCCGATCTCCCTGACGGACGTACTGCTCGATTTAGCCGACGCTCGTCTGCTCGATCCTGCTTGGTCACCGATGATCCTCGAAGAAGCCAAGCAAGCATTGACAGAGAAGCGGGGCCTTCCACAAGAACGCGCCCAGCGCCGCATCGACCAGATGGTTTCCGCGTTTCCGCACGCTAGTATCACCGGATTCGAGCACCTGATCGACAGCATGAACAACCATCCCAAAGACCGCCACGTTCTGGCTGCGGCAGTTCAAGGTAAGTGTTCTAAGATCGTCACGGCCAACCTCGGCGATTTCCCGTCCCGCTCCATCGAAACCGCCTGGTTGCGCGCCGCTTTTCGGAGATAAGCCTTCCAGTTGCGCACTTTTCCAAGGGCGGGCTCTTTGAGCGAAGCGAAGACCTCGTGCACTACATCCTCCGCCCAGTTTTGGGCTCCGAATGCCTTTAGAACAAAATACGCTTCCCAGTACGCTGTCTCGCGATGCTCCTTATAGAGCGCAGCCACGTCGAATTCCCGCTTCTCGTCCTCCAACAGTAGCCTCCTCACGGTAGTTTCCTGGTGGCATCCCGGTCGGCTTGGCACCTTGGCCGATCTGGTTGCTACTACTTAGTCGCTCGAGATGAAGAAAAGTTTAGCCCCGGTGTATCTGCTAGCGGAGTAGGCTAGGGAGTGACGAGGTTGGAAAGCTGGCGAGGAGGGCTGCCGGTGCGGAGAACGATGGCTTTGATTACGCTGACGATTGTCGGGCTGTGGGCGACGACGGGGTGTGCTTTTCTGTCTGAGGCCCCGCCGGAGGCGTCTTCGCCTGCGGTGACTGCGACGCCCAGCGAGTTCTACATAGCTGAAAGCCCAGATGTGTTTCCCACGCATTTTGGCTGCTACGACCTGCTGGACTACCCTCAGTTACCTCCAACCGCGACGGGCGGTGGAGACATAAATATCAGCAATCTAGGAACCAAAATTGCTACCTATCACCACCAAGAAGGCACTCCCTACGAGCCTCCTTCGCAGGCGCAAGCTGTGGATGCGGGCAGCGGGTACTGGGTAATCGCCGCGGTGGCTTATGGGGAGACGACCACTTGGCTGGCCTGGGGCAACAACCCAGATCCGGACATAGTGTTCGATGAGCCTTACGGGAATTGGGCACACTTTGCTGAGATTACGGATCCCGAGAATTGGGATGGAGGAGAGGCACGGTATGGCGTGGAGGCATTGCAGAAGGCTCTCGCTTGCATCAAGTGACAGTACAGAATGAGCGATTCCGGCGGCCAAAACCGCCGAGTTGGCACCGGAACTGCTCATTCTTTGACGGAGGTGGGGGAAGCCGGCTGGCGGGATGAGGGTTGACGGGCGAGTACAACGATCAGTTAACGATGGTGGGGTTTGGTGAATTGCCTGGGGCGATGGCCGTAGGGTAGGGGGCGGCGTGATCGGAACAGTCTTGGAGTTGGCATGGACGAGAAAAACTGGTGGCGGGATGCGGTGGTTTATCAGATCTATCCGCGGTCGTTTGCGGACAGCAACGCGGACGGGATCGGGGATCTGAACGGGATTCGCGCGAAGGTCGGCTATCTGCGCGATCTGGGCGTGGATGCCGTCTGGCTGTCGCCGTTCTATCCGTCGGCGCTCTATGACGGCGGCTACGACGTGGACGACTATCGGGCGGTCGATCCGCGGATCGGCTCCATCGAGGATTTTGACGCGCTGGTGGACGCGCTGCACGCGCAGGGCATCAAGATGATCGTCGACATCGTGCCGAACCATTCGTCCATCCACCATGAGTGGTTCCAGGCGGCCTTGGCATCCCCGCCGGGCTCACCGGAGCGGGATCGCTACATCTTCCGCGACGGCTTGGGGCCGGACAAGGCGATTCCGCCCTCGGATTGGGGGGCGACTTTTGGCGGCCCGGCCTGGGAGCCGGTCGGCGACGGGCAGTTCTACTACCATCTGTTCGCCCCCGAGCAGCCGGATTGGAACTGGGACAACCCCGAGGTGCGCGCTGATTTCCTGCGGACGTTGCGTTTCTGGGCGGATCACGGGGTGGACGGCTTCCGGGTGGACGTGGCCTTCGGGCTGGCCAAGGATTTCTCGGCCGATCCGCTGCCGACTGCCGCGCAGCTCGCCCAGATCAAGGCCGGGCCCGATCATCCCTACTACGACCGCGACGAGGTGGACGACATCTACGCCGAATGGCGGCAAGTTTTCGACGAGTATGATCCGCCGCGCTTTGCCGTCGGGGAGGTCTGGGTGGAGATTCCCTCGCGCCGGGCCCGCTACGCCGTGCCCACCTCGCTGGGCCAGGCTTTCAACTTCGACCTGCTGCGGGCGAACTTCGACGCGGTGAACTTTTTCCGGATCGTCGACGAGAACCTCACCTCGGCGGACGAGGCGGGCTCATCGTCCACCTGGGTGTTCTCCAACCACGACGTGATCCGCTCCGCGACCCGACTGGGCCTGCCCCCGGCCACCCCGGAAAACTCCGACATCAAGAACTCGCAGGGCACCACCTGGGATCGGGATCGCCGCTGGCTGCTTTCCGGCGGGACGTATCTGCCGCTTGACGCCGAAGCCGGCTTGGCGCGCTCCAAGGCCGCCCTCGCCTTCGCGCTGGCATTGCCGGGCAGCACGTATATCTACCAAGGCGAGGAATTGGGCCTGCCCGAGGTGTTGGAAATCCCCGATGCGGAACGCCAAGACCCCGCCTTCTATCGCAACGCCGGCCTGGAGGTGGGCCGGGACGGCTGCCGGGTGCCGCTGCCGTGGACCCCGGCGGGCACCTCGTTTGGCTTCGGGGAGAACGGCTCCCACCTGCCGCAACCCGATTGGTTCGGCCAGTACGCTGTCTCGATCCAAGCTGACGATCCCGCCTCCACCTTGGCCTTCTTCCGCAAAGCCCTCGCGCTGCGCAAACAGTTGCTGCCCGCCGCCGTGGACGCCCACTTCGCCTGGCACGATTCGCCGCCCGGCACGCTGCACTTTTCGCGGGGCGAATGGCACACCTTCACCAACTTCACCGACGCGCCCGCGCCGCTGCCCGCCGGGGAGATCCTGCTCTCCACCGCCGCGCCCGCTGACGTCGCCCCGCCGAACACCACCATTTGGTTCCGGTAGCCTCAGCGCGCGATGTCGGCCACCTGCGCTCCGGTGAGCCGCAACAGGTCGGCGGGAGCCAGCTCGATCGTCAACCCGCGCCGGCCGCCGGAGACGAACACGGTGTCATACAACTCGACGGTCTCGTCGATCACCGTGGGCGCGGGACGCTTCTGCCCGAGCGGGGAGATGCCGCCGACGATGTAGCCGGTGGCCCGTTCGGCCAACGCCGGATCGGCCAGCTCGGCTTTCTTGCCGCCCAGCGACTTCGCGAACGCCTTCAGATCCAGCCGCCCGGAAGCCGGGACGCAGCCGACCGCCAACTCGCCGTCGACGTCGACCATCAAGGTCTTGAAATTGCGCTCGGGCTCAATGCCGAGCACGTTCGCGCTCTCCAAGCCGAAACCGACCGTCGAGCGCGGATCGTGCGCGTACTCGTGGATTTGGTAGGGGACGCCAGCGGCGTCTAGCGTCTGCAGCGCCGGTGTCCCCCCGCCTCCTTTTTTAGCCATCAGGCGTATTCGGCAGCCACCAGTTTCGCCGCGGCCACATACTGCTCGCGAACCACCGGCTCCGGATCGGCCGGCTTGCTGGCCAGCATCTCCACCGGCCAGGTGGGCCGCTCGCCCGTCAACGCCCAAGCAGCCTGGCGAGCCGCGCCGTCAGCCACATACTCGCCGGGAGTCGGGATGTCGATCTGGACGCCGAAGACGGTGGCGGCGATTGCCTGCACCGCCGGGTTGGCGGCAGCGCCGCCGGTGAGCAGGATCCGCCGCGCTTTGACGCCCAGGCGGGCCATCGCCTCGTAGCCGTCGGCCAAGCCGCAGAGCATTCCCTCGATGGCGGCCCGAGCCAGATTCTCCGGATCGGTGTTCGCCAAGGTGAGGTTGCGCAGCGACGCCTTCGCGGTGGGCAGGTTGGGAGTGCGCTCGCCCTCAAAGTAGGGCACCAGCACCGCGCCGCCCGCGCCCGGCTGGGCGGCCAGCGCCAGGGAAGCCAACTCGTCAAACGAGACCCGCAGCACCTTGCAGATCGCATCGAGCACCCGCGCGGCGTTCAACGTGCAGACCAGCGGCAGGAAGTTCCCGGTGCAGTCCGCGAAACCGGCGACCGTGCCGGTGACGTCCCGGCAGACGGTTTCCGTCGACGCGAAGACGGTGCCCGAGGTGCCCAGCGAGACCACCACGTCACCCGGCGAGGCATCCAGCCCCATACCGGAGGCGGCGTTGTCGCCGGCGCCCGGCCCCACGATGAAGCCCGGACCCGGCACCGACTCGCTCGGCCCCAAGACCCGCGGCAGGATGGCGTCATGTCCGAGCGCCAGCTTGAGCAGCTCGCGATCATAGCCGCCCGAATCCGGCGACCAATACGCGGTACCCGAGGCGTCCGAACGGTCGGTGACCAACTCGTCAAGATTCGGCCCCAGCTCGGATTCGCCCGCCGGGCCGTAACCGCGCAGCCGCCACGTCAACCAATCGTGCGGCAACGCCACCGCCGCCACCTTCGCCGCGTTTTCCGGCTCGTTATCGCGCAGCCAGCGCAGCTTAGTGGCCGTGAACGACGCCACCGGCACCACGCCGGTGCGGCTGGCGTACTCCGGGGCGCCGACTTCGGCGATCAGATCGAGGGCCGCTTGGGCGCTGCGGGTGTCATTCCAGAGCAGCGCGTCGCGAATCACATTGCCTTGGGCGTCGAGGGCGACCATGCCATGCTGCTGGCCGCCTACCGACACCGACTCCACGCCGTCCAGCCCGCCGGCTTGGATCAAGGCGTCTTGGAACGCCGCCCACCAATACTTCGGATCGACGGAGGTGCCGTCGGGGTGCTTCGCGCGCCCGGATGCCAGCAACTCGCCAGTCGCCGAATCGCGGACGACCACTTTGCAACTCTGCGTTGAGGTGTCAACGCCGATTACCTTTGCCATTACTCTCCTTTGAGATTTGTTTTAGGTAAGCCAAAGGGGACGGCCAGGCGGCTGTCCCCAATGACTTTGGATGAAATTTAGCGAGCGCCGGTGAGGTGCTCGGTGACCAACTGCTGCAGCCGCACGAAGCCGAAGCCCTTGCCGCCGTAGTAGAGCGAAGGATCGAACTCTTCCCAAGCGGAACGGTCGGCGATGATGTCGTCATAGCTTTCGCCGGGGCCGAAGGTCGGGACGCTCAGCTCGTCCACCTTGGCGGCCTGCAACGCTTCCTGCACCTCGGGATCGGCGCGGAATGACGCGGCGCGCTCCTTCAGGATGAGGTAGTTCGCCATGTTCGCCTTGGCGGATTCCCAAACACCCGACTCGTCCTCAGTGCGGGACGGCTTGTAGTCGAAGTGACGCGGGCCGGTGTAGGCGGGGACGCCGCCGGGGCCGCCGAACTCCAGCAGATCGACCAGCGCGAAGGCGTTGTAGATGTCGCCATGGGCGAAGACCAGATCCTGATCGTACTTGATGCCCCGCTGGCCGTTCAGATCGATGTGGTAGAGCTTGCCGTGGTAGAGCGCCTGCGCGATGGCGGCGGCGAAGTTCAGCCCGGCCATCTGCTCGTGGCCGACCTCCGGATTCAAGCCGACCAACTCCGGGTGCTCCAGCGACTCGATGAAGGCCAACGCATGGCCGACCGTCGGCAGCAGGATGTCGCCGCGCGGCTCGTTCGGCTTCGGCTCGATGGCGAAGCGGATGTTGTAGCCCTTGTCGAGCACGTACTGGCCGAGGAAGTTGACGGCCTCGCGGTAGCGCTCCAGCGCGGCGCGGATGTCTTTGGCCTGATCGTATTCGGCGCCTTCACGGCCACCCCACATCACGAAGGTGGTGGCACCAAGCTCAGCGGCGAGATCCAGGTTGCGCAGCACCTTGCGGACGGCGAAGCGGCGGACCGCCCGGTCATTGGAGGTGAAGCCACCGTCTTTGAAGACCGGATGGCTGAAAAGATTGGTGGTGATCATCGGGATCTTCAGGCCGGTGGCGGCCAGCGCGCCCTTCAAGCGCTCGATCTCGTGACGACGCTGCTCTTCGGTGGAGCCGAAGGCGAAGAGGTCGTCATCGTGGAACGTCATGCCGTAAGCGCCGATCTCGGCCAGCTTCTCGACGACATGCACGGTGTCCATCGATGGGCGGGTCGGCGGACCGAACGGATCGTTGCCGCCCCAGTTCACAGTCCAGAGACCGAAGGTGAATTTATCTGCAGGAGTAGGAGTAGGTACCATGGTTTTGGTCTTTCTCTCGTCAATGAGTATTTGGTCAGATGAAACTCTACCTCAGCCAAGCGGCGGGAGACAGGGCGATTCAATAGAAATATTTACGTGCTGCTGGACAGCGCCGCAACCGACTTGAATCCTCGCTATGGTGACGAGGTGAAGAAGATCCTGTTCCTGCTCGTCATCGCCGCAGTGGCGCACGTCATCTACCATCGTCGTCGGGCCGCCGCGGACGCCGACTGGAGCTACGCCTGAGGCGCCTGAGCTACCGGTTCACCACGCCTGCGTGCAGCAGGCCGTAGTTGAGCGCGTCAGTGAGCGCCTCCCAGGAGGCCTCGATCACGTTCGTGCCCACGCCCACAGTGCGCCAAGACGCCTTGCCAGCCCGGCTTTCAATCATGACGCGGGTGGAGGCGTCGGTGCCCGAATCGGAATCCAAAATGCGGACTTTGTAATCCACCAGCTTGATCGCCTCCAGCTCCGGGTAGACCGGTAGCAGCGCCTTGCGCAACGCGGCGTCAAGGGCGTTCACCGGGCCGTTGCCCTCGCCGGTGGCCACGAAGCGCACCCCGCCGGCGACCAGCTTCACGGTGGCCTCGGAGACCGTCTCGTCATCGCCCCCGCCGACCGTCTCGGAGATCGTCCGCCAGGATTCGACGGTGTAGTACGACGGTTTGACGCCCGTCAGCTCGCCGCGCAGCAGCAGCTCGAAGGAGGCGTCGGCCGCGTCAAAGGTGTAGCCCTGCGCCTCCAACTCCTTGACCTTCTCGGTGACGCGGGTGAGCACCTCGTCCTGCCCGGTGAGATCAATGCCCAGCTCTTTGCCCTTCAGCTCGATGGAGGCCCGCCCGGCCATCTCCGAGACCAGCATCCGCATGTCGTTGCCGACGCGCAGCGGATCGATGTGCTGGTACATGTCCGGATCGATGCGGATCGCGGAGGCGTGCAGCCCGGCCTTGTGCGTGAAGGCGCTCTGGCCCACGTAGGGTTGGCGCGCGAAGGGGGCGATGTTGGTGATCTCCGAGATCGAGTGGGCGGTGTTCGTCAGCTCGGCCAGCTTGCCCGCGGGCAGCACTTCGAGACCGTATTTAATTGCCAGGTTGCCGACGACGGTGGTCAGGTCGGCGTTGCCGGTGCGCTCGCCATAGCCGTTGAAGGTGCCCTGCACTTGGGTGGCCCCGGCCTCCACCGCTGCCAAGGTGTTGGCCACCGCGCAGCCAGTGTCGTTGTGGCAGTGGATGCCCAGCCGGGTATCCAGCCGCCCGTGTACCGCCGCGGTGATCTCGGCGATCCAGGCGGGAATCATGCCGCCGTTGGTGTCGCAGAGCACCAGCACCTCGGCCCCGGCATCGGCGGCGGCCTGTAGGCAATCGAAGGTGTAGGCAGAGTCGAAGCGCCAGCCGTCAAAGAAATGCTCGGCGTCCACGAATACCCGCCGGCCCTCGGAAACCAGCAGCGCCACGGTGTCGGTGATCATGGCCAGGTTTTCCGCGCGGGTGGTCTGCAGCGCGCGTTCCACATGCCGCACATCCGACTTCGCCACCAGGGTGACGACCGGAGCTCCCGACTCCAGCAGCGCTTTCACCTGGGCGTCCGAATCGGCAGACTTGTACGCCTTCCGCGTCGACCCGAACGCCGCCAGCGTGGCATGGCGCAGGCTCAGCTCGGCAGCCGCGCGGGCGAAGAACTCGGTGTCTTTCGGAATCGCGCCCGGCCAGCCGCCCTCGATGAAGCCGACGCCCAAGTCGTCAAGCATCCGCGCGATGGCCAGCTTGTCGGCCACCGAGAGATTCATGCCCTCCTGTTGGGCGCCGTCCCGCAACGTCGTGTCGTAGACCTGAAAACTCATCTGTCCTCCTAAAGTGCTCGGGCAACAAAAAACCTCCTGGGTCGCAGGAGGTGCGCGCGCCGGGGCTTGTCCCTGACGCGCTAGGTAATGATGATGCTCAGCACGTAGACGATTGTCTCATACTCGTCCAACTATTGCCACCTCACTCCGTGGAGAGGTTGTATATACAACCTGGTATCGGGTATGGTGGAAGGAGAGTCAGCGTTGACTCGGCCGGAGAGACCGGCAAACCTACAAGGAGGGCAAATGCCAAAGAAGGCAATCTCACTTCCGCGCAAATTCATTCAAGGGCGCGGAGTCATCGAAGAAATCGGCGCATACGCGGCGATGCTGGGTAAGAAAGCAGTGGTGCTCTGGGGCACGCGGGCGAAGGCGGCCGTGGGCGAGCAAGTCGCCAAGTCGCTGGATGCGGCCGGAGTCGAGCTGGTGGACGTCCCGTTCGGGGGCGAGACCACCCACGCCGAGGCGGAGCGCGTGGCGGCCATCGCTAAGGACGCGGCGATGGTGATCGGCATCGGCGGCGGCAAGTGCATTGACGCGGCGAAGGCGGCGGCGATCTACAACAAGCTGCCGCACATCATCGTGCCGACGGTAGCGTCGAATGACGCTCCCACGTCAGCCTGCACCGTCTGGTACGACCCGGACGGCGTGATGATCGGCTTCGACATGTGGGACGCGAACCCGGATTACATTCTGGTGGACACCGACGTCATCGTGAAGGCTCCGGTGCGGCTGTTCGTGGCCGGCATCGGCGACGCGATCGCCACCTGGTACGAGGCCGAGGCCTGCCGCCAGTCCCGCGCGATCACCTGCACCGGCGGGGTCGCCTCGCTGACGGCGCTGGCCATGGCCGAGCTGTGCCGCGATGTGCTCTTGGAGCACGGCCTGCGCGCGATCGCCGACGTGAAGCTGGGCGCGGCCACCCCGTCCGTCGAGAAGGTCGTCGAAGCGACGACGCTGCTCTCGGGCATCGGCTGGGAGTCCGGCGGCCTGGCCACCGCGCACGCGATGGGCAACGGCTTGCCGATGCTGCCGGAGACGCACGGCTATTACCACGGTGAGAAGGTGGCGTTCGGCCTGCTCACGCAGCTTTGCCTCGATGACGACGTGGAGCCGGCGGATATCGACGAGATCGCGGGCTTCCTCACCGAGGCTGGCCTGCCCACCACGTTCGCCGATCTCAACATCGAAGGCCTCGGCGAAGAGCGGATGAAGCTCTTCTCCGCCGCCGTGGCCGGCGAAGGCTCCTTCGTCCACAACCACCCGTTCGCCGTCACCCCGGCCGATCTGTACGACGCCATGATGTCCGCAGACGCCAAGGGCCGCGAATACAAGTAAACCTAACCCCGTACCGGGCCCGATTCAGACTCCCTGGATCGGGCCTGGGTACTGTCCGGTTCGGTGGTTCGGGGTAGCAGGGTCGGTAGGCTGGGGGGATGGAGTTGGTTGAGAAGCGGAGGGCGGGGGCGCCGCGCGGGTTTTTTGCGGCGGAGGCGGCCGGGCTGCGGTGGTTGCGGGTGGACGGTGGAGCCCAGGTGGTGCGGGTGCGGCAGGTGGATGGCGAATCGATCAGCGTGGAGCGGGTGTATCCGGGGACGCCGACGCGCGAGGTGGCGGCGCGGTTCGGGGCGGAGTTGACAGTGACGCACGACGCCGGGGCCGCAGGTTTTGGGGCTCGGCCCGAGGGCTATGACGGCGACTGTTTCATCGGGGATGCGGAGTTGCCGATGCCGACCACACCGTTGCCGAACTGGGGAGAGTTCTATGCCCGCTATCGGGTGTTGCCCTACGTTGAGCAGGCGGCGCAGCGGCGGTTGATCCGCAACACCGCGCCGTTCGAGCGGGTCGCCGAGCGGCTGATCAATGGGGAGTTTGACGACGCTGCTCCCCCGGCGCGGATCCACGGCGATCTATGGGCGGGCAACGTGCTCTTCACCGCTGCGGCGGCGGTGCTGATCGACCCGGCGGCCCATGGCGGACACCGCGTCACCGACTTGGCGATGCTGGCCCTCTTCGGCTGCCCGCACCTGGAGACGATCTACGCCGCCTACGAAGCCAACTCCGCACATCTGCCCGCCGACTGGCGCTCACTGATCAAGCTGCACCAGATCCATCCGCTGCTGGTGCATGTGGTGTTATTCGGCTCCGGTTACACTTCGCAGGCCGAAGCCGCCGTCAAACCGTACCTTTAAGGGACCTTAGTGAAAGAATGGGGGGCGTGAGCGAGCGGCATCATTCCCGGCCTGGGGTGCGGGTGCGGCTGGGGGCCGCGCTGGGCGAGGTGGCGGCGCTGGGCTCGCGGCTGGCGCGGCGCGGCTCCGGGGCCTCGATCCGGGGGCAGGTGTTGACGCGGGTGGCTCCCCAGGCGTTCCGGCATCTGCTCGCGGGACGCCGGGTGCTGGCGGTCTCCGGCACCAACGGCAAGACGACCACCACGCACCTGCTCGCGGCGGCGGTGCGGGCGGCAGACGTGGGTGACGTGGTGAGCAACGCGGATGGCGCGAACCTGAGCTACGGCATCGCCTCGGCGTTGAGTACGGATCGGCACGCCCCCATCGCGGTGTTGGAGACGGACGAGCGGGTGGTGCGGGACATGATCGAATATGGCCGCCCCGAGGTGTTGGTGTTCCTGAACTTCAGCCGCGATCAGTTGGACCGGCATCACGAGATCAAATCGCTGGCGAAATCTTGGCGACGCGCCCTGGAGGATGCCGGGGCGACCGGCCCGGTGATCGTCGGGAACGCCACTGACCCGCTGGTGGTCTGGGCGGCGCAAGGAGCCCGCAAGGCTATCTGGGTGGAGACGGCGACGAAGTGGAACGAGGATTCGGCCCTCTGCCCCGAATGCGGGGCGATGCTACAGGTTGACGACGGCGCTCGGCCGCGCTGGTACTGCGCTGAGTGCGGGCTGCGGCAACCGGAGGCGGAATACACGGTGGCGGGCAACGCGATCCGGCTCAGTTCGGGCGAGCTGATCGATCCGCAGTTGAACGTGCCGGGCTATTTCAACGTCTCGAACGCGGCTTGCGCGCTGGCCGCGGCGGTGGAGTTCGGCATCTCGGAGACTGACGCGGTCAGCGGGTTCGCCACCGTCACCTCCCCGGCGGGCCGCTTTGCCACCGCGAAGATCGGGAAGGCGCAGGCGCGGTTGATCCTGGCGAAGAATCCGGCCGGCTGGGCGGAGGCGCTGCCGTTGATCGAAACCGATCCGGTGGTGCTGGCCATCGATTCGGTGGCCGCCGACGGCAAGGACGTCTCCTGGCTGTGGGACGTGCCCTACGAGGTGTTGCGGGGCCGGAACGTCATCTGCGCTGGCCCGCGGGCGCAAGACTTGGCCGTCCGGCTCAGCTACGCGGAAGTGGAGCACGAGGTCGTCCCCGATCTTTTCGACGCCGTCAATTACGCCAAGCAAACTGACGTGGTGGCCACCTACACCCCGTTCCAGCGCTACCTGAAGCTGGGAGGGCTGCGATGAAACGGATTGTGCTGATCTACCAATCGCTGCTCGGCCTCTATGGAGATCGCGGCAACGCGATGGTGTTGCGCTCACGGCTGGAGGCGCGGGGGATCGACGCGGAGATCATCGCCGTCGAGCCCGGTGACGAGGTGCCGCCCGACGGGTTGGTCTATCTGCTCGGCGGGGGCGAGGACGCCGCCCAGATCTCGGCCGTCAAACTGCTCAAGGACGATGGCACCATATATAAGGCCATTGACGGCGGCGCGGTGCTCTTCGCGGTCTGCGCGGGCTACCAGATCACCGGAAACAGTTTCACCGTCGGCGATGACGACCGGGTGATCGAGGGCTTGGGGCTGCTGGACGTGGACACCCGGCGCGGCCCGGAGCGCGCGGTGGGCGAGATCCTCACCCGCTGGCGTCGTCCGGACGGCTCGGATTACCTGATCACCGGCTTTGAGAACCACGGCGGCTTCACCACCCTCGGCCCGCAGGCCCAGGCGCTGGCCACCGTCGAGGTGGGCGTCGGCAACGCCAACGACGGCACCGAGGGGGCAGTGCAGGGGCACGTCATCGGCACCTACCCGCATGGCCCGGTGCTGGCCCGCAACCCCGCCCTGGCCGACCACCTGCTGGAGTTGGCGCTCGGGGAAACACTTTCCGAGCTGCCCAGCGCGGAGATTGAGGAGTTGCGGCGGCAGCGGATCGCTTTTGTGCGCTGAACATTCGTTCAAGCTGTCCCGCCTGCTGAGAACAGGTGTCCGAAGAGCGTCCATTAGTAAAGTTTGCTGGCGACACCCGACCGAAAAGTGGAAAGATTGCGCTCATGAGTCAGCGAAAAATTGGAGTAACCGAGCTCGTCCTGCGTGACGGCCACCAAAGCCTGCTAGCCACCCG
The DNA here is from genome assembly GCA_031272505.1 of Propionibacteriaceae bacterium. Taxonomy (GTDB): domain Bacteria; phylum Actinomycetota; class Actinomycetes; order Propionibacteriales; family Propionibacteriaceae; genus Propionicimonas. Next base: position 86,171 of record JAISTQ010000020.1, read on the forward strand.
CATGGCCCTTGAGGACATGGTCGATGCCTGTGCGGACATCGATGCGGCAGGGTATTGGTCAGTCGAATGCTGGGGCGGTGCGACGTACGATTCTTGTATCCGTTTCCTCAACGAGGATCCCTGGGTGCGCCTGCGCACCTTCCGTGAACTGATGCCCAACTCCCGGCTGCAGATGTTGCTGCGCGGGCAGAACCTGCTGGGCTATCGTCACTACCAGGACGAGGTGGTGGACCGCTTCGTCATCAAATCAGCCGAGAACGGCATGGATGTCTTCCGGGTGTTTGACGCCCTGAACGACCCGCGTAACTTGGAGCGGGCGATGCGCTCGGTGCAGCAGGCGAAGAAGGTGAATCCGAACGTCCACGCCCAAGGGACGATCTGCTACACCATCTCCCCGGTGCACACTGTCGAAGGCTATGTGAAGACGGCCGGCCGCCTGCTGGAAATGGGCGCCGAGTCCATCTGCCTCAAGGACATGGCCGCGTTGCTGCAGCCGCAGCCCGCGTACGACATCATCCGCGGCATCAAGGAGGCTTACGGCGAAGACACCCAGTTGCAGGTCCACTGCCACGCCACCTCCGGCGTCACCCTGGTGGCTTTGCAGAAGGCGATCGAGGCGGGCGTCGACGTGGTCGACACCTCCATCTCGTCAATGTCGCTCGGCCCGGGCCACAACCCGACGGAATCCCTGGTGGCCATGCTGGAAGGCACGCCCTACACCACCGATCTGGATTACGACCGGCTGCTGAAGATCCGCGATCATTTCGCGAAGATCCGCCCGAAGTACAAGAAGTTCGAATCCGCGGTGCTCGTCGACACTGACATTCTGAAGAGCCAGATTCCCGGCGGCATGTTGTCCAACCTGGAGAGCCAGCTCAAGGCTCAGGGCGCGGGCGACAAGCTGCGCGAGGTGATGGAAGAGATTCCGCGCGTCAAGGCTGACGCCGGGCATCCGCCGCTGGTCACGCCGTCGTCGCAGATCGTCGGCACCCAGGCGGTTTTCAACGTGCTGATGGGCCCCTACAAGCGGATGACGGCCGAGTTCGCCGATCTGATGCTGGGCTACTACGGTGAGTCGCTGGGCGAACGCAACCCGGACGTCATCAAGATCGCCGAGCAGCAGTTCAACAAGGAGCCGATCACCGCCCGGCCGGCCGATTACCTGCCGCCCGAGTGGGATCACCTGAAGGAGGAAGCCTCCAAGCTCGACGGCTTCGACGGCTCCGAGGAAGACGTGCTCACCTACGCGATGTTCCCGAATGTCGCCCCGGTGTTCCTGGCTGAACGCGCCGAAGGCCCGAAGTCGGTGGCGATGACGGACGCCCAGGTGGCGGCCGAGGCGGAGGCTTCCGGTTCGGCGCTCTCCGGCCCGATCAGCTACAAGGTCTCGCTCGGTGGCCGGGAGCATACCGTCAAGGTGGAGCTGGCGTAATGGCAGCCAAACCGATTCCCATGAGCAAGCGCATCGAAGCGCTGAATGCCGCCCGCGCCAAGAATCAGGCCGGGGGCGGCGAGAAGCGCATCGAGAAGCAGCATTCGCAAGGCAAGCTCACCGCCCGCGAGCGGATCGACGCTTTGCTTGACGAAGGCAGCTTCAACGAGGTGGGCCTCTTCCGCAAGAACCGCACCACCACCTTCGGCATGGACAAGGCTGATATGCCCGCTGAGGGCGTGGTCACCGGCTCGGGCACCGTGCTCGGCCGTCCGATCCACGTCGCCAGCCAGGATTTCACCGTGATGGGCGGTTCCGCCGGCGAGAGCCACAACAAGAAGGTCGTCGAGCAGATGTTCTCGGCGATGGCGGCGGGCACTCCGTTCGTCATCTTCAACGATTCCGGCGGCGCCCGCATCCAGGAGGGCATCGATTCGCTCTCCGGCTACGGCCAGGTGTTCTACGCGAACGTGCAGGCCTCCGGCGTCATTCCGCAGATCTGCATCATCGCCGGCCCGTGCGCTGGTGGCGCGGTGTACTCCCCCGCGCTCGCTGACTACGTAATCCAGACGCGCAAGGCGCAGATGTTCATCACCGGCCCGAACGTCATCAAGCAGGTGACGGGCGAGGAGATCTCCGGCGAGGCGCTGGGTGGCGCGGATGCCCACCAGGCGATTTCCGGCGTGAACCACTTCGTCGCCAATGACGACGAAGAGGCCATCCTGATCTGCAAGAAGCTGCTCTCGTTCCTCCCGCAGAACTGCGACGAGTACCCCGAGATCATCGACACCGATCCGGACATGTCATACGATCCGGAGCTGGCGAACATCGTCCCGGTGGAAGACAAGCAGGGCTACGACGTCCGCGATGTGATCAAGCGGATCGTCGACTGCGAGGATTTCCTCGAAGTGCAATCCGGCTACGCGAAGAACATCGTGGTGGGCTACGCGCGCATCAACGGCCGTTCGGTCGGCATCGTGGCGAATCAGCCCTCGCAGTTGGCGGGCGTGCTGGACATCAACGCCTCGGACAAAGGCTCGCGTTTCGTGAACACCTGTGACGCCTTCAACATCCCGATTGTGACGCTGGTGGACGTCCCCGGTTATCTGCCGGGCGTCTCCCAGGAGCACGGCGGCATCATCCGCCACGGCGCGAAGATGCTGTACGCCTACTCGCGGGCTACCGTCCCGCTGGTGACGGTGGTGCTGCGCAAGTCGTACGGCGGCTCGTATCTGGCGATGGCCGCCCGGGATCTGGGCGCGGATCGGGTTTTCGCCTGGCCGACGGCCGAGATCGCGGTGATGGGCGCCGAGGGCGCGGCCGCGGTGGTCTTCCGCAAGGAGATCGAGGCCGCCGAAGATCCAGAGAAGGCCCGCGAAGAGAAGATCGCGGAATACCGCGACACCTTCTCCACGCCGTTCATGGCGGCCGCCCGCGGCCTGGTCGACGAGATCATTGATCCCGGCGAGACGCGGCTGAAGATCGCGAACGCGCTGGAGTTGTTGGCAAACAAGCGGAAGGCTGGCCCGCACAAGCGGCATGGCCTGGAGCCGGTGTAAAGGAGCGCATGATGAGTAAAGAACAAGAGCTCGCCGAGCTGGTCAAATCACTCAACGACCGCATCAAGGATCTGGAGTTTCAGGTGAAATCCCTGAAGTCGAAGACCGAAGATGTGCCGCCGGAGCACCTGATCGCCATCGCCGCCGGGGTAGCCGCCTATTTGGGCTACGCCGGTGAGCCGCGGCAGCCGCACTTCAACGCCCCCAAGACGTCCAACGCCCGATAAGCATCGAGAGGAAAGAAAATGAAACTGAAAGTAACCGTCAACTCGGTGCCTTACGAAGTTGATGTAGAAGTCGTGAAGGAGAATCCGGCCTTGGGCGCCGTCGTCATCGGTGGCGGTGGCGGCCCGGCCCCGGCAGCCCCGGCTGCTGGTGGTGGGTCGGCCGCAGGTGGCGCGGGCATCCCGGCCCCGCTGGCGGGCACCGTGCTGCGCATCCCGGTCGAGGTCGGCCAGGCCGTCAAGGCGGGCGACGTGGTGCTGGTGCTGGAGGCCATGAAGATGGAGACGGAGATCAACTCCCCCTCCGATGGCACGATCAAGTCGATCAACGTCGAGGTCGGCCAGGCCGTCCAGGTGGGCCAAGGGCTTATCGAAGTCGAGTAGCGTCTCGTATCCGCTCAGGGATCATAACGCTATGCGTCGCACCCCGCTTGCGCCTCGCTCATCGCGGTTGCGGCGGCGGTGAACTCGCTGGTCGTCATCGCGACGGAAGCTTGGGCGATGGCCGTCGGGTCACCCGTGGCGGTGGCAGTCGCCATTGAGTTGTAGGCGTCACGCAGGACCTGCAAGTGCGGCTTGAGGTCGTCGGGCGCGGATTGCAACAGGGTGTCCAACGCCGTCACCAATTGCTGCAGCGAGGCGGTCGCCACGGTGTAATCGGGGTTCTCCGGGCTGAGTTGGCTCAGCGCCTGCGCTTCGTCCAGCATCGCGCCGGCGGCGTTCTTCAGATCCGCGCAGAATTCGCCAGTGGATTCCATCTCGTCCAAAGTGACCGTGGTGTCGGGGGTGGGCGTGTTTGTGATGTCAACCTCCACCGCGCCGCTGCACCCCGCAAAAGCCAGCAGGCCGATGGTCATGATCGCAGTGATACGTCTAAACATGTGACGAGTGTAGCCGTTCTGGTTTTGAGTCGCTCGTGATAGCATCGCCGGATGCAGGCTTTACGGTCACGAACAGCTTTCTGGGCAACTTGCCTGCTTTTCGTATATAACGGCGTGGTGGTGGGCGCTTTCGACGGGTCGCTGCCGATCACCCGGGCGCGGCTGCACATTGGTGATGAGCATATCGCCATCCTCTTGGTATGCACTGGCTTGGCGGCGATTCTGGGGATGCAGATCATGGGGCGGCTCGCGGATCGGGTGGGAGCCCGGCGGCTGGCCTTGATCGGCTTTGCCCCGTTGACGTTGGGGGCGCTCGGCTATTCGATGGTGGGCGACTATTGGGCGCTGCTGGTGGTGGGGGCGGTGTACGGGTTCGGCAACGGCAGCCTGGACATCACCATGAACGCCATCGCCGTGCAGGTGGAGAAGAGCCGGGATCGGCTTTGGATGAGCTTCTTCCACGGCAACTGGTCGATCGGCAACTTCATCGGCTCGTCGCTGATCGTGCTGATCGCCTACACTTTCCGCCTTGACGATCCGGCCACGCTGGTCACCACGCTCTGGGTGATCACCGGGCTGGGGCTGGCCGCGTTCGCGGTGGCCTTTTTCATCACCCCGGAGACGGAGGTCGTCGAACACAAACAGGAGAAAGACAAGAAGGCCAAGCTGCCCAGCTTCGTCTATGTGCTGGCGCTGATGGCCATCGCCTTCGGCCTGGGCGAGGGCACCGGCTTTGATTGGTCGGCGCTGCACGTCACCACCATCACCGGCGTCCCCGAGGCCACCGGCGCGCTGGCCGTCACCTCAATGAGCCTGTGCATGGTGCTGATCCGGCTCACCGGCGACTGGATCGTCACCAGGATTGGCCGCCGCGCCGTCGTCTTCTACGGCGGCATCATCGCGGTAGCCGGCTACGCCATCGCCTCCACCGGCACCGAGTTCTGGCTGCTGTTGGTCGGCTGGGCGCTGGTCGGCCTCGGCATGGGCGTGGTCGCCCCGCAGATCTACGGCATCGCCGGCCACATGGCGGGCGGCCGCGGGCTGGCCACCGTCGTCACCTTCGGCTACGCCACCTTCCTCGCCGCCCCCGCCCTGATCGGCTTCCTCGTCAAACTCCTCGGTATCCAACACGCCATGATCATCCCCGGCACCCTCCTCGTCGGCCTCGTCATCCTCAGCCGCTTCATCCCGAAGGATGAGTGAGCATCATTTGATGCGGAAGGTTTTGAACTGGGCGGCTTGGGCGCGCGGGCGGATGGTGAGGCGGTCGATGTTGACGTGTTTGGGGCCGGTGGCCATGAAGGCGATGGCGCGGGCGACGTCTTCGGCGAGCAGTGGATTGGGTACCCCGGCGTAGATGGCGTCGGCTTTGGCTTGGTCGCCGAGGCGCACCACGGAGAACTCCGGGGTGTGCACCATGCCGGGACAGATCTCGGTAATCCGCACGGGCTGGTCGTAGAGCTCCAGCCGCATGGATTGCACCATGGAGCGCTCGGCGGCTTTGGCGCCGCAGTAGCCCGCCCCGCCCTCGTAGCCGGCGTCGGCGGCGGTGGAGGTGACGAAGACGATCACCCCTTCGGCGGCGAGCAACGCGGGCAGTAGCGCCTGGGTGACGCGGGCGGTGCCGATCACGTTCAGCTCGTACATCCGCTCCCACAGGCTCAGATCCGCCTGGGCGACCGGCTCCATGCCGAAAGCGCCACCGGCGTCATTGATCAAGATGTCGACGTGGCTGCCGGCGACCTCAGCGAGGTGGGCGACGTCGGCGGGATTGGTGATGTCCACCTGGACGGCGATGCCGCCGATCTGCTCGGCGAGCGCGGTGATCCGATCCACCCTTCTTGCCGCGCAGATGACTTGATAACCCGCTGCCGCCAACTCTTTCGCGGTGGCTTCGCCGATACCGGAAGACGCGCCGGTGACTACTGCAATGCTCATGCGCTAATCGTAGCGTCAGCGCGTGGCTTCAATTAAAGCCGTCGCAAACGCGGCCAAACCCTGTCCTTGCCCGGTGAACCCGAGCGAATCAGTGGTGGTGGCGGTGATGGAGACCGGAGCCCCCAGCGCATCGCTGAGCACCTGCTCGGCTTCGGCGCGGCGGGCCGCCAGACGGGGCCGTTCGCCGATGATCGCCACCGTGGCGTTCACGCACTGGTACCCCGCGGCTTCGATGCGGCTGCGCGTCTCGGCTAGGAAGGCCAAGCCGGAGGCGTCCGCCCACTGCGGCGCCGAAGTGCCATAGTTGGAGCCCATGTCCCCCAGCCCGGCCGCGCTGAGCAGCGCGTCACAGAGGGCGTGGGCGGCGGCGTCACCATCTGAGTGGCCTTGCAGGCCGACGGTTTCGTCAGGGAAATGCAAACCCGCCAAGTGCATGGGTACGCCAGCGGCGAAGGCATGGGCATCGAATCCGTTACCGATCCGCACTTTTCCCGCCCATCCTCGCTACCTTTACGGCTTACGAATCGACTTGTTAGGCGGCGGCAGGCTCGGTGGCGAGGACTTCGTCAAGCAGAATCTCGGCGTGCGACTCGTCTACCTTTTCGGCTAGCGCCAGCTCCGAGACCAAGATCTGCCGAGCCTTGGCCAGCATCCGCTTCTCGCCGGCGCTCAGGCCCCGGGTGCGCTCGCGGCGCCACAGATCACGGACAACTTCAGCCACCTTGAGCACGTTGCCCGAGTGCAGCTTTTCGACATTCGCCTTGTAACGGCGGGACCAGTTCGTCGGCTCTTCGGCGTGCGGCGTCTGCAAAACGGAGAAGACGCGCTCCAAACCCTCTGCGTCCACCACATCACGCACCCCGACTAGATCGAGGTTGCAGGCTGGAACCCGCACCACCAGATCGTTCTGCCCGACGATGCGGAGCACCAAATACAACTGATCCTCGCCCTTGATTTTGCGGGTCTCAGTGGCCTCGATTACGGCTGCTCCGTGATTGGGGTAAACAACTGTCTCGCCAACGGTAAATGTCATCTAAAATGGCCCCTTTCGCTACTCAATCTTACCACGCGCGCTCAACCCGGACCGGTCGTCTTGATCTTTGGGGGATGATCGTCCTCGCTTCGCTCGGGCGCTCTTTGTTCGCTCCAAGTACCTTCGGTACGTCGCGAACTGGATTCCCGACCTTCGGTCGAGAATGACGGCGAAGCGGTGACCTTGATCAGAAGGAGGCGGCGTTCGCTTCGGCGACCAAATCGAGTTCGACGGGGGTGTTCATGGGGAGTTCGGCGACGCCGATGGCGGTGCGGGCATGGCGGCCCCGGGAGCCGAAAACCTGGATCAGGAACTCGGAGGCGCCGTTGGCCACCGCGGGCTGATCGGTGAAGCCGGGAGCGGAGTTGACGTAGACCGTCAGCTTCAGGATGCGGCGCAGCCCGTCCACCCCTTCGACGACGGAGGCGGCCGCCGCCAGCGCGTTCAACGCCGCGATGCGGGCCAACTCCTGGCCTTGGGCCACGGTGATCTCCGCGCCCAGTTTCCCGGTGGCGGGCAGCTTGCCATCCACAAACGGAAGCTGGCCGGACGTGATCACCTGGCCCGACGCGGTGATCGCGGGCACATATGCGGCCACCGGCGTAGGCACGGCGGGAAGCGTCACTCCCAGCTCGGCGAGGCGCTGGGAGACCGGTACCTCGTTCAGCTCTTCGTTCATTTCTTGCCCTGGTTCTTCACGGCCTCGATAGCCGCCTTCGCCGCTTCCGGATCGAGGTAGCGCGACGAGATCGGCTTCAAGGCGTCGTCCAACTCGTAATAGAGCGGAATGCCGGTGGGGATGTTCAGCCCGGCGATGTCGGCATCCGAGATGCCGTCCAGGTGCTTCACCAGCGCCCGCAGCGAGTTGCCGTGCGCGGCCACCATCACCACCTTGCCCTCGTTCAGATCGGGGACGATGGCGTCGTACCAGTAGGGCAGCATCCGCTCCACCACGTCCGCCAGGCACTCCGTCAACGGCCGCAGCTCCGGCGGCAGATTCGCATAGCGCGGATCGTTGAACTGCGAGTATTCGTCGTCCGCCGCGATCGGATCCGGCGGGATGTCATAGGAGCGCCGCCACTGCATGAACTTCGCTTCGCCGTACGCCTCCAGCGTCTGCGCCTTGTTCTTTCCCTGCAAGGCGCCATAGTGACGCTCGTTCAGCCGCCAGGAGCGACGCACCGGGATCCAGTGCCGATCACAGCCGTCCAACGCCAGATAGGCGGTGTGGATCGCCCGGCGCAACACGGAAGTGTGCACCACGTCAGGCAGCAGCCCCTCGGCCAGCAGCAGCTGCGCGCCGCGTTTCGCCTCGCCGACGCCCTTCTCGTTGATGTCCACATCCACCCAGCCGGTGAACAGATTCTTGGCATTCCATTCGCTCTCGCCATGGCGGAGCAGTATCAGTTTCGAAGTCATGGGTAAAGGCTACCGCGCGGCGGCTCTGGAGCGGGGTTGTCTCCCGAAAACCTCGCAATGCCGCGCGTATACGGCGGTGATGTGGTCAGCGGCTACCGCTATCACATTTTCCAACCCTTTTGACGGACCAAATGTAACGTTTTCCAAGATCTGCGCGGGGCTACGCCCGTGATCGAGGTTCAGATTTGAGGTCTTGCACTTTCGATCGGCGTGTCACGACAACAACTCATCACCGTAGAACGGGACGGGACCACGAGCACAGAGTTCTAGCGAGGTGAGACGGTTTGAGGACTGCAAATGGCAATGCAACCACAAGCTCACGCGCCCAGCTCCTCCGATTCACCAGCAGATCCAGACCTAACTTGTCCAAACGGAAGTTAGGTCCCAATTTGCTGGTCGGCGCGGGCCGTTGGGGGCTGCGATAGGATGGCGCAAGCCGAAGAAGGGGGAGAGACATGACTATCGCGATTCTGGGTGTCGGGGTGATGGGTGAGATCATCCTGGGCGGGCTGTTGGCTTCGGGGACGGAGCCGAGCGACATTCGGGTGACCACCCGGCGGCCGAAACGCCAAGTGCGGCTGGCCGAGCAATACGGCGTCACCGTCACTTCGAACGCGGAGGCGGTCGTCGGCGCGGACACTGTGCTGATCTCGGTGAAGCCGCAAGACGTGACCGACATCCTCGCCGAAATCTCGCCCGCGCTGGCCCCGGACGCGCTGGTGGTCTCGGTGGCTGCCGGGGTGAAGACCTCGTCAATCGAAGCCGGGCTGCCCGCTGGACACGTGGTGGTGCGGGTGATGCCCAACACTCCGGCGAGCGTCGACGAGGGCATGGCCGCCATCTCCGGCGGAAAAAATGCCACCCGCGAGCATTTAGACCGGGTTAGCGACATCCTCACCGCCGTCGGCCAGGTGATGATCGTGCCCGAGAAATACCAAGACGCGGTGACGGCTATCTCCGGCTCCGGCCCCGCCTACGTGATGTTCGTGGTGGAGGCGATGATCGACGCCGGAGTGCTGCTCGGCCTGCCGCGCGCCACCGCCACCGAGTTGGTGATCCAGACAGTCTTCGGCGCCGCCAAGCTGCTGCGCGACACCGGCGAACACCCCACCATCCTGCGCGAGAACGTCACCTCGCCCGGCGGCACCACCACCCGCGCCATGCGCGCCTTCGAAGACCACCGCGTCAAAGCCGCCTTCATGGACGCCCTCGAAGCCGCCGCCCTCCGCAGCGAAGAACTCGGGAGTTAGCTACACCCGCGTCCACCTGCCAGCTCAGGCCAGGCGGGAGGCGATGGCGGCGATGAATTCCTGGGTGCCGAGTTTGCGCTTGGCGCCCAGAGTGGACAACCCGAAGAGGTCGCCGGTCAATTCGCCGGCGGCGATGGTGTCTTTGACGGCCGCCTCCAAACTGTGCGCGAAGGCGGTCAACTCGGGGAGCGAATCGAGCTCGCCGCGTTTGGCCAGCGCCCCCGTCCAGGCGAAGATCGTGGCCACCGAGTTGGTGGAGGTGGGCTCGCCCGCCCGGTGCTTGTAGAAGTGACGGGTGACGGTGCCGTGCGCCGCCTCGTATTCCCAGGCGCCCGTCGGGGAGACGAGCACGCTCGACATCATCCCCAGCGAGCCGAAGGCGGTGGCCACCATGTCGCTCATCACGTCACCGTCATAGTTCTTGCAGGCCCAGATGAAACCGCCGGACGAACGCACCACCCGGGCGACCGCGTCGTCAATCAGGGTGTAGCTGTAGCTGATGCCAGATTCGGCGAAACGCTCCCGGTACTGCGCGAAGACCTCGGCGAAGATGTCCTTGAAGCGGTGGTCGTAAGTCTTGGAAATGGTGTCCTTGGCGCCGAACCAGATGTCTTGGCCGGTGTCCAGCGCGTAGGCGAAGCAGGAGTGCGCGAAGGCGGCGATGGAGGCGTCGGTGTTGTGCACCCCCTGCACGATGCCATCGCCGTCAAACTCGTGGATGGTCACCCGCCGCTCGGCGCCGTCCCGCGCGGTGACCACCAGCTCCGCCTTCTCCCCGGCCGCGGTGCGCAGCTCCACGTTGCGGTAGATGTCGCCGTAGGCGTGACGGGCGATGGTGATCGGGCTGGTCCAGGTGGGGATGAGCGGCTCAATGCCGCGCACCAGGATCGGGGCGCGGAAGACGGTGCCGTCCAAGATGGCGCGGATGGTGCCGTTGGGGGATTTCCACATCTGGCTGAGCCCATATTCGGCCACCCGGTCGGCGTTCGGGGTGATGGTGGCGCATTTCACGCCCACCCCGAGCCGCAGGATGGCATTCGCGGCGTCGACCGTCACCTGGTCGGCGGTGCGCTCGCGGTTTTCCAGGCCGAGGTCGTAATACTCGGTGCGCAGATCCACGAACGGCGCGATCAACTGGTCTTTCACCAACTGCCAGATGACCCGCGTCATCTCGTCGCCGTCAAGCTCGACGAGCGGGGTTCGCATCGCGATCAAGGCATCCTCCTCACAGGGTATTCAGCAGGCCACCGGCCAGCAGGTAGCGGCGGTTGCGCGCGGAGACGTCCAACAGCAGCTCGAACTCCGCGCCGCTGGCCAAGTCGGTGAGCACGATTGGCTTGCCTTCGGTGACGCGCTCGCGGAGGTCGGGCAGCGTCAACTCGTCCCCCAGGCTGATCTTGTCGTAGTCGGACGGGTCGGCGAAGGTGAGCGGCAGGATGCCGTTGTTGACGAGGTTCTGCTTGTGGATGCGGGCAAAGGATTTCGCGATCACCGCCTTCACCCCCAGGTACAGCGGCACCAGCGCGGCGTGCTCGCGCGAGGAGCCCTGGCCGTAATTCTCCCCGGCCACCACGAAGCCTTGGCCGGCGGCCTTGGCGCGGGCGGGGAAGTCGCGATCCACCACCAGGAAGCAGAAATCGCTCATCGCCGGGATGTTGGAACGCAGCGGCAGCACCTTCGCCCCGGCGGGCATGATGTGGTCGGTGGTGATGTCGTCGCCCACCTTCAGCAGCACCGGCGCGGTGAGCGCGTCGGGCAGCGGCTGCCCTTGCGGGAACGGCTTGATGTTTGGCCCGCGCACCACCTGCAGCTGCTCGGCAGCAGCGGGCGCGGCAGGCGGGACGATCATGTTGTCGTTCACCTCGAAACGCGGCAACTCCACGTCCAGCGGTTTGTCCAGGGTGGTCGGATCGGTGAAGACCCCGGCGATGGCGCTGGCGGCGGCCGTCTCCGGGGAGACGATGTACACCTGCGCGTCCTTGGTGCCCGAACGGCCCTCGAAGTTGCGGTTGAAGGTGCGCAGCGACACCGCCCCCGAAGCCGGAGCCTGCCCCATGCCGATGCACGGGCCGCAACCGGATTCCAGCAACCGCGCCCCGGCATCGATCAGGGTGGCCAACGCCCCGTTGCGGGCGATCATGGCGAGCACCTGCTTCGAGCCCGGCGACACGGTGAGCGACGTCCGCTCGGCGACCGTCTGCCCCTCCAAGATGGCGGCGATGCGCATCAGATCCACGTATGACGAGTTCGTGCAGGAGCCGACGCACACCTGGTCGACCGGCAGCCCGGCCAGCTCGGCGACTGGTTTGACGTTGTCGGGGCTGTGCGGGCAGGCGGCCAGCGGCACCAGCGCCGACAAATCGATAGCCATCTCCTCTTGGTAGCTGGCGTCCGCGTCGGCGGCCAGCGGCACCCAGTCGTCACCGCGCCCCTGCGCCTCCAGGTAAGCCTGGGTCTGCGCGTCGGAGGGGAAGATTGACGACGTCGCCCCCAACTCGGCGCCCATGTTGGTGATGGTGGCCCGCTCCGGCACGCTCAAGGAAGCGACTCCCAGCCCGGCGTACTCGATCACCTTGCCCACGCCGCCTTTCACTCTCAAGCGCCGCAGCAACTCCAGGATCACGTCCTTCGCGGAGACGGACGGGGACAGCTCCCCGGACAACTCCACCTTCAACACCGCCGGACGGGCGATGAAGTAGGGGCCCCCGGCCATGGCGACAGCCACGTCCAGGCCACCAGCGCCCATCGCCAGGCAGCCCATCCCACCGGCGGTCGGGGTGTGCGAATCCGAGCCGATCAGGGTCTTGCCCGGCTTGGCGAAACGCTCCAGGTGCACCTGGTGGCACACTCCCGCGCCGGGGCGCGAATACCAGATGCCGTGTTTCTTGGCCACCGAGGCGATGTAGGCGTGGTCGTCAGCGTTGGCGAAATCCGTTTGCAGCATGTTGTGGTCGACGTAGGCCACCGACAGCTCCGTCGCCACCTGCGGCTGCCCGATCGCCTCGAACTGCAGGTAGGCCATGGTGCCGGTGGCGTCCTGGGTGAGGGTTTGGTCGATGCGGATGCCGATCTCGTGGCCCGGCGGGTCGGCCAGGCTGCCCTCCAGCAGGTGCGCGGCCAGGATTTTCTCGGTCAGATTCAGTCCCATTGTCTCTCCTATGCGGCTTCCTCGATGACCCGCAGCCCGCTGCTGCGGTCGTCCATCCCCACATAGTCGCGGCCGACGCAGATGCTCTTGTACGCCGGACGGATGATCTTCCCGCCGGAGACCAGTTCCTCGATGCGGTGGGCGCACCAGCCGGCCACCCGGGCTACCGCGAAAATCGGGGTGAACAGCGCCTCGGGGATGCCGAGCATATCGTAGACGAAACCGGAGTAGAAATCGACGTTCGCGCACACCGGTTTCATCACCTTGCGCCGCTCCTGCAGCAGTTGGGTGGCGATGCGCTCGACGCCGCGGTACAGCTCGAACTCCTCCATCCGGCCTTTCTCGGCGGCCAGCTTGCAGGCGTATTCGCGCAGCACCTGGCAGCGCGGGTCGGAAAGCGTGTAGACCGCGTGGCCCATCCCGTAGATCAGCCCGGAGCCGTCAAAAGCCCGTTTCTCCAACTGCGCGGTGAGGTAGTCGCGCACTTCGTCGTCGTTGTCCCAATGCTTGACATGCTGCCGCAGATCGGCGAACTGCTTGGCCACTTTGATGTTCGCGCCGCCGTGGCGCGGGCCTTTCAGCGAGCCCAGCGCGGTGGCGATGGCCGAGTAGGTGTCGGTGCCGGTGGAGGTGACCACATGGGTGGAGAAAGTGGAGTTGTTGCCGCCGCCATGCTCGGCGTGCAGCACCAGCGCGGTGTCCAGGGTGCGCGCCTCCAGCGGCGAATAGTTGTTGTCGGGGCGCAGCATGTGCAGGATGTTCTCGGCGATGCCGAGCTCCGGCTCCGGCGAGTGGATCCACAGGCTCGCGCCCTCGTGGTAATGCTGGGCGGCTTGGTAGCTGTAGACGGCGAACCGCGGGAAGACGGAAATCAACTGCAAGCTCTGCCGCATCACATTCACGATCTCGGTGCTGTCCGGCTGCTCGTCATACGAGTAGAGGGTGAGCACGCAGCGGGCCATCGCGTTGATCATGTCCGGGCTGGGGGCTTTCAGAATGACGTCGCGGGTGAAGCCCGAGCGCAGCTCCCGGCATTCCACCAGCCGTTGCTTGAAACCCGCGAACTCGGCGGCATTGGGCAACTCCCCGAAAAGCAACAGGTAGACGGTCTCCTCGAAGCCGAACCGCTCTTGGGCGGCGCAACCGTTGATCAGCTCGCGCACGTCATAGCCGCGATAGCGCAGGCTGCCCGCGCACGGCACCTTTTCGCCGTTTTCGTATTCGTAGGCTTTCACCTCGGCGATGCCGGTGATGCCGGCCAGCACCCCGGTGCCGTTGGAGTCACGCAACCCGCGCTTGACCTCATATTTGACGAAAAGCTCGGGCGGAATCAGGGCACGCCGCTCGGCCAACCCCGCGTAGTCGGAAGACGTCCTCGTCTGTGTGTTCATGGCAGTCTCCTTTCGACTGGTATGGCCTGGTTACGCCGCTATTGCTCCTTTGTTCGCCTTGCACGGAACCTAAGACTTGCAACTCTGCCAACTTGATGTGACCGGCATGTTACGAACTTTTCGCACCGCTGCCACTACGATGAACGGGTGTCGCGAACTCCGATAAAATCCCGCGCCGAGCTGGCGCAAGCCCCATTGTTGGTGGTGAAAGTCGGCACTTCCTCCCTCACTGACGCCACCGGGCACCTCGATGTGGGCCGGTTGGACGCACTGGTGGCGGCGCTGGCCGAACACATCCATACCGGGCGGCAGTTGGTGCTGGTCTCGTCGGGCGCGCAGGCGGCGGGGATGCCCGCGCTGGGGCTGAGCCGCAAGCCGGCCAACTTGGCGCAGGCGCAGGCAGCCGCTTCCGCCGGGCAGGGCTTGCTGATGGCGCATTACACCCGGGCGTTCGCGCAGGCGGGCCTGGCAGTCGGCCAAATCCTGCTCACCGCCGAGGACGTCATCCGCCGCAGCCACTACCGCAATGCGCTGCGGGTGTTCGAGGAGTTGCTGCGGTGTGGAATCGTGCCGGTGGTGAACGAGAACGACGCGGTGGCCACCGACGAAATCCGCTTCGGCGACAACGACCGGCTGGCCGCCCTCGTCGCGCACTTGGTGCGGGCTGACGCGCTGGTGCTGCTCACCGACGTGGATGGCCTGTACACCGCCAGCCCGGCCGTCCCCGGCGCGCAGCGGGTGGACGAAGTTCGCGCTTTTGACGAGCTGGAGCGCTACCACGTCACCAGCCGTGGCTCAGCGGTGGGCACTGGCGGGATGGTGGCGAAAATCCACGCCGCCGCGATGGCCTCTTCGTCGGGCATCCCAGTGCTGTTGACGGCGGCAGACCAGGTGCGGGCCGCCTTGCGCGGGGAGGACGTGGGCACTTTCTTCCACGCCACCGGGCGCCGGGTTCCCGCGCGGCAGCTCTGGCTGGGATATGCCGCCCGGATGCGCGGCCGGCTGGTGGTGGACGCCGGGGCCGCCAGCGCCATCACGAAAGGCAAGAAGTCGCTGCTGCCCGCCGGGGTGGTCAAGGTGATCGGGATCTTCGGGGCCGGGGAGCCGGTGGAGATCGCTGACGAATCCGGCACCGTGCTGGCCCGCGGGCTGGCGGGGTACCCCACCGAAGACTTGGACGCCGTCAAAGGCAAATCGCTCGACGCCATCGGCGAACTGCTGGGGGCGGAGCGGGCCGTGCCCGCCGTGCACCGTGACGAGCTGGTGGTGCAGGCTTCCGCCCGTCGCCCATCCTGACCACGATAGAGTTCAGCCATGGAAGAGACTGTTGCCCACGCGGTGCGCGAGACGGCGCTGCGGGCGAAGGAAGCCGCGAAGGCGCTGACGCTCGCCCCCCGGTCAGTGAAAGACGCCGCCCTAGCGGCCATCGCGGCGGCGCTGGAGGCAAACACCGCCGCAGTGGTGGCGGCAAACCAGCTGGACATCGCGGCGGGGCGGGACAACGGCCTGACGGATGGGCTCATCGACCGGCTCACCCTCACCGACGCGCGGATTCGCGGCATCGCGCAGGCGTTGCGCACCCTGATCGCCTTGCCGGACCCGGTGGGCGAGCTGGTGCGCGGGGCGACCCTGCCGAACGGGCTGAAGCTACGGCAGGTGCGGGTGCCGATGGGGGTAGTGGGCATGGTGTACGAAGCCCGGCCGAACGTCACGGTGGACGCGGCGGGGTTGGCCTTGAAGAGCGGCAACGCGGTCATCTTGCGCGGTGGCAGCGCTGCCGAAAACACCAACGCCGCCATCGTCAAGCTGCTGCGTGCGGCGGTCGCCGCGGTTGGATTGCCCGAGGACTGCGTGCAGACCATCGACGCGCTGGGCCGCGCCGGGGTGACAGCGCTGCTCCAGGCGCGTGGGCTGGTGGACTTGGTGGTGCCGCGCGGCGGGGCCGGGCTGATCCAGACGGTGGTGGCTCAGGCGTCCGTCCCCGTCATTGAGACAGGGGTGGGCAACTGCCACGTGTATGTGGACGCGGCGGCCGACTTGACGAAGGCGCTAGCTATTGCCGTCAACGCGAAAACCCAGCGGCCCAGTGTCTGCAACGCCGCCGAGACGCTGCTGGTACACCAAGAGATCGCCGCGGAGTTTCTGCCTGCCGCGCTCGCCGAGCTGCACCGGCTCGGGGTGCGGCTGCATCTGGACGCCGAGGCGCTGGCACTGCTGCCGGGCGGCATTCCCGCCGAGCCCGCCCTTGCCGACGACTGGGCGCGCGAGTATCTCGACCTGGAGCTGGCGGTGGGCGTCGTGCCCAGCCTGGACGCCGCCATCGCCCACATCGCCCGCTACAGCACCGGCCACACCGAGGCCATCGTCACCGAAGACCTCGCCGCCGCCCAGCAATTCACCGACCAAGTGGACGCCGCCGTGGTGATGGTGAACGCCTCCACCCGCTTCACCGACGGTGGCGAATTCGGCCTGGGCGCCGAACTGGGCATCTCCACCCAGAAACTCCACGCCCGCGGCCCCATGGGCCTGGCCGAACTGACCTCCACCAAATGGATCGTGCTCGGCAGCGGCCAAGTGCGCACCTAAACCCGACCCCTCCCTCCCCCGCCCCCCAATCCGTCATCGCGAGCTGTAGGCTCGGAGGACGAAGCCAGTACGCAGCAAAAGTCTCCCCGTAGCCCCCTCGCCGTCATCCTCGGACGAAGTCCGGGGATCCATCGCGGAGGAAGCCGAAGGCACTCCGACGCCAGTGGAAACTTCTCCCTCGACATCTACACCAGTGACTGTTACATGGTGCGGGTGCGCTACGGCGGCTCAGGCGGGGTGCCCTTCACTGTGGACGGCAAAACGACTACGCCGGCAACCAGATACGTAGCCCAACTCGACGGTGACGGCGAAGCTGGCCAAGGCCACGGTGAAGTCTTCGGCGAAAGCGTCGGTGAAGGTGACGGTGAAGGCCACCGGTTTGAAGCCGGGCGGCAAGGTGAAGGTCACGTATGGGAAGAAGTCGGTGACCGCGACGGTGAAGTCCGGCAAGGCGACGGTGAAGCTGCCGAAGCTGAAGAAGGGCAAGTACACCCTGAAGGTCACCTATCTGGGCTCCACCGAAACGAAGAAGGCCACCTACAAGAAGACCCTGAAACTCAAAGTCAAATAACCATGAGCGGTTCCGGCGGCCACTGATCGCGGATCAACGCTGGAACTGCTCATTCTTCGCGCCCGCAGCCCTGTTCCCCGTTTCGTTCTTGGAAAACGTTACATACAGACACCTTTTCAACATGGAAAATGTTACAATTGACTCGTCGAAAGGGTTGGAAAATGTTACAGCGGAAGGCTTGGGAGCGGCTGGTCCAGTGGAAGGAGCGGACGGCGCCCACCGGGTTGTTGATCACGGGTGCTCGGCAGGTGGGTAAGACGTTCTTGGTGCAGGAGTTCGCCAAGAAGCACTACTCCAGCTTCGTTGAGATCAACTTGGTTGAGAATCGGAAGGCTGCGGGGATCTTCGACCAAGCGCAGGATGCAGCCGATTTGTTCGCCCGCATCTCGTTGACTGCCGGGGCTGAGTTGATTCCGGGCGAGACGCTCATCTTCATCGACGAAGTGCAAGTGGCCAAGGAAGTGGTAACCGGCGTCAAGTTCCTCGTCCAGCAGCACGATTATGACTTCATTCTCTCCGGTTCGATGTTGGGGGTGGAGTTGCGTGATGTCCGCTCGGTGCCGGTGGGCTATCTCGATGTGGTGGAGATGTTCCCGATGGATTTCGAGGAGTTCGCCTGGGCGAACGGGGTGAGCCAGCAGCTGTTCGCCGATGCCGTTGCGGCGGCACGGCAGCGAGAGCCAGTGCCCGAGTATCTGCATGAGCGGCTGTTGGAACTGTTCCACAAGTACCTGATCGTAGGTGGGATGCCTGCCGCGGTGGACGAGTTCACCCGCACCTCGAACTTGCAGCAGGTTCGCCGCATCCAGGAGAACATCATCCAGTTGAACCGGTGGGACATTTCCCAATACGCCAAACGGGACGCGCTAGCCATCAAGGAGATCTACGACCTGATCCCTTCCGAGCTGAATCAGCAGAACAAGCGGTTCGTGTTGAAGAACCTCAACCGGCACGGGCGCTTCAACCGCTACGAAGAGAAGTTCGTGTGGCTGGCCGACGCCGGCGTGGCACTGCCGGTCTATAACGTGACCGAACCCACCTACCCGTTAAAGCTGTCCAGCCAGTCGAACCTGTTCAAATTGTTCATGGCCGATGTGGGCCTGCTCACCAGCACCTTCATCAAGGACGTCTCGGAGCGGATCCTCGCCAAACATCCCGACATCAACTATGGCTCGATCTATGAGAACGCGGTGGCCACGGAGTTCGCCGCCCAGGGCCGCAGCCTGTACTTCTACCGCAACAAGCGCCTCGGCGAAGTGGACTTCATCATCGAGAAAGACGACGGCACCGTCATCCCCATCGAGGTGAAATCCGGCAAGACTTACGACCGGCACGTCGCTATAAACAACCTGCTCACCAGCCCCGACTACCGGATCCCCGAAGGAATCGTCCTCGCCGAAGCCAACGTCACCACCCACGACAAAGTAACCTACCTCCCCATCTACCTCGCCGGTAGCCTCTAACCACATCACCGCCGCACACATTATTCGGGAAAAATGAGCAATTCCGGTGCCGCCTGATCGCGGATGACGGCAAATGGGTGCCTGGAGACTCACCTCTCGGACTTCGCGCGCCCGCAGCCCTGTTCCCCGTTTCGTTCTTGGAGCGGGGCTCAGACGATGTTGAGGAGGGTTTGGCCGGTTTCGACTTCGTCACCGGGTTTGACGGCGACGTTGACGAGTTTGCCGGAGCGGTGGGCGGCCAGCGGGAGCTGCATCTTCATGGCCTCCATCACGATGAGCTGGTCGCCTTCGTTGACATAGCGGCCTTCCTTGATCAGCACCTTTGAGATGCGGCCGTGCAGCGGCGCGGTGAGGGCGGTCGAGGATTCGGCCTGGGCTTCGTCGACCGGGGCGACGGCCACAGTGGGACGCTCGGCTGCCTTCGGGGCTTCCTTGGGCGGCTCGGGAGCGGCCAACGCCTTCGGCACCCGCAGCGGGACGCGGCGACCGTCCAACTCAATCCACCAGGTGACCAGCGGATCGGGCTCGGAGGTGTGCATCGCCCCCGAATACGGGGTGATGGTGTTGTTGAAATCGGTCTCGATCCACCGGGTGTGGACGCGGAAGTTGCCATCTTCGGCGACGAAGTCTGGGTCTTCGAGCACCGCGCGGTGGAAGGGCAGCACCGAGGGCATCCCGTCGATGCGGGCTTCGGCCAGGGCGCGGCGGGCCCGCTGGATGGCCTGTTGGCGGGTGGCACCGGTGACGATGATCTTGGCCACCAGCGAATCGAAGGCGCCCGGAATCACCATGCCGGTGCGGTACCCCTCGTCGGTGCGCACGCCCGGCCCGGTGGGCAGCCGCCAGCCTTCCAAGGTGCCCGGCGAGGGCATGAAGTTGCGCCCGGCGTCCTCGGCGTTCAGCCGGAACTCGATGGAATGGCCGCGGATCGGCGGATCGTCGTAATCCAGCTCCTGGCCGTCGGCGATGCGGAACATCTCGCGCACCAGATCGATGCCGGTGACCTCCTCGGAGACCGGATGCTCCACCTGCAGCCGGGTGTTCACCTCCAGGAAGGAAATCACGCCGTCCTCACCCAACAAGAATTCACAGGTGCCCGCGCCCACGTACTTGGATTCGCGCAGGATCGATTTCGACGCCCGATAGAGCCGCCGCGTCTGTTCGTGGGTCAGAAAGGGGGCGGGGGCTTCCTCGACGAGCTTTTGGTTGCGGCGCTGCAGCGAGCAATCGCGGGTGGAGACCACCACCACGTTGCCGTACTGATCGGCCAGGCATTGCGTCTCGATGTGACGCGGGCGATCCAAGAAGCGCTCCACGAAGCACTCGCCACGTCCGAACGCGGTAGTGGCCTCGGAGACGGCCGCCTGGAATTGCTTCGGGATCTCTTCGAGCGTGCGCGCCACCCGCATCCCGCGGCCGCCACCGCCAAAAGCGGCCTTGATGGCGATCGGCAAGCCGTACTGCTCGGCGAAGGCCACCGCCTCGTCAGCGTCGGCGATTGGATCGGCGGTGCCGGGGACGAGCGGGGCGCCCACCTGCTTGGCGATATGCCGGGCCTTCACCTTGTCCCCCAAAGCCTCGATGGCGGCGGGCGGCGGGCCGATCCACTTCATCCCGGCGTCGATGACGGCCTGGGCGAACTCGGCGTTCTCGGCCAGGAAGCCGTAGCCGGGATGGACGGCGTCGCACTTGGCCTTGGCGGCGATGGCGAGCAGCTTCTCGGCGTCCAGGTAGGTATCCTTCGGGGTGGCCCCATCGAGCGACCAAGCCTCATCGGCGCGCTGCACGAACAGCGAATCGGCATCTTGATCGGCGTAGACCGCCACCGATTTCAGCCCAGCGTCTTTGGTGGCGCGGATCACCCGCACCGCGATCTCGCCCCGATTGGCGACAAGCACTTTAGAAATACCCACTTCGGCACTCCCGTTTCACGTCTGTGCTGGCAGTTTATCGCGAAACCGCACCTGCCGTGAATGCGCGGGCTAATTCGCCCAGAGGGACGCCCAGGGCACCCCGAGCGCGCGCAGCATTTCGCGCAGCAGCGGCAGCGAGATGCCTACCACGTTGTGGTGATCGCCGCGCAAACCGGCGATGAACGGCCCGCCCAGCCCGTCAATGGTGAAACCGCCGGCCACCTGCAGCGGCTCCCCGGTGACGACGTAGGCGTCGATCTCATCGTCGTCAAGCTGCGCGAAGGTGACCTCGGTGCTGCCCACCGCGTTGCGTTCCCGCCGGGTGCCGCCGTCCAGTTTGATCACGTGGTGCCCGGTGAGCAAGGTGCCCGTCTGCCCGCTCATCATTTTGGCGCGGGCGGCCGCGGACTCCGCGGTACCGGGCTTGCCGTACACCTGCCCCGCGTAGACGAACAGCGAATCGCAGCCGATCACTAAGGTGGGGATGGACGACGCGGGCAGCGAGTCAGCCACCGCCGTCGCCTTCGCTTGGGCCAGCTTGGCGACCAACTCGGTGGGATCGGCAGCGGTGATCGCATCCTCGTCCACCCCGGAGACGATTACCTCGGCATCCACCCCGGCATTCCGCAATGTGGACAGGCGGGCTGGGGAAGCCGAGGCCAAAATGATTCGCATGGGCAAGAGCATAGCCATCGAATACAATTGAAATGTGGATTTCTATGTGAGGTGGGAATCGGAAACGGGCTCAACTAACTCCGATGTAATGAAAGCCGCCAAAGCGGGCGCAAAAGAAGGTCTGGTGATCACCGCCAACCACCAAACCGGTGGCCGGGGTCGTTTCGAACGGCAGTGGGTGGCCCCTCCAGACAAGACCCTTTCGATGTCGGTGCTGCTCCGGCCGGCCCGTCCCCTGGAACGCTGGGGCTGGCTGCCGTTGATGGCGGGGGTGGCGGTGGCGGACGGCATCCGCTCCTCGGCGGTGGTGCGCACCGAGTTGAAGTGGCCCAACGACGTGCAGGTTGCCGGAAAGAAGATCAGCGGCATCCTGCTCGAAGTCGGGCAGGACGCACCGCCGGCGGAAAGCAAGTTCGCGGTGATCGGAATCGGGATCAACACCGGGCTGCAAGCCGATGAGCTGCCCACCGAGAACGCCACTTCGATCCTGCTGGAGGGAGGCCGGGTGGAACGCCGCCATTTGATGACGGCGGTGTTGGAATCCCTGGAGTCGTGGTACCGCCGCTGGACTGGCGGCGAGGATCTGAGCGAGCCGTACTTGCAGCGGTGTGCCACCATCGGCAAGCAGGTGCGCGTGATCGTCAGCGAAAATGAGGTCTACGAAGGACGGGCCGAGGGGATTGACGGCGAAGGCGGGCTGTTGGTCCGCGTGGGTGACCAGCTTCGGGCGTTTGCGGCGGCGGACGTGCTGCACTTGAGATAATAAGCGCATGGGACTTAGCAAAAAGCTGCTCGGTGAGGGCGAAAAAGAGATTCTGCATCTGCATACCCACATGAAGAAGCTGTTCTTGCCGATCTTCGTGTTGATCTTGGAGGCGGTGGCCTTGGGGCTGGGGCTGGCGCTCACCCCCGATACCTGGCATCCGTCCATCAAGATCATCGAGATCGTGCTCGCCTTGATCATCTTCGTGATGTGCGTGTTCATCCCCTACCTGAAATGGCGCACCACCACCTACACCTTCACGGATCGGCGCATCATCACCCGCAAGGGCATCATCAACAAGGACGGCCACGATCTGCCGCTCAGCCGCATCAACGACATCTCGTACGAGCGCTCGCTCACGGATCGGATTCTGGGCTGCGGCACGCTGGTGCTCACCACCGCCTCGGAAAAGCCGGTGAAACTGGACGACATCCCGCACGTGGAGCAGGTACACGTAATGATGACGGAGCTGCTCTTCGGCTCCGAAGACCGCGATCCCTCCCCGCTCCCGGACGAGGGCGTGTAGGCCGCTAGAGCAGGAGCGTCTCCTCGGCTTGCACCAGCACGCCGGAGGCCGTCGGCTCGGTGGACGGGATCACCTGGTAGATTTGCGAGCCTTCGCGCTCGGTGTAGAAGCCTTCCAGCTGCCCGTCGACATAGTGGATGAGCGCGCCGTCGTCAGCCGCGTATCCGCCCGGCAGCACCCCGGTGGCCACCGCCTCGGTATAGACCGGGGCCCGCAGCGCCTCGCCGTCAAAATGCGAGCAGAAGCTGCCCGGCACCAAGCCCAGCCCACCGCTCCAAGCCGCCGGATCGCCGAAGGTGTCCGTCACCGTGCCCTCATAGAAGCAGCCGCCCCCGGCCGCCACGCCCGCGAGCACCACATCGCCGGCGGCCATCCGCGCCGCGATCTCCTGATCCGCGCCATGGGCCTGCAGCAGGGCCATCAGGTTCACCGTCGAACCCAGGCCGATCAGGATCAGATCCGCCTCCTTGATGCGGGCCACCGACGAGGCGGCATTGTGCCACAGCGTCAACACCATCGGCCGCACATGCAACTGCCCGTAGGCGAGCAGGAAGCGGTTGATGTAGTTCGGGTCGTCCGCGCTGGCGGTGGGCGCGAAACAGACCTTCGGGGAGGACTTGCCCGTCAGCTCGACGAGATAGCGATCCAAGGCGGTGGGAGCGCCGGAATCCGACATGGAAAACCCGCCACCACCGGCGGCGACGATGTGCGTTGTCATGGCCTTATCCTAGTAGCCCACTAAGCTAAGAGCAGACAGATGCGGAGCAAATCGGGAGGACGAAATGTCGGATGCGCCACTGGTAGGCATAATCATGGGCTCGGATTCGGATTGGCCGGTGATGCAGGCGGTCGGCGAGGCCCTGGATGAGTTCGGTATCAGCTGGGAGGCAGACGTGCTCTCCGCCCACCGGATGCCGCTGGACACCTTGGAGTATGCGAAGCAGGCGGCCGGGCGCGGGCTGCGGGTGATCGTCGCGGGCGCGGGCGGGGCGGCCCATCTGCCCGGGGTGTTGGCCGCGGCCACGGTGCTGCCGGTGATCGGGGTGCCCATCGCATTGAAGACGCTCGACGGGATGGATTCGCTGCTCTCCATCGTGCAGATGCCCGCTGGGGTGCCGGTGGCCACCGTCGGCATTGGCAACGCCCGCAATGCCGGGCTACTGGCCGTGCGGATTTTGGCCGCCTCCGATCCGGCGCTGCAAGCCAAGATCACCAGTTTCCAGAGCGAGTTGCGCGACAAGGCGATGGCGAAGGGGGCGGTGGTCCGTCAACACAATAAGCCCTGATCCACACCCACCATTCCCACGGCGACGCGACACCCGCTCCGCGTGTCAATTCCCCCTACTTCCGCCATCCCCGGCGATACTTGAGAGGTGGTCATGAGGGAAGCCTCCGCTGAGCTGCGCAGTGCGGGAGTGTCAACACGCCGGGGTTTGGCGTTGCCGTTGATGGCTTTGGTGCTGCCCGGTTCGGCGCAATTGGCGGCCGGTAGCCGCCGGCTGGGCAAGTGGGCGATGCGGCTGCTGATCCCCTTCGAGGTGATCGTCCTCGTGCTTTTGCTGCTCTTCCTGCTGAACCGCTCCTGGCTGCTCAGCCTGGGCACCAGCCCGTTCGTGCTCTCCATCGCCACCAACATGACGTGGCTGACGGTGATCAAATGGCTGATCGCGGTGCCGCTGGTGTGCTGGGGGTTGTTGATCCTGGACGCCTGGCGGCTCGCCTCCCCAGGCAAGATGACGTGGCCGGGCCGCATCATCACCGGCGTGATCTCGCTGGTGCTGGCCTTCGCCTTCTTCTGGGTCTCCTGGTTCGTCTTTTCCACCATCTCCACCACCACCAAGACGGTGGAGACGGTCTTCACCGGCACCGGCCCGCTGGAGGTGAAGGCGGAACGCTACAACATCCTGCTGATTGGGGCGGACGCGGACGCCGACCGGGTGGGCATCCGTCCGGACACCACCATCGTCGCCTCGGTGGCCGCCGACACGGGGCGCACCATTCTCTTCTCGATCCCGCGCAACATGCAGCGGCTGCCCTTCCCGAAGGATTCGCCGCTATATAAGGAGTACCCGGACGGCTTCTACTGCTACGACACCCGGCCCACCGACCCGTGCATGACGAACTCGATTTACACCGAGGCCGTCAACTACGCGAAGAAGCACAAGAACGCTTGGCCGGACGACGTCGACCCGGGCATCGAGGCCACCCGGGGTGCGATCGCGGAGACGCTCGGGCTGGACATTCCCTACTATGCGATGGTCGACATCCAGGGCTTTGAGCAGTTGATTGACGCGCTGGGCGGCGTGTACATCACCGTCAACGTGGAGATCGGCATCGGCTATTCGTCGAAGCCGTCCGCGTGGATCAAGCCGGGCAAGAACAAGCACATGAACGGCTACAAGGCGCTCTGGTTCGCCCGCTCGCGCACGGTGCGCGTCAACGGCGAGAAGGGCGGCAGCGATTACGGGCGGATGGAACGGCAGAAGTGCCTGCTCAACGCCATCGCCAAGCAGCTCGATCCGGCCACCGTGTTGGCCAACTTCAACGCCATCGCCGAGGCCGGGCAGCACAACGTCAAGATGAATCTGCCCGCCGAGGGCATCCCGCAGTTGCTGGAGACCGCCCAGAAGGCCAAGGAGCTGCCGATTGAGTCGGTGAATTTCATGCCGCCGCTGATCCCGAAGACCTACGATCCGGATTTCAAGAAGATCCGCAAGATCGTCAAGGACACCATCGCGAAGAGCGAGGCCATCGATCATCCGACGGCCACGCCGACCCCGACGGACAGCGCGGGTACTGCCACCGTCACCGAGCCGGTGGCTTCCGAGGCGGCCACCACCGCCGCCGAGCCGAGCCCGACGTCCACCAAGAAGAAGAAATCCACGCCCAGCCCGAGCTCCTCGACCGTCACCCAGACTGACGACCTGAGCAAGGTCTGCAGTTAGTCACTTCACCAAACGGGCGACGATGGTGGGCTTGCCGTTGTAGCCGTAGTATTCGAGCTTCACCCCGCCCGAACCGGCGGTGACGATGTAGGGCACCCCGTCGATCTCGTAGTAGATGTCCACATGGTTGATGTACTTCAACCCCTTGCGTTCCTTCGGGAAATCGTAGAAGAGCAGATCGCCGGTCTTCAGCTTCGCGGAGGTGGAGATGGTCTTCTTCTTCGCCTTCATCCAGGCGGCCTGCGACTTCGAGGACTTCGGGATGGAAATGCCCACCTGGTTGTAGGCCCACCACACCAGCGAGGAGCAATCCGCGTAGCCGGTCTGGAAGCGTTTCGCCTGCGAGTAGGCGTCGCCGATGCGCAGATACGCCCACTGGGCGGCCAGCAGCGCCTTTTGCGACTTCGCAATCGACTTCTTCACCGTGAACTTCCCCGAATAGGCAAGCGCGGTGCCGGCGGAGTTCTTCACGAACACCTGGAAGGTCTTGGTGCCGACGCTCAGCTTCTTGAACGAGAGCGCCGCCCGGACTTTGAACAGATCATAGGTGTAGCCGGCGGACGTCCAAGTGCCAGAGGCTTTCTTGGTGACGCTGGCCTCGACTTTCCCTTTCGCGTTCAGCACCTTGAGCACGATGCCTTTGATCGACTTGGTGGAGAGCACCGTGCCGGCGATCCGGTTGTCGCGGCCTTTGAGCTGCGTCTGCGGCGGCGTGATCGAAGTGGCGTTGGCGGTGTACGCCGGATCAAAGCTGGCCGCCACCGACACCTTGGTGGTGGCCGTCGGGCCGGACCAACTGGTGAAGGTGACGTTCGCCGTCCCGCCGCCTACCGCCGTCACCTTGCCGCCCGCGTCCACGCTGACGACCGCCGGATTCGAGGAAACCCAGTTGCCGTACTTCTCCGAGGAACCGGTGGTGACGACGTTGGGCGCGTCTTTCGGGCTGCGCAGCGTCAACTGCAAGGAATCCCCGATGTTCAGCCGGGCGCTGGAGATCAGCGGGGCCACCGACGTCATTCCCGGCGCGGTGCTGGAAATCGAGACGGTATCGGTGACGATCTTGCCGTTGTAGCTGCCGGTGGCCTGGAGTTGGTAGTACGGGTATTCGCCGATCATCGGCAAGGTGGTGTCCAGGTAGGAAGTGCCCAGGCCGGAATAGAGCGTGGTGGTGACCATCGCCCAATTGGCGTCGTACGACACCTCCAGCAGGGTGTAGTTGGTGGCGGTGAAGCCGGTATCCGGCACCCAGGAAAGCAGCACGCCGTTGGTGCTGGTGGTGGCCGTCAAAGAGACGTACCAGCCGCTTCGCGGGCCGTCAATGATGTCCGCCTGCGCGGCCGGCAGCCAGGCGCTGGTGAGCGCGATGGCTAGAATCCCCCCGGTAAGCCGTTTCAGCATGTAATAAGGTTACCAATCCGACCCCGCGGAAATCAGGTCGTAGACCCAACCGCCGATGGCGTCCAGCGTCTCCTTGCCGGTGTCGAAATCCGGGAAGCGGCCCATGATGCAGAGCCGATAGTGGGCGTTCTCCCCCCAGACCTCGCCCATGGTGTTCACGGCCCAGAGCCCGTCAGTGGATTCGAACTGCACCCAGCCGTTCTTCAGCCAGACCCGTTCACCGTGCTCGCGCGGCGCGGTGCCGACCCCCCAGGCTTGATCGCCGGACACGTGGCCCATCAGATCGGAGAGGAAGAGGAAGTCTTCTGCCGTCAACTCCGGATTCGCGGCGGGGACGGGCTGGGCCAGATCGATGATCCGCATCAATTTGACCTGGTCTTCTGGGGTCGTCCACGTCCACGACCAGAAATCGCGGGCCGGATCGGCGTGGGAATCCAGCAGGCCGAGCATGGTGGCCAGCGAATCATAGCCGCCCGAGGAACCCGCATACGCCCAGAGCTCGTCCGCGGCGTCGTTGTCCGAATCGATGATCGCCGCCTGGGCCAGCCCCTTGTACTCGTCGCTCAAGCGCACGCTGTCCGGATTCTCGGCGTCGGTTGGCTGCCCGCCGTCCGCCCGCGCCTGGCGCAGCGCCATCAGCACGATCATCGGCTTGGCCATGGAGGCCGACTGCGAGGTGTAGCCGTGCGAATACGCCCACGCCTTGCCTTCGATGGGCTGTTCGTCATCGCCCACCAACTCCAGGTAGGCGCCCACCTCTTTGTTGTCCCCGATGATCAGCTTGGTGACTTTCTGCAACTGGATGGGCAGCGAGCCGGTGGGAGTTTCCGTCACTTCCGGGACCCCGCCGGAGCATCCGGCCAACAGCAAAGCCAATCCGATCAACGTCACTCTTCTCATGCCCTCAGTCTATTTGGCGTAGGCTGTGGGTATGCGTTATGTGGTGATTATGGCGGGTGGCTCCGGGACGCGGCTGTGGCCGCTTTCGGTCGCGGGGACGCCGAAGCAGTTGTTGCCGATTCTGGGTGGGAAGAGCCTGTTGCAGAAGGCTTTCGAGCGGGCCACCGCGCTGGTGCCCGCCGAGCAGGTGTTGGTCGTCACCTCGGCTTCCTATGCGGAGCAGGTGGCCGCCCAGCTCCCCGGGTTGCTGCCCGAAAACCTGTTGGGCGAGCCCGAGGGCCGCGATTCCCTGAACGCCGCCGCCTGGCCCGCCGCGGTGCTGGCCGCGCGGGATCCGGATGCCGTCATCGCCCAGATCACCGCCGACCAGCTCATCGACCCGCTGAAGAAGTTCGTCAAAGCGTTCGAGCGGGCGTTCACCCTCGCCGTGTCGACGGATCTGCTGGTCACCTTGGGGATCGTCCCCACCCACGCGCACACTGGGTTTGGCTACATCCGCCGCAGCGAGAAGATCGAGGACGTCAAAGGCGCCTACCTGGTCTCCAAGTTCGTCGAGAAGCCGAAGCGGAAAGTGGCCGAGGAGTATCTGGAATCCGGCAAGTACTGGTGGAACGCCGGGCTGTTCGTGTGGAAGGCGGCCACCTTCTTGGAGCACCTGCGCGAGCAGGAGCCGGAGGTGTTTGACGGTGTGAGCCAGATCGCCGCCGATCCTTCCCGTTTGGGCGAGATTTTCCCCACGTTGAAAAAGACTTCCATCGACTACGGCATCATGGAGCCGCTGGCCGGCAAGGGCAGCAAGTCCAAGGTGGCCGTGGTGGCGCTGAACGCCGATTGGCGGGACGTGGGCGGCTACCCGTCGCTGGGCGACATCTTGGAGAACGACGAGTCGAACAACTCGGTGATGGGCCAGGTGGTCTCCGTCGCCGCGAACGACAACATCATCATCAATGACGATCCGGACACCGTGATCGGCGTGGTCGGCATTGAGGGCTTGGTGGTCGTCCGGACGGGCAAGGCCACCTTGGTCGTTCCGGTGGACCAAGCCGAGAAGATCAAGAAGCTGGTGCCCCGGGTGGCCGAGGCGGTCGGCGAAGAATTCGTCTAAATCGGCGAAGTTCGCTTGACAAGGGCAGCCAGCGCGCTCGCCCAAAAGAATTTGTCCAGATTTTGTAAACCGACTTGACGGCGTGTCGTCTTGACGATAGTTTGATGTAAATCACATCCATGTTATTTAGAGATGCGAACGAGGGAGGCCGCACATGTCGTTGTCGTTGATCATAGGTGCTGAAAGCCTCCCCAACTGGCGGGAGCGGGCGCTTTGCGCGCAGACGGATCCCGAGGCCTTCTACCCCGAGAAGGGCGGCTCCACCCGCGAGGCGAAACGGGTCTGCCATTCCTGCGAGGTGCGGGCTGAATGCCTGGAGTTCGCGCTGCGGCATGACGAGCGCTTCGGCATCTGGGGTGGCATGAGCGAGCGGGAGCGCCGCCGCTTGAAGAAGGCGCGTACTGCGTAAGCGCCGCCGCACCGATAGAATCAGCTTGTGACCAACACAGCCGATACCCTCGACGGAGCTTGGGATTGGCTGAATGAAGACACTGAAGAGCCGATAGAGCTGGCGTCAATCCGGGTCACCGCCCTGATTTTGGAGGCTGGCCGTTCGCATTCGCTGGCCGAGCAGGCCCTGGCGAATTCCAAGTGGGCGCCGGACACCATCATCCATCCGAACAAGAAAGAGTTCCAGCCGGTCTATGCCGATTGGGTCTGGGTGTTGACGGCCGACAGCGAGCCAAAAGCGGACGCGCTGGCCAAACTCGTCACCACCGCCAGCCGGAACCCCGAATATGAGGTGATCGGCGCGCTCACCTTGGAGACCCGCTCGCGGATGCCGGTGGACGTGGTGCGCTGCTATGGGGTGACCGTCTCCGGCTCCGGCCGCCCGCACTCGCTGACCACGCCCGGCGAGCTGCAGCAGGGCCAACTGCGGACGGTGGAGGCGCTGGCCGCCCCGGCCACCGGGATGCTGATCCGCGCCGAGCTGTGGAACTTCCTGGAGGGCTTCAACTTTGCGCTGCCCCGCGAAGTCTGGGGGCTGGATTTCGGCTGGCGGGCGAATCTCACCGGGGCGAAGGTGCTGATCGAGCCGGACGCGGAGATCGTCGACGACCATCTGGTCGACCTGGCGCACGAAAAGGCCGGCGGGATGATGCTGGTGAGCGCCCACTCCCGCCCCTGGGGCAAGCCGCTGCGCGCCATCTCGATGACGTTCTGGACGCTCGTCTCGATGCTGGGCTTCGCGCTCGGCAAGGATTTTTTCCGGGCCGGCGAAGAGGGCCGCGCCTGGGTGCAGTGGCTGCGCAGCGGCAAGCTGCGCCGTTCGATCACCGCCAGCCTCGCCCGGCTGCCGATCCGGGATCGGGAGCGGACCCGCAAGCTGCGCGCCCACCCGTTCAGCGACGCCAGACGCACCGTCCATCTGGTCTTCTCCCGGTTCGCCGACTGGGTGGCGTCTTTCTCCGGGAAATCCGAGGCGGACATCTCCCTGGACGATCTCACCAGCGACGACTACGTCACCAACAGCGCCAACGTGAAGCGGTGGTCGACGCTCGCCATCGGCTCGGTGGTAAGCCTGATCGGGGCTTTCCTCGCCGCCCGCCACCTGTTCGGCCCTGGGGAGCTGAGCGGCGCCTGGCTGCTGCCTGCGCCGGATTCGTCAATAGAATTCCTGGGCAACTATCTGTACAGCCTGCCCGGCGATCCGACTTCGCCCACCCCCGCTTGGGCGGGGATCACCGCGCTGGCGTCATTCATCACCTTCGGGAACCCGGATTGGCTGATCTCGCTGGTGCTGCTCTTCGGGGTGCCGCTCACCTGGCTGCTCGCCTACCGGTTCGCGCGCACGCTGATCCCGGACGGGCTGGTGGCCGCCTTCGCCGCGGCCGCCTACGCTTTGCTGCCGGTGCTGCTCGGGGCCTACAACGCGGGCGGATATTCGGTGGTGCTGTACGCCATGCTCTTGCCGCTGGCCGGGTTCAGCGCCTGGTGGTGGCGCGGGCCGGGGTTGCGCACTTGGCGGGGCGCGGGCGTGTTGGCGCTGTGGCTGTTGGGGCTGGTGGCGTTGCTGCCGCTCACCTGGGTGCTGGCGTTTGTCTGCCTCGCCGCGTTCGTGGCGCTGCGCTTTTCCTGGCGCAACCTGCTGCAGAGCGTCCTGATCCTGGTGGTGCCAGGGCTGCTGCTGATCTGCCCGTGGTTCACCACGCTCACCTATTATCCGGGGCGGCTGCTCACCGGTGCTTCGCCGATGCTGCACACTTCGGTGCCGGAGCCGTGGCTGGTGCCTTTCCTGGCCGGGAACACTTCCGTGGGGGTGCCGCCGCAGTGGCTTTCGATTTCGGTGCTGAGCGTGCTCTGGCTGGTCGCCTTCGTCGCCGCGTTCCGCCGGTTGAAAGCCGGGCTGTGCCTGGTGGCGGCGGCGCTGCTACTGGGCGTGATCATCGCGATGCGGCTGCTGGAGTTGGAGGTCTCGCCGGGGGTGAAGGTGCATCCGGACGGCGCGGAGCTTTCGATGCTCATGGGCGGGCTGCTGCTCGCGGGCACCGCGATCGGGATGCGCGGCTTCTTGACGAATCTGCGCAAGCTCTCGCTCGGTTTGAAGCACTTTGGGGTGCTGGCGGTGGCGATTGTCTCGCTGGGGGCGGTGTGCCTGGCCAGCGGGTGGTGGATTTGGGACGGCACCGCGCAGCTCACCCGCGCCCCGGTGGGCCAGTTGCCCACCTTCCTCGTCAACGCGATGGAAGACGAGGGGCAGGTGGTGCTGGCGGTGCAGGTGGTTGAGTCGGAGGGCGCTTACGGCGCGAGCCACCAATCCACCTGGGCGCTGCTGCAGGATGGCTATCCGCGTTTGGGCCAAGAGGAGACGTCCGCCTATTGGGGTGGTGGCAACGCCGACGTGGCCGGTTCGGTGGTGCGACGGCTGCTGGTGGGCAGCCAAGACGAGGAGATTCTGCCCGAATTGCAGAACCTCGGGGTGGCGTATGTGTGGCTGCAGAACGGTACCGCCACCCAAATCCACGCGATCTCGAACACGCCCGGTTTTGGGGCGCCGACGACGGTGGGAGACAGCACGGTGTGGCCGCTTTCGGATTTCCTCGGCTGGGCGGAGTTGGCCCCCAACTCTGATTACACCTGGGCGTATTTGCAGTTGGCGGGCGCGGTGCTGCTGCTGTTGCTGGCGTTGCCGCAGGTGCGGGCCCGTACCGACGTCACTGGGCCCCGGCGAAGTGCGGGGGGTGCGTGATGGCGTTTTCGAGACGTTGGGTCTTGCCGTTGGTGGCGGCCGTGGTGGCCGGGGCGGCGGTGCTGATGGGCGGCTCCGTCAACGTGCCTCCCGCGCAGACCACCACCGAGCCGGTGATCGAGACCCGCGAGCAGTTGGCGTGCCCGTCGTTGGATTCGGATTTGCTCACCCAGCAGTTGCTGGTGGCCAGCATGGACCGGGATGTGACGGTGCGGTCGCTGGATTCGGCTGCGGAGGCTCTGAGCGGGCAGCAGTTGAAGCTGGACGATCCGGGCGCGAAACGGGTGCTGGGCTGGCGGGGGGACCGCTTCGGGGCTTCGGCGTGGGCTTGGGCGGAAACCGGCTCCGAGCGCGGGCTGTCGGCGGTGAGCTGTGTGGCGCCCGATTCGGTGGGTTGGATCACCGGGGTGCTTTCCGATGCTGACAACGTGGCCGAGTTGCTGCTGGAGAACCTCGATCAGCAGGACGTCACCGTCGATCTGACTTTCCACACCTTCGCCGGGGAGCAGGTGCCGCAGGGCTCGCGCGGGGTGATCGTGCCGGCAGGTGCCATCTATACTGTGCCGCTGTCGCAGGTGCTGGAACAGGACACGCCGTTCACCGTCGAGATCCAGGCTTCCGGGCGGATCGCCGGGTTCGTGCGGCAACACTATTTCAAGGGCGTCACCGCGCTTGGGGCTGAGTGGGCGCAACCGGCGGCGGCTTCCGAGGCTTTGATTATTCCGGGCATTCCGGCGGGGGCGTCGGCCTACACGCTGGTGGTGACGAACACCAACGAGAAAATGGTGAGCGCCGACATCCGCCTGCTCACCGCCGACGGGGCGTTGGATCTGGTGGGGGCGGAATCCGTGGATCTGCCCGCCGGCTCCACCCGCTACCTGTCGCTGCCCACCGATTTCGCCGATGACACCGCCGCGCTGAGCCTGAGCGCCGAGTTCCCGATCACCGCCGCGGTGCTGATCACCGGGGCTGGGAAGCAGCCCGACCGTGCGATCGCGGTGGCCGCTCCGGTACTGCCCGCCCCGGCGACCGCGTTTACCGCGCAGGGCGAGTCGGTGCTCTCCTTTGCCAATCCGACCGATGCCGCAGCCATCGTCAGCTTGGAGCATTTCGGGGCTGGCGAGGTGCCTGACGAGGTGGTCGTCCCCGCCACCGGCACCGCTTCCGTGCCGCTGCCCATTGACACCACCGTGAGCGTGGACGTCGGGGCCACGAAGGTGGCGGTCGCCGTCCTCACCACCGCCGACACCGGCTTCTCCGTCATTCCGCTGGTTTCCCAGGCGCCACCCACGGCCGCCGAACCCGTCACCTACAATCCCAGGACCGCAAGTTGAAAGGAACAACATGCTAATCTCAACCACCCGCTCCGTCGAGCCCTACGCCATCGCCCAGAATCTCGGCATTGTGTTTGGCATCACGTCGCGCGCCCGCCACATCGGCTCCACCATGGGCGCCGGCTTCAAGGCAATCGTCGGCGGCAACATCGGCGCCTTCGAGAAACTCGCCCAGGAAACCCGTGACGAAGCCATGGGCAAACTGGTCGCCAACGCCACCGCCATGGGCGCGGACGCCATCGTCGGCCTCAACTTCGACACCGAAACCATCGGCGACACCATGAGCACCGTCGTCGCCTACGGCACCGCCGTCCGCCTCCAACGCTAATTCCAGATCTAGGTAATACCCCAGCCCCTTTCCCGTCACCGACGGAGCGCCTGCCCCCTTCCCCCGTCATCCTCAGGAGCAGCCCGAAAGAGAGTCTCCCGGCACCCCTTGGCCGTCATCCTCGACCGCAGGTCGGGGATCCAGTGAGCGACGCGCGCTAGCGCTTGGAGCGAACAGTGGGTGCCTGAGCGAACGAAGTGAGCGAAGACCTAATACTCCAGCGACGGATCAATATCCCCAACCGACGTGCCGGTGATCGCGCTCAATTGCTCCACAATGGTGCGGTAGACCAACCGCCGCAGGTCATTGGGGGAGGCGGCCCGCCGCTCGAGCGGACGCCGGTAGAGCACCACCCGGCCGCGCTGGTCGGGACGGGCGGGAATGGCCGAGCCCAGCGGTACCCGGGCAGCCCAGTCGTCAATGTGCGCGGGGACGTCCTCAAAACCGATGTCGATACCGGTGAGCGTGTCCGCGTTGTTGTCGGCCACCCGATCCACCGCCGCGATGATGCACGCCTGGAAGAACGCCTGGGGCGTGCGCGTCGCCCGCAGCGGCACCGGCACCCCGGTGAGCCGATTGGGATAGGCAATCGGGCCGCGCAACCCGCGGCGATGCCGATCCCGTCGTCTATTCACCCGCTAATCGTAACTCGCAACTCACCGGCGTGGGGTGATGCCCGTGACAAGCGGTGTTCGTTAGCATACGAATGTGATTCTGCGAAGTTGCTCGAAGACGACTTGCTCGTCCCCGGCCGTGGCGACGCTGGAAATGAGCTATTCGGATTCGACGGCGGTGATCGGCCCGCTGGCGCTGCAACCCGAGCCCGGCACCTACGATCTCTGCCTGGAGCACGCCACCAACCTGACGGTCCCGAACGGCTGGGAGGTCGTCCGCCTCCCCGGCGAACTCGATTCCCCCCAAGTCTCCGAACCCAACCTCGCCCACCTCACCGACGCCATCCGCGCCGCCGGCTTCTCCTACCTCGACGAACTCCCCGCCCGCCCCCTCCCCGAATCCGCCGCCCTCTCCCGCCGCCGCCGCCACCTCGCCATCGTCGCTGATTAGCGGCAGCGAACATCGTCTCCACGTCACCTATCATCAGCACCTGTGGCACGAGATCCGCAACAAGGTTTCCCACTTGAAGCAGATTGCCGAAGATGGTAGCCTTCAATCGAACTAATACCTAACAAGTCAGGACTCGATAGCCTGATTGATTTCTCCAAGAAGGGCCTCCGGGCCCTTCTTCATTGTTGGCACAGCTGCGCTTCTGTAGTATTGATTCATGGCACTTGAATATCGAATCGGCATCGACGTCGGTTTGAACTCTGTAGGTTTCGCCGCGATCAAGGTGGATGCAGCGGGGTCTCCTGAAGAACTACTGTCTTGCATGTCTCTTGTGCATGATGCTGGGGTAGATCCGAGCAAGCGAAAACAGCGGGAGACTAGGTTGGCGTCCTCTGGCTTGGCTCGGCGGGTACGTCGACTGAATCGATCAAGAAAGAAGCGGCTCCGGCACTTGGATTCGCTGTTGCAGTCGCTCGGTTGGCCAGTCCCTCTTTCAGATCCTTCTACATCTCCAGTCGATCCATCTGACCCATCCGCACCTTGGAAGATCCGAGCTGAGTTGGCTGATTTCCTGATTGACGACGATGCGGAAAGACTAGAGAAGTTGAGTGCTGCTGTGCGGCACATCGCCCGGCATCGGGGCTGGCGAAACCCGTACGAAACGGTAAGAATACTGCATGAAGTTAGGCCGGATTCAGAAAAAATGACAGGCTTCCGGGAACGAGTTGACGAAGCCATAGGAATGCGTCTGCCAAGCACGCTTACCGTGGGCCAACTCGTCGAACAGATCCTTGAGTTGAACCCATACCACCCATTGCGACGGAAGGTATCCGACAAGAAGAAAGCCGAGAATAAACAGGCGAACGACGAAGGAAGACCTTCTCCATGGCTTGAACCACTCATCGGCGTGATCGAACAATCTGATTACGCGAACGAACTGCATCGAATCTTCGAGGTTCAGGAAGTGCCAGAAGAAATAGGACGACGGATCATCGATTCCGTCTTCTTCCAGAAGTCTCCGAAGGGCTCGTGGGCAGGAAGAGTCGGGAAAGACCCCTTGAACGGGAAGCCGCGTGCTCCGAAGGCGCATCGAGCCTTCCAGCGCTACCGGATGGCCACCCTGCTCGCGAATCTTCGGATCGATGGGCGTCAACTCACGGTTACAGAACGAAATCAGGTTTTCGATTTCCTGTGGAACCACGATCTAAGGAGCGATCCATCCTGGGATGATGTCTGCGATGAGCTCGGGATTTCGCGAGGTCAACTCCAGGGTACAGCGCAGCTAACTGAGGACGGTGAACGCGCCTCAGCCAGGCCTCCGGTGAACAACACCGACCGGCTGATTCGGGAGAAGGCTCCGAAGGCTGTCAAGGACTTCTGGAGTGCCGCAAGCGATTTGGAGCAAGATGCGCTGGTGCTGGTGATTAGTAACGAGAGCGATCCAGAAGAATCGGCGGTAGACACTTTCTTGAGCGGCTTGTCTGCAGCAGATCTCCAATCACTTGATGACACCAAACTCCCGGCAGGGAGGGCTTCTTACTCCGCGGAGACACTTGATCGAATCGCCGACATCGTGCTCAGTTCTGAGAAGGGCTTATTCGATGCGCGGTTGGATCTATTGAAAGAGCGAGCGGCTAGCGAGCGTGGCGTCCTTGTTGCTGATCTTCCTGCCAGCGTAGTTGACGAGCTTCGAGATTGGCGTCCTCCTGCCGATCCGATAGGGGAACCTGTGGGAAACCCAGCGGTGGATCGAGTTACCAAAGCTGTGAATCGCTGGATTCTTGCCGCCGAAAAGGAATGGGGGTTACCCCAATCGGTAACGATTGAACACGTTCGAGCGGGACTGGGGTCAGCGAAGCTTGCTCATGAATTGGATGTTGAGAACCAGAATCGATTCAAACAGCATCGGAAAGTCTTCGAAGAGATCGCGGCTCGGACGGGAGTGCGGACTACCTCCCGTAACGACTTGCGTCGGTATCAGGCCATAGTTCGACAGAACTGCCAATGCCTTTATTGCGGTGGAACGATCAGCTTCAGGAACGCGGAGATGGATCACATCGTTCCGCGCGCCGGAGCGGGCTCCAACAACCGCAGAGAGAACTTGGTAGCGGTGTGTCACCGCTGCAATCTCGCTAAAGGGAAGCGACTGTTCTCGGAGTGGGCTGTCAGTTCCGGCATTCCGGAAGTGTCTTTAACTGACGCAATTGAGCGGGTGAAACACTGGCTGGACGACGGTTCAGTGGGGAACAAGAAGGCTTGGCGCGAATACACTCAGGCTGTCATAGCGCGCCTGAAGCGGAAGGACGAAGATCCTGAGTTTGACGGTAGGTCCTTGGAATCAGTTGCTTGGATGGCAACTGCGCTACGGCATCGGATTGCCGCTCACTACGACGTCATTGATCCTGACAGCGATGATGGTGTTCACGTTGATGTGTACCGAGGTGCTCTTACCGCAGAAGCACGTAAAGCGTCTGGCATCGAGAGTCGCCTGGCGTTGATCGCAGGCGGTGGCAAGACGCGCTTGGATCGTCGCCACCACGCGGTAGATGCTTGTGTGATTGCTCTTTTGAACCGTTCTGTTGCCGTTACGCTCGCTGAACGAATCGCCATCCGTGACGAGGAAGGGAAGGAAGCCCGAAGAGACGACAACGGCAACTGGGTGAAGCCAACTTGGAAGACGCATGAAGGCTCTACTACAGCAGCACAAGGAAAGTATAAGCAGTGGCTCGAGGACATGAACAAGCTACTCGAACTCATCAACGCCGGGTTGGAAGCAGACACAATTCCAGTGGTGCGGCAGTTGCGATTGAGATTGGCGAATTCCAGTGCACACAAGGACACTATTGAGCCCTTGGCTAAACGCAGGGTGGGGGATCATCTCCCAGCTAAGCTCATTGATCGAGCTTCGACGCCCGCGCTCTGGTGTGCCCTGACAAGCCATCCAGACTTCGACGCGACCGAAGGATTGCCAGAGGACAGAAGTCGTAGGATCCGATTGCATGACCGCTGGCTAGAAGCTGACGACAGGATCGGGTTCTTCGCCAAATCTGCGGCGTCTATTCAAGTCCGGGGTGGATCAGTAGAGGTTGGTGATTCTGTACACCATGCGCGGGTGTATCGGTACTACCAGACAGACGGATCGGGAAAACGCACAGTTCTTTACGGTTGGATGCGGGTATTCGCTGCAGACCTGAAGGAGTACCTGCGGCTGCATCAACTTGAAGAGAAGCAGCATCGGAAAATGTTACCCACCGGGCTGAAGAGAAGTCCGATACAGAAGGCGGACAGAGGAATCGATCTGTTCTCCGTTGAGTTGCCACCGCAGTCGCTGTCGAGACGGTATTGCGAAGGAAAACTCAGACAGGCGCTCGCTGAGGGCACGGCTGAGTACTTGGGCTGGTTGACCCTTGGTGACGAACTGGAACTCGACATGTCGAAGCAGACCAAAGATAAAATTGCCGAGTTTCTGAACGCAGAATTGACTCGGGTTCGAGTATCAATCGACGACGCTACTGGAGAGATTCAGGATGTCGGCGAGCCTCAAGTGATCGGTAAGCCGTTCGCTGAGACTACTCGTTGGGTACTGGACGGATTCGAGTCAGAAACCAGCACAAGGCTTCGCCCAGTAGTTTTATCAAGTGAAGGCATCGCTAGATTCCCATACGTTGATTCCCTGGAAGCCGAAAGAGGAATCCAGGAGAATGAAAAATGGGAGGTAAAGCTAGAGTCAGGGGCGGTCCAAACAATCATCGACAGTCGAGGCTGGCGTCCCTCCATCAACCCACTGTTCACAGAATGCAACCCGAAGATCATTCGTAGAGACACCTTGGGAAGGGTCCGAACAGTCGCCGGGTCGCACCTTCCAGTCTGTTGGAGTGTTGCCTCCATGGAGTGACGATGCCAAGCTATAGCCCAAAGCTCTACTTGAGAAACCCCTTGTCGCTTGCGTAAAACGCTTGTAAAAAGCTCCGATTGCACCGACCATGGAGTTGTTCGATCCAAGGAGCGGTTATGCCAAGCAAGTGGAGAGTGATCGACCTTACTGCATTCGACGGTGCTCTGACTACACGCAGAGGACAGCTCGTCGTAGAGAGAAACGATGCCGAGCCCAACTACCTGCCTTGGGCAGAGCTGGCGATGGTATTAGTTGGCACCCGGACTAAACTGGGGGCCTCTGTGCTACATGTCGCAGCCGAACAAGACGTGGTTATCATGACGGCGGATTGGCGCGGAGTTCCCAAAGCAGCGTCTTATGGCTGGAATGACCACAGCCGGGTAGGTGCCAGACAATTGGCACAGGTCAACCTCACCGTGCCACGGCGAAAGAACGCCTGGATGCACTTGATCAAAGCGAAGGTTACTGGGCAAGCGAGGGTGTTAGATCTGCTGAACCGACCAGGAGCCAAACGTCTACTTGAAATGGCGAAACAAGTACGTTCCGGCGATCCAGACAACATTGAAGCGCAGGCTTCGAGATTGTACTGGGCGCGGTTGTTTGCGAAGTTCTCCAGAGATACTGACGGCGGCGACGAACGTAACGCAATGCTGAACTACGGATACGGAGTCTTACGCGGCCATGGCATTCGAGCCGTTCTGGCTGCTGGACTGTTGCCCGCGCTGGGTGTTTTCCATCATGGGAGATCGAATCAATTCAATCTCGTGGACGACTTGATTGAGCCTTTCCGCCCGGTAATTGACTTCGCCGTTGGATCAATGCCCGACGGGGTCAGCTTGGAGGACCCTGTGGTCAAACGAAGGCTCGTCGCGGCTGCAGCAGATCATTACGATGAGGCTGGA
The DNA here is from genome assembly GCA_031272505.1 of Propionibacteriaceae bacterium. Taxonomy (GTDB): domain Bacteria; phylum Actinomycetota; class Actinomycetes; order Propionibacteriales; family Propionibacteriaceae; genus Propionicimonas. The sequence goes on from JAISTQ010000020.1 coordinate 126,005, forward strand.
TATGGCGTGCCGTTCGTACTAGAAGGGTTAGCGCAGCGGTTCGGAAGATACTGCGAAGGAGAACTCGATCGATTCCAAGTTGGTGCTTGGGCGGCTCCAACGGCCTTGCTGGGTACGGTGTGAGATGGATGGACCAATGTGGTGCATGGTGATGTTCGACCTGCCGGTGAAGACAAAACCGCAGCGGAAAGAAGCGACGAGTTTCCGCCTTCTCCTGCTAGACCTTGGCTTCGTAATGGTTCAGCTCTCGGTGTACACGAAGTTCCTTCCTGCCGGCGGAGGACTTGCACTTCCCGTAAAGGCCATCCGCACGAACCTTCCCCGTGGGGGCATGGTGAGGATACTGACGATGACCGATCACCAGTGGGCGCAAGCGATCAGATTTTCCAACGGAGAGCCCGAAACAGAGGACGAGGAGCCGGATCTGCTTACACTTTTCTGAACGTCACTTCGGGCAAAACCCCTAGTCAGCCCGGCATTCCCCCGCTAGCTCAAGTCTATCAGGGGTGTCTTAGAACTAATACCCAACCCCCATCCTCCCCACCCGACACGAACGCCAAGTCTATCAGGGGTGTCTTAGAACTAATACCCAACCAAGCAATCGACGCATGTCGCGACGTCCCAAGTCTATCAGGGGTGTCTTAGAACTAATACCCAACAATCCTCGTAGACTACAAGTTCGGGAAACAAGTCTATCAGGGGTGTCTTAGAACTAATACCCAACGGGCCGCTGAGATCGCTAAGCAGTGCTGCAAGTCTATCAGGGGTGTCTTAGAACTAATACCCAACGGCGACCGTGAACGAACAAACAAACGTGCAAGTCTATCAGGGGTGTCTTAGAACTAATACCCAACCGATGCGGGAACCAGGTTGCGGTAGCGTCAAGTCTATCAGGGGTGTCTTAGAACTAATACCCAACCCTCGAGGGGGCGTTTCCCGCGGGCGCGCAAGTCTATCAGGGGTGTCTTAGAACTAATACCCAACGGAGAATCCCTGGGGCTACCAGCTGGACCAAGTCTATCAGGGGTGTCTTAGAACTAATACCCAACGACTATTACACGTTCGACGCTAGAGGAACAAGTCTATCAGGGGTGTCTTAGAACTAATACCCAACTGAACAACTACACGCTGAACGGCCCAGGCAAGTCTATCAGGGGTGTCTTAGAACTAATACCCAACGTTATTAACGGGACCGGCTGGGCCGGATCCCGTCAATAACGCGGAGCTTCGCTCCGCAAAGCAGCGAGGATGCAAAAGGGGAGTTTGCATTTCGACTCGCCACAATAAAGACAGAGGATTATGAATGCCGCACTACGCCCAGCCCACTTGCGGAACCGAGCCACCACCGCCCCACTTTCAAAAAGACAGGCCAAAACTGCAAAACGGGGGGCGCACTGTGAGGCTGAGGTGCGCGCTAGGAGGGACTCGAACCCCCAACCTTCTGATCCGTAGTCAGATGCTCTATCCATTAAGCTACTAGCGCTGGGCGCTTTGGCTACTTTACTCGTTTACGCCTCCCGGAGCAACTGAAACCGAGCTCTGCGCCCATCGAGTTACTAGTTGAACGATTTCGGTTCGCCGCCAGTCGTTCTGCTGTAGGGTTCTACTCATTGACCTGTCGACCGACAAGCTCTAATGGAGGGAGCGCCTGGGGAAACCCAGGTTCGGGCGGCGGGTCGCTCTCTCCGCTTCGCAGACTGACTTGTATCACTTCCCTACATCTCCGACATGCGAAAACAGGCTCAGTGAGAAGTTAAAGCGGAAGGGCTCGCCGTGGGTGCGACGAGCCCTTCGGAAGTTGTGGTTACTTGACCTTCAGGGTGAGGGTCTTGGAGCTCTTGTAGATCTTGGAGGTGCCGGCGTAGGCGACCGTGATCTTCCAAGTGCCCTTCTTGAGCTTCGGCAGCGTGATAGTTGCCTTGCCCTTCTTGGCGGCCTTCAAGGTGTAGGTGACCTTCTTGCTCGACGTGCCCTTCTTGGCGGTCACGGTGACCTTGCCGGTGGGCTTCTTCGTCAGGCTGGTCTTGATCACCAGCGAGACCTGCGCCTTCTGGCTGGTCTTGACGGTGGTCTTCTTCAGCTTCGAGGAGTTGGTGGAGGCGTACTTGATCGCCGCCGTCGAGCCGGAGACCTTCGAGCCGGGGGTGGCGCCGTTCAGCAGGCCAGTCACCGAGACCGAGATCTTCTTGCCGTAATCAGCCTTGACGACCTTGTACGTCGAGCCCGTCGCGCCGGGGATCGGCACGCCGCCGCGGTTCCACTGGTAGCTGTAGGCGATGTTCGCGCCCAGCGGCGTCCAGCCGGAAACCGACGCCTTCAGCGTCTTGCCGATGGCGGGCGTGCCCGTGATCTTGACGGTACCCGCGACCACAGTCGAGCCCTGGTAGTTGGCCTGGGCGACCTGGCCGGAGATGGCCGCAGCGGTGCTCACCGGAGCGTAGTCGTTGTGGCCACCGCTCACCGCCACCGAGATGGAGGCGCCGAGATCGGCCGTCGTCAACGTGTAGGTGGAGCCGGTCGCCCCGGCAATCGGGGTGCCGTTGCGGTACCACTGGTAGTACAGCGTGACGTTCGACGGCGTCCAGCCGGTGGTGACGGCCGTCAGCGTGGAGCCCACGGTAGCGGTACCCGAGATGGAGACGGTGCCCGGCACCATGATCTTGCCGACGGCGAGGGTGTAGCCCTTGCCCCACGAGACCAAGCTGTCGTCGCCTTCAATCTTCAGCGTGTAGGTACCGGGAACCAGATCGCGCTGAATCGTGGTGTTCACCTCGTTGCCCGCCGAAACCTTCGTCTCGCTGTCTGGGCCGGAAAGGTACAACGTCGCGAAGCGATCACTGGTACCCAGATTCGCGTGCGCGAAGTTGATGGTGTAGCCATGGGTATCGCGCTCTGTGACCGTGAAGGTATAGGTGTCGTTATCGAACTGCTGGGTACCCGAAGTGGTCTGGTTCAGCAGTGAGCCGTAGATCGTCTCGCCAAGCTGAATGAACGTGGGTTTGGCCGTTGGGACGTTCACCGGGTCGTTCTGCTCCACCTCAACGTTCAACGCAGAGGCGCTGACCACCAGCCGGTAGCTCTGGCCTTGCTCGTAGCTCGGCCAACTGTTCTGCCCGAATACCTCGACATAGTACGAACCGGCGGGCACGTAGATGGCTTGGCTGGCCAGCAACGCGCCGCCGCACTGATCGCCCTTCAACACCCAGAAATAGCGATTCACAATCGTGCCGTTGTCCAGCGAGTAGATCTTGAAGTAGAACATCTCCTTGGTGGGATCGCAGGCCTGGTAGGTGAAGGAAATCGAGAGCTGGGACGGGTTGTCCACCTCGAACTGGTAGGTGTCGGTATCCGACGTCGAACTCGGGGTGAGATTCGTCAGATAACCGGTCACCGGAGTACCCAACGCAATTGGTAACGCCTTGGCGGCGCTGTCGTCATCCTTGGTGGGCTCCATGGTGGTGATGTACGGGCTGAAAGTCGCCGTCAACGAATAGAGCTTCTGCCAAGTCTTCGCCGATGACGCCCCCGTCACCTGGATCAGGAAGCGGCCATTCTCCTGAATCACCACGTCCTGTGTCTGGTACTTGCCGAGATCTGCCTTGGTGAGGCTGTAGGTGTTGCCGATCTGGGTGGTGCCGTCGATCTCGAAGATCTTCACGGTGTAAGCGGCATCGCCCGGATCGCCGTCCATAGAGGCGTCGATCTTGAAGTTCATGTGCTGGGTGTTACCCGCGCTGAAGATGTACCAGTCAACGTCCGAGCTGCCGGTGGAGTTCGCGCTGCCGTAGACACCGCGTCCGTTATAGATGATGGTCGCCATCGCGGCCGAGTCGTTCTTCTCTTTCTCGCCCACCACCGTGGTGTTGGTGGCGGTGAAGGTGTAGGGCTTGCCCCAAATCGCATCATTTCCAGATTTAGCAGTCGTGATGGAGATGAAGTAGCTGCCAGCGGGCAAGAACATTGGCTTAGCCCGCAGCGCGGAGCCGTCATACTGGGCGTACGTCAAGTTGTACTGGAACAAGTCGTTTCCGTCCTTGTCCTCCACTAGCACGGTATAGGCGACCGTGGTCCCCGTGCCCGCGCCGTACGTCAGGTTCAAGGTGAGCTGGCCGGGCGTGTTCATCTTCAGCGCGTAGTAGTCGACGTCGCTGGAGCCGTTGATGTAGCCCGAGCCGTAGGTCGGCTGGCCGCTGCGCACCCAGGTGGCTTCAGCAATCGACCCGTTGGTCTCCAACTCGGAGACCACGTCGGTGGTGGTGAGCTTCAAGGTATAAGCCCGACCATCAGCCCAGCCCCTGTAGGTGTTGTTCGGGGCGGCAATGTTGATGTAATACACACCAGCGGCAAGGTAAAGCCCCTTGTCCGCCCACGGACGATCCTGGTTGTTGTTACCTGTCACCACTTCCCAGGTTTGTCCATAAAAAGAGGCTCCAGCGGAGTTATAGATGGTGACTTGGTAGAACTTCTGGTTGTAATCCGGCATGGTGGAGTTCAGGCCGTTCTCCCAAGCTGAAGTGAGATCAATGTTCAACTTGCCATTCTTCTTCAGCTCGAAACGCCAGAAATCCGCGTCGGAACTGCCGCCGCTCTTATAGGTGACGCCGGTGTACTCCTGCCCCAACTCCAGGAAGTTCTGGTTAGCGAGAGCTTGGGCCGCGGTGTCGTTGGCTTCTTTCTCAGGCGTGCTCGCCGCCTGCGCCGGGGTGCCTGCGCAGATCAGGCTGCCCGCGAGCAGGGCGAGGGCCGAGATGGCGGAGACGACCGATGCGCGCCGCCGCGAAATGGGTAGGGAAATGGAAGTATGCATAAATGCTCCTTGGGGTATTGTTTATCCTCTGCGTTCACATTCTAGCGGCAAAGTAGCCTGAAAATGGGAAACTTCAGCGACGCAGCAGTGCGGCGCGACTCAGCGCCTTTACCCCAAAACGGTCAATTGCCTTGTCAACCGCCTTTTCAGCCTCCTGCCAACCGGCCTCCGGAGCGTCCAAAGTTGGCTGCAGATAAGCGTCTTCCCTTTTGGACAAGTCGCTAACTCGCACTCCCACACGGCGAATCCGAGGGTGATTCAGATTTAACTTTCGATAAATCCCAATTGCTGCTTGATGTATTTCGATAGTCACGTCTGTGTAGCTGGAGAGCGTGGTCGACTTGGAGATTTCGGAGAAGTTTGAAAAGCGTAGATTCAGGTTGACAGTTTTACCCACTTTGCCGGCCTGTCGCAGCCGATGCGCCACCTTCGAACTCACCCGGAGCAGCTCATCCGAGATCACCTGTTCGTCGTCAGTGTCGACGTAGAACGTCTCCTGGTTGCCGATGCTCTGATCGGGCTGCCGGGCCTCGTGGAACGGTGACGCCACCGGCCCTTCACCGCTGCGGGTGTGCCCCCACGCCAGATCGAGCAGATTCTGGCCGGTCTTCGGCCCGAACGCGCGCTGCAACGTCTTCAAAGAGACGTTCGCCAACTCCCCCACCTTGTGGATGCCCAACTGGTGCAGCCGCTCGGCGGTGGCCGCCCCCACCCCGTGCAGATCCTCCACCGGCAGCGGATGCAGGAAATCCGTCACCTTGTCTTCCGGGATATAACGCAGCCCGTCGGGCTTGGCGGCACTGGAGGCCATTTTCGCCACCAGCCGATTCGGGCCGATCCCCACCGAGCAGGGCAACTGCTCGGCGTCCAGGATGCGTCGGCGCAACTCCTCGCCCACCTGCTCCGGCTCCCCAAACAGCCGCCCGGCGCCGGAAATGTCCAGGTAGGCCTCGTCAATCGAAGCCATCTCCACCCACGGCGTGATGCTCTCGAAGATCTCCGCCACCGCCTCCGACGCCCGCGCGTACGCCGCGTGATCGGGCCGTACCGCCACCCCGTTCGGGCAGAGCCGCTGCGCCTGCGCCGCCGGCATCCCCCCGCGCACGCCATACGTCCGCGCCGCGTAATTCGCGCTCAACACCACCCCGCGATGGCCGCCGCCCACCCACATCGGCAGCAGCTTCAACTCCGGGTGACGGCGCATCTCCACCGACGCGTAGAAGGCGTCCAGATCGGCGTGCAGGATCAACATGTCAACCTGCGCTTCCCGGCGAGGCGAACCACAGCTTCTTCGGCGCGGCCGTGGCAGCTTGGCCCATATCCCAGCACTCGGTGGCCCGGATCGAGATGCCGCGCTTGCCCGTCCGCCGAATCTCCCCTTTGCAGACCAACTGCCAGGAGTTGAAGACGGTGGCCGCGCACTTGGCCTGGGCGTCCGCGAAGAAGGTGACGTCCACCAGGCCGGTGGAATCGTCAAGCGTCAAGAAAATCACCCGGTTGCCAGAACGCACCGGCGGGGTCTGCGTGGCTACCTTCACCCCGGCCACCAGCACCTCCTTGCGGCCCGACGCGCTGGCCGAACGGGCCAGCAGATCCTTCGCGAAAGTGACGCCGATGCCCTCCAGGTACTCCAATCGCTCGGTGAGCACGTGTCGGGTGACGTCCATCCCCAAATAGTCTAGCTCGGCGGCCACCTGCTCCTCGATCGCAAACGGCGGCAAACCGGAAGGCCGGATGTCCTCCACCGCGTCGTCCAACTCCAAAGCCAGTTGGGTGGTGGTGAGCTGCCGTGGGGTGGCCCGCTGCAAGTCGGCGGCGGCCAACAGCAGATCGCGGCGGGACGGGGCGGCGTAAAGCGAATCGAAGGCCCCGATCAACACCAGCGCCTCCAGCACCGGCGCGGAAACCTGGGCGCGCTTGTGGAAATCCGTCAATGACGCATAAGGCTGCCCGGCGATGATCCGCTCGACTTCGGAAGTGGAGATATTCGCCACCTCGGTAAGCGGAATCCGGATCGCGGTTCCCCCGCCCGCGACCGGCTCGGTGGTGTAGACGTCTTTGCTTTGGTTGACGTCCACGCCGCGGATCGGGACGCCGGAGAGCCGCGCGTGGTGCAGCAGCAGCCGCTTGGGGTACATGCCCGGATCGTGGGTGAGGATGCCGGCGAAGAACTCGGCCGGGTAGTGGGCCTTCAGCCAGGCGGATTGGTAGGTGGGCAGCGCGAAGGCGGCCGCATGGGCCTTGCAGAAACCGAAGGAGGCGAACGACGCCAGAGTCTGCCAGATCTGCTCGGCGACCGGCTGCGGATAGCCGCGGGACGCCGCCGCCGTCATGAACCATTGCCGGGTCGGTCCGGTCTGATCGGGATTGGCGAGCGCCCGCCGCGCCTGCTCGCCCTCGGCCAGCGAACAGCCCGTCACCACCGAAAACACCTGGATCACTTGCTCGTGATAGACCACCACCCCGGAAGTCTGCGCCAAGACCGGCTTGAGTGACGGATGCAGGTACGCGGGCGGGTTCCACCCCAGCCGAGCGTTCAGGAACGGCACCACCATGTCCGCCTTCACCGGACCGGGCCGGAACAGCGAAATGTCGACGATCAGATCCTCGAAACAGTCAGGCTGGAACTTGCCGATCAGCTCGCGCTGCCCCGGAGATTCGATCTGGAAGCAGCCGATGGTGTCGCAGCGCTGGATCAGCGCGTAGGTGGCCGGATCGGTGAACGGGGAGAGCTGATCGACGTCGGGAGCCCCCTGCCCTTTGATCAGTTCCGTCGCATGGGCGATGGCCGATTGCATCCGCACCCCGAGCACGTCCAGTTTCAGCATCGCCAGATCATCCACGTCATCCTTGTCGAAATGGCTGACCGGATAGCCCTCCGGGCTGGGCAGCAGCGGGGTGCGCTCTCCCAGCGTGGCGTCCGCGATCAGCACGCCGCACGGGTGCATCGCCAGATGCCGCGGCAGCCCGTCCAGCGATTCGACGAGATTCAGCAGCACTCCCATCCGCCGCTCGTCGATTCCGATCTTGCGCAGTTCCGGCAGCTCCCGCAGCGCGTCCCGGGCGCGCGCGGCGCGAATGTGCGGAAAGGCCTTGGCGAGCACGTCCACCTCGTTCGCGGGCAGCGAGAGCGCCTTGCCGACATCCCGGATGGCGTGGCGGACGCGATACGTCTCCACCATCCCCACACAGGCCACCCGCTCGGCCCCGAACCGCTCGCGGATCATGTCGTACACCTCCAGCCGCCGGGCCGATTCCACGTCGATGTCGATGTCGGGCATCTTGCGCCGCAGCGGGTTCAAGAAGCGCTCGAACACCAGCCCGTTGCGCAGCGGATCCACCCCGGAAATCCACAGCAGATAGTTGACGAGCGAGCCGGCCCCCGAACCCCGCGCGGCCACCCGGATGCCACGCGCCTTGACCATCCGCACCACATCGCCGACGGTGAGAAAGTAGCGCTCGAAATCGAACCCGGCGATCACCCGCAGCTCATCCTCCAGCCGGGCGCGCAACTCGGGCGTCTCCACCCCGAAACGCTCGCGGATGCCCTGCTCGCAGCGGGCCCGCAACTCGGCGCGCGGATCGGCTTCGCTGGCCTCGATGAACCGGTATTCGGGCAGGCTGGTGATCCCCATCCCGATGTCGGCGCCGGTGAGCGCCAACCGCTCGCCCAAGGCATTGGTGGTGTCGACAAGTTGACGGCCGTCAGCCCGCCCCGCCGCCACCGACACCTTTTGCGCCAACGCCGCCATCGCCTCCGGCGACTTCAGGTACCCCTCCGCGTTGCCGCGCTTGATCGCCGAAAGTGGGATCAGCCGCCGCACCGAATCCAGCACATCGGCCGTGGGCGCCTCCGCCTTGGCGACCATCCGCACCGCGTTGGTGAGCACCGCGGGCACCCGCTGCCGATCCGCGAATGCCAGCATCCGCGCCGCATGGCGTGACGACCCCGGCCCCTCCCCGGCCACCAGATGATCGGTGACGGCGATGCGCAGGTTTTCCGCCGGAACCAGCCACTGCCAGCGCCGCAGCTCGGCCTGGTCCAAGGTGCTGAGCAGCACCACCAGATGTCTCGACCCAACGGGCACCTGCCCCGCGCTGACCGCCCGGCACAGCTCCCCCCAGCCGCCCGGCTCCGCCAACACCGTCACCGGCCCCAACTGCGCCCCGATGATCGGCTTGACGCCCGCCGCCTCGGCCGCCTTCATGAAGCGCACCGCGCCGCTCAGGCTGGCTCGATCCGTCAACGCCAACGCGCCCATCCCCAACTCCGCGGCCGCCGCCACCAGCCGTTCGGGCAGCGCCGTCCCATAACGGAACGAGAACCCCGAGGCGACCTGCAAATGCGTGAACATGCGCACCCCTAATCTATGACGGCCCGCAGCCGCCACCGCCCCGAACCCCAGGCGTGCGAGAGCTCATAGACGCCGTCGCTGCCGCCACTCACCGGATCGGCGCTCACCCGCCAGACCTCCTCCTCGCCGAGCAGATCGCCGTCCACCGAGATGCCGCCGCCCGCCACACCCCGCGCCGCCGCCGCGCCGCCGCCATGCCACCAATCAATCGTCTCCACCCAGCGCGTCATGATCTGCGTCACCCGCCACCACCGATGCTGCCGACAAAACCGCACCGGCGCATAGACCCCCTCCACCAGGCCACCCACGACCTCGATGTCCTCGTCCACGCGCCGCATCTCTCACTCCCATTTTCGCCCTTTTGTGCGAATAACTAACGATACAGCACCCCTCCCCTCACTTGTCAATAGGTCGGTGTTGCCTCCGTATCGGTGGTCGCTCGGCCTTCGCCTCGCTCCCGCACTCTTGGTTCGTCGGAGTGCCTACGGCTTCCTCCTCACTGTCGGGCTTCGCGCTCCAGACTTCAATCGTCACGGTCGAATGAGCTTACGCTCGCTCTCCCGCTCCTCAATCGTCTGCGGCAAAAGACCCTCGGGCAAGCCCTGGAGGGTCTTTTCTCGACAGTGGCTGGGCGGGTTCACTGTGGTCACCTCACCCCTCGCAGTCCTCAAACCGTCTCACCTCGCTAGAACTCTGTGCTTGTGGTTACGTTTGCTGCTTTGTTTTATGGAGATCATCAATGACGGGGTTGTGGTACCCAGCCGCCGACCGGCACCCAGTGCCGAACTGGTGCTCGTCTGGCCAGCCCGACCATTCAACTGTTGGGCCACCGAACCTGACCAGTTTCGGGAAAAGTCGGTCCGACGGCTATGCCGGCGGATCGGCTTTTGATCCCGTCAGCAACCCAACCCCCAAGAGAAGCTACCGGAAGCAGAAGAGCCCAGCCAGGATGATGGCCGAACACGCGAAAACCATCCCCGACCCCAGCCTGCGGCAAAGCCCCCACACCGTCCACACTTTGCCCAAAAATGGCCATTTTCAAAAAGTGTGGACCATCGAACAAGCCAGACAGGGGTCGCTTACGCTCAACCGTCCCACCGGATCGGGAGGAAACCGTCCACACTTTCCAAAAACCCCTCGTTTTCACGAAAGTGTGGACGGTGACGCAACACAACACGTTGGAGGAAAACCTGAACACGTTGGCTGGCGCGGGCCAACAGACGGCCATGGCGGGAGGTCTGTTCCGCGAGGTGGCGACGACAGGCGGGTGAAGAGAGTGAGGAGGAACCGGAGGCACTCCGACGAACACACTGAGCCCGAGCGAAGCGAGGACAATTTCGCGGAGCGGCGGCAGCTAGCGGACGGATTTGCCGGGTTTGAGTTTTTTGCCGAAGAGTTCGGGGATGGTGACGAAGGTGTATCCCTTGGCTTGGAGTTTGTCGATGATCTTGGAATAGGCGGCGCGGGTGGTGGGCCAGATGTCGTGGGTGAGGATCACCGAGTTGCGGCGGGTGGCGCTGACCACGTTGTTGATCACGGTCTTGGTGTTGCGGTACTTCCAGTCTTCGGGATCGACGTCCCAGAGCACCAGCGCCTTCCCCTCCTCTTTGGCGACCTTGCGCACCGTGGCGCTCATCTGCCCGTAGGGCGGGCGCAGCAGCGTCACCGACTCCCAGCCGGTGGCCTTCAGGATCTGCTTGTCCGTGGAGGTGATCTCCTTGCGGATCGCGGAAGCGCTCATCTTCCAGAATTGCGGGTGCTTCCAGGAGTGGTTGCCCACCACGTGGCCTTCCTCGGCCATCCGCTTGATGATGTCTTGATGCGCCTTGGCGTTCTTGCCGAGCACGAAGAAGGTGACGTGGATGCCCTTCTCCTTGAAGAGGTCGAGCACCTCGGCGGTGCCGTCCACCGGGCCGTCGTCAATCGTCAACGCGATGCACTTGAGCTTCTTGCAGTTCGGCGCTTCGGCCTCCGGCGTGGCGCTCTCCGAAGGTGTCGGCTCAACCGTGGGATCAGTGTCCACCGAGAGTGAACTCGGATCGTTGATGTCAGTGGTGGGATCGACGACGGGAGCGGTTTCCACGGGCACGGGGGCCGGTTCGGCGCTGGGCACCTCGACCGTCGGAGACTCCACTACCGGCTCAACGACAGGGGCTGGACTTTCCGAAACCGGCTCTGACAAGGGGGAAGGCGTTTCGCTGGCCGCCACCGAAGATTCAGCGACGATTTCCGGGCCCGCCGAAGGCGCCGTAATTGCGCATCCAGCGAACAGTAACGAAACACCAGTTATAAAGGTTGTAAGCCGCGCACGTCTCTCTAACACCCTTCCGACTTTACCCCCGCGAACCTAATATGACGCGCATCTCGGCCAGATTAGCGTCACGTTTCAATAACGTTGGTGACCGGCAAAGGTTTCGGAGAAACGCCCAATTGGGAGACGACTAGGCCGGCTAGCATCAGCGCGGCGCCGACATAGAAACGCACGTCCATCAGCTCGTGCAGGATCAGCGCGCCGCCGACCGCGCCCCAGAGCGCCTCGGTGCACAGGATCAGGCCGGCCGGGGTGGGCAGGGTGTAGCGCTGGCCGACCACCTGCAGCGTGTAGGCCACGCCCACTGAGATGAAGCCCGCGTAGAGCACCGCCCAGATCGCCTGATCCATGCCGGTGAACGGATGCGGATCGACGAAGGGGGCGACGATGGCGCTGACTATCGCCGTCACCGTGAACTGCATGGTGGAGAGCCGCAGCGCGCTCACCTTGGGCGCGTAATGGTCTACCACCAGGATGTGGGCGGTCCAGAAGATGTTCGTGGCGATCAGCAGCAGGTCGCCCTCCCCGATGGAGAAATCGCCCTTCACCGCCACCAGGTAGAGGCCGACGAAACCGAGGGCCACCCCGAGCACCGTCTGCCATTTGAAGCGCTGACCCCTGAACACCAGCACGATCGGGACCAGCACCATGTAGAAGCCGGTGATGAACGCCGCCTTGGAGGCCTCCACCGTGGACATCGCCGCCTGCTGCAAGCCCACCGCGATCGCCAGGATCAACCCCAACACCAGGCCGGGGCCGAGGACTTGGCGCCAGAGCTTCCAGCGGCGTTGCCACGGGACTTTGCGAATGGTGCTGAGCGTGAAGATGGCGATCAGCAGCACCCCGACGCCCATCGCGAACCGCACCGCGTTGAAGCTGAACGGATCGATGAACTCGGCGCCGAAGCGCTGCGCCACGAAGGCAAAGCCCCAGATGATGGACGCCAGCATCATCAGGGCGTTGCCCTTCATCTGCTGACGGAGGGCGGCGTTCACTGCAGCGCTAGCTTTGCCTTGGCGGCCACATTCTCCGCAGTGAATCCATACTTCTCAAAGAGGCGGTTGCCGGGAGCGGACTCGCCGAAATGATCCAGTGAGACGATCTGCCCGGCATCACCGACGTATTCGCGCCAACCACCGGCGATACCCGCCTCGATGGAAACCTTCGCCGCCGCTTTCGGGATCACCGACTCGCGGTACTCGGCCGACTGCTCGTTGAACCACTCCAGGCAGGGCAGCGACACCACGCGGGTGCCAATCCCTTCGGCCTGCAGCAGTTCGCGCGCGGCCACCGCCACCTGTACCTCGGAGCCGGTCGCCAGCAAAACGACCTGCAACTCGCCGTCCGCCTCGAAGAGCACATAGCCGCCCTTCGCGGTGCCGTCTGCGGGAGCCGCGAGGCCGTCCGCCCGATCATAAACGGGCAGATCTTGCCGCGAGAGGATCAAACCGGCGGGACGATCATGGTTGCGCAGGATCTGCGCCCACGCCTGGGCCGTCTCGTTGGCATCCGCCGGACGGACGATGTCCAGGCCGGGGATCGCCCGGTAGGACCACAGGTGTTCGACCGGCTGGTGCGTAGGCCCGTCCTCGCCGACGCCGATGGAATCGTGCGTCCAGACGAACACTGACGGAATCCCCTGCAACGCCGCCAACCGCACCGCCCCGCGCATGTAATCGGAGAAGACGAAGAACGTCCCGCCGTAGGCGCGGCTCAGCCCGGTGTTGATGGCGTTGAGGATATTGCCCATCGCGTGCTCGCGGATGCCGAAGTGCAGCGTGCGGCCGTTGAAGTCGCCGGCGAAATCGGCTGACGACTGCGCGGGCGGCAGGAACGACGGCTCGCCTTTCATGGTGGTGTTGTTCGAACCGGCGAGATCGGCCGATCCGCCCCAAAGCTCGGGAATGGCCGGAGCCAGCGCCGTCAACACGTCGCCGGAAGCCGCGCGGGTGGCCTTCTTGCCATCCGTCCACACCGGGAGCGCGTCCTCGAAACCGGACGGCAACTGCTTGGCGAGCAGCCGATCCAGCAAGGCCGCGTGATCCGGCTGGTCGAAACGCCAGAAATCGTAGCGGGCGTTCCAGGCCTCCTTGGCGACCTGGGCGCGGGCGGCCGCGTTGTCGCGGGTGTGGTGCAGCACCTCGGGCTCGACGGCGAAGGACACCGCCGGATCGAAGCCCAGGCGTTCCTTCAGCCGGGCCGTCTCCTCGGCGCCGATCTTCGAGCCGTGCACCGAATGGTGGCCGGCCTTGGTGGGCAGCGGCCAACCGATGATCGTGCTCAGCTTGATCAGCGACGGCTTGTCGGTGACGGCCTTGGCGGCCTCAATCGCGTCATAGAGCGCGGCGACGTCCTCGCGGTACTCGGTGCCCCCGTGCGTCCAATCGACGTGCTGCACGTGCCAGCCGTAGGCGGCATAGCGGGCGGCGACATCCTCGCTGAAGGCGATCTTGGTATCGCCCTCGATGGAGATGTGGTTGTCGTCATAGATGACGATCAAGTTCCCCAGCGCCTGGGTGGCGGCCAGTGACGACGCCTCGGCGGCCACGCCTTCCTGCATACAGCCGTCACCGGCGATGCAATAGACGAAGTGGTTGAAGATGGACTCGCCGTCGGCGGTGTGCGGATCGAGCAGGCCGCGCTCGTGGCGGGCGGCCATCGCGAACCCGACAGCGGCCGAGACCCCGGCGCCCAGCGGGCCGGTGGTGAACTCGATGCCCCTGGTGTGCCCGTATTCGGGGTGGCCGGGGGTGAGCGAGCCTTCGGTGCGCAGCGCGGCGATGTCCTCGATCTCCAGGCCATAACCAGCCAGGAAAAGCTGCAAGTATTGCGTCAAAGACGAATGCCCGGCGGACAAAATGAAACGATCCCGACCGAGCCAGTGCGGATCGGCGGGATCGGAGTTCATCACTTTCTGGTAAAGCAGGTAAGCGACGGGCGCGAGCGAGATCGCGGTGCCGGGATGGCCACTGCCGGCCTTGTCGACGGCGTCTGCCGCGAGCACCCGGGCGGTATCGACGGCCCGGGCATCCAGCTCAGTCCAACTCAAAGCGGTCATTTGGCTTCTTCCTCGACCTCTTCAGCCGGAGCTTCTTCCGCAGCCGCCTCGGCAGCTTCCTCAGCCTCCTCGGCGGGCGCTTCCTCGGCCTCCTCCGCAGCCTCTTCCTCGACAGCTTCCGCAGACTCTTCGGCAGCCTCGTCCGCGACGGCCTCCACGTCGTCAGCGTCCACGGTGGAATCGACGAAATCGTCAACCACCGGGGCGGCCGCCTTCGGCTTGTCGTCAGCCTTCGGCTTGCGCGCGGCGGCCTTCGACTTGGCCTTCCGGGATTCCTCGACGCTCTCGGTGACGATCTCAATGACCGCCATCGGCGCGTTGTCGCCCTTGCGCGGGCCGATCTTGGTGATCCGGGTGTAGCCGCCGTCCCGATCCGCGAACTTCGGCGCGATCTCGGTGAACAGGATGTGCACGATCGTCTTGTCGGTGATTACCTTGAGCACCTCGCGGCGGTTGTGCAGATCGCCACGCTTGGCCTTCTGGATCAGCCGCTCAGCGAGGGGCTGCAGCCGCTTGGCCTTCGTCTCCGTGGTGGTGATCTTCCCATGCTCGAAAAGCTGGGCGGCCATGTTGCGCAGGATCAGCCGCTGATGGGTGGGGCTGCCACCGAAACGGGGGCCTTTGGTTGGTTTTGGCATTTTCTTTTCTCCTAGTATTCGATGAAGTTGTTCTCACCTGGGTCGTACTGGCTGGCAGCCGCATACGGATCGAAGTCAGAGCCGCTGTCCTTGAGGCTCAGACCCATCTCGTGCAGGCGCAGCTTGACTTCCTCAATCGACTTCGAGCCGAAGTTGCGGATGTCGAGCAGATCCTGCTCCGAGCGCGAGACCAGCTCGCCCACCGTGTGGATGCCTTCCCGCTTCAGGCAGTTGTAGGAACGCATCGTCAGCTTCAGATCCTCGACCGGCAGCGCCAGATCCGTGGAAAGCTGCTCGTCGACCGGCGACGGGCCGATCTCGATGCCTTCCGCGTCCTCGTTCAGCTCGTGGGCCAGGCCGAAGAGCTCCACCAGCGTCTTGCCAGCCGAAGCCAGCGCGTCACGCGGCAGGATGGACGGCTTGGTCTCCACGTCGATGATCAGCTTGTCGAAGTCGGTGCGCTGCTCGACGCGGGTGGCCTCCACCTTGTAGGTGACCTTGAGCACCGGCGAGTAGATCGAATCGACGGGGATGCGGCCGATCTCGGCGTCCGGATTCTTGTTCTGGATCGAAGAGACGTAGCCGCGGCCACGCTCGACCACCAGCTCCATCTCCAGCTTGCCGCCCTCGTTCAGGGTGGCGATGTGCAGCTCCGGATTCAGGATCTCGACCCCGGCGGGCGGGGTGATGTCGGCAGCGGTGACCACGGCCGGCCCGGTGACATGCAGATACATCTGCACCGGCTCGTCCTCATCGGAGGTGAGCACCAGGTTCTTGATGTTCAAAACGATCTCGGTGACATCCTCCACGACGTTGTCCAAAGTGGAGAACTCGTGCTGGTTGCCCTCGATCTTGATGGAAGTTACCGCAGCCCCCGGAATGGACGACAGCAGCGTGCGGCGCAGGCTGTTGCCGAGGGTATATCCGAAGCCGGGCTCCAGCGGCTCGATGATGAATCGAGTGCGGAAATCGTTGACGCTCTCTTCACTGAGCACTGGGCGTTGCGCAATAAGCATGGTGGTGTTTTTCCTCTCCCCCGCCCACTATTTGACGGGGATAGTGTGGGTTTACTTGGAGTAAAGCTCGACGATCTGCTGTTCGGCGACGTCGATGACGATTTGCTCGCGGGTGGGCAACTGGTGGACCAGAATGCGCATCTTGTTGGGGCGGACGGTGAGCCAGCCGGGCACGTCACGCGAATCGATCATCTCGCGGGCCACCTCGAAGGGGTAAATGTCCTTCGACTTGGGCTTCACGTCGATGATGTCGTAAGGCTTGACGCGGTAGCTGGGCACGTTCACCTTCTTGCCGTTCACCAGGAAGTGGCCATGGACGACCAACTGCCGGGCCTGACGGCGGGTGGCGGCGAAGCCAGCGCGGTAAACCACGTTGTCCAGCCGGGATTCGAGGATGATGAGCAGGTTGTCACCCGTCTTGCCCGAGAGCCGGGCGGCTTCCTCGTAATAGCGGCGGAACTGCTTCTCCAGCACGCCATAGGCGTAACGGGCCTTCTGCTTCTCTTTGAGCTGCAGCAGGTACTCAGATTCCTTGGTGCGGCCGCGGCCATGGACGCCGGGCGGATACGGGCGGCGCTCGTAGTGCTTGTCGCCGCCGACGAGGTCAGTGCCCAGGCGGCGGGACTTCTTGGTGATTGGACCTACATATCTTGCCATTTCATTACCCCTTTACTAAACGCGACGACGCTTCGGCGGACGGCAGCCATTGTGGGCCATCGGGGTGACGTCCTGGATCGGACCGATCTCCAGGCCGACAGCGCCCAGCGAACGGATGGCGGTCTCCCGGCCGGAACCGGGGCCCTTGACGAATACGTCCACCCGCTTCATGCCATGCTCCATGGCGCGACGGCCCACGGCCTCGGCTGCCATGCCAGCGGCGAACGGGGTGGATTTGCGGGAGCCTTTGAAGCCGACGGTGCCGGCGGAGGCCCAGGCGATCACGGCCCCAGAGGGATCGGTGATCGAGATGATGGTGTTGTTGAAGGTGCTCTTGATGTGCGCCTCGCCAGAGACCACATTCTTGCGTTCCTTGCGGCGCACCTTGGTCTTGGCGGTCTTGCCACGTGCTGCGGTTGCCATTTATCCTCCTACTTTGCTTTCTTCTTACCGGCGACGGCCTTGCGCTTCCCCTTGCGGGAGCGGGCGTTGGTGCGGGTGCGCTGCCCCCGCACGGGCAGGCCGGAACGATGCCGGCGGCCTTGGTAGGAGCCGATCTCGATCTTGCGGCGGATGTCAGCCTGGATGGAACGGCGCAGATCGCCTTCAATCTCGTAATTGGCTTCGATGTGATCACGGAGCTTGACCAACTGTTCGTCAGTCAACTGCTCGGTGCGGATGTCGCCACTGACTCCAGTGGCTTCGAGGGTTTCTTTGGCCCGGGTGCGCCCGATGCCGAATATATAGGTGAGTGCGACCTCAAGGCGCTTGTTGCGCGGTAGGTCTACACCAATTAGGCGTGCCATATGGCGGTTTTCCTTTGCTATTTCAGGCCTGGTCTCCCAGCCCTGCGAAGGTGTCTTGCGTGATGCGTTCCGCGTTTGTCTTCGCGGCTCTGGCCTTCGCCCAGAGGTGTCGCCGCCCGTTATTTGACGACGTTGCGATCACGTTCTTTACTTGTCTGCTAGCCCTGACGCTGTTTGTGGCGCGGGTTTTCGCAGATCACCATCACGCGACCGTGCCGGCGGATCACCTTGCACTTGTCGCAGATGCGCTTGACGCTCGGCTGAACCTTCATCGAGCTACTTTCTCTTGGTTTCTCTGCATTTCCGTTTTACCTGTGCCTGAAGACGATGCGGCCCCGATTCAAGTCGTACGGCGAAACCTCAACGATCACCCGATCTTGCGGGATGATCCTGATGTAGTGCTGCCTCATCTTGCCAGAGATCGTCGCGAGCACCTTGTGGCCATTGCTCAGCTCCACGCGGAACATCGCATTGGGCAAGGCTTCGACGACAGTGCCCTCCAGCTCGAGCGCCTCTTTTTTCGCCATCTTCTCCTTGTTTCTTGAACCTGCCTGCAGACACAAGCCAAAGGGCTATGTTACTCGCCTTACGCCTGACACGCAAGCCCAGCCCCCGGCATCTGGACGCGGGCAGGTGCGGCGACGCCCTCGTCGTCCGATAGCATTCTCCCATGGCTGACTTAGTGGTTCTGCAAAACCCCCGCTTCCTCGTCGAAATCGCCCCCTATGGCGCCGCGCTGCACTCCTTCCAGGTGCTGGTCGGCGCGAAGTGGCGCAACATCGTGCTCACCCGGCCCGATCCGGATGCGGACGTGGACGGCTTCCTGGGCGCGTCCATCGGGCGGTACGCGAACCGCATCGCCGGCGCGAAGTTTGTCTTGGACGGGCAGGAGTTCCACATCGCGGTGAACGAGCCGCCGAATGTGCTGCATGGCGGCCCTGGCGGCTTCCACGCCGTCACCTGGGATTTGGCGGAGCACACCAGCACTACGGCGGTGTTCACGCACACCAGCCCGGCGGGCGACCAGGGCTTCCCCGGCGAGGTGCGCGCGCAGATCCGCTATGAGCTTTTCGATGACGGCTTGAGCGCCACCTTCACCGCCACCACCGACGCCCCCACGGTGCTCAGCCTCACCAACCACGCCTACTTCAACCTGGCGGGCGCGGGCACGAACGCGGGCCATCTGCTGCAGATCAACGCGAGCGCGTTCACCCCGGTGGACGCGGCGGGGATTCCGACGGGCGTGATCCGCCCGGTGGCCGGCACCCCGTGGGATTTCCGGCAGCCGCGTTTGCTCGGCGAAGCCCGCGCGCAGGCGGCCGATCCGGATTGGCGCGGCAACTACGACCACAATTTCTGTGTTGACGGCGCCGGGTTGCGCGAGCAGGTGGTCTTGCGCGTTGACGATCTGGAGCTCACGGTTTCGTCGGACGCGCCGGGGGTGCAAATCTATGACGGCGGGTACTTCACCGGCGAATATGAGACGGCTGACGGGCGCCCCGTCGTCCAATATGCGGCGTTGGCCATCGAGCCGCAGCAGTACCCTGACGCCCCTAATCAGGCCGCGTTTCCCTCTCCCGCAGTGCGTCCCGGAGAGACCTATCGGCATACCATATTGTGGACGATAAAAAACCGATAACTTGTTCAAAGACTCTTCACATATTGGGGTGATTAGCTTATCCTTGTAGGAAGCCAGCCGCATTGAAACGGGCCCTATCGTTTTGATGCGGCCGGTCCATCGGCCGCAGCCGGGAGAGAACGGACGCCTCCCCCGTCTGCGGCCGACCTATGTCTATCCCCTCTATTTGCCCGCCGACGTGGATGATTTGGTTGTCGACGACGGTGAGTTGGCTGGGGTAGCAGGCGAGGGCGGCTTTCACGGTGGGGAGGGTAGCCCGGTCCACGGGCAGGTCGAGGTCGACGGGTTCGCCGACGCGCTGGGCGAGGCGGTGGCAGTAGACGTGGTCGGGGTGGCCATAGCCGCCCGTCTCGTCGTAGGTGATCAGGTAATCCGGCTGCCAGCAGTCGATGGCGGCGGCGAGGTCGGCGGCGGCCGCGTCCAAGTCTGCTTTCGTCAACGCATCCGGACCGATGTCGGCGGCCGGGCCAGCCAGGCCGTCCGCGATCCAGCGCATCCCGGAGTCTTCGTAGCGGCGCGGCGGCAGACCCGCGGCGCGAGCCGGAGGTTCCCCGAGGAAGACGCGGGCCGCGATGCCAAGGGTGGCGCAGGCTGCCGTCAGCTCGCGTTCGCGCAAGGCCGCCAACCCGTCGGGGCCGACCGCGACGTCAGGGCGGATCTCCCCGCGTTCGCCGCGGGTGGCGGTCACCAGACAGACGCGATGTCCGGCCGCCGTCAAAGTGGCGATGACGCCGCCGGTGGAGAGGGTCTCGTCATCCGGGTGGGCGTGCAGGAAGAGGTACTTCATCCGTCAATCAAGTAGTAGTAGAGCGACTCCAACTTGGCGGCCGCTGCCCGCCATTCGAAGCGCAGCGCGTGGACGCGGGAGACGATACCCATCATGGTGAGCCGCACCGGATCGGAGAGCAGCATGGTGATCGCCCGGCCCCAATCCTCCGGCTCCCGGGAATCCAGCAGATGGCCGGTCTCCAGATGGACGACCGCTTCGCGCAACCCGCCCGCCGAGGCGGCGACCACCGGCGTGCCCGAAGCTGCGGCTTCCAAGGCCACCAGGCCGAAAGTCTCCGAATGCGAAGGCACCAGCATCAGTGTGGCGCTGCGCATCAACTCCGCCAGCTGGTCGCGGGGCTGCGGCCCGATGAACTCCACCATGCCCGTCAAGCCCAACTCGTCAACCAGTTCGTGCAACTGCGCCTCGTAGGGAGCGAAGTCCTCGGAGACGTCCCCGGCGATCAACAGCCGCGGCCGGATCACCTGCGGCACCTGCGCCAAAGCCCGGATCACCAACTCCGGCCCTTTGAGCGGCTGCAACCGGGCCGCAAACAAAAGATATGGACGCACCTGCTCGATGGCGCCCTCCGGGGTGAACAGCGCGTGATCCACCCCCGGCCAGACGATGTGCACCTTGCCGGGATCGGCACCACAACGCTCAATCGCGGTGTGCGCCTCGGCCGCGCTGATGGCCACAATCGCATCCGACTCGCGGGCGCAGAACGCCTCCCCGGCGACCCGGGCCTCGGATTCCGGCGGTTCCCCGTCCGAGAGCGGCGAATTCGGCAAGGCGGCCACCGAGTGATAGGACTGCACATGCGGAATCCCCTCGTGCCTGGCCCAAGGCAGCGCCGCCACCCCGCTCATCCAATGGTTCGAGTGGACCAGATCGAAATCGCGCAGCTGCGCCAACCCGGACGCGAACTCCGGGATGTGCGAATCAATCACGCTCTTGGGCAGCGGCGTGCGCGGCCCGCCGTCCAGATGCCGCAGAAACACCCCCGGCTCCAACTCCATCAGATCGGGCTGCTCCGGATCGGCCCGCCGGGTGATCAACTCCACCCGATGCCCGCGTTTGGCCAGCCACACGGCCTGCGCCCGTTCCACCACGTTCATCCCGCCAGCGTCACCCGATCCCGGCACCGACGCCGGAGAGGTATGCATGGAGACAAACGCCAAATTCAAGCCCACGTGCCAATGCTATGCTATTGCGCCGACGAGTACTCACGTCTCGGGCCCAGGTGTTACGGAATCTTTAACTGCAGCACGAAGAGGGAGACAGAATGGAAGGCGGCCCGCAGTGACCCGGAAGATCGACATCGGCCCGAAGTGGCTGTTCTTGCTCATCCTCGCCTTGCTCTCCATGTTCGGCCCGTTCACCATCGACGCCATCTTCCCGGCGTTCACCCGGATGGAAGCCGAGTTGCAAGTGAGCAACTTGGCGCTGCAGCAGTTGGTCAGCGTCTATCTGCTCTCCTATGCGGCGGTGAGCCTGTTCCACGGGCCGATCTCGGACGCTTTTGGACGCAAACCGGTGATCATCGTGGGCTCGGTTGGCTTCGCGCTGGCTTCGCTGCTGGGGGCTTTGGCGCCAAATCTGCCGGTGCTGCTGGTGGCGCGCGGCTTCCAAGGCGTGTTCGCGGGGGCGGGCCAAATCGTCTCGCGCGCGATGATCCCCGATGTCTTCGAGGGGGAAGAGGCGCAGCGGGTGATGGCCCAGATCGCCATGCTTTTTGGCATCGCCCCGGCCGTGGCGCCGATCATCGGCGGCTATCTGCTCGGCTGGGACGGCTGGCGCGGGGTGTTCTGGTTCCTGATGCTCTTCGGCATCCTGTTGTTCGTGTTGGTGTGGGGCGGGGCCCGCGAGACCCTGCCCAAAGAGAATCGCACCCGGTTTGACGGACGTTTCCTCTTCGTCTCGCTGTGGAAAGTCTGGAAGAACCGGGCTGGACGGCTGCTCGCCATCATCGGCGCGATCCACTTCGGCGGCCAGTTCGTGCTGATCAGCGCCTCGTCGATCTTCATCACTGAACTGGTGGGGCTCGGGGAGACGGATTTCTGGGTGCTGTTCGTGCCCCTGTTCGGCGGCATGATCTTCGGCTCTTGGCTGACCTCGCATTTCAACGCCGAGCGGCTCCGCTGGCGGATCGCCTTCATCGGGTATTGCTGCGCGCTTTCGGGTGCCGGGCTGTTGGTGGCGTTCGCGCTGATTCCCGGCCTGAACGCGCTGCCTTGGATCGTGTTGCCGATGCCGCTCTACACCCTGGGCATCTCGTTGGTCTTCCCGATCCAGACCATGGCGATGCTGGAGCTATACCCGAAGTATCGCGGCGCGGCCTCCTCGGTGCAGTCGTTCGTCTCTTTGCTGACGAACGCGCTGATCGTCGGCTTGATCGCCCCGCTGGCCGCCACTTCCATGCCCACCCTGATGCTCACCTCGCTGGGGTTCACCGTCGTTTCGACGCTGTTGTGGGCTTGGTATCGACTCCGGATCAGCCGTGCCTGAGCTGGACCCGCGGTTGGTGCCGGATCGGGAGCGTCCAGGCGGCTGGTACATCCGCGTCGACAACACCGACCAGTCGTACATCGGCGCTGATCCGACTTACCTCGAATTCGACTACGTACAGCGGATCGCCGAGGTCATCGACCAGGCCGCCCCGGCTGGGGAGCGGCTCCGCGCGGTGCATGTCGGCGGTGCCGGGATGACGCTGGCCCGCTACCTCGCGACCACCCGCCCGACCTCCGCCCAGATCGTGTTGGAGCCGGATGCCGCCTTGACGGCCGCGGTGCGCGAAGTGGCCCCGCTGCCCAAACACTCGGGCGTCAAAGTGCGTCCTGTTGACGGCCGCGCCGGGCTGGCCGCGATGCCCGACGACTACGCCGACTTGCTCATCGTCGACGCCTTCGCCGGCGCTTGCGTCCCCGGCGAGTTGGCCACCGTCGAGTGGTTCGCCGAATGCTGGCGAGTGCTCCGCCCCACTGGCACCTTGACGATGAACCTCACCGACCACGCCCCCTTCGCCTGGTCCCGCCGCTGCCTCGCCGCCGCCCTGCGCGAAGGGCGCACCGCCACCTTGGCCGTCGAATCCTCCACGTTAAAAGGACGCCGCTTCGGCAACCTCATCTTCGCCGCCAGTTCCCACCTCGACGTTGACTACCTCCGCCGCCACGCCGCCCACGCCCCCTTCCCGTTCCGCATCCTCACCGGCCTCGACCTCACCCACTGGCTCGGCGGCGCCCTCCCCTTCACCGACTCCGACACCACCGACTCCTCCCCTCCCTCCGACTTTTCGGTTTCCCTGCTCGGGTGAAATTGTCTTCGCTTCGCTCAGGCGCTCTTGGTCCTCCGAAGGCGCAAGGCGCCCGTCGGACTGGATCTCCGAGCCTACGGCTCGAAGATGACGAATGGGGGGGATCCTCAATCTGTCATTTCGACCCGCCCGGCAGCCACCAGTGGCCCTCAGCCACGTACCCCACCGCCGTCATTCTCAGCCGCAGGCTGGGAATCCAGACGATTGAGGAGCGGGAGAGCGAGCGTAAGCTCATTCGACCGTGACGATTGAGTCTGAAGGGCGAAGCCCGAACAGACGATTGAGGAGCGGGAGAGCGAGCGTAAGCTCATTCGACCGTGACGATTGAGTCTGATAGGCGAAGCCGAACAGTGAGCGACGCGCGAGAGCGCTTGGAGCGAACAACGGAGCCCGAGCGCAGCGAGGACAATTTCGCGGGTACAGGCTAGGAGAAGACTTGGACGGGGGCGATGATATCGAGAACGATGAGGATGATGCCGCAGAGGAAGAGGAAGGCGCCGGCGACGTAGGTGACGGGGAGGATCTTGGCGGTGTCGAAGTAGCCGGGGTCGGGGCGTTTGAAGGCTTTGGAGAGTTTGCGTTTGAGCCATTCGTAGAGGGCGGCGAAGATGTGGCCGCCGTCGAGCGGCGGCAGCGGGATCAGGTTGAGCAGAGCGAGGAAGAGGTTGACGGAGCCGAGCAGGGAGGCGAACATGACGATGCGGGCGCCCGCGTCCACCCCTTCGGCGGTGGCGACCTCGCCGGCGACCACGGAGGCGCCGACGATGCTCATTGGGGAATCCTGGCCGCGTTCCTCGCCGGAGAAGACGTCCACGATGGCGTCATAAACGCTCACCGGGAGCTTGACCAGCGCCTCGTACGACATGGTGGTCATGTCCCACATCAAGGAGAAGGTCTTGCCGGGCCCGCCGGTGACCCGCTCGGTAGCGGCGGCGTACCCCAGGTAGCCGCGGGTGGTGGCCGGGGTGGTCTCGGTGGCCGGGTCTTCGATGATTACGGTGTGCACGGCAGGCAAGGTGAGCGTCTCGCCGCCCCGATCGACCGTCAGGATTACTTCGCCGTCGGCGTTGCCGCGAATCAACCCGGAGAGCTGGGTTTGCGAGGTGATCTCGGTGCCGTTGAAGCCGGTGATCACGTCCCCGGCCTGGAGCCCGGCCTGGGCGGCTGGGGTCTGCGGATCGGCGTCGGTGCAGGTGTTCGCGCCCGCCGCCGGGATGCAGGCGATCACCTGGGCCACCTTGTTCGTCTGCTCGTAGGTGCCGTAGCAGCCGACGATGAAGGAGAAGATCACAAAGGAGATGAGCAGGTTCATGAACGGGCCGCCGAACATCACCACGACCTTCTGCCAGGTCTTCTTCTGGTAGAAGAGCCGACCGGCCGCCACGTCCGCCTCGGTGATGTCCTCCCACTCCTGGGAGCGGGCGTCGTCAGCCAAGTCGCTGAGCCGGGCGAACCGGGAGCGCTTCGACGCCGGAGGGTACATGCCGAGCAGCCGCACGTAGCCGCCCAGGAAGATCCAGCGGACGGCGAAGAGCGTCTCGCCGAATTGGCGCTTCCAGATCGCCGGGCCGAAGCCGATTGAATACGACGGCACTTTCACCCCGAACTTCTTCGCGGGCAGCATGTGGCCCACTTCGTGCAGCGCCACCGAGAGCAGGATGCAGCCGAAGAAGAGGACGCCAAAGAGGATCGTGGTCAGCATTGCGACGAGGCTACCTCCCTTGCTTGTGCGTCTGCTGTGAGCACGTCGTCGAGGGTCAGGGTGGCGTCTGGACGCGGGGCCAGTTCGCCGAGCGTGCGGGCGATCACGTCGACGATGTCCAAAAAGCCGAGCTGACCGGCGCAGAAGGCGTCCACGGCCACCTCGTTGGCGGCGTTATATATCGCGGGCGCCACTCCCCCGCGCTGGGCCACCTGCCGGGCCAAGGTGACGGCGGGGAACGCCTGCTCGTCAAGCGGCTCGAAGTCCCACTGGTTCGCGTGCGTCCAATCGACGGGGAAGGCCGCCATGGCGACCCGATCCGGCCAGCCGAGCGCCAACGAGATGGGCAGCTTCATGTCCGGCGGCGAGCACTGCGCGATGGTGGAGCCGTCCACGAATTCGACCGCCGAGTGCACCACCGACTGCGGATGCACCACCACCCGAATCTGGTCGTAGGGCACGTCGAAGAGCAGCCCGGCCTCGATGAGTTCCAACCCCTTGTTGACGAGGGTGGCCGAGTTGATCGTCACCACCCGGCCCATCTGCCAGGTGGGATGCTTGAGCGCCTGTTCGGGAGTGACGGTGAGCATCCGCTCCCGGGGCCAACCGCGGAAGGGGCCGCCGGAGGCCGTCAAGATGATTTTGCGCACATCCGCGCGCTGTCCGGCTTGCAACGCCTGCCAGATCGCCGAATGCTCCGAATCGACCGGGAGGATCTGCCCGGGAGCAGCCAACGCCTTCACCAACGGGCCGCCGATCACCAGCGACTCCTTGTTCGCCAAGGCCAGCTTCGAGCCTGATTCCAGGGTGGCCAACGTGGCCCGCAACCCGGCCGCGCCGGTGATCGCGTTCAGCACCACGTCCGCGCCGTGCGCCGCCACCTCGGCCGCGCCTTCCCCGTCATTCGAAACCCAACGCGGGGCGAATTCGGCGACTTGCGCGGCGAAGAGTTCCGGCTGCGAGCCGCCCGCGGCCAGCCCGACCACCCGGAACCTGGTTGGGTTCGCGCGGACGATGTCCAGCGCCTGGGTGCCAATCGACCCAGTGGACCCGAGGACGATCAGCTCACGCGGCGCGCCCATGGCACATCTTGTACTTCCTGCCGGAGCCACACGGGCAAGGATCGTTCCGGCCCACCTTGGCGTACGGATCGGAGACCGTCTGCTGCTTCTTGGCCTGGCCGCCGCCCTCTTCGGGCGAGGAGTAGCGCAGCGCCTCCGGATTCACCTTCGGGGCGCCCATGGAAGCCACGCCGCCGGGCCGCCGCAGCGCCTCCGGGGCTTCCTTGCCGTCCGGCGAGGAGACCGGGATCGCGGTCGTGGAGACCGCCGCTTCGCCGGTCTTCGGGGCCGCGCCCTTCTTGGCCTGCTTCTTGGACATCTTGGCGTTCGCGCGCTTCGCCGCCCGTCCCGCCAACTCGGCCACCGAGGAGACCTCTTCTTCCTGGGCTGGCGGCTGCGGGCCGACCCGCACCTGCAGGTTGAACAGGTAGCCGACCACCTCGTCCATGAAGGCTTCCATCATGGAGTTGAACATGTCGCCGCCCTCGCGCTGGTATTCCACCAGCGGATCGCGCTGCGCCATCGCCCGCAGGCCGATGCCCTCGCGCAGGTAGTCCATCTCGTAGAGGTGCTCGCGCCACTTGCGATCCAGCACGGTGAGCATCACCTGCCGCTCGAACTCGCGCATGTTCTCTTCGCCCAACTCTTCCTCGCGGGCGTCATAGGCCTTTTGGGCGTCTTCCTGGAAGGCCTCCACCAACGCTTCGGGATCGACGTCCTTGTCGCGCTGGTATTCGGTCTTCAGCAAGGTGACGGGATAGAGCGTCTTCAACTGCTGCCACATGCCGTCCCAATCCCAATCCTCGGGGAAGCCCTCGTTGGTGTAGGAGCGCACATACTGGGCCACCACGGTGTTCACGGTGTTGCGCAGCAACTCGGAGACGTCCTCGCCTTCGAGCACCCGGCGGCGGTCCGAATAGATGGCGTGCCGCTGCCGGTTCATCACGTCGTCATAGCGGAGCACGTTCTTGCGGCTTTCGAAATGCAGCGATTCGAGCGACTTCTGGGCCGTCTCAATCGACTTGGAGACCCGCTTGTTCTCAATCGGCATGTCGTCGGGGACCTTCAGCGCGTTCAGCACCCAGTCGATGATGTCGGAGTTGAACAGCCGCATCAGATCGTCTTCCAAAGACAGGTAGAAGCGGCTCTCGCCGGGATCGCCCTGACGGCCGGAACGGCCGCGCAACTGGTTGTCGATGCGGCGGGCGTCGTGCCGCTCGGAGCCCAGCACATAGAGCCCACCGAGTTCCACCACCTCCTGGTGCTCGTCCTCAGCCTGGATGGAGATTTCCTTGAGCGTCTGCGGCCACGCGGCCTCGTACTCGTCAGAGTTCTCCAGCGGATCTAGCCCGCGCTTCTGCAGCAGTTGGTCGGCGAGGAATTCGGGGTTGCCGCCGAGGATGATGTCGGTGCCACGGCCGGCCATGTTGGTGGCCACCGTCACCGCGCCCTTGCGGCCCGCCAAGGCGACAATCGCCGCCTCTTTCTCGTGCTCTTTGGCGTTCAACACCGAATGCTTGACGCCGGCGCGGCGCAACTCGCGGGAGATCGCCTCCGACTTGGCCACCGACGCGGTGCCGAGCAGCACCGGCTGGCCTTTCTGGTGCCGCTCCACCACGTCTTCGACGATGGCGGCGAACTTGGCGGCCTCGGTGCGGTAGATCAGATCCGGCTGGTCGATACGGATCATCGGCTTGTTGGTGTCGATTACGATCACGCCGAGTGAGTAGATCTTCTGGAACTCGCTCTCTTCGGTCTTCGCGGTGCCGGTCATGCCGGAGAGCTTGTCGTACATGCGGAAGTAGTTCTGCAAGGTGATGGTGGCCAGCGTCTGGTATTCGTCCTTGATCTCGACGCCCTCTTTGGCCTCCAGCGCCTGGTGCAGGCCCTCGTTGTAGCGGCGGCCCACCAGGGTGCGTCCGGTGTGCTCGTCGACGATCAGCACCTCGCCGTCCATGATCACATAGTCGCGATCCCGCTTGAAAAGCTCCTTGGCCTTGATGGCGTTGTTCAGATAGGAGATCAGCGGGGTGTTGGCGCTCTCGTAGAGATTCTCAATGCCGAGGTAATCCTCGACGGCCGCGATGCCCGGCTCCAGGATGGAGACCGTCTTCTTCTTCTCGTCCACCTCGTAATCGGTGTCTTTCACCAGGCGGCGGGCGATGGAGGCGAACTCGGGGTACCAGCGGGCGTTGTCCTCGCTGGGGCCGGAGATGATCAGCGGGGTACGGGCCTCGTCAATGAGAATCGAGTCCACCTCGTCGACGATGGCGAAGTGGTGCCCGCGCTGCACGCAGTCGTCGATGGAGCGGGCCATGTTGTCGCGCAGATAGTCGAAGCCGAACTCGTTGTTGGTGCCGTACGTGATGTCGCAGTTGTAGGCCTCGCGGCGCTGATCGGGCGTCATCTGGCTCAGAATCGAGCCGACGCTCAAGCCGAGGAAGTGATGGATGCGGCCCATCTGCTCAGATTGGTATTCGGCCAGGTAGTCGTTCACGGTGACCACGTGCACACCCTTGCCCTCCAAGGCGTTCAGGTAGGAGGCGAGGACGGCCACCAGTGTCTTGCCTTCACCGGTCTTCATCTCGGCGATGTTGCCCCAGTGCAGCGCCGCGCCACCCATGATCTGGACGTCGAAGTGCCGCTTGTCCAACACCCGGCGGGAAGCCTCGCGAACCGTCGCGAACGCTTCCGGCATGATCGAATCAAGGCTTTCACCATCGGCCAGCCGCGCTTTGAAATCGGCCGTCTGGGATTTCAGCTCCTCGTCGCTCATCGCCACAAATTCATCTTCGATGGCGTTGACCTGATCCGCGACCAGCCGGAGCTTCTTCAGCATCCGGCCTTCGCCCATGTTCAACAGCTTGTCCAATACCGCCACGAAATTCTCCCGTCCTCAAGGCACGCAAAACCGCACACCAAAGAACCAGTCTACCTGCTCCCTCTTCCTACCGCACAACGCCGGGGCAGAACACCCCCGGAATGGTGGGGCTACACCTCAACGATGGTGGCGTCGGCCGCCGCCCGCTTGACGGCGTCGCAGCCCTTCTTGGCGGCTTCCTTGCTCGAATAGGCCTCGGAAGTGGCGACGATTTCGCCATTGCCGGCCTTCAAACGGAACCGATAGCTGCCGCCCTTATCCGCATATACTTCAAACTTGCTCATGGGGTACGCCTTTCTTCGATGAAAACGACTCTCAATAGGATAAACGTTCGGCGGCGCGTTGTCCCGGTTTTCCAATTAACGTGCATTGGCCGTCGAACCGTACTAAGGTTGTATATACCAATGTGCTTCGAAACATGAGGGGGGACGAAGCTATGAAATCCATCCGTTTAACATCTCTGCTGCTGAGCTTCGGCTTGGCGTTCACGCTGGGGTTCCACGCCCCGCCTGCACTGGCCGACGACGGGCCGTATACCGTCGACATCCTGCCGGACACACTCGATGACAGCGTCGTCTGGGGGTTCACCATCAAGGCGACCGGCGGCGCCATGGAGAGCGACTGCGGCAGCTATGACGGCTCAGCCGCGCTCGACTTCTGGGCGACCACCGCCAACGGCACCCAGGTGCCCGCCAACGAGAAGGCCATCTTGGCGTTCGAACCGGCACCGGGGGCCAGCTGGAGCACCAAGACCTTTGAGATCGAGCTCAACTCCGGAGTCGGCTCCACCAATGGCACCTATTCCAACCATCTGGATCTGAATGTGCCGGGCGGCTATTACTCGGTCTACATCAAGGTTGACGACAAAGCCGTCACCGACAAGCAGGTGCTCTCGATTCCGGTGGCGATCGCCGATCCGATCTCCTGGGCCCAGTTCGACCCGGTGGTCAGCGCACCCGCGAATGGCGCCAGCATCGAGGTTACCGGCACGCTCACCTACTGCGGCAAGCCATATGCCAGCTACCTCACCGTTGTGCCACCCGAAGGAGTCACCGTAACCGAAAAGGAAGTGCTCTCCGATTCCGATGGCCGGTTCAGCTTCCACGTCAACTCCGCGGTGGCCGGCACCTACAGCATCGCGGTGTATTCCCACGGCGGCATGGGCGGCATCGACTTCGTCAAAGTCATCTTTGATCCGCCGACGTACACCGAAAGCTGGTCGCTGTCAGCCACCACCACGCGGTCTGCAGAAGACGATGGCTGCTTGGGGAGTATCCAGGGAGAGCTCCTGGTCAACTATGGCCTGACGGTCAGTGGCACTGGCGGCCCGCCGGATACCAACGCCACGATTGTGCTCATCAACGGGAAAGATACCTTGGAGTACCCGATCAGTTTCGGCGCGGTGACTTCCGAAGCCGCCTTCGAAGGGATACTGACGGTCCCGGTGAGTGGCGGCGCGTGGACGATCACCATTGATCGCAAGGGCGAGATCGTCGCCGGGGAGAAGAGCGTCTATGTGCCCACGATAGTCTCCGATCCGGGGTCGGCGGTGCTTTTCGACAACACCACGCCAGGGGTGATCGAGTCCGGCGAGCCGATCATCGTCACCGGCCAAGCCAGCTTCTGCGGCAACCCGTACGTCGGCCCAGTGGAAATCGAAGAGGTGCCCGGGCTTACGATCACCCCGATGAAATTCAACACCAGGGATGACGGCCGCGTCACGTTCAGCGTGAAGGCTGCTTACTCCGGAGGGTTCTACATCCCGGTACGCACCTTCGGCGGCCTGGGTGGCCGCAGCGTGGCCTACGTGTACTTCACGCACGGCGACCCGCCGCCACCGACGCCTGTCGCTTACTGGACGCTGTATGGGTCGGCCGCCAATCCAGCTGTCAGCGATACCTGCACCGGAGCCACCGATCCGGGCGAGATCCAGCTCAACTACGGCGTAGCCGTCAGCGGCTCCAGTGGGTCGGTGGATACCGATGCCACCATTGTGCTGCGCGGCGCCCAGGAGACGATACGCACCCCGATCACCTTCGGCTCGGTGAGTGCCGGTAGCAGCGTGGAAAGCTCGATCACGATACCGGTGAGCGCGGGCGCGTGGCTGGTCACCATCGAGCAAAACGGCGGAGTCGTGGCCGGTGAGATTGGCATCTATGTGAACAGCGTCGTCGACGATCCGGGATCTGCGGTCCTCTTCGAGAACACCGCTACCGGCATCATCGAATCCGGGCAACCGATCACGGTCACCGGCAAGGCCACCTATTGCGGTGCCGCCTACAACGGGCTGGTGGAGTTCGAGCAGGTGCCTGGGTTGACGATCACCCCGTCCAGCTTCTACGCCGGACCGGATGGCCTCGTCACGTTCAGCGTCAGCGCTGCTTACTCCGGCGGGTTCTACATCCCGGTGCTCACCTACGGCGGCAGCGGCGGCCGCAGCGTGGCCTACGTGAACTTCACGCACGGCGACCCGCTGCCACCGGAGACGCCAGGCACCACGGACACCGGGACGCCGGGTACCGTTGATCCGCAGGCCGCGGACACCAACAGCTTGACGTCCAGTGATCCCAGCACCACGGGCACCCCGGCGCAGTCGGCGAATACCGCGGCCACTACCACGGACACCAAGACCGCGGAGGCCGTGACCACCGCCACCACCACCAAGACGACCGTCAAGAAGACCACCTCCAAGGTGAGCCTGAAGTTCGTCTACTGGGGCGGCAAGGCCAAGGGCAAAGTCAAGGTGACGGTAAAGGCCGGCAGCAAGACCCCGACCGGCGTGGTCCGCATCTACCACGGCAAGAAGGTGATCGCCAAGGCCACCTTGAAGGCCAAGCACAAGGGCAAGATCACCCTGACCCTCCCCGCCTATAAGGCGGGCAATTACGCCATCCGAGTCAGCTACGCGGGCAGCTCCAAGATCGCCGCCTCCACCAAGCTGTACTCCGTCGGCCTGAAGTAAAACCTAATCACCGAGAGTCCCGGCGTTCAGAGCGGAGCGCCGGGACTCTCTCTGCCCTTCATCCGCTTAACTCAGCCCGTTCTCCAACCTCGCTGCCTCGATTCGCGGGCCGTCAGCAAACCATGGGAAGACGGTTGGCCCGCGAGTATTCGCAGCCCAGTAGAAGAGGGGTGTAGGGGAAGGGGAAACCAGCATATCGGGACCTAAGTTGCCAAAATCAAAGTTAGGTCCCGATTTGCTGGTCAAAACGGCGATTTCACCCGCAGATCCAGACCTAACTTGCCCAGAAACCAGTTTAGGTCCCGATTTGCTTGACCACGCCTCCGACTGTGGCTGAGGGTGGGGATAGTGCTAGCGGTGGGTGGGGCCGAGGCGGAATTGGCCGGAGGAGAGGTCGATGGAGAAGTCGGCGGTCTCGGGGGTGGCGCTGTCGATGTGGGTGGGGTCGAGGACGCGGGCGAGGAAGGTGCGGGTGCGCGGAGAATCGGGGTTGCCGATCACCTTGTCCGGGGGGCCTTGCTCGATGATTTGGCCGTCGTCCATGAAAATGACGCGGTCCGCCACTTCGCGGGCGAAGGCCATCTCGTGGGTGACCACCATCATCGTCATGCCTTCGTTGGCCAGATCGCGCATCACCGCGAGCACCTCGCCGACCAACTCGGGGTCGAGCGCGGAGGTGGGCTCGTCAAAGAGCATCATCTCCGGGTTCATGGCCAAGGCGCGGGCGATGGCGACGCGCTGTTGCTGGCCGCCGGAAAGCTGGCTCGGATGCTGCTCCACCTTGTCCGAGAGGCCGACCCGCTCAAGCATGTTCAACGCGATCTGCCGGGCTTCTTCTTTGGGACGGTCCAGCACCCGCACCTGCGCCACCATCACGTTGCCGAGCACCGTCATGTGTGGGAAAAGGTTGAACTGCTGGAACACCATGCCGATGCGGGTGCGGATCTTGTCCAGGTTCGCGTCCGGATCGACGATGTTGATGCCGTCGATGAGCACTTGGCCCTCCGAAGGCCACTCCAGCAGGTTGATGGAACGCAAAAGCGTGGATTTGCCGGAACCGGACGGGCCGATCACGCAGACCACTTCGCCTTTTTGGACGACGAGGTCGATGCCCTTGAGCACGTGCAGGTCGCCAAAGGACTTGTGCAGCCCGATGGTTTGAATTGGAGCGACAACCATTACTTCTTCACCGCCATTCGCTTCTCCAGCCGGCCGACCAAGTACGTCAACGGGATGGTGACAATCAGGTAGAGCACGCCGGCGACGATCATCGGGGTGCCGTTGGAGTAGGTCGTCAAGCCGTCCCGGCCGAAGGTGGTGAGCTCGCGCATCCCGATCGAGGCGCCCGCGATGAACAACAGCGCGGTGTCTTTCAGCAGCATCACGAACTCGTTGGTGAGCGGCGGGATGACGATCCGCAGGCCCTGGGGCAGGATGATGATCAGGTTGGTGGTCATGATCGACATGCCCAACGAGCGCGCCGCCTCGCGCTGGCCGCGCGGTACCGCCTCCAGGCCGGAGCGGATCACCTCGGCGTTGTAGGCGGCGGTAACGCAGACCAGGCCGATCAGCCCGCCGAAGATGCCGCCGATGGGCCAGCGGTACTGGAACACCATCGGCACCATGAAGGCGAAGGCGAAGATCGTCAGCATCGCGGGCAGGCCCCGGAACACCTCGATGAAGGCGATGGCGAACCAGCGCAGCGGCCCGCGGCTCATCTTCATCAAGGCCAGCACCATCGCGAAGAAGGTGCCGATCACGAAGCAGATGATGGTGTAGAGCAGGGTGTTGCGCAGGCAGACGGTGATCGCGTCCGGGAAGAGCTTGGCGGCCACCTCGCCGTTGAAGAACTGCCTCCCGAGCACGTCCCAGTTCATCACCGCGAACCACGCCACCGCGATGACCAGGATCAGCGCCACGCCCAGGGAGATGCCCCAGGAGATGCGTCGGCGCACCGTGGGCCGGATGTCTGAAAGAGCCATGATCTTAAGTTAGCGGGGGCGCCCAAAACGAGCGCCCCCGGAATAGTTTTTTACTTTTCGCCGAAGTACTTGGCGTACAGCGTGTCGTAGGTGCCGTCGGCCTTGATGGCGGCCAGCGCCTCGTTGATGGCCTTGAGCAGCTCCGGATTCTTGTCCTTCGCGAGCGCGAAGCCGTAGTGCTCGTCCGTCTGGTACTCCTCGACGATGACGTAGTTCGGATCGTCCACCTCATGCTGGTGGTTCACCGGCTGATCCTGGAGGATCGCGTCAATCTGACCCGAGGTCATCGCCGGCCACAGCTCGCCGTCGGACGGGAACTGCTGCAGCAGATCCGGGGACGGAGCGTGCTCGGTGGCATAGGACAGGCCGGTGGTGCCCTGCTGGACGCCGATCACCTTGTCCTTCAAATCCGCCAGCGTCTTATAGCCGGAATCGGCCTTCACCAGCAGCGACTGCAGCGAGTCGTAGTACGAATCGGTGAAATCGATGTTCGCCTTGCGCTCCTCGGTGATGGTGATCGCGGAGGTGCCCAGATCGCATTCGCCGGCGACCAGCACGGTGCCGGACTGCAGCGCGTCAAAATCGACGTCCTTGACGGCCAGCTCCAGGCCCAGCTTCTTGGCGATCGCGTCGGCGATCTCAATGTCGAAGCCCGAATACCCGGTGGGGGAAGAGGTGTCTTCGATCTCGAATGGCGGGTAGGGGACGTCCGAGCAGGTGGTGAGCTTGCCGGACTCGATGGTGGTCAGCCCACTGGCGTCAATCGTATCGCCGCCGCCGCCACCGCAGGCAGTGAGCAGCAGCGGGAAGACCAGCGCCGCCACCGTCGTCAACAGAATTTTCTTCTTCATCATCAGATACCTTTCATCAGGTGCCACAAAAATGCTGTGATTATCTTTGCAGCGTTGTGTTTCAACCGCGATACAAACGCAAAAATTGAGCGGAGGCAGTTTTCACCGCCCCCGCTCGAGTTGGTTGTATCAGATGGCAGCCACGCCGGATTCGCCGGTGCGGATGCGGATCGCGGTGTCCACGGGGACCACCCAGATCTTGCCGTCTCCGACTTGGCCGGTGCGGGCCGACTGCAGGATGACGCCGACCAGCGGCTCCACCTCAGAGTCGTCCACCAGGACCTCAATGCGGATCTTCAGGATGAAGTCGATGGAGTACTCTTCGCCGCGGTACACCTCCAGGTGTCCCTTCTGGCGACCGTAGCCACTGACTTCAGTGATCGTCATGCCGTTCACACCGTGACGGACGAGGGCCTTCTGGACGTCGTCGATCTGGTCCGGCTGAATGATTGCGGTAACGAGTTTCATGGCTTATGCCCCTTTCTTCTGCGCTTCGGCCATATCATCCGCAGTCAGCACTAGCGAGCGCTGTACGCGGCTGGAGTAATAGACGGGGCTCAGGTCGTACCCGATCTCGCCATGCTCGGCCAGGTCGATGCCGCTCAGCTCGATGGCGGAGTCGACGCGCCAGCCGATGGTCTTCTTGATCACCCAGGCGATGATGAAGCTCACGATGAAGGCGTAAATCAACACCGCGAAGGCGCCGATGGCCTGCTTGCCGAGCTGCTCGAAGCCGCCACCGTAGAACAGGCCGATGCCGTCGCCGATGCCCGGAGTGTTCGGGGAGGCGAAGAAGCCGATCAGCAGGGTGCCGATGAGGCCGCCGACCAGGTGGACGCCCACCACGTCGAGCGAGTCGTCATACCCGAGCTTGTACTTCAGGCCCACCGCGAAGGCGCAGAGCACGCCCGCGACCAGGCCGATCACCAGGCCAGCCCACGGCTCAACCGTGGAGCAGGACGGGGTGATGGCGACCAAGCCCGCCACGATACCGGAGGCGGCGCCCAAGGAGGTGGGGTGCCCGTCGCGGATCTTCTCCACGATCAGCCAGCCGATCATCGCGGCCGCGGTGGCGCCGAGGGTGTTCACCCAGGCGAAAGCGGCGAGGCCGTTGCCGGCGACGGCGGAACCGGCGTTGAAGCCGAACCAGCCGAACCACAGCAAGGCGGCACCGAGCATCACCAGCGTCAGGTTGTGGGGACGCATCGGCTTGGAACCGAACCCGATCCGCTTGCCGAGCACGATCGCCAACGCCAACGCCGAAATACCAGCGTTGATGTGGATCGCCGTGCCACCGGCGAAGTCATACACACCCAAGTTGGCAATCCAACCCGGCGTGGCGGTGGTGTAGCCGGTATCGTCGGTCAAACCGGCGAAGTCGAACACCCAGTGGGCTGCCGGGAAGTAGACCAGCAGGCCCCAGAAGATGGTGAACAACGTCCAGCCGCCGAAGGAAGCGCGGTCGGCGATGGCGCCGGAGACCAGTGCGGTGGCGATGATCGCGAACGCGGCTTGGAAGCCGACGAACGCCAACGCCGGTAGGGTGCCGGAACTGGCCTCAGGCCCGAACAAGTTGTTCAAGGCGAAGTACTGGAAGGGGTTGCCCAGCAGGCCTCCACCGACGTCCTCACCGAACGCCATCGAGAAGCCGACCAGTACCCAAAGAACGCCGATGGTTCCGATGGCGATGAAGGACATCATCATCATGTTCAAGGCGCCCTTGGCGCGGACCATGCCGCCATAGAAAAACGCGAGACCGGGGGTCATCACGAACACGAGAGCCGCGCTAGTGAGCACCCAAGCGGTATCGCCAGAATCAGGTATGAATTCCAAAGGTAACATGCCCTCAACCATGACCTACGATGGTTACGCATGTGTGTGCCGTCCGTTACGCTGGTCGAGCCGATTCGTTACAGCTTGGTTAGGGCGGGTTACAAGAATGTTCCGCCCGCTGGTTGACTACGACATCAGCTTTGCGGCGTTTCACAGACAAAAGCCAGTTAGATGAGATACCGTAAAAAACAGTAACACGACCCCCGGAGGTGACTCATGGACATCAAAGTATCAGGTAGGAAAATCCAGTTGCCGGAGGCATACATAGACCGGGTTACCGACAAACTAGCCAGCATCAGCCGTTTGAAGAACCGCATCGACCGCATCGAGGTGCAGGTCACCGCCAACGACCACGTGCGTGCCCGGGACGACGCTGTCCTGGTGGAAATCACGCTCCGCTCCAAGGGCCCGGTGATCCGCGCCGAGGCTTACGCCGAAGACAAGGAGACGGCTTTTGACGCCGCCTTTGACAAGCTCAAGGCCATCCTGCGCCGGGCTGCGGATCGACGCAAGAGCCGCCGCGGCCTGCGCGACCACGGCATCTATCCCGAGGATCTCACTCCCGTGGAGACCACGCTGAACAAAGAGGCTGCCGAGGTGAACGACCAGCCGCCGGTGCGCAAGGTGGCGGGCCTGGAGGTGCAGGGTGACGGGCCGCTGGTCGTCCGCGAGAAGACGTTCTACTCCGAGCCGCTCACCTTGGCCCAGGCGTTGGACGAGATGGAGTTGGTCGGCCACGACTTCTTCCTCTATCTGGACGCCGAAACCGCCACCCCTTCGGTGGTCTATCGGCGGCGCGGCTACAACTACGGCGTGATTCACTTGAACGCGGTCAAGTAGCGCACGCTCATCAGATCCAGGTGAGCCAAGGTTCGAGCAGCGAATAGCCGACGAAGGAGAAGACGTCGAGCAGGGTGTGGGCCACCACCAGTGGCATCACCCGTTTGGTCTTGATGAAGACCAGCCCGCAGAGCAGCCCCATGCAGAAATTCCCGAAACCGGAACCCCAGCCCTGGTAGAGGTGGTAGCAGCCGCGGATGGCGGCTGAGGCGATCACGATCACGGCCAGGTGCCAGCCGAGCTGCTTGGCGCGGGTGAAGAAGTACCCGAGCATCACCACCTCTTCGAGCACGCCGTTCATCACCGCGAGGCCGACCAATACCGGGATGGTCCACCAATGCGCGGCCAGATTCGCGGGGGCGATGTGGGTGTTCAGGTTCAACGCCTTCGCCAAGGCCAGCAAGCCCAGCCCCGGGATGCCGATCGCGGCCAACAGCCCGCACCCCCAGGCGAGGTCGAAGCCGGGGCGTTTCAGGTCGAAGCCGATAGTCTCGCGCTGCCCGGAAATCCGTAAAAGATATAACGCCAAAAAGGCCGGGACTAGCGGAAATGCAATATAAGAGAGCTGATACAGCAAATCCAGCCAAGGCCGATCCGGGGTGACGGAAGAGTTCATCGAGGTGGTCTGCTGATTCAAGTCGACGTTCAAGGTGAGTTTGTTCAACAATGACAAGATGGAGTAGACCGCCGACTGGCCGAGGCTCACAGCCATGACTATCAGCAGTTCGCAACCCGGTCTCTGAGGCAGCAACGCTTGCCGTTGGTTTGCATCGTTCGCTGGTGATGACATGTTTTCCGTCACATCTTGAATCTTAGCCGGGCTTAATTTGCGTCAAAGCCACATCTGCTAAACAATAACAATATGCACCTAGACCACATCACTTTTGTGGCAGGGCCTGAAGGTTTTGAAGCGGCGATAGAAAACCTTGAGTCACAACTCCGTGGTCGCTTCTCAGAACCCGGGATTCACCCTCGCCACGGCACTCGCAATGCGATGCTGCCGCTGGCGGACGGCCGCTACCTGCAGGTGACGGAGGCCTTGGAGCATCCGGTGACGGAAAAAATGCCCTATGGCCAGGCGGTGCGCGCCCGCTCCGAAGACGGCGGAGGCTGGTTCGGCTGGGTGGTCTCGGTGCCCGACATGATGCCGATTGAGCGGCGCGTCGGTCACAAGGCCATCGACGGCGCCGTCCAGATGCCGACCGGCGAGTGGATCCGGTGGCGGCAGCTCGGGATGCGCGGCATGATCGCCGATCCGCAACTCCCCTACTTCATCAAATGGGAATTCGGCCGCGAGACCATGCCCGACGAACCCAAACCGATCCGCCTCATCGAGCTGATCGTGGTCGGGGCCCGGCTCCGCGTCGAACAGTGGCTGGGCACCACCGTCAGCGAATACTTTGACGGCGTCCGCCTCAACTTCTCCTCGCAGTCCGGCCAACCCGGCATCGCCGCCGCCATCTTCGAAACCGACGACGGCTTGGTGCGCATCTAACTGGTTCGCAGCTAAGAATTGTGGGCGTTTTGCGCCTGGGCCAACCCACCCACGATCAGGTCGTGGACGGCGTCAGCGGCGTTGTCAATGTCGATGGGGAGGGTTTGGCGTTCTTTGGCGCTGAACGGGCGGAGCACGAAGGCGGCCGGGTCTTGGCGGCCCGGAGGACGGCCGATGCCAAAGCGGACCCGGTAGAAATCGCCGGTGTGCAGGTGGGCGCGGATCGACTTCAGGCCGTTGTGGCCGTTATCGCCACCGCCGAGCTTGAGCCGCAGTTGGCCGAGATCGAGATCGAGTTCATCGTGGATCACGATCAACTGCTCCGGCTTGAGCTTCAGGTAGTTGAGCGCCTTGGCCACCGCGATGCCGGATTCGTTCATATAGGTGCGCGATTTCAGTAGCACCACCTTGTCGGCCCCCAGCGGGAAACTGGCGGAATCGTAGCGTTTGAGCCGCGCGGCGGAGAAGGTGACCTGCTCGCGGCGCGCCAACTCGTCCACCACCATCCGGCCTACGGAATGGCGGTGGTTGGCGTAATCCGGGCCCGGGTTCCCCAGGCCGACTACCAGCCAGGTGGACATGGCCAGAAAGGCTACTCGGCAGCCGGCTCTTCAGCGGCAGCGGCGGGAGCCTCAGCGGCAGCGGCCTCGCCGCCCTCGCCCTCGGCTGCTTCCTCGCCCTCGGCGACCGGCTCCGGCTCTGCGGCAACCGTGCTCACGGTGACGATGGTGGTGTCCGGATCGATGGTCAGCACCGCGCCCTCGGGCAGCTCCAGCTCGCCAGCGGTGAGCGAATCGCCCACCTCCAACGCGGTGACGTCCACCACGATGTGGTTCGGGATGTTCGTCGCCTCGACCTCGATGGCCAGCGCCTGCATATCGAGCAGCACCACCGCGCCGGAACGCTCCTTGTCCTTGAGCTCCAGCGGCACGTCCACGTGCACCTTCTCGCCGCGACGCACGATGATCAGATCGAGATGCTCAATCGAGCCGCGGATCGGGTTGCGCTGGATCTGCTTCGGCAGCGCCAACTGGGTGTCCTTGCCGTCAATCTCGATCTCCAGCAGCGCGTTGGCCACGCGCAGCGCCAGCAGTACCTCATGGCCGGGCAGCGCGATGTGGACCGGATCGGTGCCGTGCCCGTACAGGACCGCGGGGACCTTGCCGTCCCGCCGGGTACGCCGAGCCGCGCCCTTGCCGAACTCGGTGCGGGTGGTTGCTTTGATGATGTCTGCCATTGCTCCTCCTGGGTCTTAAATCTCATGCCATCGGAGGGGCTTGTCGATTACGGGCATTACCCCTCGCCAGGCAACCTGACGAGTATAGCAGGTATCGCGTGAAGGCGCTTAGTTGAAGAGGGAGGCCACCGACCCGTCCTCAAAGACCGCCTTGATCGCGGAGGCGATCAGCGGGGCGATGGAGAGCACGGTGAGATTCTGGATGAAGATGTTGTCCCGGATGGGCAGGGTGTTGGTGGCGATGATCTCGTCAAACCCGGAGCTGTTCAGCCGCTCGGCGGCGGGGCCGGAGAAGATCGGGTGGGTGGTGGCGGCGATCACCTTGGCGGCGCCGTTCTTGCGCAGCGCCTCGGCGGCCTTGCAGATGGTGCCGGCGGTGTCGATCATGTCGTCCACCAGCAGGCAAGTGCGGCCTTCGACCTCGCCGACGACCTCGCCCACGGCCACCTCGTTCGCCTTGTTCGGATCGCGGCGCTTGTGGATGATCGCCAGCGGCGCGCCCAGCGCGTCCGACCATTTGTCGGTGAGCCGCACCCGGCCGGCATCCGGGGAGACCACGGTGAGATCGCAGAGCGGATACTTGTTCTTGACGTAATCGACGAGCACCGGCAGCGCCATCAGGTGATCCACCGGGCCCTCGAAGAAGCCCTGGATCTGCTCGGCGTGCAGATCGACCGTCATCAACCGATCGGCCCCGGCGACCTTGTACAGATCGGCGACCAGCCGCGCCGAGATCGGCTCGCGGCCCGCGTGCTTCTTGTCCTGACGGCCATAGGGGTAGAACGGGCAGACCACGGTGATCCGGGAGGCGGAGGCCCGCTTCAAGGCGTCCACCATGATCAACTGCTCCATCAGCCATTCGTTGACGGGAGCCGGAATCGACTGGATCACGAAGGCGTCCGCGCCGCGCACCGACTCCTCGAAGCGGACGTAGATTTCAGAGTTGGCGTACGTCAACGAGCGGGTGGGGATCAGCTCGACCTCAAGCAGATCGGCGATCTCCTGGGACAGCTCCGGGTACGCCCGACCGGTGCACACCATCAAATGACGTTCCATTTCGCGGGTGATGTCCCTCACAAGCCCTCCTAGCGACGGAGTTATTTTATCGAACGCGCAAACCAACCGGGGGCGTGTTCACGAACCCAATCGGGAGAGATGTGCTGACGGCCGCGAGCCACCGCCAACGCGCCGGCCTCCACGTCCTCGGTGACCGCCGAGCCAGCGGCCACGAAAGCCCCCGCGCCGATGTTCACCGGGGCGACCAGCACCGAGTTCGAGCCGATGAAGGCGTGCTCCCCGACGCTGGTGGTGGCCTTGGTAGAGCCGTCCCAGTTCGCGAAGATGGTGCCCGCGCCGATATTCGCGCCCGCGCCGATCTCCGCGTCGCCGCAGTAGGTCAGATGCGGCACCTTCGCGCCTTTGCCGATCCGGGCGTTCTTCGCCTCGACGAAAGCGCCCACCTTGCCGTCGGCGCCCACCTGGGTGCCGGGCCGCAGATACGAATACGGGCCGACGCTTGCCCCCGCCTCGATGATGGCCAAGGTGGCCGTGGAGCGGGTGATCTGCGCGCCCTCGCCGACTTCGACGTCCTTCAAAGTGGTCTCCGGGCCGATCACCGCGCCCGTCGCCACCGACGTCGCCCCCTGCAGGAAGGTGTCGGGCAGCAAGGTGACGTCCGCGGCCAGCGAAACATCCGCGTCAATCCAGGTGGAGCGCGGATCGAGGATGGTCACCCCGGCGAGCATCCACTTGGTGCAGATGCGCCGGTTCAACTCGGCCGCCCGGGCCGCCAACTGCACCCGGTCGTTCACGCCTTCAAGCTGCAGGTAGTCGCGCAACACCGCGCCGCCCACCCGGCCCCCTTGGGCGGCGATGTAGGCGATGGCGTCGGTGAGGTAGTACTCGCCTTGGGCGTTGTTCGGCTGCAGGGCTTCCAGCGCCTCCCGCAGCGCGTCCGCCGCGAAGACGTAGATGCCGCCGTTCACCTCGTCGATCAACTGCTCGGCCTCGGTGGCGTCTTTCTCTTCGACGATCTTGGCGAGCAGATCCCCGTCGCGGACGATCCGGCCATAGCCGGTGGGATCGGGCACCTGGGCGGTGAGCACCGTCGCGGTGTAGCCGCCCTCGCGATGCGCCTGCACCAACTGCACCAGCGTCTCGCCGCGCAGCAGCGGCACGTCCCCGCTGGTGATCACGATCTCGCCGGTGGCCGCTTCCAGCGCGCCCAGCCCGGCCTTGGCCGCGTCCCCAGTGCCCAACATCTGTTCCTGGACGGCGATGGACACCTCCGGCGCCACTTCCTCCAGATGCGCCTGCACCTGCTCGCGCCCGTGCCCCAATACCACCACCAGCCGCTCGGGGCTGACGGCGCTGGCCGCGATCACCGCGTGGGCGATCATCGACCTTCCGGCAATCTCATGAAGCACCTTCGGCTTCGCCGATTTCATCCGCGTCCCCAACCCCGCGGCCATCACGATCACAGCATCAACGCTCATGACCCCAGCCTAGTACTGAAGAGTTGATTCATAAATCCGGTCCTACTATCGCTCCGCTCAACACTTCCATCGGTTCGGTCATCCAAGCAAGCTCGGATGCCTCTCACCTCAGTCGTGTTTGCGGTGGCCTCTGGAAACCACCTCGTGGCGTTGTCAGGCCAGCCGGGATACCACCAGTATCCAGGCGACCTTCCGCCTTACGATGCGGCTCCCATAGCCCATCCTCGCTACGAACCCGACTTATGAATCAACTCTTGCCTCTCCATCACTGGTAGTAGCGGACCACGATCTGGGTGCGGTTTTTGAGGTTGAGTTTGGTGAGGATGGACGAGATGTGGTTGCGGACGGTGCCTTCGGACATGAAGAGGCGGGCGGCGATCTCGCGGTTGTCCAGCCCCTCGGCGACCAACTCCACGATTTCGCGCTCGCGTTCGCTCAAGACGTCAAACTTCGCCGCCGAGGCAGTGGGGCCGCGCACGATGGAATCCAGGTGCTGCAGCACCTCGCCGCCCAGCACCGACTGGCCCTCCATCACCAGCCGCAACGAGGGGGCGATGGTGGCCACCTCCTGTTTGATCAGGTAACCCTTGGCGCCCAGCCGCAGCGCGGTGGCGATGTACTCGTCGTCGGCGAAGGTCGTCAGGAAGACGATGCGGGCGGCCGGGAACTCGGCGATGATCTCTTGGGCGGCGTCCAACCCGCTCTTGCCGGGCATCTGGATGTCCAGCAGCAGGATGTCCGGGCGATGCTCCCGATACAGGCTGACGGCCTTGCGGCCATGGTGGCCGACGCCCACCACCTGCACATCGGGCTGCGCCGACAAGATGGTTTGCAAAGACGTGCAGACGAACTCGTCGTCGTCAACGATTACGATCCTCATGTTTCCCCCTCGGTTTGCCGGGCGCGGGGCACCGACACGAACACGCTAAACCCATGGTCATACGAAGTGCGGAAGGTGCCACCCAGAGCGCGGACCCGGTCTTCCATGGTCGTCAATCCGATGCCGCCGCCACCGCGTTTGGGCGGTTTGCTGCCGTTGTCGTGGATGCGCAGCTGGTACAGGCCGGGGAATTGCACCACCGAGAGCTTCACCTCGGTGGCGTCCGAATGCCGTTCGGTATTCGAGAGCGCCTCGCGGACGATGGCCAGGAAGGCGGCCGTCACGCCGGGGGGCAGCTCGCCGGTCTCGTAGTTGATCAGCACCTGGCAGTGGGTGGTGTTCGCGGCGATCTCCTCCAACTGGGCGAGCAAATCGAGGGCCTCGTCGTGCAAGTCGTGCACCGAAGCGCGGACTGTCTCGAAGGCGGTGTGCAGCGTTTCGCCGACCGCCGCCAACTGCCCGCCCAGCGCCGCGTCACCGGCATGGACGACCTGCAGCGCCTCCACCTGCAACACCGAGCGGGTGAGCAGATGGCCGACGTTGTCGTGGATTTCGCGGGCGATGCGGCCGCGTTCGTTCAAGGTGGCCAGCCGCAACTCCAAATCCTGGCGCTCGGTGAGATCCCGGTTGCGGGCCTCCAAAGACCGGGAGGCTTCGGCGAGGTCGTCACGTCGGGCCTGCACGGTGGCGAGCGCGGATTCCGCCCGGCTGGTGCGCCAGGACAGCAGCACCGCGATCCCGAACGCCACCACGATGGTGATGGTCGTCTCCGGCGGCAGAGTGGACGAGCCCAGCAGCACCGGGATCACCACCAGCAAGGCCAGCCAC
Source organism: Propionibacteriaceae bacterium (assembly GCA_031272505.1). Lineage (GTDB taxonomy): Bacteria > Actinomycetota > Actinomycetes > Propionibacteriales > Propionibacteriaceae > Propionicimonas. The sequence continues at coordinate 170,421 of JAISTQ010000020.1, forward strand.
GGCCAGGGCAGCCGCATCAGGTCGTAGCCCGCCAGCGGCGCGAAGGCCAGGAACGCCGGGAAGAAAACTGCGGCCGTCAAATATGCCACCGGGAGCGCGATCCGCAGCCACAGCGGCAGCCGCAACTCGCTCGCCGCCGCCATCGACACCGCCACCAGGCAGGCGATCACCGTGGCCACCGAATAGCCGAGCCAGACGGAAGCCACCACCCCCAGCGCCAATGTCATCAGCTTGTCCGTCAGGCGTTCCACAAATGTCAGTCTATTGGACTCCAAACCGATGACAAATGTCATGGCATCCGGTGACGCCGGGCATACGAAATCCGCGAAAACCGGGGGGAGGATGGAGCCATGGAAATCGTTTCAATCACAGACTTGACCAAGCGCTACAAGGAGCTCACCGCCCTCGATCACTTCAACTTGACGATCGAGTCCGGCGAGGTCTTCGGCTTGTTGGGGCCGAACGGCTCCGGCAAGACCACCGCCATCAACTGCATCCTGCAGCTCCTCTCCTTCGAGAAAGGCGAGATTGAGCTGTTCGGGCAGCCGATGAGCCCCACCCGTTACGACCTGAAGCGCCGCATCGGCATCGTCCCCCAAAATCTGGCGGTGTTCGACGAACTCAGCGTCATCGAAAACATCGACTACTTCTGCTCCCTCTACGTCGCCGACAAGAAGCGGCGCAAGGAGCTGGTGGCCGAGGCAATCGATTTCGTGGGGCTGGGCGACTTCACCAAGTTCCGTCCGAAGAAGCTCTCCGGCGGCCTCGCCCGGCGGCTCAACATCGCCTGCGGCATCGCCCACAAGCCGGAGTTGATCTTCTTTGACGAGCCGACTGTCGCCGTCGATCCGCAGAGCCGCAACGCCATCTTGGAGGGCATCCAGCGGTTGAACGCGGAGGGCTCGACCATCCTCTACACCTCGCACTACATGGAGGAAGTCGAGCAGATCTGCACCCGGATCATGATCCTCGACCATGGCGAGGCGCTCGCCCAGGGCACCAACTCCGAACTCAAGTCGATGGTCGACATCGGCGAGAAGATCGAAATCGAGCTGGCCGCCCCCAGTGAGCGCGTGGTGGAGCGGGTGAAGCAGCTGCCGCTGGTGAACTCGGCCAGCCTGGACGGCTCGATGCTGAAGATCAGCTGCGGGCGCGGCCTGGGCCTCGGCGAGGTGCTGGACGTGCTGAAAGCCGACGGCGTCGAATACGGCCGGGTCTACTCCGAGCCGCCGACGCTCAACGACGTCTTCCTGGCCATCACCGGAAAAGAACTGCGGGACTGATCATGCTTACCACCTTCGTAACCACCACCAAGACGCTGCTGCGGCGTCGGGACGTGCTGCTCTGGGCAGTGGCCTTCCCGCTGGTGCTCGCCACCTTGATCCACACCATGCTGGGCGGGCTGGACGAGCACTACCAGTTGGAGCCCATCGACATCGTGGTCGTCGACGACGCCAGCTACGCCGAAGCTGACGGCTTGAGCGACCTGGTCTCCGCGATGGCCGCCGATGACGCCACCGACGCGGGGCCGCTGTTTTCCGTCACCTACGTCGACTCGCAAAGTGAAGCCGAGCAGACCCTCGCCGCGGGCAGCTACTACGGCTATATCCAGGTAGTTGACGGTGAGCCGGTCTACACCGCCGACTCGCGCAAGCTGGAACTCAACTCCGACCCGTCCCAGAACATCGTGAAGATTCTGCTCGACCGCTACCAGGTGGACTACGAGCTGGTCGCCGCCATGATCCAGGACAACCCGCAGCGCTTCGCCAACGCCGACTTCATCGCGCAGTTGACGTCCGACCCGGACTACATCGAGCGGGTCTCCATCTCGGAGAATCCGGCCTCCGACTCGCTGCTCTACATGTTCTCGGTGCTGGCCTTCTCGGTGATCATGATGACCACCTTCTCGCTCTCCGCGATTGAGGCGATCCAGCCGCGTTCGTCCGCCCTCGGGGCCCGGCGTTCCAGCGCCGGCCAGTCGAAGCTGCGGTTGCTCTTCCCCACCTTGGGCGCGGCCTGGCTGGTCGGCCTGTTGGTGCTGCTGGTCACCTTCATCTACATCCGCTTCGGCTTTGGGGTGAGCTTCGGCGGCAAAGACCTCCAGGTGGTGGCGACGCTCGCGGTCGGTTCGCTGACGGTGACCTTCCTCGGCGCGTTGATCTCCACCTTCCCCGTGGCCCACTCCATCAAATCTGGGACGATCGCGATGCTGAGCTGCGTGCTCAGCCTCTTCGCCGGCCTCTACGGCCCGTTCGCCCAGTCGCTGGGCGACTCGGTGGCCAACAACTACCCGATTCTGGCCAAGGCCAACCCGGCCCGCGCGATCACCGACGCGCTCTTCTCGCTCTACTACTACGACGGCTACACCCGTTTCTTCGAGTGCATCACCGCCTTGCTGATCCTCGCCGTCATCTTCTTCTTCCTGTCCGTCTTCTCACTTCGGAGGCAACGTTATGCCAGCCTTTAGACTCGCACTGAAACTCATCAGCCGGAAGCGCACCTTCATCGCGCTCTACATCATCGGCTTGACCGCCCTCGGCCTGGTGCTCGTCGGCAGCGTCGAGAACCCCACCTTCGATCACTTCGAGGAAAACAAGCCCGACGTGGCCGTCATCGACCGCGACCACTCCGAAGTCTCGGCGGCGCTCACCAGCTACCTAGGCGAGCACACCGTCCCGGTAACCGTGGCGGACGAGCGGGAAGCCATCCAGGAAGCCTCCGCGCGGAATGTGGCGCCCTACATCGTCATCATCCCGGAGCACTACGGGGACGACCTGCTCGCCGCCTTCGCGGCCGACCCGGCCGAACCCCAGGTGCCGCAGTTGGAGACCGTGATCAACTACCGGTTCTTCAACGGCTACTACCTGGACGCGCTCACCGACGGCTATCTGGCCGCGTTGCGCCTCGCCGTCACCGGCTACTCCGACCTGCCGCTGGCCGACCAGCTCGCCAAGGCCGACGCCGCCGCCGCCCAGTCGGTCGACATTGAGGTGTACCACGCGGACGTGGAAACCAACGCGTACGCCAACCCGATGTTCTACTTCCAGTGGCTCGCCTATCCGCTGACCGCCGCGCTGATGGTGCTGGTCTCCGGGGTGTTCTCCACGGTGCTGCACGGGGAGGTCCGCCGCCGCAACCTCGCCTCGCCTTTGTCGTCACAGAAACTGTCCTCGCAGGTGGCGCTGGGCACCATGGCGTTGGTGCTCATCTCCTGGGCGATTGTGGTGGCCGCCGGGCTGCTGCCGATGGTGGGCGGCTTCGAGTTGCTGCTGAACCAACCCGCCAACTTCGCCATCCTCTCGCTGGGCGGGCTGGTGTACGCGATGGTCTGCGCGGCGATTGGCTTCCTGGTGAGCCAGTTCGGGCTGCGGCCGCAGGCGGAGAACGGCATCGCGAACATCGTCTCGCTGTCGTTCGCCTTCCTCTCCGGCGTCTTCATGGGAGGCACCGCGATGTTCTCCGAAGGCGTGGTCGCGGTGGCCCACTTCATCCCGACGTATTGGTACAGCGAAGCCGTGCTGGCCATCCAGCAGGGCGAGCCGCTGGGCACCTTCTGGGGCTACACCGGCATTGTCGCCCTCTTCGGCGTCGCGTTCTACTGCACCGCGCTGCTGGTGGGGAGGCTGCGGGTGAAGCGCTGAACAACTCTGGCGGGGCTCCCCGGGTAGGAGTCGAACCTACTTCGCTAATCCTGATTCAAAGTCAGGCGGGCCCTGCCGGAAGACCAACCGGGGAATAACTCAAGAAAGTGTACTAGAAACCCGCCGCACTTGCCGGATCGCTGGAAGAGCCTCCAGCGAGCTGACGAGGGCGGCGTGGTCTTTGCCCGGATCGATCAGGAAGGCCACCGTGGGGCCCGATCCGGAAACCAAACACCCATAGACGCCGTCGCGCTCCCCCAAGGCGAGGACTTCGGCGAGTTCGGGGAGCAAGTGGACGGCGGCAGGCTGCAAGTCGTTGTGGAGCAGTTGGCCCAGCGCCTCGGCGTCGCCTTTTTCGAGCGCGGCCCGCAGGGCGTCAGCGGCGATTTCGGTGGACGGGAGCGCCAACTCGTCAAAGGCGCGAAACACCGCCGGGGTGCTCAGCTCGTGCGCGCTGATGGCGAGCAGCCAGTGGAACACCCCGCCCACTTTCCAGGCAGTGAGCTCGTCGCCGCGACCGTAGCCGACCGCGGTGCCGCCGAGCAGCGCGAAGGGCACGTCCGCCCCGATCTGCTTGGCCACTTCCGTCAGGTTGACATCGGTGGCTTCCCAGAGCCGGGCGCAGGCTTTCAGGGTCGCCGCCGCGTCTGCCGATCCGCCCGCCATGCCGCCGGCCACCGGAATCTGTTTGACGATGCGGAGCTGCACCCCGACCGGCTGGGCGATTTGGCCGGCGAGGGCTTGGGCGGCTTTGACGGCCAGGTTCCGCTCGTCGGTGGGCACCGCCGCGGCCTGCTCGCCGCTCACGGTGACCCGGAACTCCCCCGGCGAGGCGGGGGAGGCCGTCACCTCGTCACAGAGATCGACGGCCTGGAAGACGTTCACCAACTCGTGGTACCCATCGGGGCGCTTTGCCTTGACGTGGAGCAGCAGGTTGACCTTCGCCTGCGCCCGTTCGCGCACCAGCGTTTCGGCACTGCCGTAGCGCTGCGCCAGGCGGACGAAATCAGCCACGCCGAGCGTCTCGCCCCGCGCGGTCGGATCGATGCCGACCGCCCGCAGCAACGCCTCGGTGTCCGCGCTGCCCAGCCCCAGCTTCGGGGCGAGCACCGCGCGCAGCATCTTCCGGCGGGCGGAGAAGGCGGCGTCGATCAGGTTGAAGACCGGTTCGCGCAGGCCGGGAGCCGGCTCGTCATGCCGGGTGAAGCTGACCAGCCCGGATTCCACATGCGGGACCGGCCAGAAGACGCTGGCGGGCACGCTGCCCACCCGTTGCGCGTCGGCATACCAGGCCAGTTTCACACTCGGCACGCCGTACACCTTGGAGCCGGGCGGGGCCACCAGCCGATCCGCCACCTCCTGCTGCACCAGCACCAGGCCGCGCTGAATCGTCGGGAAGGCCGCCAGCACTTGCAGCAGCACCGGCACCGCCACGTTGTAGGGCAGGTTCGCCACCAGCACCGTCGGCTGCTGCTCCAGTTGGCTCAGCTTCAGGGCGTCGGCGTTAATCACGCGCAACCGGGCCTCGGGAAGCCGTGCGGCCACGGTTGCCGGCAGCAGGTCGGCCAGCCGGTCGTCAATCTCGACGGCGACGACCTCCACGCCCTTTTCCAGCAACCCCAATGTCAGCGAGCCGAGCCCCGGGCCGATCTCCAGCACCACGTCGTCGGGGCGCAGTTGGGCGGCGGTGACGATCCGGCGCACCGAATTGGCGTCCACCATGAAGTTTTGGCCGCGCTGCTTGCTGGGCCGCAAGCCGATCTGCTCGGCCAGCGCCCGCACGTCGGCTGGATTCAACAACGCCTGGCTAGTCATCGAAGTACCGGGAGGCGTTTTGGTGCAGGGCGTGGCAGAGCGTCTCCAGATCGTCCCCGCGCACCTCGGCGAGGTAGCGCACCGTGAGCGGGATCAGGAAGGAGGCGTTCGGGCGGCCCCGGTGCGGTGCCGGGGTGAGGAAGGGCGCGTCCGTCTCCACCAGCAACTGCTCGCGCGGGGTGACGGCGAGGGCGGCGCGCAGATAGTCGTTGGCGGGGTAGCTGATGTTGCCGGGGAAGGAGAGCCAATAGCCGCGGCCCACACATTCGCGGGCGAAGGCGGCATCGCCGGAGAAGCAGTGCATCATCACCTTCGCGGGCGCCCCTTCGGCGTCGAGCACATCGAGCACTTCATAGTGGGCGTCACGCTCGTGGATCATCAGCGGCAGGCCGAGCCGCTTGGCCAGGTCGATGTGCCAGGCGAAGACCTCCCGCTGGACCGCCTGCTTTTCGGGCTCGGTGGTGCGGTAGTAATCGAGCCCGGTTTCGCCGATGGCCACCAGCTTGGCCTGGGAAAGCGCCTCGATCTGGGAGAGCAGGGCCGGAAGCTCAGCTCCGGCGCGAGCGGCGTCGTTGGGGTGCAGCGCGATGGCGGCCAGCACGTTCGGGTAAGTCAGCGAATGCTCGATGGCGGCCTGCGAATCAGCCACGTCGGTGCCCACGTCGACGATCCGGGTGACGCCCACGTTTCGAGCCAGCTCGATCAGCTCGGCGACCTGAATCCCGGTGAACTCGGCGGTCATGGACAAGTGCGTGTGCGCGTCCGTCACCGGCCAGGGCAGCGCGACGGGCGGCTCCGGGACACTGTGATCGTGATGTTTTTTACTCATCGGAGCCAATCGTATCGGCAGATCGCAGCGCGGCGTTGTAGAGGGCGTTGCGGGAGATCGCGCGCGCGGCGGCCACCTGTTGCGCGGCGGTTTTCAGGGGCGTTCCGGAATCGACCAGCTCGCGCACCTCGGTGACGGCGGCAGGCAGCCCGGCGGCCGCATCCGGGACGAACCCGGCGACACACACCACGATCTCGCCTTTCACCCCGGCCTGCGCCCACTCGGCCAACTCGGCCAAAGTGCCCCGGCGGGTTTCCTCATGCAGCTTGGTGAGCTCGCGGGAGACCGAGGCTTGCCGTTCGGCGCCAAAGGCACTGGCCGCGTCAACCAAAAACTCGGCCAGCCGGTGCGGAGCCTCATAGAAGACGAGGGTGCGCGGCTCGGCAGCCAACTCGCCCAGACGCCGCTTGCGCTCGCCGGGTTTGCGCGGCAGGAAGCCTTCAAAGCAGAACCTTTCGACTTCCAGCCCGGAGACGATGAGCGCGTGGACGAACGCGGTGGGCCCGCCGACCACCTCCGCCTCAATGCCCGCGTCAATCGCCGCCCGCATCAGCCGGTAGCCCGGATCGGAGACCAGCGGCATCCCGGCGTCGGAGACCACCACCACCGTCTGGCCCGATTTCACCGCCTGCAGCAGCCCCTGCACCCGGGAGGCCTCATTGCCGTCAAAGAAAGAGACCAGCGACGCCTTCGCCTCGATTCCCAACGCGGTGAGCAGCTTGCGCGCCCGGCGGGTGTCCTCGGCGGCGATCACGTCCGCTTGCGTCAGCGCGTCGCCCAAGGCCGCCGTCGCGTCGCTCAGATTGCCAATTGGTGTCCCCGCAAAGATCAGCCGCCCAGTGTTTGCCACGTTCTTATCGTATGATGTTTCGCGTGAGTGAGCTGGGAACGGAGTTCGAATCGGAAGAACCCACGGCTGCTGAGTTGCCGGAAGAACCTCCCGCTCCCGAGCCCCAGGTGCAGGCCGCGCTCCCGCGCGTGAAACGGCTGGACACCCGCACCACGATTGAGCGGCTCCGCGAGTTCCACCTCACCGACACTTTGAACTCCTGGCTGATCACGCTGGGCATCACCGCGCTGGCGTTCATCACCCGGATCGTGAACCTGGGCTATCCCAAAGAACTCGTGTTTGACGAAACTTTCTACGCCAAGGACGCCTGGACGCTGGTCCACCTCGGCTACGAGAGCACCTGGCCGGACAACACCGACGACGTGGTCAACAACGCGATCATCGCCGGGGACGTCGACCTCTACTCCACCGATCCGTCCTACGTGGTGCATCCGCCCCTGGGCAAATGGCTGATCGGCGCGGGCGAATCGGTGTTTGGGATGAACCCGTTCGGCTGGCGCATCGCCTCGTGCGTCTTCGGCACCCTGCTGATCCTGATCACCATCCGGCTGGGCCGCCGGGTGGCCCGCTCCACCTTCATCGGCGCGTTGGCCGGGCTGCTGTTGTGCTTCGACGGGCTGGAGTTCGTGATGAGCCGGGTGGCGCTGCTCGACATTTTCCAGGCCACTTTTGGCACCGCGGCGGTGCTCGCCTGCGTCGTCGACCGGGACGCCAACCGCGAATTCCTGGCTAGACATCTGTCCAAAAACGGCCTGAAAGACCTCGGCGGCGAGTTCGGGCCGTACCACTTCTTCAGACCCTGGCGGATCGTGGCCGGGTTGCTGTTCGGCTGCGCCATCGGCGTCAAGTGGAATTCGGTCTACCTGCTCGCGGTGATGGGGCTGCTCAGCGTCTGGTGGGATTACACCGCCCGGAAGCTGGCGGGCGCCGAAGGCAAGGCGCTGCGGGCGCTGTTCATTGACGGGCTGCCGGCCTTCTTCTACATGGTGGGGACGGCGGTGATCGCCTTCCTGTCCACTTGGATCGGCTGGTTCGTCACCTCCGGCGGCTACTACCGCGACTGGGCCATCAAGAACCCCGACGATCCGCTCGCCAAAGCGCTCGGCGACCCGTGGGCCTCCTGGGTGCACTACCAGGTGGAGATCTACAAATTCCACACCGGCGGCCTGAACGACGCCACCCACGCCTACGACGCGAACCCGGCGATGTGGCCCTTCATGATCCGGCCCACCGCGATGTTCGCCGAGAACGACATCGCCGCCGGCACCGACGGCTGCCCGGTGGACGCCGAGAACTGCCTGCGGGTGGTGAACGGCATGGGCACCCCGCTGCTGTGGTGGGTGGCCACCGTCGCGCTGCTGATCTGCGCGATCTGGTGGCTCGGTGACGGCGACTGGCGCTTCGGCCTCCCCTTCCTGGCCACCATGGCCATGTACGTCCCCTGGTTCCAGTACACCGACCGGCCTTTGTTCTTCTTCTACGCGGTCAACATGATCCCCTTCATGTGCGTCGGCGCCGCCATGATGCTGGGGTTGATCATTGGGCCCCGCGACGGCCCCAAACGCCTGATCCGCACTGTACCCGCCGGCGCCATCGTCGCCCTGATCGTCGCCAACTTCACCTGGATCTACCCCGTCCTCACCGGCGAACTCCTCACCCGCGCCGCCTGGCTCGCCCGCATGTGGTTCCGCTCCTGGATTTGACGGATCGAGCGCACACTTCTGGAGGTAAAACCCGCCCGAATTACCTCCAAACCCGTCCACTCGCGAATAGCTCTCGCCGTCTCACGGGATAGACACTGGTTGTCTCAGTAAAAACTGGTGGTGGGAGCCGACCGGAGTGGCGGGGTTAAGCTATCGCAAAGACCGCTTTTACCCCCCACGAGAGGAGTACCCCATGGCCATTTGGAAGCTGCACGGAGACGGCAAAACCATCCCCCCAGGAGAAGTAGTTTCACCTGACGAACGCCTCGGTTGGGGGCGCACCATCTCCATGGGTATGCAACACGTGATCGCGATGTTCGGCGCCACCTTCCTGGTGCCGCTGATCACCGGATTCCCACCCTCGACGACGCTGTTCTTCAGCGGTTTTGGGACGGTTTTCTTCCTGCTGATCACCGGAAACAAGCTCCCTTCATACCTTGGTTCCTCCTTCGCCTTTTTGGCTCCGATTGCCGCAGTGGCACCGCATGAGGCTGGGCAGGCTCCGGCGCTGGAAGACATGGGAGTGGCGCTTTTCGGCGTGATGGTAGCAGGCGTCGTGCTGGCCATCGTCGGTGCCATCGTGCATCTGGCTGGCTCGGCATGGATCGACAGATTAATGCCCCCGGCGATGACAGGCACCATCGTGATGATCATCGGGTTCAACTTAGCCGTCGCTGCGAAGAACAACTTCCAGACTCAATACGACGACGGCACTACGGCAGACCTCACCGGCTGGATCACCATCTTCGCTATCATTCTGATCACCGTGCTCTTCCGCGGGATCATCGGCAGGCTGTCCATTCTGCTCGGCGTGCTGGTCGGCTATGTGGCTGCCGTGATTCAGGGACAGGTGAATTTCGATTCGATCGAATCGGCTGGTTGGGTCGGCCTTCCCGAGTTCCACACTCCGGTAGTCAACCCGGTGGTTTTCGGCTTGTTCATCCCAGTGGTGTTGGTGCTGATCGCGGAGAACGTCGGCCACGTGAAGTCGGTCGCGTTGATGACCGGTAAGAACTACGACAAGCTGATGGGCCGGGCGCTGCTCTCTGACGGTGTGGCGACGACAGTGGCAGGTTTAGGTGGCGGTTCCGGTACCACCACCTATGCCGAGAACATCGGCGTGATGGCGGCCACCAAGGTCTACTCCACGGCGCTGTATTGGGTAGCCGCATTCACTGCGATTCTGCTCTCTTTGATCCCGAAGTTCGGAGCGGCCATCAATACTGTCCCCGCTGGCGTAATTGGTGGCGCCGGGGTGGTGCTCTATGGCATGATCGGCCTGCTTGGCGCCCGGATCTGGGTCGAGAACAAGGTTGACTTCACCTCTCCGGTGAATCTACTGCCTGCTGCGGTGGGCTTGATCATGGGCATCTCGGATCTGTCCATCACCATCAACGGCAACACCATTGCCGGTGGCGTCGCAGTCGGTACGGTAGCTGCCCTCCTCCTCTACCACATCATGAAGCCCATCGCCAAACTCCGCGGCACCGCCTCGGTGTAAGCCGTCGCTAAAAGGGTTTACAAAACGACTGGTGGTGTTCAGGAAGACGGCGTGCTAGGCGGCGGCTTCGGATTGTAGGTACGCGCGCGTCAGCGGTAGTGAGAACTCGACCAGGCCGCGGCCGACAGGTTCGATCATCTGGGCGGCGATCAGGCGGCTCCGGTATTTGTTGACATGATCGCGGGTAGCGCCGAGGCGATTCATGATGTCGGAGATGCTTGCTGGCCCCTCGTCTACGGCCATCGCCTGCAAGAATCGGCGGTCCGCATCCGAAAGGTCTTTCATCGCCGGCTCATGCACCAACCGGAACGCCGTATAACGCGCCCGGGCGGCGGCTGTCTTGGCGGCCTTCAAATCAATGAGCGGTGCGCTGGGATCCACCTGCCACAACTCGAAACCAACCACCTGGATGAGGAATGGATACCCCTCGACCGTGGCCACCGCCAGATCGAGCGCCGCAGCTGAGATGGATCGCCCGCCATCCACAATTGGCTCTTGGATCGCCGCCCGCACCAAGGTGTCCGAAACGTCACCCAAGACGAACCGTTCTGCCCGGCGCAAGTACGTCAACACATTCTCGTTGAGCAGGCTGCTGATGGAACTGGGCAGCCCAGCCGCCACAAACGCCACCGGCAAACCTTTCCGGAACGACATCTGGATTGCGTGGAACAGCGGAATCAACTCCCCCACCTCGCTCCGATGCACCTCATCCAAGCTGATGTAGAGCCCGGAATCCTTGTCTTGCAGTGCCTCGGCGAGCTGCTCGAACTCCGTGCTCAGCGACGGTTTTACCGGATAACGATCATGCACTTCCCGGCTGACGGAGGCACTCACTCCAAGCACCTCCGCCGACACACTCGTCAACTTATTGTCGGTTGTCTCCGTCGAGTGTTGGGAGAGCAGCGACGGAAGCACTGTCTCCGTCAATTCCTTGCTCAACTCTGGCCTGACAATCTCAGATATGACGACCCAGCCAGCCTCCAGCGCGACATCCTCTAGCGCATTGAGCAGCACCGTCTTCCCAGATCCGCGGGGCCCAGTCACCAAAACGGCTCGCGCAGGATCTCCAGGCCCGGAAGCCAGTGCCCGACGGACGGCTTGAATCGGTTCGTCGCGGCCGACCATCAATGGCGGCGTGATTCCAAAAGTCGGCGTGAATGGGTTGCCGCCAGTCGTCGTGGCCATCTGCCTCCCCTTTCCCTATCTTTACCTAAGTGGTACACATTTTACACATCTTCCACATTTGGGCACATCTTTACCTGTTTTACCTGTTTGGCAGGGAGGAGCAGGCTCAGTAGTCCGTGGTTAGGGAAGGCTGACGGTGGCGGTGGCGGACTTCGTCACCAGATGACGCCGGCTAGCGCCACCAGCGAGGGCAGGGTGAGCACGCTCGTCAACGTGGAGAGGCACAGGAAGCGGGTTGGGAAGGCGGTGTTCACCCGGTAGATCACCGAGAACATCACCAGGAAGGCGGGCACCGGGCAGGCCGCCCCGATCAGCGCGATCAGCCGGATGTCGTTGGGGACGAACGGCAGCAGCGTGAGCAGCCCGAGGAAGAACGCGGGGACGGCCAGGTTGGTGATCAAGGTGCCGTACCAGGCCAGCTTGTCGATCAGGATCGAACGCAGCGGGATGACGGCCAGGTTGCAGCCGATCACGATCATCGACAGCGGGGTGTTCAGCTCGGTCACCAGGCCTACCGCCTGCCCCAGCACCGGCGGCAGCAGCAGCCCGAGCAGATAGAGCGGGACGGCCACCACGGTGGCGATGATGTTCGGATTCTTGACGATCTTGAGCGCTTTGGTCTTGAAATCGGCGTCGGTGACGTACATGGCCACGCCCTGTGTCCACACCACCACCGCGAACGCCAGGATGAACGCGATCATGTAGAACACCCCGTCCTCGCCGAGCAGCGCCCGCGCCAGCGGCAGCCCATAGAAGCCGACGTTGGTGTAGATGGTGCCGAAGCGCAGCGAGCGGCGGTCGGCGTCGTCGCGGATCAGCTTTTTCGGGTAGGCGAGCCGGCTCAGCGGGATGATGAGCAGCATGGTGGCCAGGTTCAGCCCAAAGGCGATGCCAAAATGCCCGAGCCGTTCGGCGTCAAACTCGAATTGGAAGGCGTCGAGGATCAGGCACGGGTTGACGATGTAGATGAGCACGTTCGTCATGCCGGTGACCGCTTTCTTGCCCACCAGCTTGGCGCGGAACACCAGCCAGCCCGCTGCGATGATGATGAACATCACCAGCACTTGCGAAGCAGCTACATCAAATCCCACGATGCGCCAGAATACTCCGGGCACCCGCCTGTGTTTCCGTGAGTATCAGAGTGGCGCTGTGATTGCCACGAAGTCGTAACCGGGGACGCAGTTTCGCCGGGTCCACCTCGACGCCGCGCGCCTTGATCTCCAGGGTGCCGATTTCGCGCTCGGCCAACTCGCGGCGGATCACCCGCTCGTCATACGGCCAGACGGCCTCGACCGCAAACGCGGTGGCGAGCCCGGTGACGACGAGGGAGTCGGACGTCAGGTAGGCGATCTTCTCCGCCAGCAGCCCGGCGTCCAACTCTTGCGCCAACTGGGCGATGCCCCCGGCGCGGATGACCGCCGGATCGGGCTCGTAGACGTACTTTTGAATCTGACGGACGCTGGCGGGCGCGGTGGGCCGCAGTTGCATCTCCGCTGCCGTGGCGTTTCCGTTGCCGAGCACCACCGCGGTGCGGCGCTGGTTCGGCTCGGTAGTCAGCATCACCTCAACCAGGGTGCCGTGGTGGCTGATCCAATAGGCGCTGGCCCAAGTGGGAATCAGCGCGTGGTCGAGGCCGGGAGCGAGCTTGACGCAGCCGCCCTGGGCGCGCAGCAGTTCCAGCGTCCAATCCAAGCTGGGGCTCATCGCCGAGGTGCCCCAGAACTGGCCGTGGGCGTCGCGGCGGGACGGATCGATGAAGACGGCGGTGGTGGGGTCGAGCAGCGCGGTGGCCACGTCTTCGGCGAGCGCGCAGGTGACCGGAATGCCGATGTTGCGCTGCGCGAAGCAGGCGGTGACCGGATCGGCCTCCACCGCGATCACGTCCAGCCCGGCGGCCCGGAAGGCGATGGCGTCGGTACCCAGGCCGCAGGTGAGATCGGCGACGCGGGTGATTCCCTGGCTGACGAGCCAGTTGGCCCGCCAAGCGGCGACCGGCGGCCGAGTGGCTTGCTGCAGCCCGTCAGCGGTGAAGAAGCAGGTGTCGGCGGCGGGGCCGAATTTGCGGCGGGCTTGTTGGCGGAGGGCGGCCTGCGCGGAGGCGGCCGCGGCCTGCTCCGCGGTGTACTGCTTGCGCAACGCCTGCCCGGTGGCCAGCGATCCGGGCTGGTGGGCGGCCAAGGCGAGGGCGGGAGCCGCGTCTTCCGAAACCAACCAGGCAGCCAGTTCCGGAATCATGTACTTAGACTAAAACCTGTTGCACCGCCAGGCCGGGATTGGCGCCGATGTCGAGCGTGGAGGGCGGACGTCCGGCGCTCACGCAAGCGGCCCCGAGCACCGCAATCATCGCCCCGTTGTCGGTGCACAATGCCGGGCGCGGCCGGCGCACGGTGATGCCGTTCGCGCGGGCGCGTTCCTCCAGCAGCGCGCGCAGCCGGGAGTTGGCGGCCACCCCGCCGCCCATCAGCAAATGTTCGGTGCCCAGGTATTCGCAGGCGTCGATGGCTTTCGCGGTGAGCACGTCGCAGACCGCCTCTTGGAAGCTGGCGGCGACGTCGGGGATGGAGATTTCGCGGCCTTCCAGCCGGGCGGTCTCCACCCAGCGGGCCACCGCCGTCTTCAAGCCGGAGAACGAGTAGTCGAAACGGTGTTTTTCCAAGTCTTTGGGCGTCGTCAACCCGCGCGGGAAGCGGATCGCCTTCGGGTTGCCGCTTTGGGCTTCGCGGTCGATCACCGGCCCGCCGGGGTAAGCCAGGCCGAGCAGCCGGGCCACCTTGTCGTAGGCTTCGCCAGCCGCGTCGTCAATGGTGGCGCCGAGTTCGGTGATGTCGCCGGTGATGTCGCGCACCGCCAGCAGTGAGGAGTGCCCGCCGGAGACCAGCAGGGCGGCGGTCGGCTGCGGCAGCGGCCCGTGTTCGAGCAGATCCACCGCCACGTGCCCGACCAGGTGGTTCACCCCATAAAGCGGCTTGTTGGTGACGGCGGCGAGCGCCTTGGCCGCCGAGAGCCCGACCACCAGCGCGCCCATCAGCCCCGGCCCGGCGGTGACCGCGATGGCGTCCAGCTCCGTTAAATCGACGTCGGCGGTTTCAAGGGCGCGGCGCAGCGTGGGGATGATCGCCTGCAGATGCGCCCGGCTGGCCACTTCCGGCACCACGCCGCCGAAGCGGACGTGCAACTCCACCGAGGAGGCCACTTCGTTGGCGAGCAGCTCGTTGCCGCGCACGATGCCCACGCCGGTCTCGTCGCAGGAGGATTCGATGCCGAGCACGAGGGGGTTGCCTTCGCGGGCGCTCGAGGATGACGGTTGCGAAAGGGAATACTCCATCACCAGGGCGTCGTGGTGGTTCGGGTAGTAGTTGTGACGCAGCGAGATTTCGGCAAAGCCGAGCTTTTGATAGAGCTTGATGGCGGGGATGTTGTGGTCGTCCACTTCGAGCAGCACCCGGCGGGCTCCCTGGGTGGCCGCCCAGTCGAACACATGGTGCAGCAGCGCGGTGGCGATGCCCCGGTGGCGGGCGGAGGCGGTGACGGCGATGGTGCGCAGATCGGCCACGTCTGCGGTGACCACGATGCTGGCGACGGCGATCAACCGCCCGTCAGCGTACTGGCCGAAGACGGTGGCGGGGCCGAACTCGTCATTCCAAGCGGTCGGCGACCACTGTTCGCCCGGCGGGAAGCACTCCGCCTCCAACACCAGGATGTCCGGCAGCTCGGTTTTGGAGACTTGCCTGATCATCGCGCCCGCCTCCGGATCACCGGCAAGGCCGACTTCGGTTTGCTGGGCACCTCGGCGTCGGGACGGCGCAGATAGAGCGGCTCCAGCCCGGCATCGGGGAACTCGTCCACGTAAAGCGCGAGGATGCCAGCGTCGATGTCGGCAGGGCCGAAGCGCGGCAGCGGCGGAATCGCCTCGGGGGCGGTGACGGCGGGTTCGCTGAGCCGCACCCCGTCTTGATAGCGCGCCCAGTAAAGCTCTTTGCGGCGGGCGTCATTCACCGCGACGTACTCGCCGTCGAAGTTGCTTTGCCGGGCCAACACGTCGAGCGAGCACACTCCTTTGATGCGGATGCCCAGGGCTTCAGCGATCACCCGGGCGGCCGCCACCCCCACCCGCAGCCCGGTGAACGGGCCGGGCCCGACACCGACTGCCACGTCCGTCAACTCGGAAAACTCAATGCCCGCCTGGGCCAACGCCTGCTGGCAGAGCGGGACGAGCTGCTCCACATGCGCGCGGGTGTCCGGAATGTTGAGCGCGGTGACTTCGCCGCCCACGGCGACAGCCGCCGAGACGGTGGCGGAGGTATCGATGGCGAGGGTGAGCCGTTTCATAGCGTCCTCCCGATTGGGGTGACATAAACGTAGCGGGTCTCATCGTCAGGGTCGGTGGAGCGCCGGATGTCGATCTCGATGCGGGTGTCGCTCAAGCCCTCGGCCAGGCCCGCGCCCCACTCGACGAAGGTGATCGCCTCGCTGAGATCGAGATCCAGGTCTTCCAATTCGGCCAACGAGGCGAGCCGGTAGGCGTCCACGTGGACGAACGTGGGGTGGCCGGTGCGCGAGGGGTGGATGCGGGAGAGCACAAATGTGGGCGAGATGATCGCCCCTTCGGCGTCTAAGCCCCGGCCGATGCCTTGGGCGAGGGTGGTCTTGCCCGCGCCGAGCTCCCCGGTGGCGATGATCAGATCGCCGGGAAGCAGCTTATCGGCGAGCGCCGCCCCGAAGTCTTGCATCGCCTCGGCCGTCGGCGCCTCGACGAGCTGTGCCACCGCCCGGTGCAGCTTGATGGACGTGCCAGTGCGCGCGACTTCGGTGAAACCGCGCCGCCGCCACCAGTTCACCACGTAGGGGAACTCCGCCCGCGCCGTCAACCACACTTCTTGGGGGGCTGGCTGGCCAGCCACCGGCTCGGCGATTTGATCCAACGCCACCTCCACCATGGTGGACGCGATGCCTTTGCGCTGGAACTGCGGCGCCACCGACACCCGATGGATGCCCGCCTGGGGGCCGTCCAGCGAGACGATGATCACTCCGGCTGGCTCCCCGTCCACCTCGGCCAGCAAGCCAAACCCGTCACGCAACTGGGCCGCGATCGAGGCTTCCGTCTCCGCCAACGCCGGGGGTGGGGGCTGCACCGGCGGCCGATTCGAAAACGCCGCCTTGATGATGCCCAGCACGGTGGCCGCCTGCTCGGGCTGGGCCTGCCGCAACGTCAAGGTGCGCCCGTCCGCCAGCCTGGCCTGGGCCAAAACCTCCATGCGCGCCTCCAAGAAAAGAACCTAGCAAGTCTAACAAGCTGGCGCGGCTTCAACCGCAAACAGACTCTCTTTCCGACCCGAACGAATCTGCAATCCCCGCCCTAGAACCCCTGCAATCCCCTGCCTAGACTGTCTGCAATTCCCTGTCTAGACCCCCTGCAATCCCCTGCCTAGTGCTATTGTATGCAGTATGGATACTATGGCTGCACTAGGTCACGAGTACCTGCCGCGAGTGATCGACTCAGTGCTTGTCGAGGCGTTGGAGACGGCTGGTGCCGTCGTGGTCGAAGGGCCACGGGCGTGCGGCAAGACCATGACGGCCATGCACGCAGCCTCATCGTATGCGCTCTTGGATGATGAGACCACCGCGGCTATCGCGGCAATTTCTCCGGTATCCATGCTTGAGGGTGCGGCACCCCGACTGTTGGACGAGTGGCAGCTGAATCCCAGCCTGTGGAATCTGGTTCGCCGGAAGGTAGACGCGGCATCCCAGCCCGGGCTGTTTATCTTGACGGGCTCGGCAGTCCCCGCTGACGATGCCACTCGCCACACCGGTGCCGGGCGTTTTCTTCGGATCCGGGAAAGGACGATGACCTGGGCCGAGAAGGCGGATCCTTCCGACGACGAGGGAGTGAGCATCCGAGAGCTTTTTGCCGGTGAAGTACCGCCTGCGGATCTCACCGCCGTTCTTGATTATCCCGAAGTCGTGGAGCGGTTGGCGCAGCCAGGTTTTCCGGCGCTGGCGAAACTGCC
>JAISTQ010000029.1 GCA_031272505.1 Propionibacteriaceae bacterium
GGTGTACTGGCGCACGGCTTTGCTTCCGCGCACTTCTGCGCGCGGCTTTACTCCCCTATCCTTTGACGGCGCCGGCGGTGAGGCCGGAGACGATGTACTTCTGCAGGAAGAGGAAGAGCAGCAGGACGGGCAAGGCGGCGACGACGGCGCCGGCGCCGAAGATGGCCCATTCGGCGTTCTTCTCGGAGGCGACCCACGAGTATAGGCCGACGGCGAGCGTCCAGTTGTCCTGGGAGGCCAAAATCACTTTTGCGATGATGAACTCGCCGAAGGTGGAGATGAACGACAGCAGGGCCGTCACCGCCAAAATCGGGATCACCAAGGGCATGATGATGGTCCAGTACGTCTGGGCATGGGTGGCGCCATCGATCTTGGCGGCTTCGTCGAGGCTCTTGGGAATCGAGTTGAAGAAGCCGTACATCAAGAAGGTGTTGGCGCCCAGCGCGCCGCCGAGGTACACGCAGATCACCGCCAGCTTGGAGTCGAGGCCCAGCACCGGCACTACGTCACCGAGGGTGAGCAGCAACAGGTACAGCGCCACGAAGGCCAGCATCTGCGGGAACATCTGGATGATCAACAGGCTCGTCAGCCCCATGCGGCGACCACGGAAGCGGAAGCGAGAGAAGGCGTAGGCGGCCGCCGCACCCATCAGCAGCGTGCCGATGGCGGTGGCTGAGGCAATGATCAGCGAGTTGCCCATCCAAATCCAGAAGCGCGAGGCGTCCGCGCCGGTGCCGGCGTGTTCTGCCCCGAGGCGCAGATAGTTGTCGAAACTGATTGACGAGAAGAGCGCGTTCGAGCCCGTCATCGTAGTCCCCTTCGGGGCCAGCGACGCCGACACCACGTAGACGATCGGGAAGGCGGCGTAGATGACGGCGATCACGCCGACCACATGCCGCCAACCGAGATGGCCCCACCAACGGGCGGCGCCCAGCTTGGGCTGTGCGTAAACGTCTTGATTCTTGGCCATTTAGATCATCTCCTCCAGCTTGCGGGTCTGACGGAAGCCCAGGGCGGATACCACCGCCACGATGATGAAGATCAGAATCGACAGCGCCGAGCCCAGGCCGAAGTCACGCGCGCCCTGGCCGGAGATGCCGGATATCTGATACACCATGGAGATCAGGATGTCGGTGGCGCCCACTGGCGCGGAGACGTCCGTGAAGCGCGGGCCGCCTTCGGTCAACATGTAGATCAACGTGAAGTTGTTGAAGTTGAACGAGAAGGAGGCGATCAGCACCGGGGCCGTGGAGACCAGAATCAGCGGGCCGGTCACCGAGAACCAGGTGCGCAGCGGGCTGGCCCCGTCCACCTTCGCGGCCTCCTTGATGTCGGCGGGGAGCGCCTGCAGGGCGCCCGTACAAATCAAGAACATGTACGGGAAGCCCAGCCACAGGTTCACCCCAAGCACGGATAGCTTCGCCAACCAGTCGTCGGTGAGCCAGGGTACCTCCGCTCCCCCAAGCAAAACGTTGTTGATGAACCCGAAATCGGTGTTCAGCAGGCCCGACCAGATCAGCGCCGACAGGAACGCGGGGAAGGCGTACGGCAGCAACAGCAGCGTCCGGTAGATCTTGCGGCCCTTCACCCGCTCTTCGTTGAAGACCGCGGCTAGGAACAGGCCGAGCAGGAAGGTGGAGATCACCGAGAGCAGCGCGAACGCGATGTTCCACAGCAGCACCCGCAGGAACGGGCCCGAATACGTCGGATCGGTGAACGCCTTGGTGAAGTTCTCAAAGCCGATGAACACCTGCCAGCCCGGCTCAATCGCGTGGCCGGTCTCGTCGGCGAACGAACCCTTGCCGTTGTCGGTGTAGGTGACGTTGTTCTTGGTGTCCACCAGGTTGGTGCCGTCATAGCTGAACGTGGACTTGTACTCGAAGCCGTTCATCATGTCGGTGGTGCGGATCGAGCCCGCGGTGGGATCGTCGCTGACGGGTACCCGCAGCTTGGCGAAGAACTGCTGGTGCTTCACCAGGAATTGCGTGGGCACGATCTCGTAGCCGGGCACCGAGGTGATCTTCTTGCCGGAGAACTCCGCCCCTTCGACCACCGCCAGCGGCACCTCTTCGGGAGCTTCGGAGATGACGGCGGCGTCGACGTTGATCGGGTTGCCCGCGTCATTGTGCGCGGCCCCCAGACCGGCCTTCACCGTGTCGCCCTCAATGACGGCGAAACCGTACTGGTCCCCCTGCTGGATGGCGGTGAGCGGATAGCCCTTGGAGTCCTCCACTTTGGATTCACGCGAGGAGAGGATCTGCGAGACCGCTTGGTCTTTGGTGAGGTTGTGTCCGGTGCCGTAGTTGGTGAACGCCACGCCCAGGGTGTACAGGATCACGAAAATCTGGAAGATGAGCAGGAAGATCACGCCGGGAAGGATGTACTTCATCGGCAGCGTGTGCTTGTTCGTGAAATACACGTAATCAAGCAACAACAGCACCACTAGCATGAATCCGAAGATCCACCAAGACTCCTTCACGAATGCGAAGAAGCAGATGTAAACCCCCAGCGCGTTCACGATCGCCATCAAGATCAGCTTGACGACAAAGCCCCAAGAGAAGGTCTTGGAGTTCCACATCGGGGGTGAGATTTCAGTCTTGTCAGCCACGCTTCGCCTCCTTTGCCTGTGCGTGCGGCGGTATGGGCGTTGGGAGGGCTAGTTCATAGCCCTCCCAACGTCTTGATGCTTACTGCGCCTTGTCGATGGCCGCCTGGATGTCGGAGACCATCTTCTCCCAGCCGTCCGTCGGCTTCTGCTTGCCGGCGATGATGTTGGCCTCGGTGACGCCCCAGTAGTTCCACACCTCGCCCATCGCGGTGATCGACGGCATCGGCACGGCGGTCTTGGCGACCTCCGCGAAACCGGCGGCGATCGGATCGGACTTGGCCTTTTCGGCCGCGGCCGTCAGCGCCGGGGTGCGGTTGCCCGCCTGGTAGAGCTGATACTGGATGTCCTCGGTGGCGATGTAGTTGGTGAGGAAGTCGGTCGCCACCAGCGGGTTCGTCGACTGCGCGGAGATGTAGAAGCCCTGCACGCCGGTGAACGGCGCGGCCACCTGGCCACCCGCCGACGGGATCGGGTCGATAGCGAGCTGGTCGGCGATGTCGGCGAACGAATCGATCATCCACGGGCCGCCGATGATGAACGGCGCCTGCTCCTTGGAGAAGGCCTCCACCGCGATGTCATAGGTGATCGACGTGGAAATGTTCTTCGCCTTGCCCTGCTCGGCCAGCCAAGCCGCAAACTCGTTGCCGGGTTCGCCGCCGAGCGTCAATTCGGCCTTGTAGGAGCCGTCGTCGTTCTGGGCGAACACCGGAGCGCCGAAGGAAACCTGCAGCGGATACATGGTGTACGGATCGCCCGTCTCGCCAACCTGGAGCAGCACGCCGTACTTGGTGCCCGCCTCCTTGGCGGCCGCCAGCGCGTCATCCCAAGTGGCCGGGGCTTCCGCGGCCAGCTTGGTGTTGCGGATCAAGGCGATGTTCTCAATCGCGTAAGGCACACCGTAGACCTGGCCGTCCTGGCTGAACGCCTGGATGGAGACCGGCTCAAAATCGGAGGTCTTGTCCCCCAGCTCGACGGTGGCGACGACGCCGTTGGCGATCAGCTCACCGAGCCAGTCGTGGGCGCCAATGGTGATGTCCGGGCCCTTGCCCGACGGCACCTGGGTGATGAAATCCGAGCGGATGTCGTCATAGTTCTTCTGCACAATGGTGACTTTGGCACCCGTGGCAGCTTCAAAAGTCTGCGCGGCGGCGGTGACCGGCGCGTTGCGGGTCTCGTCCGTCCAAACTGTCAATTCAATGCCGGCATAGTCTTGGCTCGGCTCCTCGGTGGGCGTTTCCGTCGCGGGAGCGGGCTCGGAAGAGCCGGAAGTATCTGGGGCCGCAGTCTCGGATGGAGTGCTGCCACCGCAGCCTGCCAACGACAGCATCAGGGCCAATGCGGCCAAGGTTGCGGTTATGGTTTTCCCTCGCATGAAGTTCTCCTTTGTTCCCATAAGGTCGGGCACAGCGTTGCGCCCAGTTAGAGTGAGAGTATCGCTGATTAGAAGCGTCCCGCAACGGATTTGGCGAAAAATTGTAAGAAATTTATCGGATTTTTTGAACCAGAACGAGGCTCCGACAACAACCAACGAGGATTGGTGAAAGGAATATCGCGTTGACTAGGTGTTTTACCGGACAATGACCAAAAATGCGTGTTGAAACGCCCATTTGCAAGCAATGACGCGCATTTCGGTAAACTACCACAAGAGTGCTAAGGAGAGAGATGCGGTTGCGGCTCGGATTGGACATCGGGTCCACCACGGTGAAAGCGGTGGTGTTGCGCGATGACGAGATCCTGTTCACCGATTATCGGCGGCATCAGGCGTCCGTGCGCACCGAGTTGAGCGCGCTGCTGGCCGAGTTGGGCGAGCGTTTCGGTGACCAGGTGTTCCAGACGGCGGTCACCGGCTCCGGCGGCCTGCAGGTGGCGCAGTTGATGGGCGTGGATTTCGTGCAAGAGGTGATCGCGGGCACCAAGGCGATCCAGCAGTTCCACCCCGACACCGACGTGGTAATTGAATTAGGCGGAGAGGACGCGAAGATCACCTTCCTCAAGCCCACCCCGGAGCAGCGGATGAACGGCACCTGCGCGGGCGGCACCGGCGCTTTCATCGACCAGATGGCCACCTTGCTGCACACTGACGCGGCCGGGCTGGACGAGTTGGCCGCCCGATACCAGACCCTCTACCCCATCGCGTCGCGTTGCGGCGTCTTCGCGAAGACGGACTTGCAGCCTTTGATCAACCAGGGGGCCGCCCCCGAGGATTTGGCCGCCTCGGTCTTCCAGGCGGTCGCCACCCAGACTATCGCCGGGCTGGCCTGCGGGCATCCGGTGCGCGGCAACGTGGTTTTCCTGGGCGGGCCACTGCACTTCCTCCCCCAGCTTCGCCAGGCCTTTGTGCGGCTGCTGGGCGAGAAGGTGGACGGATTCGAGACCCCCGCCGACGCCCACCTCTTCGTGGCGTTGGGCGCCGCGCTGGGGGCGGCGGGAAAGGCGTTCACGGCCGCGCAGCTCCTCGACGGTTTGGCGCGGGCCACGTCGCTCCCAGTGCTCTCCGGAAGGATGCAGCCGCTGTTCACTTCCGAGCGCGAATACCAGGCCTTCCAAGCCCGCCACGCCCACCACACCGTGGCGCAACGGCGCTTAGCGACCGCCCAAGGTGATTGTTTCCTCGGCATTGACGCCGGCTCCACCACCATCAAAGCGGTGCTCATCGACGACGCCGATGAGATCGTCTACTCGTTCTACTCCTCCAACCGCGGCGATCCGGTGGGCATGGGCGTCGAAATCCTCAAAGACATCTACGCCAAACTCCCCGCTGGGGCGCGAATCGCGTCCTCCTGCGTCACCGGCTACGGCGAAAGCCTGACGAAAGCCGCGCTGCGCGTCGACGCCGGGGAGATCGAGACGATGGCCCACTATCGGGCCGCCCGGAAGCTGGCTGCCGACGTCTCCGCCATCATCGACATCGGCGGCCAGGACATGAAATTCCTGAAGATCAAGGATCACGCGGTGGATTCCATCGCGGTCAACGAAGCCTGCTCCTCGGGGTGCGGCTCCTTCCTGCAGACTTTCGCGCAGACCATGGGGATGGAGATCACCGAGTTCGCCAAGGCGGCGCTGCTGGCCGAACAGCCGGTCGATCTGGGCAGCCGCTGCACGGTGTTCATGAACTCTTCGGTGAAGCAGGCGCAAAAGGAAGGCGCGACGGTCGGCGAGATCGCCGCCGGGCTGTCCTATTCGGTGATCAAGAACGCGCTGTTCAAGGTGATCAAGCTCAAAGACACCGCCTCGCTGGGGCCGACGGTGGTGGTCCAAGGCGGCACCTTCTTAAATGACGCGGTGCTGCGGGCTTTCGAGTTGCTCACCGGGGCGCAGGTGATCCGCCCGAACATCGCCGGCCTGATGGGCGCCTATGGGGCGGCGCTGAGCGCCAAGTGGCGCCATACCGAGCGGCCCGCCGCGTCCACGCTGCGCTCGCTGGCCGAGCTGGAGGCCTTCTCGGTGAGCACCGGTTTTGACACTTGCCCGCACTGCCAGAACCACTGCAAGCTGACCATCTCCACCTTCTCCGACGGCAGCCGCCACGTCACCGGAAACCGCTGCGAGAAGGGCGAGAGCCTGGACGCCAAGCCCCAGCCTTCCACCATCCCGAACCTCTACGCCTACAAGTACAAGCGGCTGTTTTCCTACCGGCGGCTCACCGAGGCGAAGGCCACCAGGGGCGACATCGGCATCCCCAGGGTGCTGAACATGTACGAGAATTATCCGTTCTGGTTCACCGTGCTCACCACGCTCGGCTTCCGGGTGATGCTCTCCCCGCGCTCCTCGCACGACCTGTTCGAAAAGGGCATGGAGTCGATTCCGTCGGAGAACGTCTGCTACCCCGCCAAGCTGGTGCACGGCCATATCGAGGCGTTGTTGGAACAAGGCGTGAAAACCATCTTCTTCCCCTGCGTCTCCTTTGAGACCAAGGAGATCGCCGCCGCCGACAACCACTTCAACTGCCCCATCGTGGCGCTCTACCCGCAGGTGGCCCAGAACAACATCACCGCGCTGCGCGCGCCTGGGGTGCGCTTCCTGCGTCCGTTCCTGAACCTGAACAACCGCGAGCGGCTGGTTGACCGGCTGGCCCAGGTATTCGCCACCGACGGGGTGACGATGGCGGAGGCCAGAGCCGCCATCGAGGCGGGGTTCGCCGAGGACGCGAAGTTCAAGGCGGACGTGCGGGCGGAGACGGAGCGGGCTTTGGCGTTGATGCGCGAGCGCGGCCTGCGCGGCGTGGTGCTGGCCGGCCGTCCCTACCATCTCGATCCGGAGATCAACCACGGCATCCCGGAGGTGATCAACGGGCTGGGCATGGCGGTGTTCACTGAGGATTCGCTGGCGGGCACCGGGGAGCTTCCCCGGCCACTGCGGGTGCGCGACCAGTGGGTCTACCACACCCGGCTCTATGAGGCGGCCGCCCGCGTCGGCGCCGAGCCCGATCTCTCCCTGGTGCAGCTCAACTCCTTCGGCTGCGGGGTGGACGCGATCACCACCGACCAGGTGCAGGAGATTCTGGAACGCGCCCAAGACACCTACACGCTGCTGAAGATCGACGAAGTCTCCAACCTGGGCGCGGCGCGGATTCGGCTCCGCTCGCTGCAGGCGGCGAATGCCGAACGGGCCGAGTTGGGCGCCCAGCGTTCGCTCACCGCGCTGCCGGTGCTGGCCAACAACGAGTCTTTCACCAAGGAGATGCGCGCCCGGCACACCCTGTTTGCCCCGCAGATGTCCCCGATCCACTTCCGGCTCATCGCCCCGGTGTTCCGCAAGCTCGGCTATAACGTCAAAGTGCTGGAGCGGGTGGTGGACGACGACGTGCAATGCGGGCTGAAATTCGTCAACAACGACGCCTGCTACCCGGCGGTGATGGTGATCGGCCAGTTGATCAACAACTTCATCTCCGGGGGCGCGAATCCGGACGAGTCGACGGTGGTGATCACCCAGACCGGCGGTATGTGCCGGGCCTCGAACTATGCGGCGCTGCTGCGCAAGGGCCTGGCCGACGCCGGCTATCCGCAGGTGCCGGTGCTGGCGCTCAGCGCCCAGGGGTTGGAGAGCCATCCGGGCTTCAAGATCACCGGCGAGATGGTGGTGCAGGGCATCCGGGCGTTGATCCTGGGCGACCTGTTCCAAACCGTGCTCTTCCGGGTGCGCCCGTACGAGGTGATTCCCGGTTCGGCGATGCAGCTCTACTACCGTTGGAACGGCATCTGCGCCGAATGGTTCGAGCACGACCACTACTCCCCCACCCTGAAGCGCAAGCTCAGCTTCAAATCCCTAGTCCGCCAACTCGTCCAAGAGTTTGACGAATTGCCGCTGCTGAACGTGCCGCGCAAGCCACGGGTCGGCGTGGTCGGCGAGATCTTGGTGAAATTCCATCCGGACGCGAACAACCACGTGATCTCCGTCATCGAAGAAGAGGGCTGCGAGGCCGTGGTGCCCGGCATGTTGGATTTCTTCACCCAGGCGATGCACACCGGCGACTGGCGCTGGGAAAACCTCGGCATCGGAAAGTGGTCGCGCTACACCAAGCGGATGGGCAACTGGCTCTTCGAAAAGCTGCAACACCCCGTCAACGAGGCCTTGGACGCCTCCCGCCGCTTCCGCTCCCCCACCCCGTTGCATGAGCTTGCCGAAAAGGCCACCAAGATCATTTCGCTGGGCACCGCCGCCGGCGAGGGTTGGCTGCTCACCGCCGAAATGATCGACCTGATCGAGCAGGGCGCCCCCAACGTGATCTGCGCGCAGCCTTTCGCCTGCCTGCCCAACCATGTGGTGGGCCGGGGCATGTTCGCCGCGCTGCGCCGCGAATACCCGCAGGCGAACGTGGTCTCCGTCGATTACGATCCGGGTGCCTCCGAGGTGAACCAGCTAAACCGCATCAAGCTGATGATTTCCAACGCGTTCGCCGCCGAGCCCGCGATGGCCGTCCCGCTCTCAACAAGGACAAGAAATGACAATTCTGAGCCTCTCTGAAGCTGAACTCCGCGCCCGCCAATCGTTGAAATGGCAGGTCTACCCGCCCGATGTGCTGCCGATGTGGGTGGCCGAGATGGACACCTTGGTGCTTCCCGAGGTGCAGGACGCGTTGGCGCACGCGATTTCCATCGGCGACACCGGTTACCCGTGGCACAACGTTTGTGTGACCGCCTTCCAGGCGCAGGCCCGGCAGCGCTGGGGTTGGGAGATTGACGATAAAAGCATCGTCTCCGCCTTGGATGTGATGAGCAACATCCATTTCACGCTACTGGCTGCCACCAACATCGGCGATGGGGTGATCATCAACCCGCCGATCTATCCGCCGTTCCGCCGGGTGATCCGGCTGCTGGGCCGCCAAGCCGTCGAAGTGCCGCTGGGAGAGCTGCCCGGCGCTGAGGTCACCGCGAAAGCCTGGCTGCTCTGTTCGCCGCACAACCCCACCGGGCACATCTACTCCCCAGCAGAGTTGGAGGCTATCGTCCACTGGTGCAACACCCACGGCGTGCAGTTGATCGTCGACGAAATCCACGCGCTGCTCATCGATCCGGGGGCGGTTTTCACCCCGATTTTGACGGTGCCCGGCGCCGAGCGGGTGATCCAGGTGACGAGCGCGGGGAAATCGTGGAATCTCGCCGGTTTCAAGGCCGGTCTGGTGACCGGCGGCCCGCACTCCCCCATCACCGAGGTCTCCCACCATGTGCATCTGCAGGGCGGCCATTTGGCCTATATCGCGCACGCCACCGCCATCCGCCACGGCCAAGCCTGGGTGGACGAGCTGATGGGCGAAATCGCGCTGAACAAGCAGCTGTTGGCGAGCGAACTGGCGGCGAAGCTGCCCGAAGTGCGCTACTCCCCCGCTCCGGGCACCTATCTGGCGTGGGTGGATTGCAGCGCGCTGGGGCTGGAAAACCCGCAAAAACACTTCGCGCAGCACGCGAAAGTCGCCTTCAGCCCCGGTGCCGACTACGCCCCCTCACATCAGCAGTGGGTGCGCGTCAACCTCGCCTGCAACCCCGATTTCGTCCGCGAAGCGGTGGCCCGGATGTCAGCTAGCCTCTAGCTCGACGACGGCGATGGGAGCCGGCTGGCCGATCTCGCCCAGCATCCGCACGAACCACGGCTGGTAGACGTCAAAGGCCTTGCCGCCAGCGATCCGGTCGAAGGCGATCACCGTCAACTCGTCGCCATTCTCCTCATCCTGGCCGATCACGCCGGAGACATGCTCCAGGGCCTTCTCCACCGCCAACTCGCAGAACTTGCTGATCAAATCCAGATCGAACTCATTTGACGGGCCGGAGCGGGCGTAATAGCCGGACTTTTGCACCAGCACTTTCTCGGCGCGCAGCATGGTGGCGAACTGCTGGCCGAACCACGCGCCCGGATTGATCTTCTCCAGCCGCACATGCCCGAAGGCGTCACGCGGCACCTCTTCCTCGCGGCGCTCCATCTCGGAGACGATGTCGGCCACGCCGGCACCCTCAGAGAGGAAGATGTTTGCGTTGCCGTAGCGATCCATGATCTGCTTCAGCCGATCGGCCTCGGCGGCGAGATCGATGTAGGCCTCCGGCACATAGACGGCGTGCACATCCCACGCCTTTTGGCTCAGCCCGATCTCGGGCAGCCATTCCACCGACTTCACCCACTCGCGGTACTTCTTCGCGGTGGCGGCAGTCAACCAGCCACAGTGGCGGCCCATGATCTCGTGGATCACCAGCACCCGGGTGCCCGCGTTGTGCTCGCTCATCACGTTCTGCGCGAAGGTGGCTCCGAACTCGGCGGCGGTGTCCGCGCCCAGCGACTGCCGGATCGGGATGACGTCATTGTCCACCGTCTTCGGCAGGCCCACCACCGTCAAGCCATATTCGTTCTCCGCCAGATACTTGGCCAAGTCGGCGGCGGTGGTGTTGGTGTCGTCTCCGCCGATGGTGTGCAGGATGGTGACCCCATCCTCGACCAGCCGGTCGGCGGCGACCTTCAGCGGATCCTGGCCGGGGCGCACCAACCCGCGGCGCACCAGATCCTTGGTGTTGGTGAGCTTGACGCGCGAGTTGCCAATCGGCGAACCGCCAAAGCGGGTGAGCAGATCGGCGTTGCGCCGCACTTTCTCGTCCACCTCGATGAAATCGCCGAGCAGCATTCCTTGGTAGCCGTTCTTGTAGGCGATGATCTCGATCTTCGGATCGCGCTCGGTGTAGAGCCGGATCAGGTTTCCAATGGCCGTCGACAGGCAGGGGGCGAAACCCCCGGCAGTCAGCAACGCAACTTTCTCGCGCATGTTTCTCCTTCATTGGGATGGGCTACCCCGTAAACCAAGGAGCTATCTTACAGCGGTTAATTAGGCCTGACGGTCGGTATTCCACCGGAGTCGTCGGGAACATCCACCGGGGAGACCCATTCGGGCTCCAGATCGGCGGCCTCGTCGACGTCGGGAGTGACCCGGCAGGTGCCCACCCAGGCGGCGACCAGCAGAATCAGCGAGGCGAAGAGATTCATGAAGATCATCAGCACGATCACCGACCCGAAGGTGGCGGCGGAGACGTTGTTGGAGAAGATTTGGATGATCCATGTGGTCATCAACTGCAGCACGCCGAGGCCCACCGCGCCGATGATCGAGCCTTGGGCGAGATGCCAGAACGGCAGCTTTTCCACCGAGAAAAGCCGCAGGATCATCAGGAAGAGGCCAAAGCCGACCACCACCGAGGTGATCACCGAAAAGACGCGCGGAATGCCGAGTTGGCCGCTCAGCGAAAGGGTGACGGCGGAGGCGAAGAAGGTGGCCAGCACCCCGAGGAAGAGCAGCACCAAAATGCCCAGGTTCACCGGGATCTCCAGCCAGAACGGCAGCTTGGGCTCCGGCTCGCCCAGCTTCGGGCGGAGCAACACCCGAAAAGCCCGCTTCAGGTTCCCCATCCAAGCCGAGCCGATCCAGAGCGCCACCACCAGGCCGGTGACGCCGACGGCCGTCCAGGAGTGCAGCGCCTTGGTGATCGCATCGAGGATTTGCGCGGTCAACTCGGGCTGTTGGGCCAAGATGGAGCGGATGGTGCTTTCGATGTTGGCCAGCCACGCGGGCTGGATCACGGTGAGCGTCATGCCCAGGATCGAAAAGGCCAACATGCACACCGGCACCACCGCCACCACCGAGTAGTAAGCGATGCCAGCCGCGAACTGGGCTCCGTTGCGCGAAAAGTAGCGGCGCACCGCGCGAATCAGATGCGCCACCACCGAGAGTTGACAGAACCACTCCCATCGCGCGCGCATGTGCCCACTCTAATGCGCCACTCCCCCATTTCGGCGGAGGCGGGGGTCTCCACGGCAGCAGATGAAATGCGTAATGCTGAGAAACGCCTGAAAACGCTGGTAGGTGATGTAGCATTCTTTGCACCCGGAGCCGGAAAGGTTCCGGTATCCGACATGAAGGATCATCACCATGAGTCATCCTAAGTTTGGGCATCTGTTCGGGGCGGGTCTAGTCTCTTTTTCCCTTTTGCTGGGTAGCTTTGTTTCCGCGCCACCAGCGGGTGCTGGCTCGGCACCGCAGGCTGCCAAACCGACCAAAATCTCTTTGTCTGTTTCGCAGAGCGTGGTGGCTGTGGGGCAGAGCGTCACGGTGAAGGTGAAGGCAACCCCATCCTCGGCGTCGAAGGCGGTAGTTTGGTCGTCTTCGGACAAGAAGGTCGCGACGGTTTCGGCGAAGGGGAAGGTGACGGGCAAGAAGGCTGGGACGGTCACGATTAAAGCGGTGTCGAAGGCTGCGAAGAAGGTGAAGGCTTCGATCAAGATCACGGTGAGTGTGAAACCGACGAAGATCACTTTGAACGCGTCCTCCACATCGATGATCGTGTATGGCAGCTTCACAGCTTCGGTGAAGTCGATCAAGCCCGCGAAAGCGAAAAAGAATGTGGTCTGGTCCAGCTCGGACAAGCAGGTGGCCACGGTGTCTGACACCGGTGTGGTGACGGGTGTGAAGGCCGGTACGGCGAAGATCACCGCCACATCGATCCTGAACAAGAAGGTCAAAGCAACACTGAAAGTGACCGTCAAACCTATTGAACCGGGCATGGTCTGGGCGTGGGGATCCAACGACTCGGCGCAGCTTGGTGACGGCACCAGAACCGACCGGTACACACCGGTGCCGGTGTCTGGCCTGACCAACGTGACCGCCATCTCCGCTGGGGCCGAATCAGGGTATGCGCTCAAGTCGGATGGCACGGTCTGGGCATGGGGATACAACGGGGACGGGCAGCTTGGTGACGGCACCAAAACCAGCCGGTACACGCCGGTCCGGGTTTCCGGCCTGACCAACGTGACCGCCATCTCCGGTGGGGACGATTCAGGGTATGCGCTCAAGTCGGATGGCACGGTCTGGGCATGGGGATACAACGGTTTCGGGCAGC
This sequence comes from Propionibacteriaceae bacterium, assembly GCA_031272505.1. Taxonomy (GTDB): domain Bacteria; phylum Actinomycetota; class Actinomycetes; order Propionibacteriales; family Propionibacteriaceae; genus Propionicimonas. Next base: position 12,973 of record JAISTQ010000029.1, read on the forward strand.
TTGGTGACGGCACCATTACCGACCGGTACACGCCCGTCCGGGTGTCCGGCTTAACGAACGTGACCGCCATCTCCGGTGGGGGCGGTTCAGGGTATGCGCTCAAGACGGATGGCACAGTCTGGGCATGGGGATACAACCGGTACGGGCAGCTTGGCGACGGCACCAAAACCAGCCGGTACACGCCCGTGCAGGTGTCGGGCCTGCCCAGCGTGACCACCATCTCAGCTGGGGGTGGGGGCTTTTCAGGGTATGCGCTCAAGTCGGACGGCACGGTCTGGGCATGGGGATTCAACTGGTACGGGCAGCTTGGCGACGGCACCAAAACCGACCGGTACACGCCCGTCCGGGTTTCCGGCCTGACCAGCGTGACCGCCATATCCGCTGGGGGCTATTCAGGGTATGCGCTCAAGTCGGATGGCACGGTCTGGGCATGGGGAAAAAACGGGGACGGGCAGCTTGGTGACGGCACTACTACCGACCGGTACACGCCCGTGCAGGTTTCCGGCCTGACCAACATGACCGCCATATCCGCTGGGAGCTATTCAGGGTATGCGCTGCAGGGCGGCTCGTAGCGTCCGAGCACGCCTAACCCGATGTAGTGTCGTATAATATACAAACTACGACACTACATTGAGGATTCCCGAACACTCTCCCACCGCAAAGATCTGGCTGTGCCATCCGGAATGGACGTTTGGGGAGCCGCCGGGCGGCGGGCTACGGCTTGATCTCGGCTCGGGTGGCCAGGAAAGTGTCAGTGGGCCGTGAGACAATCAATGTCGGGCTCGCCTCTATCGTGTGACTGGAGCCTCAGGGTCCTTCACGACAAGCAAAGGAGGCGTTCTTTGTGACTGGTAACGTCACTCCCGCAGGGACAGGGTCAGGCCACGACTCAGGGAAAAAGAATGGCCCCGGCACGGCGACCGCTTGCGCAGCTCGACCGGGGCTTACATGGATAACTCTACCGCAACAGAGGGCACACAGCCAATTATTTGCCCGATTGACGATCCGGCGATTCCTTGCATCCTCAGCTTGGACCGCCACTCTACCTACCTCGACGCTTGCAACGGGGACCAAGGCCAAGCGGTGCGCTTGTATGCGTGGAACGTGGCCATCTCGGCGGCACTGTGGGGCGGATTCAACGTAATGGAAGTTGCGTTGCGCAACACCATGCACACCCAGCTTGCCCGATGGGTGGGCCGGGAAGACTGGTGGAACGGAAAGGTGCCACTGTTCCCGTTCGAGCAGCAGAAAGTAGCCGACGTGGTTCAAGCCATGAAGCAGGAGAAGGGCTCAGCGTTTTCCGCATATGCGCTGCAGGGGGGCTCGTAAGACAGCCGCTAGTCCGTAGGCGGTTTACCAGGTGCCGATGAAGTGGCGATCGCCAGTGACGTTGTCGATGCGGCCGACGGGTGACCAGTACTTTTCCGGTTGCCCGGCCATCGCGACCGCCCGGCTGTACGGATGGGTCCAATCGTCAGCCGTCACCTCGGCCAAGGTGTGGGGGGCGTTGGCCAGGCAGTTGTCCGGGTCGGCAGCGGCCAGGGCTTCGGCGTGGATGGCGATCATCGCGTCACAGAAACGATCCAGCTCGGATTTGGATTCGGATTCGGTGGGCTCCACCATCAGCGTGCCGGCCACCGGGAAGCTCATCGTGGGGGCGTGGAAGCCGTAGTCGATCAGCCGTTTGGCCACGTCATCGACGGTGACGTGGGTCTGTTTCGTCAACTCGTGCAGATCCAGGATGCACTCGTGGGCCACCAGGCCGTTTTGCCCGGTGTAGAGCGTCGGGAAAGTGTCGGCGAGCCGCTTGGAGACATAGTTGGCGTTCAAGATGGCCACCTTGGCGGCGTCTTGCAGCCCGCGCGCCCCCAGCAGCGCGATGAAGGCATACGAGATGGGCAGCAGGCCGGGCGAGCCGAAAGGCGCCGCGGTGACCGGCGCGTCATGCAGGTACGGGGCCAGATGCTCTTTGACGGCCACCGGGCCCACTCCGGGGCCGCCGCCGCCGTGCGGCATCGCGAAAGTCTTGTGCAGGTTCAGATGGGAGACGTCCGCGCCCAACCGGCCGGGCGAGGCCAAGCCGAGCAGGGCGTTCAAGTTCGCCCCATCGATGTAAACCTGCGCCCCGGCCGCGTGCGCTTTGGCGATGATCTGCTTGACGGTCTCCTCGAAGACCCCATGGGTGGACGGGTAGGTGATCATCACCACCGCGACCTGATCGGGGTATTGGGCCAGTTTGGCATCCAGATCACCGAGATCGACCGAGCCGTCCGCAGCTGTCTTAACTTGCACGACTTTCAACCCGGCCATCGCCGCGGAGGCGGCATTGGTGCCATGGGCGGAGGCGGGCAGCAGGCAGACGTCCCGGTCTTCCCCTTTGGCGCGGTAGTAGGCGCGGATCGTCTTCAGCCCGGCGAACTCGCCCTGGCTGCCAGCGTTGGGGGCGATGCTCACCTCGTCATAGCCCGTGATGTCGGCGAGCCAATCGGAAAGCTCGGAGATCAGATCCACGTAGCCCAGCGCGTCCTCGAAGGGCGCGAACGGGTGCAGGTTGGCGAATCCGGGGTAGCTGATCGGCTCCATCACGGTGGCCGAGTTCAGCTTCATGGTGCACGAGCCCAGCGGGATCATGCCGGTGTCCAGCGCGAAGTCGCGTTTGGCCAGCCGGGTGACGTAGCGCATGAACTCGGTCTCCGAGTGGTATTGGTTGAAGACCGGCTGGAGCAGATAGTCGCTCGCGCGGGTCTGCAACGGATGGGTGGGCGGACGGACGGAGACGTCCCCGCCGAGGGCCGCGATCAGGGCGTCCAGCTCCGCGTCGGTGAGGTCCTCCCCCACCGACATGGAAATGTGGGCGTCGTCCACCAGGCAGATGTGGAAACCGGCCTGGCGGGCCGCATTGACGGCTTGATTGGCATCGGGCACCGCAAGCTGCACGGTGTCGAAGAAATCGCCGTGGACGAGTTCGCGGCCAACAGCCTGCAGCGCCTGGGCTAGCCGGTTGGCTTTGTCATGGACGGTTTGCGCGATCTGCCGCAAGCCGTCCGGCCCGTGATAGACCACATAGAGAGCGGCCACGCAGGCCATCAGCACCGCCGAAGTGCAGATATTTGAGGTGGCCTTTTCGCGGCGGATGTGCTGTTCGCGGGTCTGCAAGGCCAGCCGCAACGCCGGATTGCCAGCCGAATCGACACTCAGGCCCACCAACCGGCCGGGAAGCTGCCGTGTCAATGATTCTTGGATGGCGATGTAGGCGGCGTGCGGGCCGCCGAAGAACAGCGGGCAGCCGAACCGCTGCGTCGAACCGACCACCACGTCGGCCCCCCAGGCGGCCGGCGGGTCGATCAACGTCAAAGCCAGTGGATCGGCGGCGACGATGAGCAGCGCGCCTTTGGCGTGGGTGGCTGCGGCCACCGCCTCCAACTCAGCGCGGTTGGGCAATCTCCCGTCCGCCGTCGGCACCTGGATCACCACTGCGAACGGATCGGCCTGGCTGATCGCCTCCGGCTCATCGACCAGCGAGATGCGTTTGTGCTTCAAGCCGACCAGGTTCATCCGGGTCTGCACCACGTCCACCGTCTGGGTGAGCACGCTGGCCCCGATCACCACTTCCGAGCCGGTCTTCACCGCCCGGCGGGCCATCGAGATCGCCTCGGCCACCGCCGTGCCTTCGTCCAGCAGCGACGCGCCCGCCACCGGCAGCCCGGTGAGCTCGGCGATGATCGTCTGGAAGTGCATCAGCACCTCCAGCCGGCCCTGGCTGATCTCCGGCTGATACGGGGTGTAGGCGGTATACCAGGCCGGGTCTTCGAGCACCAGCCGCCGGATCACCGGCGGGGTGACGGCGCCGTAATAGCCGAAGCCGATCAGCGAACGCAGCGGCTTGTTGCGGGCGGCGAGCTGGGCTAGCTTGGCCTGGACTTCGGCCTCGCTGACCGGATGGGGCAGGCTCAGCGGCAGCCCGTGGTCGCGCAGCGAGGCGGGGATAGCGGCATCGATCAACTCGTCAAAAGAGGCATAGCCCAAATAGGCGAGCATCTCATCTTGATCGGAAGCTGACGGGCCGAGATGGCGATTCAGGAAAGACGTCACCCCTAAAGGATAATGGTTATGCAATCCGCAAGTGGCGCACTGGCGCAGCTTCGGCAGGCTCGGGCTTCGGCGCTGGCGGAAGCACGGCGAGCACGCCCTCGATGTCGCGGCAGACCTGGCCGAGGCCGATGGCGAACATGCCGTGGCCGCCCTTCACCAGGTCGATGATCTCGTTGTCCGAGGTGCATTCATACACGGACACGCCGTCGGAGATCAGGGTGACCTCGGAGAGGTTCTCCACGCCGCGCGCCCGCAAATGGTTGATGGCGGTGCGGATCTGCTGCAGCGACACGCCCGCGTCTAGCAGCCGCTTGATGACCTTCAGCAGCAACAGGTCGCGGAAAGAGTAGAGCCGCTGGGTGCCCGACCCGGTGGCGTCTTTGATGGACGGGACGACCAGCTCCGTGCGGGCCCAGTAATCGAGCTGCCGGTAGGTGATGTCCGCAGCCTGGCAGGCGACCGGCCCCCGGTACCCCTGATCCTCCGGGACGGGTGTGAAATCACCCTCGAAGAGAACGTCCTGGTCGTCGAGTACCCGCATGGCTCCTCCGTTCAACATAAGCACGAACGTAGGGCTTGGCCCGGGGAAGAACCGCTCGCGACACGCTAAATCACATGCGTGTCATCCTCAAGTCTAAACTAAGAGTTCAACGATGTGAAGCCCCCCGCGTGAGAATGCCGTTAAACAGGAGTGGGGAGCCGAAGCCCCCCACGCCTGCCTCTCAACTTATTTGATTTTCACCTTGACGGCCTTGGAGGTCTTCACGGTACCGGTGGCGCCGTTCTTGGCCGCCTTCGGCACGTACTTGGCCTTCACCGAGATCGCCTTGGCATACTTCTTGGGCAGCTTCACCTTCGTCTTCTTGTTGACGACGTTGATGCTCTTCACCCACTTGCCGTTGACGTAGAGCGCCACCTTGCCCTTCGGATAGCCCGCCGAAAGGGTGACAGTGACGAAGACCACCGGCTTGGTGTTCTTCTTGAACTTCGCCGCCGTCACCTTCACCGACTTGGTGGTGGCTTGCTGCGGCACCTTCGCCTTCGTCTTATTGTTCTCCTCGGTCAACGCGGTCTTTTCGGCGAGCGCGGCTGCCGCCGCCGCTGCCAACTCGGCTTGCTTCTGCGCCTCGGCCGCCGCCAGCGCGGCCGCCTTCTCGCTCTCCGCCGCCTTGGCCGCCGCTTCCAGCGCCGCCGCCTTGTCAGCTTCGGCTGCCTTGGCCGCCGCCTCCAGGGCTGCCGCATTGTCGGCTTCCGCGGCTTCCAACGCCGCCTCCAGGGCATTCGCGGCATCCAGCGCGGCCTGCGCCAATGCCGTCACCTTGTCGGCTTCTGCCGCCAGCGCCGCCGCCTGCAACTGCAACTGGTATGCCTGCTCGGCCGCCGCCAAGGCTGACGCCTTGTCAATTGCCGCGTTGTTCGCCGCGTCCAACAGCGCCTGCGCCTTCTCTTGCGCGGCCTGGGACAGCGCGTCCAGCTTGTCCTGGGCGGCTTGCGCCAACTCCAGGGCCTTCTGGGCGTCCGCCGCCGCCAGGGCCGCCTGCATCGCAGCCTTGTGCTGTTGCGCCTGGGCGGCCAGTGCCGCCGCCTGATCCAACGCCGCCTGGGCTTCGGCTGCCGCCTGGGCCGCCGCCGCCGCCGCCTGGGCGGCCGCGGAGTTCGGGTTGGCGGTCAAACCGGCGAGTGCCGCGTTCAGATCACCGCGGGCGTCTTCCACTTCCGCTTGCGTGGAAGTCGGATCAGCCAGGATCTCCTGGGCTTCGGCGAGCGCCTTCTCCAGTGCCTCGACGGTGGCCGGGCTGAAGACGTCCGAGATCGGCCCGAGGGCGGCCACCGCATCGGCCAAGGCGGCCAGCGCGGTGCGATCGGCGGCCAGCAACTCGGCCTTCGCTACCGTCAACGCCTGCTGCAGCTTGTTGGTGGCGGCGTCAATCTCGGTCTGCGTCTTGTCCGTGGCATTGTCGAAAACCGCCTTGGCACCCGCGATGGCGGTCGTCAAGGTCGCCTGGTCCGTCAAGCTCAACCGGCCGAGGGCGGCTACCGCCTGGGCGTCGGAGATCACGGCGTCCAAAGCGGTCGGATCACCGCGCAACTTCAGCGCGTCGATGGCGTGCTGCAGATTCTGCGCGGCGGTGGCGACTTGCGTCTCCGTGGCCCCGGCATCTGCGTCCACGCTTTCGGCCTGCGCCAACGCGGTGGGCAGCGAGGCCCAGGTGGAAGTGGTGTAATCCGCCTCGGTCAAGGCCTGCGCGGCGCTGATCACGGCCTCCAACTCCGCCTTCGAGGTGACGTTGTAGACCCGGATCTCGTCAATCGACCACGGCACGGTGGTGTCCGCGTCGGTCAAGGTGAGCCGCACGTAACGGGCGGTCTGCCGGTCGGCGAGATCGGTGACCTTGGTGCCGCTCACGCCGGCTTGCGCGGTGGCCACTTCCGTCCAGGTGCTGCCGTTGGCGGAGACCTCGATCTTGTACTCCTTGCCGAAGTCGGTCGCCGAACTGCTCAGCACCGCGACCCGGTTGAACGGGTACGACGAGCCGAGGTCGGCCCGCACGTAGTTGCCGACCGCCTGGTTGGCGGTGCCGGTGTAGGCGGTGCTGTCGTTGTTGTCCACCGCGTTCCCTGGCGAGCCGTTGTTCGGCGAGGCGGTGCCCGCCCAGTAGTTGATCGGCGCCTTCGGGATCTCGGTGTTCGCCGGGACGGTGGCCTGGGTCACCGGGGCGCTCTGCTCGGATTCGGCCGAGAGCGCGCCCGTGGCGGACACCGTGTAGACGTGCGCCGTGCCCGGCTTCGGGCTGGTGTCCACGAACACCGGGGTGGTGCCAGTGGTGCCCAGCTTCTCGCCGTCACGGTAGACCTGGTAGCCCGTCACCGCCACCTTGCCCGAAGGCGAAGCCGTCCAGTCCAGCCGGTTGAAGCCGTTGTAGCCGGTGGCCGTCAAGCCGGTGGGGGCGCTCATCGAGTAGTCGGAACTCAACGTGTAGAAGAACTCAAACTCGTAGACCGTCCACTGCACGCTGGCGGAAGTCCGCAGGTCGATCGTCATATAGCGGGCCAATACCGCGCCGCCGGTGTTGGTGAACGGGATTTCCTGGATGCGCGGATCCTGGAAGCCGTTCACGTTGTTGAACGCCGTGGTCGCGCTGACTTCCCAGCCCGACGTCGACGTCCGCAACCGGTAGCGGCGGCCATATTCGTCCGAGCCACCGGAATCGATGGCCATCATGGAGACCGGATAGTAGTCGCCCAAATCGATGCGGAAGATGCGCGCGGTGGCCTGCAGCGAATTGGTGCGGTACCACGTCTCGTGATCGCCGTCGATGGCATACTCGCCGGGGTGGCCCACGGCATCCCACGGCGTGGAGATGGTGCCCGTCAAGGCCCAATCCGAGTTGGGCAGCTTGGTGTTCGCCGGATCCATCTGGCCGGTCACCGGGGCGGACATCGCCGAATAGTTGCCCGACTCGTCATAGGCGCGCACGGTATAGGTGTGCGGCACGCTCATGTCGGCGTAGAGGTCGACGAAGTAGTACTTGTCGCGCAACGTGGTGACCTTCACGCCATCGCGGAACAGCTCATAAGTGACCGTCGACTCATCCTCGGAGGCCGACCAATCGACGCGGATGAAGCCGTTGTAGCCCACCGCGGCGAAGTCGCCCGGCACCGTCGGCGGCGTCTGATCCGCCACCGGCGTGTAGAAGGCGTACAACTCGTTGATGCAGAGCCACTTGTCCGTCGAAGTGCCATTGGAGACCACCCGCAGATAACGGGTCTGCTGGGTGGGGAACTTCATGATGCCGTACATCTGGCTCAGGTCGCCGGTCGAGATCGGCTCCCCCCAGTTCACGCCATCGGTGGAGGCGTACAGGCTGTAGGCCTTGAAGTACGAGTTGTCGCGGGCGATCCACACCAGCGAGTTGACGTTGATCACCTCGCCGAAATCGATGTTGATCCAGTGCCCGCTGGCCAGCAGCGCGCCCGACGCCCAGCGCAGGTCGCGGTTGCCGTCAATGATGTTCTCCTGCGGGTCGGTCGTCGGGTGGATGTTCTGGAACGGGGTGACCGTCCACAGCGAGGTGTCCAGGGGTTTGGTCAACACCCCGTCAGTGGCCGCGCCCTTGAAGGTGAAGGTGGAGTCGGTGGGAACCGTGATCTTCACATAGTGCACGCCGGACAGGTAGGAGGCGGAAACCACCTCGTTGCCGGTGACCGTGGCCAGATCCACATCGACCGCCGCATCGTCCTCCTTCATCACCGAGACGGTGCCGGTGCCCGAACCGAAGACCGCGACTTGCTTGCCGCTGTAGTAGAACTCCACCGACGCGCCCGGATCAGCCACCTTGCCGTTCGGGGTGTCCGTCCAGGTGCCGGTGTAGATATACGCCGGGTCGTCCACGGCGACCACCGGCTTCACGGTGAACTTGAAGGTGTACGGCGCCGCCAAGTTGCGGGTGGCCTGGTTGTTGGCGTCAATCAGATCGTGGACGGCGTCGGCCGCCACGGTGACCTTGTAGGTCTTCCCCGGAGTGAGCGCGTTGTTGGCGGTGACCCGCAGGATGTTGCTCTCCAGGCTGACGCTGGACGGGACGACGTTGCCTTCGTCGTCATACAAGGTGACGTCTCCGTCGCCCAACTGCACCGTCTCGGAGAAGTAGACCTCCGCATACGAGTGGGTGGTCTCACCGTGGCTGTTCGGCGAAGAGCCGTTGACGACCGGGGCGGTCTCGTCGAGATAGCCCATGCCGCCATAGAGCAGCACTTTGTCGATGATCACCCGGCCGCCGGCCGACTCCAAGTAGACGACGTTGTTGCCGGCGGTGACCGGCAGCGGGACCGTCTGCTCGCACTTCCAGGAATCCCAGCCGCCGGTGGTGCCCAGGGTGAGGGTGTACACCTGGTTGCCGTTCACATAGACGTTCACCGGCGCCGCGACGTCGCCGCCGTTCGCGTAGGTGAACTGCAGCCGGCTGGCCATCCGGGCGTCCGAGGTGATGTCCATGGTGAAGGAGCCACCTGCGGCCAAATCCACATAGCCGGTGCCGGTGTAGCCGGCGTTCTCGGCGCGCACCTTGGCGTTGGTGAGGTCACGTCCGCTCTCGGCCTGGTAGACGTCGCCGTCCTCGGTGGACTCCGGCGGCGTGAAGTCGTCGTTCGCCGGAGCCGGGGCCGGAGCCGGGAAGCGGTCGATGAGCTGCTGCAGGATCAGCTTTTCCACCCGCAGCCCCGGAGTGTCCGAAGTGGCCTTCAGCCCAATGGTGTTCGCGCCCGCGGCCAGGGTGACGTCAATGCTGTCATAGTTGTAGACGTTCTGGTAGCGGGTGTTCATGAAGTCGTACTTGCCGACCGTCATCCCGTTCACCACCAAGTCGGTGAGCATGTTCTTGCCGAAGCTCTCCGCGCCCGTCACCGAACCGGAGAAGCTGTCGTTCGAATAGCGGAAGATGATCGAGTACTTGCCAGCCGTCGGCACATTCACATTCCATGTGGCTTCGGCGGAAGTGGAGTTGAACAACAGATGGCCGATCGGCGTGGTGTGCGTGGGATCGTCCACCTCGTAGTTGCTCTCCACGCTGGTGCCGCTGGCGCTCGCATAAGCCTCGGCCTGGACCACGGTGTACTCCGGATCAGGCGCGGTGCTGGAGGTGAGCGTGAAGGAGACGGTGGCGGGCAGCGTGGCCGCCGAGCTGCCGATCCGCGCGATGAACTCGCCGGCCTCAGCCTTGAAGCTGTGGGTGTTCACATCCCAGAAGCTCAACGAGCTCGCGTCCACGGTGAAGGTGGCGGTGCGGGTCTGCCCGGCGGGGATGTCCAGCTTGGTGAAGCCCTTCAGCTCCTTGACCGGACGCGCCACGGACGACACCGGATCGCTGATGTACAGCTCGACCGTCTCCTTGCCGTCACGGGTGCCGGAGTTCGTCACCGGGACGGAGATGGTGATGGAATCCTCCGGGCCCATGGTGGTGGCGCTGGCGGTGGCCGTGCCATAGGTGAAGTTGGTGTAACTCAAGCCATAGCCGAACGGATACTCGTAGGGCACGTTGTTGGCGTCATGGTAGCGGTAGCCGACGTTCACGCCCTCGGTGTAGAAGACGTCATTCGTCTTCGCCACCTTCTGGTCTTCGGCGGTCGGCCCCGCGCTGGCGATGAAGCCCTCGGTGTCCGCGTAGCGGCGCGGCCAGGTGAAGGAGAGCTTGCCGGACGGGTTGACGGCGCCGAACAGGATCTCGGCGACCGCGGTGCCGCCTTCCTCGCCGCCATAGAACATCGTCATGATGCCCTTGACGTCATCGGCGAAATCGCGGATCTCGCGAGCGGAGCCGTTCATCACCACGATGGTCTTGTTCGGGGCGGCTGCGGCCACAGCCTTGATCAACTGTAGCTGCGGAGCCGGGAAGGACAGGTCGAAGACGTCGCCGTCCTCGGAGTCGGGGCCCTGCGGGATGTACGGATCGCCCTTTTCAATGCCGGCGAAGATGATCGCGTAGTCAGATTCCTGGGCGGCCGCCACCGCATTGGCGATGGTGGTGTCCAGGTTCGCGGTGGTCTCCGAATAGGTGGGAATGACGAACTGGGTCGTCAGGCTGTGCGCCGACTTGTAGTTGTTCAGGCCCTCCAGATACGACTTCTGATCGGCCGGACGCATGTAGGAGGAGCCGCCCATCGAGGTGGCGTCGAATTCCTTGCTCACATACTTGCCCAACAGCGCGATCTTGGCGGTGGACTCCGGGATCGGCAGAATGTTGTCCTGGTTCTTCAGCAGCACGATGCCCTCTTCGGCCACCTGCAAGGCGACCGCCCGGTTTGCCGGGGTGTTCTCCTCACCGCCGGAGATCGGGGCGCCGGTCATCTTGGCCACCCGGATGATCCGCTGCGCGGCGTTGTCAATCGCGGCGGCGGGCAGTTTGCCCTGCTGCACATAGCTGGCCAGCTTGGTGTACAGGTCGGAGTTCGGCATCGAGACGTCGGTGCCGGCCTTGGCGGCGATGATGTCGGTGCGCACCTTGATCCAGTCCGTCATGATCAAGCCGGACATCCCCCAGTCGTTCTTGGTCAGGTTGGTGAGGATGTAGCGGTTGTCGGAGACGAAGGTGCCGTTGACGCGGCCCGCGGACGTCATCAGACCCCAGACGTCGGCATCCTCCACGGCTGCCTTGAAGGGGGCCAGATAGACCTCGTGCATCGCCCGTTCGGAGATGTTTGACGTCACCCAGTTGCGGTTCGTCTCGGCGTTGTTGGCCAAAATGTGCTTCGGGGTGGAGGCCACATTCTGGGCCTGCACGCCCTTGATGTACTCGGCGGTGATCTGCGCGTTCAGGTACGGGTCTTCGGTGAAGTACTCGAAGGTGCGGCCGCCGCCGAGATCGCGGTTCAGGTTGATGCCGGGGCCCAGGTGGATTTCCCGGCCGTTGTATTTCACTTCCTTGCCGAGCACGTCGCCGACCGAATTGATCAGCTCCTTGTTCCAGGTGGAGGCGATTACCAGGCCGGAGCCGAAGGCGGTGCCGTCGGCGACACCGTCACCGTTGAAGCCGAGCGGCCCGTCACCCATGTTCAGCGCCGGGACGTCACCCACGGCGACCAGGTTGTTCACCCCGTCGCCGTACATCAGCCGGTTGCGTTGCGCGGTGGTGAGGGTGGCCAGCGTCGCGTTGACGGCCTCCTCCAAGGCGTCGTCAGCGTGAGCCGGTGGGGTGACCACCGCCATTGACGAGAAAATGATGGATAAAGCGACGGTTGGAATGAGCGCCAATCGTCGGAGTTTCGTATGCGACATTGCATAACCTTTCTATTTGGACGCTGCGCAACCCTTCCTCTCTGACGGGCCACGCTATTGAAAACAGCCTAATAAATGGCTTGCGAAACCATTGGTCTGACCAAATGGCGAATAGCTCAAGACAGCATGGAACGCATCATCGCCGCGTGGGCGTTCAATATCAGGTTCATTACCTCGTTGGGCAGGCCGCGGGCCATCGGGTTGCGGCGCAGATAAGGGGTGATCGCCTGCTCGATGAGGCCGGTTTCGCGTTCGGCGGATTGCTTCACGATGCGCAGATGCCGGGCGTCGATGCCATAGGTGGCGAGCTTGCGGGCGATCACGCAGACGGCCAACGCGTCCCGGTCGTAATAGATGGTGCCCCGGCGCGGCTTCACCAAAGCCTGCTTTTCCAATTCCGCCAGCATCGCCTCGGAAACCCCGGAAGCGTTCAAGAGATCCCGGCGGGAGATCCGCATCGCCCGCTGCGGCAACTGCTGCCGGGGGCGGGTGACTGGCGGTGCGGCGGGAGCGGCCTCGGCTGATTTCGGCTCGGCGGAGAGGGTGCCGTCCACCGGCTCGCCGCGATCCATAGCCTCCAACTGTTCGCGGATCACATTCAGCGGCAGATAGTGGTGCTTCTGGGCGTCCAGGATGTAGCGGAGCCGCTCGATGTCGGATTCGGCGTAACGGCGGTAGCCGCTGGGGGCCCGTTCGGGCGAGATCAGCCCCTCGGATTCAAGGAAGCGGATCTTGGAAATGGAGATGTCCGGATACTCACCTTCGAGTATCGCTTTGACTTGGCCGATTGAGCGAAGCCCGATTGCCATGATGCTCCCGTCAGCTAGTAGTTCCCTCGAAGAAAATGAGCCGGTACTTCCCCACCTGGATGGCATCCCCCGGCTTCAGCAGCTGCTCGTCCTCGACCAGCTCGGAGTTGACGTAGGTGCCGTTCAGGCTGCCTTCGTCCTTGACTTTGAAATGACCGTCTTCGCGCAGGAAGCGGGCGTGACGCCGCGAGACGGTGATGTCGTCCAAGAAAATGTCGCACTTTGGGTGGCGGCCGACGGTGACCACATCGGCGTTCAGCAGGTACTTCTCCCCCGCCTGGGCCCCGCGCACCGCCAACAGCAGGGCGGACCCGGCGGGCAGCGCGTCGACAGCGGCCGCTTCGGCGGGACGGAGATCGGCGTAGGTGATCTGATCAGCTTGGACGGCGACGATGGAGGTGGTGTCCCCGGAGGCCTTCGCCAGCGAGGCGCCGCAATGCGGGCAGTAGTTGGCCTGGGCGTCAACCTCGAAGCCGCAGGCCGGACAGGTGATCGTCATTCCTCCTCCTTGTCCACCAAATCCTCGTACTCGTCGGCGTCCAATAGGGTGTCGATCTCGGCCGGATCGGAGAACTGGATCTCAAAGAGCCAACCTTCCCCGTAGGCGTCTTCGTTGATCAAGCCGGGGTTGTCGGCCAAGCGCGGATTCACCGCCACGATCTCGCCACTGAGCGGGGCGAAGGCATCCTCGACGCTCTTCGTGGACTCAAGCTCGACGATAGCGTCAGCTTGGCGCACCTCATCTCCCACTTCAGGTAGAGACACATAGACCACGTCTCCGAGCAACTCCGCGGCATGATCGGTAATGCCGACGCGGGCTACTTTGGCCGCAATCCGAAGCCACTCATGGGTGCCGGTGTATTGCAAATCGGCTGGGAACATTGCTGCCTCCTCTAAATCTCAGCTTAAGTTTAGCTCATTCTCAAGTTCAACTGGAGTGTTCTACTACTGGAGATTCCTCGTCGCGAGATTCTTTGTCGCGTTGGGACGGGAAGCGGCGGATCACGTCGATGCCTTGGCCAATGTAGAGACCGGCCGACCACCAGTAGAGGATGGTGCCCCAGATCACCGACGCCCAACCAAAGATCCTAAACGGCAACTGCCATTCGGCCTCTCCCGCGCCGAGCAACACCAGCGGGAAGGAATAGAGCAGCAGGAAGGTGGCGGCCTTGCCGAGGAAGTGCACCGGCAGGCCGGTGTAGCCGCGCGCCCGCAGCGCGGGCCAGATGGTGACGCCCATCAGCGCGTCGCGGGCGGCGAGCAAGATCAACAGCCAGAGCGGAATCACGTCGCGCAGCCACAGCCCCACCAAGGTGGCCCAGATGTAAAGCCGGTCGGCCGCCGGATCGAGCACCTGGCCGATGCGGGAACGCTGATTCCAGGCGCGGGCGATCTTGCCGTCGAGGAAATCCGTCAACGCCCCGGCGGCGAGCACCACCACCGCCCACACGTCCTCCTTGGGGCCGAGCAGCAGCCACAGGAACAGCGGGATGCCGAGCAGCCGGATGAAGCTCAGGATATTGGGCAGCGTGAAGACGGCTTCAGTATCGTACGGTTCACCTGCCACGAGGCCATCTTATTGCGCGGTATCGCCGCAGTGGCCGAAAACCGCGGCCAGTCGCTCCCGGGTGTCGCCGAGCAACTGCGGGATAGCCTTGGTCTGCGCGATGATCGGAAAAAAGTTCGCATCGCCGAACCAGCGCGGCACGATGTGCTGATGCAGGTGTTTGGCGATCCCGGCGCCCGCCACGTCACCTTGGTTCATGCCGATGTTGAAGCCGTGCGGTTGGGAGACCGCGCGCAGGGTGCGCATCGCCGCCGCCGTCAACTCCCCCACCTCGACGCGCTCCGCGTCCGTCAAATCGGTGTAGTCGGCGACATGCCGGTAGGGGCAGACCAACACGTGCCCCGGTGAGTACGGGAACAGGTTCAGTACCACGTAGCAGGTTTCGCCGCGATACACGATCAACCCGTCTTCATCAGACTTTCCAGGGGCCGCGCAGAAGGGGCATTCCGGCTCGGGTGAGCCGTCATTGTGGGAGTCAATGTAGGCCATCCGGTAAGGCGTCCAGAGCCGCTCCAGGCCGTCCGGGGCGGCGGCGAACTCGGCGGCCGACTCGCTCACTGCTTGTCCCGGATCGCGGCGAGCACCTCGGCCAGGGCGGTTTCCACGCTGATCTGGTTGTTCTGGGAACCGTCGCGATAGCGGAAGGAGACGGCGTTGGCCTCCACGTCCTCCGCGCCGGCGATCAGGATGTAGGGCACCTTCTGCTTCACTGCGTTGCGGATCTTCTTGCCGAAACGGTCATCCGAGTAGTCGATCTCGACGCGCACCCCGGCCTTGCGGAACTCCGCGGCCACGCCTTCGAGGTACCCGATGTGATCCTCGGCGACCGGCACGCAAAGCACCTGCACTGGGGAGAGCCAGGCTGGGAACGCGCCCGCATAGTGTTCGGTGAGCACGCCCATGAACCGCTCGATGGAGCCGAATTTGGCCGAGTGGATCATCACCGGACGCTGACGGGAGCCATCCGGGGCGGTGTACTCCAGTTCGAAACGCTCGGGCTGGTTGAAGTCGTATTGGATGGTCGACATCTGCCAGGTGCGCCCGATGGCGTCCTTGGCCTGCACCGAGATCTTCGGCCCATAGTAGGCCGCGCCGCCTGGATCGGGCACCAAATCCAGCCCGGATTCCACGCCCACCTTCTCCAGGATCGCGGTGGCCTTCGCCCAATCCTCGTCAGAGCCGATGAACTTGTCCTTGTTCTTGCCCTCGGAGTCGCGGGTGGAGAGCTCCAGATAGAAGTCGTTGAGGCCGAAATCTCGCAGCAGCTTCAGGATGAAACCGAGCAGATGCTTGATCTCCGCCTCCGCCTGCTCGGCCATCACGTAGGAGTGGGAATCGTCCTGGGTGATCGAGCGCACCCGCGTCAACCCTTGCAGCACGCCGGATTTTTCGTCACGGTAGACGGTGCCGAATTCGAAGAACCGCAACGGCAGCTCGCGGTACGAGCGGCCCCGCGATTTGTAGATCAGGTTGTGCATCGGGCAGTTCATCGCCTTCACCCGGTAGCGTTCGCGCGGCTTGCCCTCGTCGTCCAGCTCCACCATCTCCGGGAACATCATCTCCGCGTAGTACGGCAGATGGCCGGAGGTGTAGAACAGCCCCTCCTTGGCCAGGTGCGGGGTGCCGACGTACTGGAAGCCCGCCTCCAAGTGGGCCTTGCGGACGTAATCCTCCATCTCCCGCTTGATCACGCCGCCCTTGGGATGGAAGACCGGCAGGCCGGAGCCCAATTCCTCGGGGAAGCTGAACAGATCCAGCTCCGCGCCGAGTTTGCGGTGATCGCGCTTGGCGGCCTCCTCAAGGCGGGTCTTGTAGGCGACCAGATCGTCTTTGGTGGCCCAGGCGGTGCCGTAGACCCGTTGCAACTGGGCGTTGCGCTGGTCGCCACGCCAATAGGCGGCCGAGGAGCGCATGATCGCATAGGCCTTCAGGTAGCCGGTATGCGGCACGTGCGGGCCGCGGCAGAGATCCTTCCAGGCCACCGAGCCGTCCCGGCGGACGTTGTCGTAGATCGTCAACTCGCCGCCGCCGACCTCCACCGCGGAGCCGTCCTCGGTGTTCGCCTTGCCCTTGTCGCCGATCAACTCCAGCTTGTAGGGCTCGCTGGCCAACTCGGCGCGGGCCTGCTCGTCCGTCACCACCCGGCGGTGGAAGGACTGCCGCTCCTTGACGATCCGCCCCATCTCCTTCTCGATGGCCCTCAGATCCTCGGGGGTGAACGGGTTGGGCGTGTCAAAGTCGTAGTAGTAGCCGTCGGTGATGGGCGGGCCAATGCCCAGCTTCACATCCGCGAAGATGGCCTGGATCGCCTGCGCGGTGACGTGCCCGCAGGAGTGCCGTAGAATCGAGAGGCCTTCGTCAGTGTCCAAAGTGACGGGTTCCGGCGTGACGCCGTCGGGCACCTCGCGCTCCAAGTCGTAGGTGACGCCGTCAATCTTCATCGCGACGACGCGTTGGTCATCCCCAAAAAGCTCAAGCCCAGTTACGGCCACGATTGGCTCCTTTCACAAACGTGACGATCTTACTCTCACCAAGCGGGCGCCGCTCGCATCACTCCAGCGAATCGGCGACTTCGGAGAGGAAACCGGTGGCGACGGCCCGGCCGAGATCGGCCATCTCCTGCCGGTTCACCACGTACTTGCGGTCACACTTGGCGGTGTCCTCACCGGCGTCGAACAGCCATTCGCGCATCAATGAAGCGGTGGCTTCTGGGTGGAATTGCAGGCCCAGCGCGCAGCCGACCCGGAAGGCGTGCAGCGGATACTTCTCCGACGAGGCCAGCCAGATCGAATTCGGAGGCAGTTTGACGGCGGCGTCGGAGTGCATCACCGGCACCAGGAATTCCTTGCCGAGCTTGTGGTAGAGGGTGCGCAGCGTCGGATCGGATTTCGCCTCCGGACGCAAGGAGAGCGTCTTCACGCCACGCTCGGGGCCATTCGGATGATTCACCACGACTTTGCCGCCGCAGGCCTTGGCGATCAACTGTCCGCCGAGGCAGATGCCGAGCACCGGCTTGCCCACCTCGATGCAGTCGCGGATCAACTGCTCGATGTCCGTCAACCAGGGGAACTGCTCCACGTCCTCGACGCTCATCTTGCCGCCGAGGATGATGATGCCGTCAAAATCCTTCACATGCGGCATTCCCTCGGCTGCCTGGTAGGTGGTCGTCTCCAGATGCGCCCCCAACCCGTCCAGCGGGACCTCCTCTTGCAACTGTAAAACTGCAATTCTCATGCCCCGAGACTACCAGCCCTAGATAAAGGGGGAAAGCGCTTCTCCGATTGGCTCGCGGACGATGCAGGTGGCCATCCGGTCAGCGCCGGTGGGAGTGAGGTTGATGAGCACCAGATGCTTGCCCCGGAAGTATTGCACCAAGCCCGCCGCCGGGTAGACGACCAGCGAGGTGCCGCCCACGATCAACGTGTCGGCCTGGGCGATGGCGTCGGTGGCCCCGTCCATCACCGCGTAATCCAACCCTTCCTCGTAGAGCACCACGTCCGGTTTCACCAACCCCCCGCATTCCGGGCAATACGGGATCGGATCGGCTTCCAGCACGATCTCCAGGCCGTAGCGGCGCTTGCATTTGGTGCAGTCGTTGCGGCGCACCGAGCCGTGCAGCTCCCAGACCGTCTTGGAGCCGGCGTCTTGGTGCAGCCCGTCGATGTTCTGGGTGACCACCGCGGTGAGTTTGCCCTGGGATTCCAGGCTCGCCAACGCCCGATGGGCGGAGTTGGGTTTGGCGTCCGGATAGATCAGGTGCTGTTTGTAGTAAGTGTAGAACTCTTTGGTGTGCCGGACGAAGAACGAGTGCGAGACGATCTCCTCCGGACGGTATTCGCCGCCCAACTCGGCCATAAACAGGCCGCCTGCGGAGCGGAAATCCGGGATGCCGCTCTCGGTGGAGACGCCCGCGCCGCCGAAGAACACGATCCGCTTTGATTGTTCGATGATCTCTTGCAACTGTTCCGTCATGATTTCAGCCTATCGCAAGGCTAGAGTTATCCCATGCGCACCCTCGAACAACTTCGGGCGCTGGCCGCGGATATGGCCGCGCAAGCCGGTGTCGAGGTGCGCTTGGTGCATTCGGTCGAGGATGCCCATGTCTGGGTTTCGCTCACTGACGAAATCTGGAGGATGCCCCCACCGGCGAACGCGCTGGAATCCAACCTGCTGCTGGCGTTGCTGCACACCGGCTCGTACGCGTCGGTGGCCTTTGACGGTGAACAGCCGGTGGGCGTGTGTTTCGGTTTTTGGCATGAGCCAGCCCATCGCACCATGCACTCGCATATCGCGGGAGTGCGCTGGGAGCGGATCGGCGAGGGTATTGGCACCGCGCTGAAATACCACCAAGCGGTGTGGCTGGCCGAGCACGACGTCGACGCGATGACTTGGACTTTCGATCCGCTGGTGGCCCGCAACGCCTACTTCAACCTGGTCAAGCTCGGGGTGCGGGTGATCGAATACCTGCCGGATTTCTATGGGCCGATGAATGACGGCTTGAACGCCGGGCTGCCCAGTGACCGGTTGATGGTCGAGTGGCGGTTCCGCGAGGAACCTGCACCTCGACTTCCGAGTGACACTTCACTGTTGGTGCCGGTGCCCCCGGACATTGAGGGTTTGCGGCTCCACGACCAAGATGCCGCCCTGCTGCTGGCCATCGAACTGCGCGGCGAGTTGGCGCCGCCGTTGCTCTCCGGGTGGCAGGTGGTCGGGTTTGACCGGGCCAGTTCGTCGTTTGTGCTGGAGCGCAAATGAAGATTCTGCGCGCTGAGCTCATCCGGTTGGAGTTGCCGCTGGTGGCTCCTTTCGTCACCTCGTTTGGCCGTGAGGACGTGCGCCATCCGTTGCTGGTGAAGCTCACCGTCGACCACGAGGGGCGGCAGGTGGCGGGCTGGGGCGAGTGCGTGGCCGGCACGTTGCCCAACTATTCCAGCGAATATCTGGAGTCGGCCGCCTATGTGCTGGAGACTTTTCTCGTCCCGCTGCTGTTGGAATGGCAGCAGGCTCACGGTGAAGTCAAACCTGAGGATGTGGCCTCGGCCTTCCCGCACATTGTCGGGCATCGGATGGCGAAAGCCGCCTTGGAGATGGCGGTGCTGGACGCCTGGCTGCGGTTGCGCGACCAGTCTTTCGCCAGCTATCTGGGAGTAAAGGCCACCGCCGTCCCATCTGGGGTCTCGGTGGGGATTCAACCCAGCATTGAGGCATTGCTGGAAGTGGTCGAGCATTACTTGATGGCTGGCTATGTGCGGATCAAGATCAAGATCGAGCCGGGCTGGGTGGTGGAGCCCGTCAAGGCGATCCGGAAGCTGTTCGGGGACATCCCGTTGCAGGTGGACGCCAACTCGGCCTTCTCGCTGGCCGACCTGGAGATGTTGAAACAGTTGGACGACTACCAACTCCTGCTGATCGAGCAGCCGCTCGCCGAAGACGACATCTATGAGCACGCCAAGCTGGCCGGGCAGCTGCAGACCCCGATTTGTTTGGACGAGTCCATCGTCTCGCTGGCGAAGGCGCGGCAGGCGATCGAGAGCGTGGCGAACGTCATCATCAACATCAAACCGGGCCGGGTGGGCGGATACCTGACAGCCAAGGCGATCCACGACTACGCCTACGCGCGCGGGGTGCCGGTGTGGTGCGGCGGCATGTTGGAGACCGGCATCGGCCGCAACGCCAACGCCGCGCTGGCCGGGCTGCCTGGCTTCACTTTGCCGGGCGACATCTCCGCGTCCAACCGCTTCTACACCCGCGACATCGTGCCCGAGGTGGAGATTGTGGACGGGCAGATTCCAATCTATACCGGGCCGGGGGTTTCCCCGGTGCCGGAGTGGTTGCCCCGCGTCTAATCCAGTATGCTGAAGGCATTGGACAACGGGGTCTTGGGGAGGCAACGATGAACCAGATTCGCAGGCCATTGGCGGGTATTTTGGCGATGCTCCTGGGGGCGTCGCTGTTGAGCGGCTGCGCGGCGGCCGGGCCGGACACCCAGTTGGTTTCCGACGTGATCGCTCAGGTCGAGGCTGCCCATCCCGTGCTGTCGGGAATGAAGACGAAGGATCTCACTGGCATCCTGGACGGCTACGACTACGACAACTTCTCGGTGCCCGTGCCGATCCAATACCCGGATGCCAGCGCCATTGATCCGGCCAAGATCATTGTCGAAACGCCTAGCGAGACGACCATTGACCGACTTGCGGTACAAGAAGCCACCTATGCGGGTATCGACTTTTACATTGGCCTAAATGCCGATACCCTTCCGTATCGGGACGCCTCGCTGAAGGTACACCTGATCAAGGACGCGGAAACGGGCTCCTGGTCCGGCGAAGTGGCCCACCTGTCCGATCTGGACGCGCTCGAAGATGAAATCGAGGTGGCGAACTTCAACCTCGCTTACCGGGTGACCAAGGCTTCCTTGCCGCTGCGGCAGTTCATTGTCACGGAGAAACTCGACACCTTCATCGAGCAGGTGACCGGCACCGCTGATCAGAGTTTCATCGAGAACTCCCGCATCACCGCCTTCGCGCCGTTGGCGGATGACCAGTTCACGGTGACCCTCGAACACCCGGATCTGGCCGCCTACTATGAAGCCGCCGGAGCCAAAGCGGTGGAGTCGTATGGCACCGGGAAGATCTGGGGCGAGGTGAGCAAAGAGAGCTTCAAGACCCGGGTTGACGAACAGAGCGTGTCTCTCGAGCAAGCCACGACGGCGGAGACCACTTTCACCGTGCGAGTCGAAGTGAATGATGCGGTCGCGGAAACTGACGTCTTGTTGGATGCGATTTCCGGAATCGCCGAGGCTTCGTATGTGTACGTGGTCGAATCGCCGCCGGTACCCGACACCGACTCCATCCTCGAGAAATACCGCGCCCAGGTGAACGAACGGGCCATCAAGGCGCAGAAAGAACCCGGCACCAAGCGCCTGAAGGCCGGCACCTCCGGCCGTCAAATCACCTTGAAGGTGGGCAAGTACTACCCGAACCTGCACATCACCTTCTTCAAGTGGGGCACCGAAAAGCAGGTGGTCTCGGTGTTCGTCCACTCCGGCAAGACATTCACCTTCCGGGTGCCCAATGGCAGCTACCGGATGGTCTACGCCTCCGGTTCCACCTGGTACGGCAAGAAGTACTCGTTCGGCCCGAACGGCAACTACTCCGAGTTCTCCGAATCCAGCGGCACCAAGGCCATGAAAATCCAGATCAAATCCAACTACAGCTACACCATCAGCCTCGGTGTCGCCGGCGGCACCCTCCCCTCCCGCTCCACCGACAACCCCTACGAAGAGTAATCCACTCCCAAGGTGTCCCGGCCGTCCGCCTTATGCTAAACTCTCACTCCGACAAGGGGCGTATGGCGCAGCGGTAGCGCGCTTCGTTCACACCGAAGAGGTCACTGGTTCAAACCCAGTTACGCCCACCATGTTCAAGAGGTAATGTGCTCGCATAACGAGCCTAGTCGCATGGTCTTTACACGCGGGGACGACCCGATGCCCTGTAGCTCACACCTGCCTCACGTTGACTTTGACATTTCATGGGCTAAAATGGACCTACACGTAATTCCTCTGTCGTGGGGCTCCGCATGGTTCCTCGTAAATAGCGGCAGAGGTTGTGTTTTAACCGTGGATGCTGCTCTTGGAGGTTGGCTCGTCGACGGTTTTCGCGCGTTCGGCCAACGCCCTCACACGCGGCAAACGACGACCCTCCGGCTATTGCCTCGGGCCGCCGTTTCTCGAACATGGCCGGGCTGGTCGTCCCGCAAGTTGAATGGTTGGGCTGGCTAAGCGGACGCAGCTTTGGCGTCGGGTGCCGGTCGGTGGCTGGGTACCACAACCCCGCTATTGAAGATCTTCATAAAACAAAGCAGCAGACTCGGCCGCAAGCACAGAGTTCTGTGGAAGGTGAGATAACAGGCGGGCGGGCGGTGGCCGCCCGCGAAGGCGAGAGGCAAGGCAACCACCAGCGAATGGAGGGTTCCGGCGGCAAATCGATAAATTGCCAGCCGGAAGCCCCTGATCGACGCCTGGATAAAAGAGACGGAAGATGAGGGACAGCGCGGGCCGTTGGGTGTGCATGGGGAGACAGTTGGCCCGCGAATCGGGGCAGCCATCGAAAAGGAAGGGGCGATGGAACAGAGACACAACCCGAACCATCCCCGAGGGGGAAGCGACGCCGAAAAGGGGGTGAGGGAGCAAAGGAGTGAGCGGGTGAAAGAATGAGCGGTTCCGGTGGCAAAAGCTGCCGGAATAGCGCCGGAACCGCTCATTCTTCGGTGACTAGGAGGGTTTTCAAGGGGATGGCGTTCGACTGCCGACTAGAATGCGGGTAGGAGAGAGAATGCGGGTAGGCGAGGCGAGGGGGCTGAAGTGAGATGTCCGCGTTGTGGGGCGCAGGTGGCGCTCGGGGCGAAGTTTTGCGCGAGGTGCGGGTTGGCGTTTGCGGGGGCGGTGCCGGATGCGGATCCGAATCTGCCGTTTTCGCCGACAGGCGCGCCGGTGTCGTTTGCGCCGCCGGTGGTGAACGAGGTGGTGGCTCCCCCATCGGCTGCTCCGGAGGAGAGCCAGCCGGACAAAAAGAGTGGCAAGGTGGGGAAGATCGCGCTGTGGGCGGCTGTGGAGGCCGCGGTGGTGGCGTTTGTGGTGTCGTTTATCTTCTTCACCTTTGCGGGCCAGCAGTCATCGAAGTGGGAAGGAAACGGGTTCGGCAGCGCGGAGGCGGCGGCCACCGGATATGTGGAGGCGCTCAGGAGTGCCGATCCGGAGCAGATCTTCGGCTGCTACGCCATTGAGACACTTGCGGAGCATTACAACATGCAGGCGGCGCTGGAACGCGCCCAGGCCTACACCCCGACAATGTCTGGTCTCCCCTCGGAAACCGCGCTCGGCGCCCGCATAAATGCCACCACTTTTGCCGCCGACGCAGCCCAACTGGTCACCGCCCAGTGGGCGCAGATTGGTGAAATGGGGTTTGATCCTACGGAGACCGTCATGTTCACCGAAGGCGGCAATGAAGCCGCAGAATTCTATGACCGGCTCACCAACACCTTCACCACCGAATATCTGACCAGCATCCTTGACATTGAGATCTCTAACTTGGAGGCCATCGACCCCAGTGTTGCTCAGGTTGCCACCGCCGAACAATTCCAGCGCACCATGGAGGCCACCAGGGAGATCTACGGCGCCGACGAACTCGTCGAGATCCCCGTACTGTTCAGCGCCAAAACCAACCCAGTCAGTTCCTGGAGCGGCGATTACATCCTGTACCTGCAACTGCTCCGCTACGGTGATAGTTGGTACGTCTCCCCCAACATCAGCAACACCGCCATGCTCATGGGAATCCCCTCCACCAGCGGCGGTCTGACGCATCGCTAGGCCCGTGGGTGGGCCTGGTTGAAGGCGGCGCGGAGGCGGTCTTGGGTGACGTGGGTGTAGAGCTGGGTGGTGGCCAGGGAGGCGTGGCCGAGCAATTCCTGGACGCTGCGCAGGTCGGCTCCCCCTTGCAGCAGATGGGTGGCCATCGCGTGGCGCAGGCCGTGCGGGCCGAGGTCGGGGGCGTCGGGAATTTGGGCGAGCACCCGGTGCACCAAGCGGCGCACCACCCGCTGGTCGATGCGGGCACCGCGATCCCCCACAAACACCGCCAGCTCGCCAGGATTGGCGAGCAGGTGGCGGGCATCCAGCCAGGCTTGCAGCGCCCGGAAGGCGGGACGTCCGAGCGGCACCACCCGTTCCTTGTTGCCTTTGCCGAGCACCCGGATCACTCCGCGCGCCCAATCGATGGCGAGCACGTCCAGCCCCGTCAACTCGGCGACGCGCACTCCCCCGCCATAAAGCACCTCGATGATCGCCGCATCCCGCAAGGCGCGGGCCCGGCCCGTCTCGTCCTTGGCGGCCGCCACCGCCGCCGAAAGCACTTCGAACATCGCCTCCGCCTCGGGGGTCTCCAACGTCGGCGGCAAATGCCGGGCGGCCTTCGGCGAACGCAGCGTGGCGGACGGATCGACGGCCAACTGCCCGGTGCGCGTCAACCAACCAAAGAAGGCCCGCACCGCGGAGACCTCGCGTTGCAAGGTGGTGCGCTCCCGTCCAATCTGAAGCTGCAACGCCAGCCAGGTGCGCAGGTGCCGGATGTCGATCTCTTCCAAATCCACCACCCGCTCGGCGAGCAGCCATTCGAGCAGCAAAGTGATGTCCGAGCAATACGCCTTCACGGTATGCTCGGCGCGCCCATTGGCCCGCAAGTGCGCGGCAAAGTCAGTTTTGTGGGCCGCCACATCGATTGCTGGCATGTGAATCAGCATAGAATAAGACCGCTGAGAGATTCGTGAGGCGCCGCGCGGCACCAGTTGGAGGATATTTTGCTCGAAGACCTGATGGAAGGTGGCTCCATCCGTCCGATCACCCGTTGGGGTGAGCCGGTGATGCACGCCAAGACCGAGCTGATCGAAGTCTTTGACGACGCCTTGCGCGAGTTGGCGCGCGACATGTTCGCCACCATGGACGCCGCCGAAGGAGTGGGCTTGGCAGCCACCCAAGTGGGCCTCGGCATTTCCCTCTTCGTCTTCCGCTGCCCCGATCTGGACGGCAGATTGGTCTCCGGGGCGATCTGCAACCCGGTGGTCACACTGCCCAGCGGGGACGAGCGCAACCTCGAATCGACGGATGAGGGCTGCCTCTCGCTGCCCGGAGGCTTCCAGCCGCTGGCCCGCCCGGACCACGCCACCTGCACCGGCATCGACGTCTTTGGCGAACCGGTCACCGTGGCCGGGACAGGTTTGCTGGCCCGCTGCCTCCAGCACGAGACGGACCATCTGGACGGCGTGGTCTTCGGGGACCGGCTCTCCAGCCGCACCCGCAAGAAGCTCTACGAGCAGGCTGACTCCTTGAAGCACCTGTACCCCGCCGATTGGCCGGTGTCCCCCAAACTCACCAGCGCGGACGGCTAAATGCGCCGCTCGCCCATCGACCCGTTCCTGCTGGCGATCATCGCCGCCGCGGTCATCGGCACGTTGCTGCCGGTGCAGGGCTGGGGGGTGGACGCCTTCGAGTGGCTGATCAACGTCGCCATCTTCGCGCTCTTCTTCCTTTTCGGCACCCGCCTCTCCCCCGCCGAGACCCTGGCGGGCCTGAAGAACTGGCGGCTGCACCTGACGATCCTGGGCTTCACCTATGTGCTCTTTCCACTGCTGGGGCTGGCGATCCGCTTCCTCGCCCCTGAGCTGCTCTCCCCCGGCCTGCTGCTCGGCATCGTCTTTTTGACGCTGGTGCCCTCCACCGTGCAATCCTCGGTGGCCTTCACCTCCATCGCCAAAGGCAACGTGGCGGCCGCCGTGGTCTCGGCTTCCGCGTCAAACATCCTCGGCGTCTTCCTCACCCCGCTGCTCACCTTCCTAGTTCTCTCCAGCGAGCATTTCACCATCTCCGCCGCCGCGGTGCTCGACATCGCGCTGCAGATCTTCGCCCCCTTCGTGCTCGGCCAATTGCTGCGCCGCTGGACGGCCAAATGGGTGCTCGCCCACCCGCAGACCAAGCTGGTCGACCGGGGCGTGGTGGTGTTGGTGGTCTATTCGGCGTTCGCCTCCGGTATGCGCGAGGGCATCTGGACGCAGGTCACCTGGGTGGAGATCCTGATCGTGATCGCGCTCGCGCTCGCCTTGCTAGGCATCATGCTGCCGCTTACCTGGTATCTGGCGCGGCGGCTCGGTTTCAGCATTGCGGACGCGATTGCCATCCAGTTCTGCGGCACCAAGAAGTCGCTGGCCACCGGCCTGCCGATGGCCGGGGTGCTCTTCGCGGGAACGCCGGTGGGGCTCGTCATCCTGCCGCTGGTGATCTTCCACCAAGCGCAACTGATGGCCTGCGCCACCCTGGCCGCCCGTTACGCCAAACGGGAAGACGCTAAATCGCCCGGTTAGCCCGCCCGCGCACCGCGTGGGCCGTCCAGCGTCCGTCCATCTTGAAGACCTCCAGCGGGAAGTCAAAAGCCTTGGAGAGATTCTCCGAGGTGAGGGTGAAATCCAGATAACCGGCCGCTACCACTTTGCCGTGGTTCATCAACATGATGTGGCTGGCCCCCTGCGGGATTTCCTCGACGTGGTGGGTGACCATGATCGTCGCCGGCGCGAACTCGTTTTCGCAGATGTCGGAGATGGTGTCCACCAAATCTTCGCGGGCGGCGAGATCCAGCCCGGAAGCCGGCTCGTCAAGCAGCAGCAACTCCGGATCGGTCATCATCGCGCGGGCGATCTGGACACGCTTGCGCTCCCCCTCCGAAAGCGTGCCATAGGTGCGCTGGGCGAGATCGTCAATGCGGAGCTGGAACATGATGTCGTCCGCCCGCTCGAAATCCGCCTGCTCATAGTTTTCGCGCCACCGGCCCGTCACCCCATAGGCGGCCGAGATCACTACGTCGGCCACGGATTCCGCCTTGGGCAACTGGTCGGCCAAGATCGCCGAAGCCATCCCGATCCGGGGGCGAAGCTCGAAGACGTCCACCCGGCCCAGCTCTTGATCCAAGACTTTTACGGTGCCCTTTGACGGGTGCAGTTGCGCGGCCGCGAGCTGGAGCAGCGTTGTCTTCCCGGCCCCGTTCGGCCCGATGACGACCCAGCGTTCATTCGGCTCGACGACCCAGTTCACGCCGGAGACCAACTCCTTGCGCGAACGGATCAGCGAGACGTTCTGAAATTCCAGCACTGGCACGCTTCGAGAATAGTGGATACCGCCCGCCGAGAGGCGGTACCGCGCCGTAGCATTTAGCTATGCAATTACTGGCGGGCAAGCGCATTCTGGTCACCGGCATCACCAACGCGGACTCCATCGCCTTCAGGGTGGCGCAGATCGCCCAACTCGAAGGAGCCGAAGTGGTGGTGACGGCCCTGCCCCGCGCGGCCGCCGCCGCCTCCCGCGCGTTGGCCGCCCTGCCCACCACGCCCGAACTGATCGAGTTGGACGTCACCGACGCCGCGCAGCTTGCCGCCCTGCCCGCCCAGGTGGGCCCGCTGGACGGCCTCGTCCACTCCATCGCCTTCGCCTCCCCGAAACGCGCCCTCGGCGGCAAGTTCCTGGACACCGAATGGGACGACGTGGCCCTCGCGCTGCACACCTCCGCCTACTCGCTGGTCTCGCTCACCCGCGCGCTGCTGCAGGTTTTCCGCGAATCGGCCTCCGTCGTCGGTCTGACGTTTGACGCCTCGGCGTCCTGGCCCGGCTACGACTGGATGGGGGTCGCCAAAGCGGCCCTGGAGGGCGCCAACCGCTACCTCGCCCGCTACCTCGGCCCGATGGGCTTGCGCTGCAACCTGGTCGCCTCCGGCCCCATCGACACCATCGCCAAGACCGCCATCCCCGGCTCCGCCGACTACAACGACGTCTGGAACCAGCGCGCCCCCCTCGGCTGGGACGCCTCCGACGCCACCGACCCCGCCAAAGCCGTCATCGTGCTGCTCTCCGACTGGCTCACCGCCACCACCGGTGAAATCCTCTTCGTCGACGGCGGCGTCCACTCCACCGGCGCCTAGCTCAGGGGAGATTAGGGGTCGATCCGAAGAGCGGGTGAGGGTGGGAATCTGTAGGCTGGGCGTGAGAGGTTTACTACCGGCCTGAAAGGGAGATTATGAGTACCGAAGTCAATCCTGAAGAAGTCTTTTCGTTGGATCCGCCAGCCCCGTCCAAGGACGTGGTGCCGACCCAGGCGCCGAAGATGGCGCCAAAGGTGGAAATGGAACGGATTCCGGTGTTGGATGCCAAAGTTGACGAGTTCCTGGCGGCGTTGCAGACGGCCGAGCCGGGCTCGCCGGAAGTCGCCGCGCAAGCGGATGCCGTGCGGGCGATGGGCGACACCGACATCCGCAAGGCGGCCGAAACGTCAAACCGGCTGTTGAACTCGCCGGTGAAGGCCGTCAAGGAAGGCGGCGTCGAGGAAGGCTCGACGGTGGCGAAGGCGTTGCTGGAGTTGCGCCGCACCGTGGAGACGCTGGATCCGGCGGGCGGCCGGGGCCAGGAGAAGAAGTTCCTGGGGATTTTCCCGACGGGCAAGTCGAAAGACTATTTCCGCAAGTACCAAAGCTCGCAGGCGCAGTTGGACGCGATTCTGCACGCGCTGCGTTCCGGCCAGGATGAGCTGGGCAAGGACAACGCGGCGCTGAACCTGGAGAAGCAGAATTTGTGGGACATGATGGCCCGGCTGAACCAGTACGTCTACATCGCCGAGCAGTTGGACGACAAGTTGACGGCCCAGATCGCCGAGTTGAAGGCCACCGATCCAGACAAGGCGAAGGCTTTGGAGCAAGATGTGCTCTTCTATGTGCGGCAGAAGCACCAGGATCTGCTCACCCAGTTGGCGGTGTCGGTGCAGTCGTATCTGGCGATGGACATCATCATCAAGAACAACATCGAGCTGATCAAAGGCGTGGACCGGGCTTCCACGACGACGGTTTCGGCGCTGCGCACGGCGGTGATCGTGGCGCAGGCGGTGGGCAACCAGAAGCTGGTGCTGGATCAGATCACCGCGTTGAACACCACCACGTCGACGATCATCGAAAGCACCTCGATGGCGCTGCGGAAGAACTCGGCAGACATCCAGGAGCAGGCGGCTTCGGCGACCATCGGCATGGAGCAGTTGCAGAACGCGTTTGCGAACATCTACGCCACCATGGACGCCATCGACGAGTTCAAGGGCAAGGCCCTGGAGACGATGAGCCAGACGGTGGCCCAGTTGGAGGGCCATGTCGCCCAGTCCAAGCTGTACTTGGAGCGCGTTAGGCAGTCCGACGAACATCCGACCCCCGAGATCACCATTGACTGATGCCCACTTATGAGGAGATCCTGGCCGCCATCGTCCGGGTAGAGCAGTTGGTCTGCCGCACCGACGTGCCCACGGTGGTGACCGCCCGCGTGCTCCGGATCACCCGGGTGCTGCGCGAGTTGCTTCCCCGCCTCTCCCACCTCGGCTTGGGCTCTTGGGACGCCTATTCGGTGATGGCGACGGCCACCGACTACCTCCCCGAGGCCGTCAACGCCTATCTGAGGCTGCCCCGCAACTGGGCGGACACCCGGCCCATCTCGAACGGCAAGACCTCGCTGATGCTGCTGGTCGAACAGTTGGAGTTGCTCACCACCACCGTCGACGAACTCTTTGACGCGGCCGTCCGCCAGGACGCCAACGACCTGGTGGTGCATGGGCTGTTCCTCAAAGAGCGGTTCGCTGCCGGGGTCGAGGTGGAAAACCTCACTGAGCAGGCAGGCGTGCAGCCGTGAGCAACTTCCCCACTCCGCCCGGCGCCATCGGCAAGCCCGCCGACGCCACCGCGGTGCTGCGGTTCCTCTCCGACCTACGCGCCTGGGTCACCGACACCAAAGACGCCCTCGACGACGCGGACCAGGCGATCCTGGCCAGCGGCCATCCCCGGGATTTCCAGGCCGACATCACCCTGGCCATGTCACTGTGGCAGGCGGTGCAGACCCGCCAGCAGCAATTGCTGGCCCGCTGGGATTCCGGACGGGTGGACGCGGTGGCTTTGAACGAGATCACCCAGTTGGTCTTCGGGCGGCTCGACAACACCGGCCAGTCGGCGTTCAATCTCCCTGAGGCAGGCCGGCTGGTGAACGCGCTCTTGGACAAGCTGCGCAGCCAGTTGGGCCTCGGATTTGACGTGATCATGCGGCAGGTTCGCGGTTTGCGCGCCCAGGTTACCCGCATCGAGGAGCAGTTGCCGTCCGTCCCGCCCAGCATCCAGGACGGCTACCGGGCGCAGGTGGACGGGCTGCGGCCCCAGTTGGAGGGGTTGGTTTCCAAGCAGGCGCGCGGCGGCGACGTGGTCGGCGAGTTGCAGGCCTTCACGATTCGCGCGGCGAAGCTGGAACGCGACCTGATCGTGGCGGCCACCCCGAAACCCGCCGGGGAGGCGCGGCTGCGTCCGGGCGAGCTGGTGGCCGGGCAGTATCGGGTGGTGGAGCCCATCGCCAAGGGCGGCTTGGGCTGGATCTACTTGGCCACGGATCAGCGGGTGGGCGGCCGCCAGGTGGTGCTGAAAGGGTTGGTGGACGAGACCAGCAGGCAGGCGGTGGATGCGGCGGCGAACGAGCGGCAGATGCTGGCCCGGCTGGGAACCCATCCGTTGATCGTCGAGATCTACAACTGGGTGTGGCACGCCGGGGCGCAATACATCGTGATGGAGTACGTTCCCGGCAAGTCGCTCAAAGAGCTGCTGGCCAGCGAATCCGTCTCGGTGGAGCGCGCGCTGCGCGATGTGTTGGCGGTGCTGCCCGCGATTGCGTACATCCACTCCCTCGGGCTGCTCTATGTGGATTTCAAGCCCGCGAACATCATGGTTTCCGCCCAGAAGGTGATGCTGATCGATCTGGGCTCGGTGCGCGAGATTGACGACCGGCGCAGCTCGGTGCTGGGCACCCCCGGTTTTGCGGCCCCCGAGTTGGCCGAGCAGGGCACCTCCATCGCCACCGACATCTATGCGATTGGCAAGACCCTGGAGACGGTTTTGGGCGATGCGGACTCGCCTGCGGTCCGCGCGGTAATCGGAAAGGCCACTGCGGACGATCCGGCGGGCCGCTATGCGAATGTGGGCGAGTTGGAACAGGCGTTGCGTCAGGCGCTGTGACGGGAAAGGAAGCTATGGAAGCGACGGTTTATCAAAACGAATTCCTGCCGGTGGGCGGGACGGACATCAACGCGATTGTGGCCTTCGATCCCGGTGCGGACGCCCCGCCCGCGATTGGGGCGGCGGCGGAGATCATCGTGGTGGACGGTTCGGTCTCCATGAAACCGCACTTGGACACCCTGCTGGCGGCGGCCGAGACGGCCATCAAGCTGCTCGATCCGGGCAGCCAGTTCGCGGTGCTGGTGGGCACCCACCGGGCGAAGGTGCTCTGCCCGTTGAAACCGGTGAACGAAGGCACCCAGAATGACGCCGTCAAGGCGCTGCGGGCGCTCACCCCCGAAGGTGGCACGGCAATGGGCACCTGGCTGAAGCTGGCCGCCCAAGTCTTCACCGTGGGCCAGGCTCCCGCTCCGCGCCATGTGCTGCTCATCGGTGACGGCGGCAATCGCAACGAGCTCCCCGAGCAGTTCTTGAAAGCGCTGCAGGACGTCACCGGGCAGTTCTCCGCCGACTGCCTCGACATCGGCGCCGACCCGGAGCCCGGCGACCTGCGCTACCGGCTCGCCACCGCGCTGGGCGGGCAGTTGATAAACCCGATCACCGATCCCCAGCAGTTGGAGAACGTGCTCACCATGGCGCTGCGCCGCTTCTCCCCCGCCTTGGCCAGCCCGACGCTGCGGCTTTGGCTGCCGGTGGGCACCGAGTTGCTCTACCTCAAGCAGGTCTCTCCCGACGTCACCGAGCTGCCCCCGCCCACCGAGATCACCACCTATCTGCACGACTATCCGCTGCGGTGGACGGAATCCGCCGTCCACGAATACCACCTCGGCATCCGGGTGCCGCCCAGCTCCGTGGGCAAGGAACAACTCGCCGCCCGGCTGGAGTTGCGCTCTGGGCACAAGCTGCTGGCGAACGCGCAGATCCAGGCCCGTTGGTCCTCCCCCGGCGGGCCCATCCCGACGCCGCCGACCCCGGAACCCGCGACCGAGCCGCAAACCTCAGATTTCTACACGCCCCCGGTAGCCAACAATCCGCCGCAGTCTGACGAGTCTGACACCACACTGCTGAAATGAAGCGGTAGACTCTATTGCGAGAAACAGCTGCACACAGGGGTTGAGATGTCGCAAACCGTCGAGTGGGTCGCGGAGGTCTGGATCGATCCAGACTGGTACGCCGCCCAAGGCGCTGAAGAGCCGATGCCCTCCCCCGGCCTGCCGGACATCGTCCCGTTGACGAAACCAGTGAACTTGATCGGCCGCTCCTCGCCCTCGCGCGGAATCGCCCCGGACATCGAGTGCGAGCTCGATACCGGCGTCTCCCGCCGTCACGCCGAGTTGAGCACCGATTGGACGCGCTGGTTCATCGAGGATCTCGGCAGCGCCAACGGCACCTTCGTCGGCATTCCCGACGGGCCGGTGCCCGCGATGCCGATTCCGGCCGGAAAGTTGGAGCTGAAGGATCGGCAATGCATCTTCGTCGGCGCGTGGACGAAAATCGTGATCCGCCGCGCTTTGCCGCCCGAACAACAAGCCTTCGGCGCCCGCCCTGAACCGATTGCGGACGCCCAGACAGTGGAAACCCCGCCTCCGCCGCCACCTCCGGCCCCGTGAAGCGTCCACCGTCAAACCAGCAAGAAAGAACAAAATGGAAGTAAAGATAGGAATATTGAACGCCGCCCGTGAGGTCTCGGTGAACTATACCGGCACCTTGGAAGAGTTAGAAAAGGCGGTAAATGAGGCGCTGGCTAGTGAGACCGTCCTCAAACTGAATGACGATAAAGGCCGTCAGGTTTTCATCCCGGCATCGGCGATTGCCTATGTCGAGGCTGATTCGCAGTCGTCCCGTCAGGTTGGGTTTGGGCGGCTATGACAGATTTTGCACATTTAGGAGTACACCCGAAGATCATCAAAGCCCTGAAGGGGGTCGGCATCACCGAGCCGTTCCCGATCCAGGAGCTCTCCATCCCGATTGCGCTTTCGGGCACCGACATGATCGGCCAGGCGCGCACCGGCACCGGCAAGACTTTGGCGTTCGGCATCGCGCTGCTGCAGCGGATCACCGTCCCCGCGGATGCGGCCTGGGAAGGCGATCCGGCAGGCCGGAATCCGCAGGCCCTGGTGATGTGCCCCACCCGCGAGCTGGCCTTGCAGGTGACCGAAGACCTTGACGTGGCCACCGCCTATCGCCCCGCGAAGGTGATGACGGTCTATGGCGGCGTCGGCTACGAGCCGCAGCTGGATCGGATCGCCAAAGGTGTGGACGTGGTGGTGGGCACCCCAGGCCGGCTGCTCGATCTGCTGCATCGCGGCGATCTCGACCTCTCCGACATCAAGATTTTGGTGTTGGACGAGGCGGACGAGATGCTCGACATGGGTTTTCTGCCCGACGTGGAGGCGCTCATCGAGGCCACCCCGAAGGAGCGGCAGACGATGCTGTTCTCGGCCACCATGCCGGCTGCCATCGTCTCGCTGGCCCGCACCCATTTGAACCAGCCGATCAACGTGCGCGCGGAGACCCGCGACGCCCAGCTCACCGTGCCGGACACCACCCAGTTCGTCTATCGGGCCCATGATCTCGACAAGCCGGACATGGTCGGCAAGATCTTGCAGGCCGAAGGGCGGGGCCGCACCATCATCTTCACCCACACCAAGCGTTCCGCGCAGCTTTTGGCGGATGATCTGAAGGGCCGCGGCTTCAAGGTGGTCTCCCTGCATGGCGATCTCGCCCAGGCCTCGCGCGAGCGGGCGCTGGAGAAGTTCCGCGACGGCAAGGCGGACGTGCTGGTGGCCACCGATGTGGCCGCGCGCGGCATCGACGTCACCGACGTCACCCATGTGATCAACTACGAATGCCCCGACAACGAGCTCACCTACGTGCACCGGATTGGCCGCACCGGCCGGGCGGGCGCCTCCGGCATCGCGGTCACCTTCGTGGATTGGGCCGACATGGTGCGCTGGAAGGTGATCAACAAGGCGCTGGGGCTGGATTTCGAGGAGCCGCCGGAGACGTACTCCACCTCGGAGAACTTCTTGGTGGACTTGAACATCGCGCCCGGTACCAAGGCGTGGCTCAAAGAGCCGGAAGACCCGTATCAAGTCGGGCTGTCCAGCCGGGATCGCGATGACCGTCGCGGTGGTGATCGCCGGGGTGGCCGGGATGACCGCCGGGGTGGTCGCGATGACCGCCGGGGTGGTCGCGATGACCGGCGCGGCAACCGGGATCGCCGGGGCGGAGAACGGCGCGAGCGCCGGGAAGAGAAGCCCGCCGAGGAGTCGAAACCGCGTGAGTCGCGGCAGAAGCGGGAACGCCGCCGGCTGCGCAATGGCAAACCTGTCGAGGAGTGATGTCCGTCCCGTACGTCTTCAACGTGCAACGGTTCTCCATCAATGATGGGCCGGGGCTGCGCACCACCGTCTTCTTCAAAGGCTGTCCGCTGTCGTGCCCGTGGTGCCACAACCCGGAGTCGATCAGCTTCGAGCCCGAGGTGATGGTGTCCGCCGACGGCGGCGCAGAAGTGGTCGGGCGGCAATACCCGGTGGCCGAGCTGGTGGAGCTGTGCGCCAAAGACCAGATCTTCTACGACCAGTCTGGCGGCGGGGTGACGCTCTCGGGCGGCGAAGTGATGGTGCAGGATTTCGGCTACGTCACCGAGTTGGTCGAGAGTTTGCGCGCCAAGGGCATCACGGTGGGCATCGACACCTGCGGTTTGGCGCCCTCCGAGCGCTTCACCGCGCTGGCGAACCGGGCCGCCTTCTTCCTCTATGACCTCAAGTTCATCGATTCGGAAAAGCACCGGCAGTACTGCGGGGCCCCCAACGACCTGATCTTGAAAAACCTCAAGCTGCTCGCTGACGCCGGGGCAAACCTCTACTTGAGGCTGATCCTGCTTGAGGGTTTGAACACCGATTCGCAGACTATCGAGTCGACGCTGAATTGGCTGGTGGAGCACGAGATTCGCCCCACCGAGGTGAACTTGCTCCCCTACCACCGGTTCGGCCAAGACAAGGCGGTGAAACTTGGGCGGCCGTGGCGCGAATTCGTCACGCCCAGCGACGAAACGGTAAATCGTTACAAAGAGCGGCTAGAATCTGTTTTTACCCAGGTGACAATTGGCGGGTAAGGCTTTTGGGAGGGCTGATGAGCGAGACGAAACGGGGATTCACCGCGCGGACGCAACGGCTCCGCGAGCAGTCGGAGACAACGCGCCCGTCGATCTCCTTGGAACGCGCCCTGATCGAGACTGAGGTATACCAGCAATGGGAGGGCAAGGTGCCCACCCCGGTGCTGCGCGGGCTGTTCTTCAAGGATCTGATGCGCCGACGCACCCTGTATCTGGGCGATGACGAGCTGATCGTGGGTGAGAAGGGCGTAGCCCCGCAATCCGCCCCGACTTTCCCCGAATTGTGCTGCCACACCCTGGAAGATTTGGACAACATGGACGCCCGCGAGCGGGTCTCTTTCGCGGTGACCGACGCGGATCGGCACCTGCAAGCCGAGGTGATCATCCCCTTCTGGGCCGAGCGGGCCACCATGACGAAGATGTACGCGCAGCTTCCCGAGGCCTGGCATCTGCTCTTCAACGCCGGGCTGTTCACCGAGTTCATGGCCCAGCGCGGGCCCGGACACACGGTGGCGGACGGCAAGATCTACCGCAAAGGCTATCTGGATTTCATCGCCGACATCGAGGCCGAACTGGCGAAGATCGACTACGGCCAGGATATGCGCGCCAGTGACCGCAAAGCCGAGTTGGAGGGCATGAAGCTGGTCTGCGAAGGCATGGTCATCCTCGGCGAGCGCTATGCCGCCCTGGCTCGGGAAAAGGCGCTCGAATGCGGCGACCCGGTGCGCCAGGCCGAGTTGGAGGAACTCGCGGCTGTCTGCGACGTGGTGCCCGCCCACGCGCCGCGCACTTTCCGCCAGGCGGTGCAGATGTACTGGCTCACCCACATCGGCGTCACCTCCGAGATGAACAACTGGGACGCCTATTCGCCGGGCAAGCTGGATCAGCACCTGGAGCCGTTTTACAACGCCGAGATCGCCGCGGGCACGCTCAGCCGCGAACAGGCCCGCGAGTACCTGGAGTGCCTGTGGATCAAGTTCAACAACCAGCCGGCCCCGCCGAAGGTGGGCATCACCCTCAAGGAGAGCGCCACCTACACTGATTTTTGCAACATCAACACCGGCAGCCTGCGCCCGGACGGCACCTCGGGCGTCTCCGACGTCTCCTACCTGATCTTGGAGGTGATGGACGAGCTGAAGCTGCTGCAGCCCTCCTCGAACGTGCAGATCTCGCGCAAGAGCCCCGAGCACTTCCTGCGCGAGGCGGTGAAAATCTCGCGCAAAGGCTGGGGCCAGCCCGCCTTCTACAACTCCGAGGCGGTGGTCGCCGAGCTGCTCAACATGGGCAAGACCATGGACGACGCCCGCGAATCCGGAATCGCCTCGGGCTGTGTGGAGACCGGCACCGCCGGCAAGGAAGCCTACGTGCTCACCGGATACTTCAACGTCCCCAAGGTGTTGGAGTTGGTGCTGAATCGCGGCTTTGACCACTACACCCGCAAGCAGGTCGCCCCGGATCTGGGCGATCCGCGCAGCTTCGGCTCTTACGAGCAGCTCTACGCCGCCTACACCGAGATGCTGCGCTATGTGGCGGACGTGAAGGTGGCCGGCAACAACCTGATCGAAAAGCTCTTCATGGACACCATGCCCGTCCCGCTGCTCTCGGTGATCACCGACGACTGCATCAAGAAGGGCCTTGATTACAACTGCGGCGGCGCCCGCTACAACACCTCGTACATCCAGTGCGTGGGCATCGCCACGGTGACGGATTCGCTGGCCGTGATCAAGGCCCACATCTACGGGGATGCCCAGTTGTCTTGGGATGAGCTGTTGACGGCGCTGGATGCCGATTTCGAGGGCCACGACGCCACGTTCGATTTGGTCTTCAACCAGACGCCGAAGTACGGCAATGACGACGACTACGCCGATTCGATCCTGCGGGACGTGGTGGAATCCCTGCAACAGGCCATCGCCGGGCGGCCCACCCCGAAGGGCGCGAAGACGATTGTGGAATTCCTGCCCACCACCTGCCACGTCTACTTCGGCCAGGTGATGCAGGCCTCCGCCAACGGCCGCCACGCGGGCATCCCGCTGCCCGATGGCATCTCTCCCGAAAAGGGCGCGGACCGGCACGGCCCCACCGCCGTGATCAAGTCGGCCGCCAAGATCGACCAGTTGAAGACCGGCGGCGCGCTGCTGAACCAAAAGTTCACCCCGTCGGTGATCGCCGGCGAAAAAGGGCTGACGGCGGTGATGACGCTGATCCGCTCGTACTTCGCCATGGACGGGCACCACATCCAGTTCAACGTCGTCGACCGGGCCACCTTGCTGGACGCCCAGGCCCACCCCGAGCAGTACTCGGACCTCATCGTCCGGGTCGCCGGCTACTCAGACTACTTCAACAACCTCGACAAAGCCCTGCAGGACGAAATCATCGCCCGCACCGAACAGCAGATTTAGTACTTAAACGCGAAGCCCCCGGCATTGCCGGGGGCTTCGCGGTTGTTCAATTATTTGATTGTGAGGGCTTTGGAGACCTTGGAGACGGTGGTGTAGCCGGACTTCTTGCCCGTCACCTTCACCGTGATCTTCTTACCCTTGTCAGCCTTCACCAGCTTATAGCTGGCCTTCGTGGCCTTCT
>JAISTQ010000065.1 GCA_031272505.1 Propionibacteriaceae bacterium
GCTCCGCGCCGACTACTGGCAGCGCACCAGACAGCTCCATCCGTCCATCGACTTGGACGCGCCGCTACCACCGGACCTCGCCGGGGACAGGGTTGGAACAACGAACATATGGTGGAGCTAACGGGACTCGAACCCGTGACCTGTTCGTTGCGAACGAACCGCGCTACCACCTGCGCTATAGCCCCGTGGTGCAACGGATAGATTAGCACGGGATGGGGGTTTTGCGTTAGCCGGTTGCCTCGCGAAGCTCAGGTGGGGCGTCGTCGGCGAGTTGCGCGGTGTCGTTGGTGACGGGCACGTTGACGGGCAACGGCGGGGCCAGATCGATGGTGCGGACGGTGCGGGCGGCGAGGGGCTGCGAGATGTAGGTGGGCTTGGTGATCGGGATCGGATCCCACAGCGAGCCGAGCTGCACCAGCGGCGCGGAGATCTCCACCTCTTTTTCGTATTCGGCAAGATCGCGGGCGGTGATCGAAATCGCCACCGTCTCTTCTTCGGAGCCCGCCAGAATCTCTTCGCGGCGGGCATCGAGCACGCGCCGCATCGTCTTTACCGAGAAACGCGAGATGAAAAGGAACAATACGATGCAGCCCGCCGGAATCAACGCCCCCCACCAGGCGCCGATGCCGAAGCACAGAAAGCCCGAGACAATCAACTCGGCAAGCAAGAAAAAGATCAGCACCCGGCGGCGACGGCTGGCCGCGCGGACCTCATATTGACGCAGCTTTCCCAACTGCGCCCGCCTGGTAAGCGGAGTGGAGATCTCCAAATCGGCCTCGGTGACGGCGGCAGCCAGATCGTCCCCCGAATGGACGATGGTCACCGTAGGCGAGAATACGATCTCTTCGCCGGGCATTTCGCGGGAGAGCCGTTTGCGGCGCACGGTAAACGGCACCAGGAAAACCAGCCAGGCGGCGGCGATCCCTGCAAACAAAACTCCGGTGAACACGTCTCCAACGCTAAACGGCCAAGAAAAGAAAAGCCGTCATTTACTTCGGAGTGTCTCCGACCCTTTCGGTATTATTCAAACAATTGATCGAATAGCCTCGGCTACTGGTCAAATAACCAGCAAATCGCGCCCTGTCCGGGTGAAATGCCAATGCCGGGCGGCACCACGATCAACGCATTCGCGTTGGCCAATTC
Organism: Propionibacteriaceae bacterium; assembly: GCA_031272505.1. GTDB lineage: Bacteria > Actinomycetota > Actinomycetes > Propionibacteriales > Propionibacteriaceae > Propionicimonas. The sequence continues at coordinate 1,144 of JAISTQ010000065.1, forward strand.
CACCCCGCCAGCGCCCTCGGGCAACTCCAGCGGCGTCACCCCGCGCGAGGTGTGGATGGCGAGCACGAACTGGGTGTGCGTCGGATCGGCCATGATCGGCGCGGCGGCCGGGGCGGCCTCGGCTTGCACGGTGCTCGGATCGGTGCCGGCCAGCTTGTTGATCAGCGGCAGCGCGAAGGCATAGAAGCTGATGTACGCGCTCGCGGCAGTATCGGGCACCACCAACACCGGGGTGTTCGTCTCGCCGATGGTGGCGAAAAGCTGCGGGCCCGTCGGCTTGACGGCTACCGGGGTGGTGTCCACCTCGCCGAGGCGGCCGAGCACGTCTTCGAGCAACTCGGACGGCGGCGCGGCGATGATGATCAGGTCGGTGGTGGACAACTGCTCGAAGAGCACCCGCTGCAGCCCGGCGGGATCGGTGGGCAGGATGCCGATCGCGTACGGGTGCGCGCCGGCGACCTTCACCGCGGCGGCCAGCATCGCCGTCGTCGAATCATAATGCTGGGTGCGGCGCAGCAGCGGACGGCCGGGCTCGATCAGTTCGGAGCCCAGCGTGCCCACGGCAACCCGCGGGCGGGCCATCGCCAACACCTTGTCCTGGCCGACCTCCGCGAGCATCGCAATCGAACGCGGATTCAACACCGAACCGGCGGGCAGCAGCGGATCCCCGTCGGCGATCCGGCTGCCCCGCGCGCGCAGATTGGCCTGGAATGGAATCTCGGCGGTGAACTTGACGCCCTCATCCACGATGACGCCATACTCCAGCGGCACCACCGCATCGGCGCCATCCGGGACCGGGCCACCAGCCGCAATCCGCTTCGTGGCACCCGGCGTCAATGGCTCGGCACCCCAGGCGTTCGCCGGGACGTCCCCCAACAATGGCAGAATCGCCGGACGGATATAGCTAGCACCCACCAGATTCGAGGAGCGCACCGCCCAACCGTCAATGTTGGCGGCGGTGAACACCGGGAGATCAATGTCAGAATCCAGGGATTCGCAGATCGTCAACCCGCCGACTTCCAAGATCCCAATGCCGAAAGGCCGCGGCGCTTCCACCTTGGAGAGCAGGAAATCGCGCTGCTCCAAGTAGCTGCGGACGGTGACCACCGGCTCGGCAACTGGGGGTGCAGCAGCTACTTCTTCAGAGGCTGGAGTGGCTTCAGCCTTCTTCTTCCCAAAAATAGCCATGAAACTACAATATGCCGTAAAAAGCCGAGAACGGCGCAGGCAGGCGTCAAGTCGGCCAATATGATTTCTGTATGGCCCCCACGAAAGCCGAATTGCGGCAAACGACCCAACGTGCGCGGGCACAGCGCGGGGATTTCGGCATCGCGGTCGATCTGGTTTTGCAGCTCGTTGACGGCACTGGCCCGGTGGCCGCCTATCTGCCCTTCGCGGACGAGCCGGACCCGCGGCCGTTGCTCACTCAGTGGGTGGCGGCGGGACGCGAGGTGTTGGCCCCCAGCCAGCGAACCGACCCCGATTGGGCGGTGTTTGACGGCGTGGGCTTGGGCCCCGCGTTGGGGCCGGTGGCGTTGGCGCGCGCCGACTGGATCATCTTGCCGGGCTTGGCGGGGAGTCTTCGCGGCGAGCGGCTGGGTCGCGGCGGCGGCTGGTACGACCGGGCGTTGGCCTACGCGCGCGCGGATGCGAAACGGGTGCTGTTGCTCTTTGACGACGAAGTGTACGACGCGCTTCCGAGAGACGATTGGGACGAGCCTGTGGATTACTTGGCCACCGAGAGCCGAGTTATCCACAGCTGAAAAAAAATCTGCAAATCGCCCTGCGGAACCCTAATTAACCAAGTATGAACATATTTAAGACACTCAAACGCGCGGTCGCCCGCTGGCGGCGGCTGCTCGCTGCGGCGCTCGCCATGTTGGCGGTGCTCACCGGGCTGAGCGCGGTGCAAGCCCAGGCGCAGACGGCTCCGGCGGTAGTGGCCAGCGGCGAGATCGCCCCCGGCCAAGTGCTCACCGCGGCCGATGTGCAGTTGGTGCAGTTCCCCGCCGAGCATCTGCCCGCCCACGCCTTGGCCTCGGTAGCCGAGGCGGTGGGGCAGACCGCCCAATACCCGATTGACGCCGGCGCGGTGGTGACGGACACCGCCTTCGGCACCGAAGACGGCCTGGTGGCGGACGGGCTGGTGGCGCTCCCGGTGAGCTTCGCTTCGTCGGCGACGGCGGGGCTGCTGCAGGTGGGCGACCACATTGACATCCTCGGCCAACTGGCGGACGTGCCCGGTCAGCAAGTGCTGGCCGAAGCCGTCCGGGTAGTGGCGGTTCCCGAGGAATCGGGCCGGCTGATCTCGTCAAGCAGCGGCGGCCTCCTGGTGGAGGTGACGCCCGAGCAGGCGGCCTTGATCACCAACTCGGCGCTGCTGGGCGGGCTCAGTTTCGCGATCCGCTGAGCGCGCGGGTCACCAGTGCGGCGGGACGTCGCTGAGCAGGCGGCGCTCGTCCGCATTCAGTTCAGTGCGCCCGGACGGCGGGACGGCTTCGCTCGCCACGATGCCCAACTCGGCCCGGGTGGCCTCCTGCTGGGCCAGGAATTGCGCCGGGCTGAGACCGTGGAGGCGCAGGTAGTCCACCGGATAGCTGGCCGGGCTGGTGACTTCCGGGAGTTCCAGCGGGCCGACGATCTCGGCGGCGGTGGGGAAGCTCCAATCGCCGTCAATTTCCAGGCCGGTGCAGTGCCGCAGCGAAGGGACGGCCGCAAAGCGCGGCTCGAAGCCCCCTAGCAGTTGGTAGTACTGCTCAGCCAGCTTGATCGGCGGGATGGCCGGGGCGGCGAGGCGGAAACGCCCGTCCGCTTCCAAACTGAAGACGTCGGAGCGGAGCAGCAGCAACTCGGCGGTGGATTTCACCGGCAGGAAGCGATCCCGGCCCACCTCGATCACCCGCGCTCCCGCAAACACGCTGATCGCCGCGCCCATCGCCGTCTCCAACTGGTAGACCGGCGCGGAGTCCGGATCGGCCGGATTGACGGTCTTGACGTTGCGGATCAGCGGCAGCCCGAGCACCCCGCCACAAGCCTCCAGCCGGTCCGCCAAAGCGGCTAGATCCAGCCACAGGTTGTTGGTGTTGAAGAAGTGATGCCGGGCCACGTCCTCGAAAGCGGGCAGGTCTTCCGGGGCGGTCTGCGCGGATTCGCGCAGCACCAACTGCCCATCCGCCTTCCGGATCGCCAGATGCCCGCCCTTGCGGTCGTTTGCGGTCCGCGCGCACACCTCGGCCGCAAACGGGGCGCCGGAGGCCGCGAACCAACCGGCCAGTTTCGGATCGGGCACCGCGCCCAGGTTGTCGCCGTTGGCCACGAAGGCGTAGCGATACCCGGCCGCCAGCAGCCGACCCAACAGCCCGTCCGCCCAGAGCGCCGGATAGAGATCCCCGTGCCCTGGCGGACACCACTCCAACTCCGGATCAGCCGGGTAGGCCACCGGCTCCAAGTCCGCGACCGTCAGTTTCGGCTCCGCGCTTTGCAAGAAGTCGAGCGGCAGCCCGGCCACCGGCAAGCTGGGGTAGTTGGCCAGGTGCGCCAAAGTCGGCGCGGCGGTGTGGAAGCTGTCCATGAAAAGCAGCGGCAGGCGCACCCCATAGGTGCGGCGGGCGTGCAGCACCTGGGCCACGATCAAATCCAGGAAATTCTTCGACTCGCGCACTTCCAGCAGCGACTTCGGCCCGGCCAACCCCATCGAGGTGCCCAACCCGCCGTTGAGCCGGATCACCACCGTCTGCGCGAGCGCGGCCGTTTGGGCGGTTTCGCCAACTTCCACCGAATCCAAGTGCGGCACTTCAGCGAGCGGTTCGATCTCGGTTTCCGCGATGACGCCGGTGGCCCCCGCCGCCAAGGCGTGGTAGTTCGCGCGGAACGTGGCGATGGCCGACTCCGGCTGATTGGTTTGCCGCATCAACTCGACGGCCTTGGCCAATCCCGACGCGCTCACGGGATTTAGTCTAAGCCCTGATCCACCGATAATCGGCGTATCGAACGGCGCCAGACGGGTGTGATGACAAGGCGACGATGCGAAAGCAGGCTGGATCGCCTGGTGAGTGTCGTCAACGATGTCAGCGCGTTCGGATGGGGTCGTTGGGTAGTCGAGAATCGGTGGATCAGGGCTTAAGGGGCAAGCCCGTCCCCCCGGAGCTTTAGACTAAGCGTGTGGCGATTGAGAGCACCGCGGAATCCCCGCAGCCGTTGCGGGTGGTCGTGGACGCCACCAAAGGCTGGGTGGAGCGGCTGGGTTCGATCTGGGTGGCGGCGCAGCTCATCGAGTTGAATCGCCGCGCCGGGCATCGGCAATACTTGACGCTCCGCGATCCGAATGAGGAAGTGTCGGTCTCGGTGTCCACCACGGCGACGGTGCTGGACGCGGCCGGGCCGATCGTGGAGGGCTCCACGGTGGCGGCGCTGCTGAAGCCCACGGTGTGGCGCTCGAACTCGCGGCTGGTGTACGAATGCTTGGACATCCGGCTCACCGGCGAGGGCAAACTGCTGGCCACTTTGGAACAGCGCAAGCGCAAACTACAGGCCGAAGGCCTGTTCGACCCGGAGCTGAAGAAACGGCTGCCCTTCCTGCCCAAAAAGATCGGCCTGATCACCGGGGCGAAGAGCGCGGCCGAGCGCGACGTGCTGCAAAACGTGCGGCTGCGCTGGCCGGGGGCGGTCTTCGCGGTGCGCAACACTTTGGTGCAGGGCACCGAGGCGGTCGCGCAGATCGTGGCGGCCTTGGCTGAGCTGGACGCCGATCCTGACGTGGAGGTGATCGTGATCGCCCGTGGCGGCGGCTCCCTCGAAGACTTGCTGCCGTTCTCCGACGAGACGCTGATCCGGGCGGCTTTCGCGGCGCAAACCCCGATAGTGAGCGCCATCGGCCACGAGATCGACAACCCGATCCTGGATCTGGTGGCGGATCTGCGGGCGTCCACCCCCACCGACGCGGCCAAACGCATCGTCCCCGATGTCGCCGAACTCGCCCGGCAACACCAAGAGGCCCGGCAACGCGTCCGCGGGGCGCTCTTGCGGCTGGTGGAACGGCAGCGGCGTTGGCTGGCCGACGTGCGCAGCCGTCCGGTGATGCGGAATCCGGCGGCGGTGATCAAAGTTCACGCCGAACGGCTGGCCGAGTTGCGCAACCGGGCGCGGCTGGAGATCACGCATCGGCAGCGGCTGGAGGCCGAATGGCTCTCCAACCGGCTCAGCCGGCTGCGGACGCTCTCCCCGCAGGCGACGTTGCATCGCGGCTATGCGGTGCTGGTGAAAGGCAAGGCCTCGGTGACCAGCGTGAAACAGGTGGCGGTCGGCGACGAGTTGACGGCAGTGGTGAAAGACGGCGGTATCGCCTTGAGTGTAAGGAGTGACGATGGCGAAGGCTAAGGACGAGGCGCAGCTCCCCGATTCCTACGAGGAGGCGCGGGCCCAGCTCGCCCAGATCGTGGAGCAGTTGGAAGCTGGCGACGTGCCGTTGACGGAGGCGATGCAGCTCTGGGAGCGCGGCGAAAAGCTGGCTGATGTCTGCGACAAGTGGCTGCAGGGCGCGCTGGCGAAGGTGCAGCAGGCGGTGGAACCCGATCCGGAGCCCGAACCGCAGTCAGCTGAGGGCTGACGACATCTGCGTCACGTAAGCCGCAATGGCGTCGTCTGCGGCTGCCCCATGCGCGGCGATCAGCTTGACGATGGCGCTGCCCACGATCACCCCGTCCGCCGTCGCGGCCAGATCAGCGGCTTGCTCGGGGGTGTTGATGCCGAAACCGACGGCCACCGGGGTGTCGGTGACCGCCCGGATCTCGGATACGATGGCGGCGATGTCGGTGGTGATCTCGGCGCGGGTGCCGGTCACCCCCAGTGACGAAACCAGATAGATGAACCCCTCGGCTTCGGCGGCGATCATCCGCACCCGGGCCGCCGAAGTAGGGGCGATCAGCGAGATGACGGCCACCCCATGCGCGGCGGCCACCGCCTTCACCTCGCCCTGCTCCTCGTAGGGCAGATCCGGGATGATGATGGCATCCAATCCGACTGCCGCCGCCGCTGCGAAGAACCGCTCGTAGCCGTAGTGGTAGACCGGGTTCAGGTACGTCATGAACGCCAACGGGACGGTAATCCCGTCCGCATCGCGCAGTGCCGCAACCAGTTCGAACAGGTTGTCGGTGGTGGTGCCCGCCGCCAACGCCCGCTGGCTGGCCTCCTGGATCACCGGGCCTTCGGCGATCGGATCGGAGAACGGCACTCCGATCTCCACGATGCCCGCCCCCGCGTCCACCAAAGCCCGCACATAACGGCGGGTGTCCGCCAGAGAGGGGTCTCCGCCCGTCAAAAACGCGATAAAGGGCTTTTTGCCCGCAAACGCCGCAGCCAGCCTGCTCATTCGCCGACCTCCTTGCCGCGATACCGGGCAATCGCCGCCACGTCTTTGTCGCCGCGTCCGGAAAGGTTGATGATGACGTTCTCCGCGGGGCTCAAAGTGGGCACCAACTCGCGCGCGTAGGCGACCGCGTGGGCGCTCTCCACCGCCGGGATGATCCCCTCGACGCGGGAGAGATACTCGAACGCGGATACCGCCTGCTCGTCGGTGATCGGCACGTATAGCGCCCGGCCGGAATCATGCAAAAAGGCGTGCTCCGGGCCGATGCCGGGATAATCCAACCCCGCTGAGATCGAGTAAACCGGCGCGATCTGCCCGTATTCGTCCTGGCAGAAATACGACTTCATGCCGTGGAAGACGCCCAGTGAGCCATTCGCGATGGTGGCCGCGTTCCGTTCGGTGTCCACGCCCTCGCCAGCCGCCTCGCAGCCGATCAGCCGCACTTCGGCGTCGGTGAGGAACCCGTGGAAGATGCCGATCGCGTTCGAGCCGCCGCCCACGCAGGCCAAAACCGCCGCTGGCAGCCGTCCTTCGGCCGCCAAAATCTGCTCGCGGGCCTCGACGCCGATCACCTTCTGGAAATCGCGCACCATGGTGGGGAACGGGTGCGGGCCCATCACCGAGCCGAGCACGTAGTGGGTGTCGTCCATCCGGCTGGCCCATTCGCGCATCGCCTCGTTGACGGCATCCTTGAGCACTTGGGTGCCGGTGGTCACCGCGTGCACCTTCGCGCCCAGCAACTCCATCCGGTAGACGTTCAGGGCTTGACGTTCGGTGTCCTCCTTGCCCATGAAGACTTCGCACTCCATGCCCAGCAAAGCGGCCGCCGTGGCCGTCGCCACCCCATGCTGCCCGGCGCCGGTCTCCGCGATCACCCGGGTCTTGCCCATCCGCTGGGCCAACAGGCACTGGCCCAGCACGTTGTTGATCTTGTGCGAGCCGGTGTGGTTCAGATCCTCGCGCTTCAGATACACCTTCGCGCCGCCCAGATCAGCCGTCATGTGCGCGGCGAAATACAGCCCGGAAGGCCGCCCCGCGTAAGTGCGCAGCAGCTCGCCCAGATCAGCGGTGAAGGCCGGGTCTTCCTTGAAGTGCAGGTAGGCCGCTTCCAGTTTGATCAGCTCGCTCATCAGCGTCTCTGGAATGTACTGGCCGCCATGCTCGCCAAAACGCTTACTCAACGTTACCCCCATACTCCTTCAGCCACCTCAGCTTCCCTGGGTCCTTGTAGCCGTCAGTCTCCACGCCAGAATTCACATCCAAAGCATACGGCTGCAAAGCCGCCGCCGCCTTGATGTTCTCTGGATGCAGACCGCCGGCGAGGAAATACGGCGGGATGGTGACGCCCTGGGCCGCCGCCAACTGCTTGGCTTGCTCGATCAGATTCCAGTCGAACGTCTCCCCGCTACCACCGCGCACATTGTCAAGCAGCAGGTAATCGGCTCCGCGCTGCGCGTATTCGACGATCCGGGCGGCCGAATCCACCGGCACCGCCTTGATCACCACCAGGGCCGGGATGGCCTGGCGCAACTGCGCGATATACGTGGCGTCTTCGTTGCCATGGAGTTGGACGACGCTGACCGCCCCCGATGCCACCACCTGCGCGACTTCCGGAATCGGCGCGTCGGCGAACACGCCCACGGTGGTGGTGCGTCGATCCAGGACTTCGCGCATTTCCAACGCCAGCCCCAAATCGACTCGACGACGGGAGCTGGGCACGAAGATGAACCCGGCGTAACTTGGGCACACGGCGTTCAGAGCGCGGGCATCCTCCACGCGGGTGATCCCGCAGACCTTCAGCTCCGGCATTTTGACGTAACGGCCTTGCGCGGCTTTGATCATCTTTCGCAACCGCAGCTCCCGGTGGGGCGCGCGCATCAAAGCCTCGCCCACCAGCACCGCGTCCGCCCCGGAGGCGACGATGGCCGGAATGTCTTCCGGGCCGCGCACCCCGCTCTCGGAGACGAAGACCACATTGGGGGGCACCAAGGCCCGCAAAGCGGCCGCATTGGAAGTGTCAACCGAGAAGTCTTTCAGATCGCGGTTGTTGACGCCGATGATCTTCGCCCCGGCCGCCAGCGCCACTTCGATCTCGGCGGCGTCATGGGCTTCCACCAAGGCGGCCATGCCCAGCGACTCCGTCACCTGTATATACTCAGCCAACTGCGCCGGGCTCAAGATGGAGACGATCAGCAGCACCGCCGACGCGCCCAGCCATCTGGCCTGATAGATCTGGTAGGCGTCCACCACGAAGTCTTTGCGCAACACCGGAATGTGCACCCGACGTGCAATATCCCGCAGGTATTTATCAGCGCCAAGGAAGTGGTTGGGCTCCGTCAACACTGAAATGGCGGTCGCCCCGCCCACCTCGTAGTCGACGGCGATGTCGACGTAGGGGAACTCCCGGGCGATCAAGCCCTTGGACGGCGAGGCGCGCTTCACCTCGCAGATGAACTGCAGCCCCACTCCTGGGCGCAAGAAGGGCAACACCTGTTTGGGATAATCCTGAAATGACGGCTGTTTCGCCTTCGCGGCGGCCACCCTTTCGCGGGCTTCGGCGGCTAGCTGATCGAGGATAGTCATCGCGATCAGGCGTTCGAAAGCTCGACGAATTTGTCCAACTGCGCCATCGCCGCGCCCGACGAAATCGTCTCGCGGGCCACTTCGATGGCTTCCGGCATGGAAAGCTCCGGCTTGGCGATGTGGATCGCGGCCGCCGAGTTGATCAACACCGCGTCCGTCTTCGGGCCGGGCTCGCCGGAGAGGATCCGGCGGGTGATCTCGGCGTTCTGCGCCGGGGTGCCGCCCACCAGGTCGGATTTCTGGCACAGCTCAAAGCCGAGCTTGCGCGGATCGAGGGTGTAGACGCGGAACTCGCCCTCGCGCACCTCGCAGACGGCGGTGGTGGCGCTCATCGAGATCTCGTCCAGCCCGTCGCGCCCAAAGACCACCATCGCGTTGTTCACGCCCAGGTTGTGCAGCACCTTCGCCAGCGGCTCCACCAGGTCTTCCTCGTAGACGCCCAAAAGCTCCATGTCGGCGCCGGCCGGGTTCACCAGCGGGCCGAGGATGTTGAAGATGGTGCGGATGCCCATCTCCCGGCGCACCGGCGCCACATATTTCATCGCGATGTGGTAGTTCTGCGCGAAGAGGAAGCACAAGCCGATGGAGTTCAGCAGTTCCAGCGACTTCTCCGGCGGCACGTCGATCTTCACGCCCAACGCCTCCAGCACGTCGGCCGCGCCGGATTTCGAGGTGGCGGCCCGGTTGCCGTGCTTGGCCACCGGGATGCCCGCGCCGGAGATTACCATCGCGGAAGTCGTCGAGATGTTGAAGGAGAACGACTGGTCGCCGCCGGTGCCCACGATCTCCAGCACCGGCAACTCGTTCAGCAGCCGGATGCAGTGCTTGCGCATCCCGGCCGCCGAGCCGGTAATCTCGGCAATCGTCTCGCCCTTGACGCTCATCGCGGTCAGGTAGGCGGCCATCTGGATTTCCGACGCGGTGCCGCTCATGATCTCGTCCATCACGGCTTCGGCCAGCTCGTAGCCCAGCTCGTCGCGGTGGGCGGCCAGCCGGATTGCCTGTTGAATCTTAGGTTCGCTCATCATTTTCCTTCTCAGACAGTGGTCTGCGCAAAGTTCCGCAGGATGGTTTTGCCCAAAGGCGTTAAAACAGACTCCGGATGGAACTGTACTCCGTAGGTGGGAAAACGCGCGTGTTCTACGGCCATTACCTCTTCGTCATCCGCCACCGCGGTGACCACCAGATCGGCCGGAATCGTGGCCGGATCGGCCGCCAACGAGTGGTAGCGGGCGGCCAGGAAACCTTCGGGCAGGCCCGCGAAGAGAACGCTCGGCGCGGCCAGCGAGACCGCCGAGGCTTTGCCGTGCATCAACGTCTTCGCATAGCTGACGGTCGCCCCGAAGGCCTGGCAGATCGCCTGATGCCCCAGGCACACCCCCAAAATCGGGAACTGGCCGGAAAGCGATTTGACGACGTCAATGCAGATCCCGGCGTCGCGCGGGTGGCCTGGGCCGGGGGAGAGCACGATGTGGCTGGGCTGCAACGCGGCCAGCTCGGCCACCGAGAGCGCGTCGTTGCGGAACACCCGCAAATCCGGATTCAACTCGCCGATCAACTGGTAGAGGTTGAAGGTGAAGGAATCGTAGTTGTCGATCAGGGCAATCATGGGCGCACCGCCTGCAGCACCGCCGCCATCTTGTTGTTGCATTCGGCGTATTCGTTGGCTGGCACCGAATCGGCGACGATCCCCGCGCCCGCCCGCACATAGACGTTGCCGCCCTTCTTGTACGCGATCCGGATCGCGATGCAGGTGTCCAGGTCGCCGGTGTTCGACAGGTAGCCGATCGCCCCGCCATAGACGCCCCGGCGGTTGCCCTCCAACTCGTTGATGATCTCGCAGGCGCGGATCTTCGGCGCCCCGGAGAGCGTCCCGGCGGGCAACACCGCGTCCACCGCGTCAATGCCGGTGCAATCACCGCGGATCTGCCCGGTGACCGTCGAGCCGATGTGCATCACATGCGAAAACCGCAGAATCTGCAGGTACTGCTCCACCGCGACCGTCCCGAAGGCGGAAATCTTTCCAATGTCGTTGCGGCCCAGATCCACCAGCATGTTGTGCTCCGAGAGCTCCTTCGGGTCTTGCAGCAGCCCCGCCTCCAACGCCTGGTCTTCCGCCGCCGTGGCCCCGCGCGGCCGGGTGCCCGCCAGCGGATAGGTGGAGAGCTTGCCGTCCACCAGTTTCACCAGCGTCTCCGGGGAGGCCCCGGCGATCTCCAGGTCGTCCGAGGAGAAGTAGAACATGTACGGGCTCGGGTTCAGCTCGCGCAGCCGGGAATAGCTCTCAAATAGGCTGCCCGCAGCGGGGGCCTTCAGCCGGTTGGAGAGCACCACCTGGAAGATGTCGCCCTCGTAGATGTAGTGCTTGGCCTTTTCGACGATCTGGGTGAACTGCGCGGCGTCGAAGAGGGCGTCGAACTCGCCCGTCAGCGTCAACGGCTCTGGCACGGCTGGCTCGCCCGACTGCACCAGGTTGCGCATCGACTCCAGCTCGTTTTTCGCCCGGTTCAGGTTCTCCACCGGGGAATCAAGCTTGATGTTGACGATCAGGAACACCTCTTCGCGCAGGTTGTCGAAGGCGACCAGCTTGTCGAAGAGCATCAGGTCGACGTCCCGGAAGCCCTCCTCGTCGGTGGCGTCGAGGTGCAGCGTCGGCTCGGCGTATTTGATGTAATCGAAGCTGAAATAGCCGACCAGCCCGCCGGTGAACGGCGGCAGTTCCGGCAGGCGCGGGGAGCGGTTGTCGGCCACCACCTTGGCGATGTAGCCGCGCGGAGTATCCACCGCAAGCTCGAAATCGGCCCCGCCGCGAATGGTGAGCAGCCCGTCTTTGCACGTCAACTCCAGCGACGGATCGTAGCCGATGAAGGTGTAACGGCCGGTCGCCGAAGTGTCCTCCAGGCTTTCCAGGATGAAACACTGCTTCGATACGGCCTTGGCGGCCAGAAACACCTCAATCGGGCTGCGGGTGACGGGCAGCCGCAGCGCCACCGGCGCCTTCGTGTAGCCTTGCTCGGCCAACGCCGCAAAATCAGGGGGGTAGATCAACTCGCTCATGCCAACTCAAGTAAACACCGCAGATTTGACGGAAGTGTAACGTCTCAACGCCCGTAACGGCGTTCGCGCTGCGAGAAGGAACGCAAAGCGCGGAAGAAATCCACCTTGCGGAAGTCGGGCCAGAGCGCCTCGCAGAAGTAGAACTCCGAATGCGCCGACTGCCACATCAGGAAGCCGGAAAGCCGCTGCTCGCCGGAGGTGCGGATGATCAGATCCGGATCGGGCTGGCCAGCGGTATAGAGGTGTTTGGAGATCTGCTCGATGTCGAGCGTCTCGGCCAACTCCATCAAAGTGGTGCCTTTTTCGGCCTCCGCCTTCAACACCCCGCGCACCGCGTCTCGCAGCTCCCGGCGGCCCCCATAGGCCACCGCCACGTTCACGTGCATCCCCTGGTGCAACGCGGAAAGCTGCTCCGCCGAATGCAGCCGCGAGGCGATCTGCGCGGGCAGCAGCGACGGATCGCCGACCACCTGCACCCGCCAGCGGTTCGCCAGCTTCTCGACCAGTGAGGCGATCACGTCCAGCAGCGGGTTCAACTCGTCATCCTCGCTGCGCTGCAAGTTCTCGGTGGAGAGCACCCAGAGCGTCACCGTTGGGATTTCCATCTGGTTGCACCAATTGGTGAACTCCAGCAGCTTTTGGGCACCCTGCCGATAGCCCACCACCAGCGGCTGCCCCGGCGCGTTGGTGCGCGCCCAGCGGCGGTTTCCGTCCGCCAGCACCGCCACATGCTTCGGCAGCCGTTTCTTGTCCAGCCGGTTGATCAGCCGTTGCTCGTAGATCGAGTACAGGATGTCCGAGAAATGCCACCCCCGTGGCGGCTTGGGCAAGGTGGGCACTTTGGGCACGGGAAGAGTCTAGCCGGTGTGGCGCAGCCCGGCGAAAAGATCGGATTCGGGAAGCTGCGTCTCGACAGTTGAGCAGGCGAGATGGTAATCCTCGGTGGGCCAGGCGTCGCGTTCCACCTCCGGAGGGACGCCGAACCACCAGGCGTCGTCCGGGTCGATCTGGGTGCGGTGGGCGAGCAGCGCCGCGTTGCGGACCTCAAAAAAACCGCCGCAGGGGATCGCAGTGGTGATGGTGTAATCCGGGCCGGTGGGCTCCGCGCGGCGGGTGATCCGCTCGTCGAGCTTCGACGGCATCCCCCAGGCCCGCATCGCGTTGTCGAGCGCCACCAGCTTGGCCATCGAGAAGGAACGGTCATAGTACAGCTTGGAAACCTGCCACGCGGCACCGAGTTCGGGATGGTAGGCCGGATCGGCGGCCAGCGGCAGGGCCGCCACCGTCACCTTGTGGGCCATGATGTGGTCGGGATGCGGATAGCCGCCGTCCGGGGTGTAGCAGGTGACCACCTGCGGTTGGAACTCCCGGATCACCCCCACCAAGCGGGCCGCCGCCACCCCGACGTCCTGGGCGGCGAAGGCGTCCGGAGCCAACTCCCAGCCCGGATCGCCGGGATAGCCGGAATCTTTGAAGCCGAGCCAACGCTGGTGGATCTGCAGGATGCGGGCCGCCTCGGCCATTTCCGCCCGGCGCAGCTCCGGCAACCGCGCCCAGTTTTCCGGGGTGTCCACCTCTTTGTTCAGAATCGATCCGGATTCGCCGCCCGTGCAGGTGGCCACCATCACCTGGACGCCCTGGGCCACATAGTAGGCCGTGGTCGCCGCGCCCTTGGAAGATTCGTCGTCCGGATGGGCGTGGACGTGGAGCAAACGCAAACCGCCTAAGTCAGACATGTCCCCTATTCTCGCCGAAAAGCACTAAATTTGGGCAGGTGCCTGAAGAAACGATATTCCTGACGCAGGAAGCCTACGACAAGCTGGCCGCCGAGCTTGAGTACCTGGAGGGCGAAGGCCGCGAAGCCATCGCCAAGAAGATCGGCCGCGCCCGCGACGAGGGCGATCTGAGTGAAAACGCCGGCTACCATGCCGCCCGTGAGGAGCAGGGCCAACAGGAGGCCCGCATCAAAGAGTTGCGTTTCCTGTTGGAAAACGCGCAGGTCGGCGCCGTCGAAGCGACGGACGAGGTGGTCCCCGGCGTCAAAGTGACGGTCTACTACGACGGCGACGAGGACGACGACGACACCTTCATGCTCGGCTCGCGCGAGGTGCAGCGCCTCGACGAGACGGTTGACATTGACGTCTACTCACCGCAATCCCCGCTGGGCGCGGCGATCCTGGGAGCGAAGGTGGGCCAGAGCGTGCAGTATGTCGCCCCGAATGGGAAGACCATCGAAGTCACCATCGCCAAGATCGAAGCCTGATTAGGTATCCGACGAGAATTAGTGCGGCTACCTCAAACCGAGGGTGAAAACCGGAGTGAAGGTGTGGCAAAGCAGCCGGCGTTGCCACCGGAGGTGAGACCACCACGGGCTACTGGAGGCTGATGAGCTCCGTAGCCTCTTCTTCTACTGACGCACTCACTGGCTCGCGGAATGCGGGCTCCGGGACGTTTCCAAAAGCCGGATGAACGTGGGCAACTGGTGCTGCTGTCGCCGCGGGAGAAGAGTTGTCGGACTCGGTGTCGAGCCCCAGCCGCTTCATCAACTGGGCATAGCGGGCGCGAGCCGTGGGATACGAGACCCCGAGGAAGCGCTCGATCTCGCGCAGATTGCCGCGCGAGGACAGGAAAATTTTGATCAGCTGCAGATCGTTCTCGTTCAGGCTACAGAAAGCGCACGAGCCGAATTCGCCTACCAGCTCAGTGCCGCAGGAGGAACAGCTAAGCCGTGTGGTCGAAAGGGACCCTTCGCATACCGGACAGGACACCGGTGCCTTGCGGTGGTTTGAGTCTCTCACCTTGTACCTCTTCTGCTTCTTGAGCGTGTTGACTTGGCTTACAACTACGTTTATAGCACTTGTAAGCAAGATTGTTCCTATTCTTGCACAAAGTGCATACGTTTTTCTAATCGACGCCAAAGTGTGGTCAAATCGGTAAATTGCCTAGTCAAGTGGCAATTTTTCCCGCTCAACCACGGGAGGGCGGAACGATCAGAGCGAAAATTATTATTCCCAAACCCAACAAAATCAGGATGGTGAAGTCTAAAACCCGGTTGCGGACCCGCAGCAGACCGACCAGCCGATCCGGCATCAGGCGTAGTAAAGCCCCCAATGTGATGGCGGCGCCGATGATCAGGCAGCCCATCCGCCAGTGCGAGGTGGCCACCACAATCAGCCCGGCCGCCACTCCGGTGAGCACGGTCGCCAACGGCCACTGGCCCAGTACCTGCTGCAACGGCGTCTTAGCCATTTTGGGCCGCCTGTTCGGCCGATTCCACCACATTGGCGAGCAGCATCGCGCGGGTCATCGGCCCGACTCCGCCCGGATTGGGGGAGAGCCAACCGGCCACTTCGGCGACTTCCGGAGCCACATCCCCGCGCAAGCCCGCCTCGGTGCGGGTGACGCCCACGTCCAACACCGCCGCGCCCGGCTTCACCATTTCGGCGGTGACCATGCCCGGCACGCCCGCCGCAGCCACCACGATGTCCGCCCGCCGGGTGTGGGCGGCCAGGTCTTTGGTGCCGGTGTGGCACAGGGTGACGGTGGCGTTCTCGCTGCGCCGGGTGAGCAGCAGCCCCAACGGGCGGCCGACGGTGATGCCGCGGCCGATCACGCAGACTTCGGCGCCGTCCAGCCGCACCCCGTAGTGGCGCAGCAGGGCGACGATGCCGCGCGGGGTGCAGGGCAGCGGAGCCGGGGTGCCCAAGACCAGCCGCCCGAGGTTCACCGGGTGCAGCCCGTCCGCATCCTTCGCGGGCGAGACCAACTCCAGCATCGCGTGTTCGTCCATCCCTTTGGGCAAGGGCAGTTGCACGATGAAGCCGGTGCAATCCGGGCTCTGGTTCAGGCTGGCGACGGCCTGCGCGACCTCAGTTTGGGAGGCGCTGGCGGGCAGGTCAACGCGGATGGAGCGCAATCCCACCTCGGCGCAATCCCGATGCTTGCCGCGCACATAGGCGGCGCTGCCCGGATCGTCGCCCACCAAGATGGTGCCCAAGCCGGGGTAGCTGCCCTGCTGTTGCAATGCGGCCACCCGAATCGCCAAGTCGGCCTTGATTTCGGCGGCCAGCGCCTTTCCGTCCAATAACTGCACGGCACTCAGTCTAATGAGTCTAGTGATTGAAATGCCGCACGCCGGTGAGGTACATGGTGACGCCCGCCGCGTTGGCGACGGCGATGGTCTCGTCGTCGCGGATTGAGCCGCCGGGCTGCACGATGGCCTTGACGCCGCCGTCAATCAAGACTTCGGCACCGTCGGGGAAGGGGAAGAAGGCGTCGGAGGCGGCCACCGAGCCAGCCGCCCGCTCGCCCGCCCGGGCGATGGCCAACCGGCAGGAATCCACCCGGTTCACCTGGCCCATCCCGATGCCCACCGAAGCCTGGCCTTTGGCCAGCAGGATGGCGTTGCTCTTCACCGAACGGCAGGCCTTCCACGCGAAAGCCAGATCGGCCAGCGTCTCGGCGTCGGCAGCCGGGCCGGAGACCAGTTGCCAGTCGTCGGGCGAATCGCCGGGTTCGTCAAGCAAATCGGGCTGCTGCGCCAACATGCCGCCGCTGATCTGCCGGATCTGCAGCAACGGCTCGTAGGGCTCGGCGAGCAACAGTCGCAGATTCTTTTTGGCGGTCAGCACGGTGAAGGCGTCCTCCTCATAGCCGGGCGCCACCACCACCTCGGTGAAGATCGGGGCGATCTGCTCGGCGAGCGCCAAATCCACCGGGCAGTTGACCGCGACCACGCCCCCGTAGGCGGAAACCGGATCGCATTCAAATGCCTTGCGATGCGCCTCCACGATGAAATCGGCGACCGCGATCCCGCACGGGTTCGCGTGTTTGATGATGGCGCAGGCGGGAGCCTCGAAATCGTAGGCGGCCCGGTAGGCGGCATCCGCGTCCACGTAGTTGTTGTAGCTCATCTCCTTGCCGTGCAACTGCAGCGCGGCGGCCAGGCCGAACGGCTGATCGCCCAGATACAGCCCGGCGGTTTGATGCGAGTTCTCGCCGTAGCGCAGCTTTTTCACCATGGTGAAGTTGGCGGCGTACTCGACGGGAAGCTCCTCCACCGGCGAGTTTGCCTGCCCGGCGAACCAGGAGGCCACCGCGGTGTCGTAGGCGGACGTGTGCGCGAAAGCCTGGGCGGCTAGGGCGCGGCGTTCCGCGAAGCTGTACCCGCCTTCCGCCAGCGCGGTGAGCAACTGCGGATACTGCCGGGGCGCGGTGACCACGGCCACATTCGCGTGGTTCTTGGCGGCGGCGCGCACCATTGCCGGCCCGCCGATGTCGATCTGCTCGATGATCTCATCCGGGGAGGCCCCGGAGGCGACCGTCTGGGCGAAGGGGTACAGATTCGAGACCAGCAGCTGGAAGGGGACGAGGCCCATCTGGGCCAACTGGTCGCGGTGGTATTGGATCCGCAGGTCGGCCAGCAGCCCGGCGTGAATCCCCGGGTGCAACGTCTTCACCCGCCCATCCAGGCATTCGGGGAAGCCGGTCAACTCGCTGACGTCGGTGACTTCCACCCCGGCGGCGCGCAGGGCGCGGGCGGTGGCACCGGTGGAAACGATCTCCACCCCGTGGCTGGCGAGGGCTTGGCCGAGATCCGCCAAGCCGGTCTTGTCATAGACGGATATTAACGCCCGTTTGATGGGAACATGATCTGACACTCGTCCAATCTTACGCTTTTCGCATTACGTCTGTGTGTCTCTTTTCTCACCACGGAGCTGGGTGGTGGCTTCCTCGGTGACGATCTGACGTCGTTGGTACAGGAACCAGCGCAGCAGCCCGGTGGCGGCGGAACTCAAGGTGAGCAGGATCGGGGCGACCAGCATCAACTCGAAGAGCCGGGGCCCGAAACCGGCCA
The DNA here is from genome assembly GCA_031272505.1 of Propionibacteriaceae bacterium. Classification (GTDB taxonomy): domain Bacteria; phylum Actinomycetota; class Actinomycetes; order Propionibacteriales; family Propionibacteriaceae; genus Propionicimonas. The sequence continues at coordinate 19,005 of JAISTQ010000065.1, forward strand.
TCCGATCCGCGCCCAGATCGCCGGAGGCGAGCCATCCCAGCGCGAGCAGGAAAGCCGAGGTGAGCAACCCGGCCAGCCCGGAGACCAACGTCACCTTGATCAAATCTTCGTCAAGCAGCGAGCGGACGGCGACCAAGGCGGACACCGCGCCGACCACGATCCCGGTGGCGAGCAGCAGCATCAGCCAACTCGGCTGAATCCCCGGCTCCGGCAAGGCCCCGAAAGTGGGCAGCGCGGGCAGGAAGCCGATCTGCACGCCGGAGAGGGTCACCAAGGTGTCCGGGCCGAGCATGAAACCCGCGCCGAGCAGGAAGCTGATGCCGTAGATCAGGGCGTTCGGCAGCCAGGCCAGCGTCTCGGCCACGAAGAGCGGGCTCCCGGCGGCGTCAATGCCCAACTCCGCCTCCATCGCGTCCATCGAATTCCAGCCGAGCAGGGTGGCCACCGTCAGCAGCACCGCCCCGCAGCCCAGCATCGTCAGCAAACCGGCGCCCGCCCCCGCCAAGGAGCGGTTCACCACCCTGGGCAGCAAGTGGGCCAGGTAGTGCCGCGCGCCGAGCGCGCAGCCGCAAAGGGTGAGCGCGATCACCCCGGCGATGGCGATGAAGAGCGCGGCGGACGTCACTAAGGCCAACACCAGCGCGAAAGCCAAATAGCCCGCCGCCGTCAAAGCCCAGATCCGCAGCGGCACCACCCAGGAATGCCCTGGGGCCGCAGCGTGTTTCACCTGCGAGCGGAGCACCGCCCCGGACGTCAAAGCGAGCAGCCAGAGTTGCAGCGCGCTCAAACCGAGCGGAATCAAGGTGACGGTGGTCTCGCCGATGTGGAAAGGCACCCCGTGCGCCAACAGCCAGACCCCGGTGGAGTTCCCGACAATCGCGGTATAGGCCGTCGAACTGGCCCCAAACCAGGCGATGGTCGCCAACCCGGTGCACACCAGCCAACCCACCAAGGCCACCGCCACGCCAGAAAGGAAGCTGAGCAGCGGCCACGGCATCCATTGCGGCTGCTCGGTGACGGACGCGTCAACCACGGTCTGCAACTGGCGGGGTTTTGGCATCACCTATCTATCTTGGCTTAAATCTGGCCTTTAGGCCGGGAACCTCGCGGGGGGACAGCCCGGCTTTGGTGGTTGTAGACTAATCTGGCGGTTTCAGTGCGAGGAGTCTAATGTCCGAGAATCAGCCCCACGTCCCCCGGCGGGCGGTGGAAGTGCATGGTTCGTCCATCTCCGAGATCGAAGCCGAGCTTTTTGAGAAGGTGCAAACCGAGGACACCTTGGTGTTGCGCCGCGCCATCTGGTCCACCCTTCCCGAGGAAGACGACGACCTGATCGACCGCGGCCGCCGATTTGCCGACGAGGACGACGAGCCGCCGCCGCCCAGCCGCCGCGCGATCATCGAGGACGAGCCGCAGACCCCCGAACCCGAGCCGGCCGCCGAAGAGCCCGCCCCGAAGCCGAAACACCGGGTCAAGGCGGACAAACACCCGAAGCTGCCCGAGCCGCCCCAAGCCGAGCCGAAACGCCGCAAGAGCAAGGTCTGGCTGTTGATTCTGGTCGGCCTGATCGTGGTCGGCCTGGTGGCCTGGGGCATTACCTGGGCGCTGCAACTGGGCCCCTCCCCCGCTCCCACCGCCACCCCGACGGCTTCCCCGTCAACCTCCCAGGAGTACCAGGAGCCGGTCTTGAGCGTGGAGGACGTCACCGCGTTGGGCATGGGCACCTGGAGCCCGCTCTCAGTGGAGCCGCCAGCCACCTCGATGCTCTGCATCGGGCCGATCTTCGAAGAAGCCCCGCTGCCAGAGCGGCTGGTCGCCCGCGAGATGGCGAATGGCAGCACGGAGACGGCGCAGAACACCATCGTCAACATGGTCGCCACCTATCCGGACGAGACGGAGGCCTCCCGGGTCTACCAGTTGCAGTTGACGGCGTTGGGCAACTGCCCCGATCCGGCCACGAAGACCCCGGCCGGGCAGATCCTGAACACCTACCAGGTGGACCGCCTGGTGGATGAGGCGATCGTGGAGTCGGTGCTGGTGCGGAACGTGGAAGCTGACGTCTACCACACCATCTTGCTGGGCCGCACCGGCCGGGTGGTGATCGCCGTCGATCTTTCCAGTTCGGACGCCGAGATCCCGCCCACCAAACTTGCCGACGCGGTGAAGAACCTCTTCACCCGGCTGTGCAAGAACGGCCAAGGAAGCTGCCCGACGGGCATGGAGGCCACCAAGACCGTCCCACCGGTCGCCTCCGAGCCAGCCGGTTGGCTGGAACCCGCCGATCTGCCCCGGATCACCGCTGGGCAGGGCACCTGGTCGATCACCAAGATCGATGCCAGCGCCTCCGATCTCACCGGCTTTGTGGGCAGCCAATGTGAGGTGCAGGGCTTTACCGACACCAAGGACGTCAACTCCGCGATCTGGCGGCAGTTGATCCTGGGGGCGGATGTCTACGCGCCGCGGGCCTTCGGGGTGGACGAGATCATCTACACCATGGACACCAAGGCGTCGGCCACGAAGTTGGCGAATCGGTTCATCAAGGAGATCACCGAATGCGCCGACAGCGTGCCCACCGCCAAGGTCACCGAGGGCGATCCGGTCGAAGGGTCGGGAGACTTCGGGATGCAGTATTCCGGCCAGACCTTCGTGGTGGAGCAGGGGAAGGTGAGCGAGACCATCGCCACCTACCGGGTCGCCGTGGTCGCGGTGGACAACAAGGTCATCTACCTGCTCGGCTCCAAAGGCACCGACACCTTCTCCTTCACCGACAAGCAGTGGCTCAGCATGGCCGAGCGCGCCGGGCAGCGCGCCACCCAAGGCTGAGCCTGAGAGTTCTCAGAATCCCGTCATCGGGGGAATAGTCAACGGCAGGTTGAGGTTACCATCCGTATAGCGGACAGAATCCTGAAAAATTGATAAGAATCTAAGAAATCGTGCTAAGGTTTACTAGTCCCGTAGTGAAGGAAGGCCCAACCAAGTGAACACCGACAGCGAATATCAGGCTCGCCGCGTCGCCGAGCCGGTCGGGGAGGCGGAAGCCCGCCCGTCGCGCGCTGTCCGTGGCCGCGTTTCGCTGCGCACGCTGATCGCCAACAAGCTGTTCACTACGGCTTTTGTGGTGTTGGCTGCCGCAGTCGGCATTGGTTCGGTCGCCTATCTTTCCACCTCGTTGTCGGGCCCGGCGGTGGCTGAGGTTGAGCCTACAGTCGTCGAGTACACCCCGCCCAGCACCGAGGAGTTGGCGGCCGAGCGGGCCGCCATCATGCAGGAGGATGCCCAAGCGGTTAATGAGGCTTCGGTGGAGATTATCGCCGCCGATCGGAAGGCAGTGTTGAATGCCGACGCCGAGGAAGTGAACCAGGAGGCGACTCGCATCCGCGAGATCAGCACTTTCCTCTGGCCTACGGAGGGTTCGGTCTCCAAGGGCAATGGTTTCGGGATGCGCTACCATCCCATCTACCACTATTACCGGATGCATGACGGCATGGACATCGGCGGCGAGTGTGGCCAGCCGATCTACGCCGCGCAGTCCGGCGAGGTCGTGAAGGCCGATTCCGGCGGGTACAACGGCGGTTCGGGCAACAACGTCCGCATCGATCATGGCGACATCAACGGCGTGAATGTGATGACGGGCTACCTGCACATGGACAAGATCGCGGTGACGGTCGGCCAGTTGGTAGACAAGGGCGAGTACATCGGCACGGTGGGCAAGACGGGCCTCGCCACCGGTTGCCACCTGCACCTCTCGCTCTACAAGGACGGCAAGGGTTCCGATCCGGCCGAGTACGTCAAGCCCGATCCGAGCCAGGCCCCCTCGGACTCTGACGAATCCTCCGCCCCCCTCGATTAGCTCGTTCCGATGCCCTGAGATTAAGGGCGTCTAGTACCATTGACTCCCATGGGGAAGCCGCAGCGGGCAGTCGGCAGTTCACGTAATCGCAAGCGTGTGCTCTGGGTGCTGGCTGCCTTGTTGTATGCGGCGCTGGTGGTGAACGCGATCATTTTCGTGCCGAAGTTGGCCCGCGCCCCGATTCCCGAGACTTTCCCGTTCCCGGTGGTCGAAATCGCCGCGCCGCCCACCCCCACTCCCACGCCGACTCCCACGCCCACCCCGACCGGCCCGCCGACCAGCTACGAAGTCGCCACCTTGGACGGTGACGTGGACAAGTACGCGGAGCCGGGCGGCGAGAAGGACGGCAAGGTGGACGGCACTTGGTACGGCTACACCTCGGTGCTGCCGGTTTTGGATCGGCAGGACGGCTACATCCAAGTGGGCTTGCAGCAGCGGCCGAATCATTCCACCGCCTGGATCAAGGAATCGGACGTGACCATCTCCACCACCCCGTATCGGATCGAGTTGAACCTGAAGAAACACAAGGTGACGCTCTACAAGGCTGGTGAGAAGGTGTTCACCGCCCCGGTGGGGGTGGGCAAGAAGGCCACCCCGACGCCGAAGGGCAACTATTTCGTCACCATGAACGCGGAATCGCCGGGGGCCGGCTACGGGCCGTTCGTGGTGGTGATTTCCGCGCATTCGGAGGCGATCAAGGATTGGAAAGGCTCCGGCGACGCGATCATCGCTTTCCACGGGCCGGTGGGCTCGGACAGCCAGATCGGCACCAAGGGGGCGGCGATCTCGAACGGCTGCATCCGGATGCACCTGGACGACCTGAAGAAGCTGGAAGAAGTGCTGCCGGGCAGCCCGGTGGACATCATCTGAAAGGCGGCTGTTGGGTGTGATGCGGGCGATCATCGGGCTGTTAGCCACGGCGCTGTCGGTAGTGGGGCTGCCGACGCTGGCGCACGGCGAAGAGACGTGCTCGGGCGCGGAGCTGCTGGCTGGCTGGGTGCAGCCGCTGGCCGATGCCGATGGAGCCGTCAACGTGGGCTTCGGGCCGCAGACCGATCCGCTCACCGGCGCGGTCACCGAGCACACCGGCGTCGATCTCTCCGGCCTGCCGGGCACCCCGATCTTGGCGGCGGCCGCCGGGAAGGTGAAACGCATCGATTTCTCCGCCTCCGGCTGGTACATCACCGTCTATCATTCCGGGGGCGTCTACAGCTATTACAAGGAGATCCTGGCGGCTTCGGACATTGAGGTGAGCGTCGGCGACCAGGTGGCGGCCGGGCAGCAGTTGGCGTCAGCGTGGCGGCTGCTCAGCGGCGGCACCATGAGCACGCTGCATTTCGAGATCGTGATCGGCAGCGAGAATGTCGATCCGGTGGCCTTCTACGAGCGGCTCGGCCTGGACGTGGCGGGCACCCCGATCACCAACGCGGATCGCACCATGCGGCCGACGCGCGGCGTCTATCCGTCCGCGCAGACCAAAAACACCTTCAATTTCTTATTCGCCACCGGGCAGCTCAGCCCCTGGGCCTGGGGTGCCTCGCTGGCCATCGCCCAAGCCCAGGAGATCCGGCAGGTCAACTACGTGGCCAAGCACGAGGTGGATTTCGTGGTGGGCGACGCCGCCAAGTTCAGCGCCGCGCTCGACAAAGAGAAATATGGGGTGGCCACGGTGACGGACAACGGCGACGGCACCGTCCGGGTCGGCTTCACCCCCACCACCGCCGGCTTTCCGGCAACCGCGCCAGGAGACTGTCCGGATGCGAACGGGGAGGCCAGCGCGCCGAGCACCGCCGTCAAGGTGATGACGTGGAACGTGGACGGCACCAACAAAACCGACCAGTTCGAGCGGCCCTGGTCGAAGCGGCTCGTCTCCCTGGTGTCCTGGGTGAAAACCGAGGATCCGGACGTGATCGGCTTCCAGGAAAACATGCACTCCGGTACGGGCCCGAAGCAGATGCTGAAGGTGAAGCCCAAGCTGGGCGGCTATTCGTGGTACGGCCTCGACCTCGATCATCCGATCGCCTGGAAGACCTCGCGGTTCAACCTGGTGAAATCCGGCTCGTTCAAGACCGGCTCCACTGCCGATCCGGGGAAGGTGCACGCCCGTCCCAGCGCCTGGGTGCTGCTCCGGGACACCAAGACGAACAAGACCTTCTACGTGATCAGCACCCACCAGAAGCCCGCTGGGCTGACCAGCCGGCACTTCACCGTCCGCGCCGCGCAGATGAAACGGTTGGTGAGCAAGATCAAGGCGCTCACCAAGGGCGCGGACACCCCGGTGCTGGTGCTCGGCGATTTCAACGAATCGAACTGGCAGGAATCGTCCGCGCGCAACGCCCACATCACCGAGCTGGTCGGCGCCGGATTCCTGGATGCCTATTCGCTGGCGCAGACCATCACCACGAAAGTCCGGGGAGCCTCCACCACCAACTACTACGGCCATTCGTTCGCGAACCGCTTCTACTACGGCTCGGTGCGCACCAACTCCCCGAAGATCAACGGCTACCACATCGATTTCATCTGGACCCGCGGGGTGAAACAGGTGTACTCATGGCGGGTCGGGCTCGGTTCGTCATTGGTGAGCAAAGCCACGGAAGTGGGCAACAAACCCTTCTATGCCACCGATCCGCTGCCGTCCGACCACAACCCGGTGATCGCGCAGATTGAGATTGGATAAGGGTTAAGAAACTTTGATGGTGTAGGTCTTCTTCTTGCCGCCCGCGCTCACGGTGAGCTTCGCGGTGCCCTTCTTCACGCCGGTGACGTACCCGTACTTGGAGACCTTCAGCACCTTGGTGTTCGAAGACTTGAAGCTGGCGACCGCGCCGGTGGCGGTGCTCGGCGAGTACTTGGCGTAGATGGCCTGCTTCGCGCCCACCTTGAGCGTCTTCGGCACCCCGCTGGCGGAGACTTTGGTGACCTTGACGGCCTTCTTCACCGCTTTCACGGTGACCGTGGACTTCACCGTCTTGCCGTCTTTACCTTGGGTGACGGCGGTGGCGGTGATGGTGACCTTGCCGGTCTTCAGCGCTTTGAGCTTGCCGCTGGCGCTGACGCTCACGATCTTCGGATTTGACGACTTCCAGGTGACCTTGGCCTTGGTGGCCGACCAGGTGCCGGTGTTCGGGAAGGCGTAGGCGCTCAAAGTGGCCGTCTTGCCCTTGGCTAGGTTGAGGCTCTTTTGGGGCAGCTTCACCGTCTGCGTGTAGGGGGCGTCGTCATCGTCGTCGGGATCGGGCGGGGTGGGCGGATTCTGGATGACGCCCCGGTGCGTGCCGCACGGATCGGTGATGATGCCGCTGTCCTCGGCCTCGACGGTGGTCGCCCCGTTGCCGGAGCCCACGATGCACTTGGTGGCGTTCACGTTGCCGCCGGTGTAGGCGACGATCCCGAAGAAATCGTTGTTGTCGACTTGGAGTTGGTCGAAGCTGGCGGTCGCTTCGGTGACCGAGACGCCGCTGCCCCCATTCGTGGAGGCGGTGACGTCTTTGGTGGCGGTCAGGTTGGCGAAGTTCGTCATCACGATGCCGCCGCCGGCGTTGCCGGTGATGGTGGTGATGTCATTCAGGGTGACGTTCCCGGCCACATAGAGGCCGACGCCGACGCTGTTGGCGATGGTGAGCGTGCCATCGAAACCGGCGCCCGGGCTTTCCACCCGCACGCCCTCGGCTTTGTTGCCGGTGAAGCTGGCCGCCCCGGACACCTGCACGGTGCCAAAACCGCGGCGCAGCATCCCCTGCTGGCCGTTGGTGTTCGCGGTGACCGTGGCGAGCTGGATCACGCCCATGCCGTCAAACTTGATGCCCGCGCCGGTGTTGCCGTTGGCGGTGACCGCCCCGGTGGCCGTCAAAGCGGAAGTGTCGGTGAAGGCCATCCCGTCGCCCCCGTTGCTGCTGGCGCTGATGCCCGCCGCGTTCACGGTGGCCGGATTGCTGATGGAGACGTTGGAGACGGCCAAGCCGGTGCCGGTGTTGCTGTCAAAGGCCGGATCGACGCCGGAGCTGGCGGCGAGCGTCAACACTGGTTTGCGGGCGATGGCCGATTGCCGGAAATCCAGCCCGTTGCCGCCATTGTGGGCGGCCCCGCCGCCGGTCACCGTGGCGTGGATGTCGGCGAGGTAGCCGCCGTTGCCGCCGTTGGAATCCAGGTGGGTGTCGGTGAGCGTGAGCGCCACGTGGGTGCTGGCGTTGCCGATCACCTGCAAGCCGTCGGCGCGCGCGCCGGTGACCGTGGTGTTGTTCAAGTCGAGGTGGTAGGCGCCGTCGTCGGCATTGGCATACAAAGCGTTGTTGGCCTGCGAGGCGCCGTCCAAGTTGATGTTGCAGATCGCCACGTTGTCGGCGTTCACGCTGAGCAGCGGCGGGTTGGCGGCGGTGTTGAAGGAGGCGTCAGCGCTGATCCGCTGCACCCCGCCCACGCCGCGCACCAGCACGTTCGGCTGCGAGATGACCAGCGGAGCGGTGGCGGTGAAACCGGCGGCAAGCTCCAAGATCACCGGGTCGGTGTCAGTGCCGCCCGCCTGGCTGGAGTTGAAGGTGCTGGCTGAAGTGACGGTGATCGCGGGCAGCGCGGAGGTCGCGCCGCACGCTGGAGCGTCGGCGGTGGCCATTGGTGCCGCGAAGGCTAGTTCGGTGGCGACAAGCGTCAAGGTTGCCAGCAACGCGGGAATCGACTGCTTCGACATCTTCCCCACTTCCTAATACCCCACCAACTTTATTCCCCTTTTGCAAAAAGCGTTAATTATTCGTCAAGACAGCTTCTCCAGCGGCGCGAAACGCAGCAGCAGTTTCTTGAGGCCCGCGGAGCCGAAATCGACGTCGGCGGTAGCGTTTTCCCCCTCGCCTTCCGTGGCCTTCACGATGCCCAGGCCGAAGGTGGCGTGCAGCACCATGTCGCCCACTGCCAAGGTGCCCTTGAAGATCTGTTTGCCGGTGGCTTTCTGCGGGCGTACCGGGCCGATGGACGCGCCGATGCCGGGGTTGGCCCATTCGATCAGGTAGCTGGGAATCTCTTCCAAGAACCGGCTCGGCTGGTTGTACTGCGGCGATCCCCAGACCAGCCGGACCACCGCCCGGGATAGATAGAGCCGCTGCATCGCCCGGGTGATCCCCACGTAGGCGAGCCGCCGCTCCTCCTCCAACTCGTCCGGGTCGTGCATCGCGCGCAGGTGCGGGAAGATGCCGTCCTCCATGCCGGTCATGAAGACGGTGGGAAACTCCAGGCCCTTCGCAGTGTGCAACGTCATCAGAGTGACCACCCCGTGCTCCTCGTTGCCGGGGATCTGATCCGAATCGGCCACCAGGGCCACCCGTTCCAGGAAGGCGGGCAGCGAGGGATCCAACTCAGCCCCACCCAATGCCAGTAGTTGGACCTCGGACGCGGTGGGGGCGTCTTCGGGGTGACGCGGATGCGGTACGGCGGGTGCGGCATCGACGTCGATGGCGCTGGCCGTCGCCACAAACTCGGTGGCCACCGAGACGAACTCCTGCAGGTTTTCCACGCGGGTCTCGTCTTGCGGATCGGTGGATTTGCGCAACTCGGCGAGCAGCTTGGAATCGTCCAGCACACTGCGCAGGATGGCGTCGGCGGGCTCACCGGCGGCCACCATCGCGATGTGCTTTTGCATCAAGGCCACGAACTCGCGGATCGGATGCAACGCCCGGGTGCCCAGTTCGTCAATCTGCTCGGCTTGCTCCAAGGCGGCGAAGAAGGAGGTGCGCTGGGCGTTCGCGTGGGCGGCCACCAACGCCTCGGAGCGCTCCCCGATGCCGCGTTTTGGCACGTTCAAGATCCGCCGCATTGAGATGTCATCCGCCGGGTTGGCGATGGCCTTCAGGTAGGCGATGGCGTCGCGGATCTCGCGGCGCTCGTAGAAGCGCACCCCGCCCACCACCTTGTACGGGGTGCCGGAACGGATGAACGTCTCCTCGAAGGTGCGCGATTGGGCGTTGGTGCGGTAGAAGATTGCGGTCTCGCCGGGCGTGGAGAGGTGCTCGCGCGTCAACCTCTCGATCTCGTCGGCCACGAAGCGGGCCTCGGAGTGTTCGGTGTCGGCCACGTAGCCCGTCAACTTGGGGCCGTCCCCGGCATCCGACCAGAGCTGCTTTTCGGGGCGGGCGGCGTTGCGGGTGATCACCGCGTTGGCGGCCTCCAGGATGTTCTGGGTGGAGCGGTAGTTCTGCTCCAGCACAATCGTGCGGGCGCCGGGGAAATCCGCTTCGAACTGCAAGATGTTGCGGATGGTCGCGCCCCGGAAGGCGTAGATCGACTGGTCCGAATCGCCCACCACCATCAACTCCGGGGTGGGGGAGTTCGCCTCGTCGCGGCACAGTTCGCGGATCAGCGCGTACTGGGCGTGGTTGGTGTCCTGGTATTCGTCCACCAGCACGTGCGCGAAGCGCCGCCGGTAGCGCTCCCGCACGTCGGGAAGCTCGGCGAACAGCTCGACGGTCTTCATGATCAGGTCGTCAAAGTCGAGGGCGTTCGCGCCCAGGAGCCGCCGCTGGTACTCCGCGTAGACCTTGGCGATCAGCTCGTCGTTGGCGTTCTCGGCCAACTCCAGGGCCGCGTCGGCGGTGGTCAGCTCGTTCTTGAAGTTGGAGATGCGGTTTTGCAGCATCCGGGCCGGCCAGCGCTTCGGATCGAGGTTCAACTCCTTGATGATGAGCTGCATCAGCCGCTTGGAATCGGCGTCGTCATAGATGGAGAAGTTGCGCGAGATGCCGAACTCGCCGATCTCGGAGCGCAGGATGCGCACACACGCGGAATGGAAGGTGGAAACCCACATCAGCTTGGCGCGCGGCCCCACCTCGTCCGCCACCCGCTCGCGCATCTCGGCGGCCGCTTTGTTGGTGAACGTGATTGCCAGAATCGAAGCCGGATGCACCCCGCGCACCGCCACCAGATAGGCGATCCGCCGCGTCAACACCCGCGTCTTGCCCGAGCCGGCCCCCGCGACCACCAGCAGCGGCGAACCAGTGTGCAATACCGCTTCGCGCTGCGGCCCGTTCAGACCTTCCAGCAACCCAATCTCAGACATCCCCCTTACCTTACCGTGACGTCACACGAGTTTGCGGTCGGACGCCCAGCGGGTCAACTGATAGCGGTTGGAGAGTTGCAGTTTGCGCAGCACCGAAGAGACGTGCGTCTCCACGGTCTTGATGGAGATGAACAGCTCGCGGGCGATCTCCTTGTATTGGTAGCCGCGGGCGATCAGCCGCAGCACCTCGATCTCGCGGGTGGAGAGCCGATCCAGGTCTTCGTCGATGGAGGCGACCTCGATGGAGCCGGAGAAGGCGTCGAGCACGAAGCCGGCCAGCCGCGGGGAGAAGACCGCGTCCCCTTCGGCCACCCGTTTGATGGCGTCCACCAGATCGTCCGACGAGATGGATTTGGTGACGTAACCGCGCGCCCCCGCCCGGATCACGCCAATCACGTCCTCGGCCGCGTCGGAGACTGAGAGCGCCAGGAAGCGCACCTCGGGCAGCTTGGGCAGGATCGCCTTGGCGACGGCCGCGCCACCCCCGCCAGGCAGATGGACGTCGAGCAGCACCACGTCCGGAATGGTCGCCTCAATCGCGGCGATCGCGGTGGCCACGTCCTCGGCCTCGCCGACGATCTCCACCCGATCCCCCAGGTCGGCCTTCACGCCGGTGCGGAACATCGCATGGTCGTCAACCACCACCACGCGGAAAATGTCTTCAATCGGTTCGCTCATCTGGAAATCTCCAATCTCACTTCGGTGCCCTGCTCGGGCGCTGTCTTGATTATCGCCCGTCCACCGGCGCGATTCATGCGTTCTTGTATTGATTCGCGCACACCCATCCGATCCGGTGGGATGTGGCCGAGGTCGAAGCCGACCCCGCGATCCCGCACGAAGACGCTCACCAGCTCGTCCGTCACCTCGATGTAGACGTCCACCCGCCGTTCGCCGGAGTGTTTCGCGGCATTCCGCATTGCCTCCTTGGCGGCGCTGACCAGATCGGCCAACTCGTCGTCCATCTCGGTGTCGCCGACGTTCACCAACTCCACCTCCACCTGCCACCGATCCTCGACGTCGGCAGCCGCCTGCGTCAACGCGGCCACCAAAGTGGTGTCGGTCTCCTCTTCCCCATAGAGATAGTTGCGCAACTCGCGTTCTTGGCGGCGGGCCAGGGCCGTCACCGTGGCCGGGTCGGCGGCGTTGCGCTGAATCAACGCGAGCGTTTGCAGCACCGAGTCGTGCAGGTGCGCGGCGATGTCCGCCCGGGTGTCCGAGACCATCCGCTCGGCGATCGCGGTGTTGCGCTCCCGGCGCACCCGGATCAGCCAGGGCGCGCAGATCAACACCGTGGCCACCACCGCCTCCAACACCAGGAAGAAGAAGAGGAACGGCTCGTCCATGCTGATCCCGAACATCCATTCCGGAGCGCGCAACTGGTAGCCCATCCAGATGCCGACGCCGATCAGCAGCAACCCCACGATCAGCAGCGCGATGGTGGTCCAGTGCGAGCGCAGCGCGCCCAAGAGCCGCCGCCACCCGGAGATCTCCAGCCGGTCCGTGGTAGCCGCGTGGTCAGCCTGCCACCAAATCAGCGCCAGGCCGGGCGCGGCCAACAACACCGGGAACAAGACCTGGTGGGGCGTGGCGATGGGGGAGATTTGCGTCGCCCAGAGCAAGCCTGCCCCGAGCAGGAACAGCGCGGCGGCCAGCGCGTAGTTCACCGATTGTTTGGTCTTGGCGGTGGTGCGCATCCCGGCGCGTTCGGCCGAGAGCACGCCCATGGAAGCCCGGGCTTGGGCGGGGGGCATGAAGAGCCAGAAGACCAGATAGAAGGCCAGCCCGATGAGTTTCACCGACGTCAACACCACGAAGGCGATCCGCACCAACAGCACCGGGATCTTCAATTGGGCGGCCAGCCCCGCGCAGACCCCGGAGACCCAGCCGTCGTCAAGCCGCCGCACCGCGCGATTCTCGGTGCCGCGATGGGTAACTTGGCTTGACATGACAAGAAAAGCATCACACATTTTTGTTCCACTTGTCGCCTGGAACTAAACCCCGAGCGCCGAGTGTAGGGGTCGCTCAGGGACGACCCCAATAGCGAAGCCGCCACTTCTGCGGACACAATGGAGGGTATGGTCAAACAACCAGATCTATACCGCCCGCGGGAAGGCGCCGTATTCGGTGGCTTGATGTTGGGGCTCTCAAAGCGGTTCAGTGTGGACGTCACCGTATTGCGCATCGCCGCAGTGGTGTTGGCGTTCGTTTCTTTTGGGACGGCAGTGCTGCTCTATTTGATCGGCCTGCTGATCGTCCCACGGGAACCCGGCGGCAAGCCGTCGAACTCGAAACTCGGTTGGATCTTGGCCATCGTGCTGCTGATTTGTATTGTGGTTCCGGGTTGGAGCCTCGTCCGCGGCTGGATGACTGGTTTGGCGGTCACCGCGCTGATCGTGGTGATCGTCGTCCTTTCCAGCCGCAACAAGCCGGTGCAGCACGCTGAGCCCACTCCCTTCGAGCGGGCTCGGGATAGCTGGTCACAGCGGTTGGAGCAGGTAAAAGCTACGGCGGCAGCCGGCAATAGTGAAGCCCCCCTCGAAACCCCCGGGGATGAACTTGCCGAGGTGCCGACCATCCAGGGGCCGGTGATTCGCCGCTGGCGCGGTTGGCTCTTTGCCCTGTCGCTAATAGTGCTGGGGGTGGGGGTGTTGCTCGCGCTGCAGTTGGTGTTCGGCATCGCGATTCGTCCGGTCTTCTGGGCGGCGATGGTGCTCTTCGCCTTCGGGCTCACCCTCACCATCAGTACTTGGCGCGGCCGTCCCCGGTTCATGGTGATGACGGCGGTGCTCGCGATCTTCGTGGTGGCTTTCATGGCCATCCCGACCGAGCACATCCGGGCGCTCAATCTCTTCCAATCGGAGGATCGGATCGTCTTCACCGACGCGAGTGACATCGCCGATCAAGACATGTCCTTTGACGGCACGGTCTACGATTTCACTGACTTGAAGCTGGAGGAAGACGCGGAGATGCGGATCGAGCAGAGTTTCGGTTCGGCGAAGATCCTGCTGCCGGAATCGGTAGTGGTCGATGGCGTCTATGAAGCCAGCTTCTCTTCGGTGACGATCACGAACGTCTCCGCCGAGTCCACCGATGGTTGCGGATTCAGTTGCTCCGGTGAGTTCGGGAACGCGGTTGCGGTCGCTTTGCCTTCCGCGCCGCAAATGACGCCTGGCGCGTCAGACTTCGATGAACTGGAGCTTCCGCCCGTGGAGGTCACATCTGGCCCGACGCTGCATCTCAGTGTCGACGTCTCCTTCGGCTCATTGGAGGTGGTCGGCTCATGAAGGCTGATCTCACCGCGCTCATCATCGGGCTGCTCAGCTGCCTGATCGCCGCCGTGGTAGTGGTGTTCACCATCGTCAAAGTGACGGTCACCATAATCAACTGGCTGTTCCCCATCATTCTTATCGCTGTCGCCTTGGTAGCGTTAATCACCGCCTTGAAAGGAAATAAACAATGAAAGGCCCATTTGCCCGTTCCACCACCGACCGCTTCATCGGCGGAGTCTGCGGTGGCCTATCCGATATGTTCGGCATCCAGTCCTGGGCGATCCGCACGATCTTCTTCGTGTTGCTGATCTGCTTCGGCACCGGTATCGGCCTCTACCTGATCCTCTGGCTGATCATGCCCGACGGCGCCACCGGCAAGCGTGGCTACGAGAGCCTGCTCGGTTGGGGGCAAGCCCACTTCGGAAAGTAAGAGTGAGCAAGCCCCGCTACGAGATCGTCGCCGCCTGTATCGTGCGCGACCACCAGGTGCTCGCGGTACAACGCGGCTACGGCGGCTACCGCGGCTGGTGGGAGTTCCCCGGCGGCAAGATCGAGCCCGGCGAGACGCACGAGGAAGCGTTGGCCCGGGAGCTCTTTGAGGAGTTGGACGCCACGATCTCAGTGCAGGAGTATCTGATGACCGTCGATTACGAATACCCCGAGTTCTTCTTGCGGATGAACTGCTACCTGTGCTCGTTGGACAGCTCGTTCACCTTGAACGAGCATCAGGACGCCCGGTGGCTGGGCCTCGACAACCTGTACTCGGTCAAGTGGCTGGGCGCGGATGCCGACGTCCTCAAAGCCTTGGAGCCAAAGCTAACCAATCCGTGTTAGCTACCTAATCGTTATAAAAATTCACTACCGTTCATAGTGCAACCCGCTGGAGAAAGCTAGGATTGCCCTAGACGCCTAAGAGATGGAGGGAGAATGAGCAAGCGCAAAGACGCCGTCGAGGAAGCGCCCAAGAAGAAGGGGGGTTTCCGCAAGTTCCTGAAGCTGGTTAGCCTGCTTTCGCTCATTGGTGGTGGCCTGTACGCGCTCTCGAAGCGTTTCAAGTCTGATCCGGACGCTGGCTGGGTGCAGCTCACCCCGCCGGACGCCTACATTGCCGATCCGGTGGCCGACGTCACCGAAGACATCGTGAAGGCGGCAGAAAAGTAACCCTCTACGTGGCGACGGGGGTCGCCTGGGGGCTGTTTACCTTATTCGCCATCCCACTCGCGATTATTGACGCGCTCACCGCGCGGCTGCCAAATCTCTTGATGTACCCCGCTTTGGGCTGCTCGCTCGCCTGGGTGTTGCTGTCCAGTTCGCTGATCGTCCCGCCCGCGTCCTTCTGGGCGGTGGCCAGCCCGGCGTTGGCCGGTTCGCTGATCGGCGGCCTGACGTTGCTCTTCGTCTGGTACTCCGGCAAACGCCGCGCCCGCTCCCGCACCGGAGACCGCGACGCCCTCTCTCCGCTCGGCTTCGGCGACGTCCGCCTCGGCTTCCTGCTCGGCATCCCCACCGGCCTGCTGGGCACCATGTACCCCGTCATCGCGCTGTTGGTGGGCTCGGTGTTCGCCGTCGGTTACGGCCTCGCCCGCAAACCCGCCTCCGGCTACCCCTTCGGCCCCTTCCTCATCCTCGGCGCCTACCTCGCTGGAGCGGTAGCGCTGGCGGTTGATTTTCTCAGTTGAATGTATATACTATTTGTATATACATAGAAAGGGGTCGAGATGGCTACGGCGCGGCTGTTTCTAAACAACCTCTCGCAGGCGGTCCGGCTGCCTAAAGAGGTCGCTTTCCCGGATTTCGTGAAAGCGGTGGAAGTGGTGGTTGATGGGGACAAACGCATTCTCGTTCCGGTCCAGCTCACCTGGGAAAGCTGGTTTGACAGCATGACGCCGGTTGCTGAGGACTTCCTCGCGGATCGAGCTCAGGGGGTAGCGGAGGAACGTGATCAGTTGTGAAACCCGCCTATCTGTTGGATACGAATGTGCTGGTGGCTTTGTTGCGCGGTAAAGCACCACATTTGAGGGACAAATTGGCCGCACATGCTGGGAAGATAGCGGTCTCGACGGTATCCGTGATGGAGTTGCAGTACGGTGCCAACCTGAGCGATAACCCAGTTGGTTCCCGAAGGAGGGTGAGCGAGTTGCTCTCGCTGGTGCAAGTCCTTCCTTTCGACGAAGCCGCCGCGAAACACACTGGGTTTATCCGAGCCGCGTTGAAGCAGGCGGGCACTCCGATTTGCCCTTTCGATTCCCAAATCGCGGGTCATGCCCGTTCCCGATCTCTCACGGTGGTGACGAACAACACCCGGGAGTTTGCGCGGGTGGAAGGTTTAGCGGTGACCGACTGGCAGGCAGATTCTCCGCCCGTTGCGTGAACGTGACATCGCGGCGTTAGCTACCGGCTAGGGTGAGGATATGAGCAGAGTACTTGTGGTGTGGGCGCATCCGAAAGCGGAGTCGTTCACGGCGGTGGTGGCGGCTGAGGTGCTGCGGGCGGCGGCGAAGGTCGGGGCCGTGGTGGAAGAATCGGATCTCTATCGCAACGGATTCGATCCGCGATACAGCTTGGCGGATTTTGAGCGGTTCAACGCGGGCGGCAAGGGCGTGGCCACTCCCGATGTGCTGGAGGAGCAGGCCAAGCTGGCGGCGGCGGACGGCATCGCCTTCGTCTTTCCGGTGTGGTGGTGGTCGGTGCCCGCCTATCTGAAAGGCTATATCGAGCGGGTGATCACCCGGGGCTTCGCCTATGGCCACAGTGACACGGGCGAGGCCATCAAGCAATTGGCGGGCAAGAAGATCCGGCTCATCGCGTTGACGGCCAGCCCCGACGACACCTACGAATCCGAGGGCTTCGTCACCGCGATGCAAACCCAGCTCGTCCACGGCATCTTCGAGCTTTACTGCCGGGTCACCGACGTCAAACTGGAGTACTTCTACCACGTGACGGGCACCCGGCCCGGCGACGACGCCTCCCAAGCCCTCTTGGAACGCGCCGCCGCCATCGGTGCCGAGTTAGCTATTTGATCTGGACGGCTTACGCGGATCGATTGTTTAGGTCTGATTAAAGGCATTTAAAGGCCTTGGGGTGGCGGCGCTCTAGTTTTAGGATGGTGGGTATGAGTTTGATTGTGGGAGTTCCCAAGGAGATCAAGGACAACGAGAATCGGGTGGCGATCACGCCCGATGGCGTGTTCGAATTGGCTCACCATGGGCATTCGGTTTTGATTCAGGCGGGGGCTGGCGAAGGCTCCCGGTTCGCGGATGCGGAGTTCGTCGAGGCGGGGGCGACCATCGTCCCGACGGCGGCGGACGTTTTTGCGGGGGCGGATCTGATCGTCAAGGTGAAAGAGCCGATTCCGGCTGAGTACGGGCTCTTCAAGGAGGGCCAGCAGCTCTTCACCTATCTGCATCTGGCGGCGGACGAGCAGCAGACCCGGTTCCTGCTGGAGCGCAAGATTGACGCGATTGGCTACGAGGTGGTGCAGACCGCTGACGGGCGGCTGCCGCTGCTGGCTCCGATGAGCGAGGTGGCCGGGCGGATGGCCGTGCAGGCGGCCGCGCACCATTTGGAGAGCCCGCGCGGCGGGGCCGGGATTCTGCTCGGCGGCGTGCCCGGCACCCCAGCGGCGAAGGTCACCATCATCGGCGGCGGCGTCGCGGGCACCGAGGCGGCGAAGATCGCGCTCGGGATGCGGGCGATCACCCGCGTGCTCGATCTGAATCCGGCGCGCTTGGCCTATCTGGCCGATTTCACCGGCGGGCGGCTCGATCTGGTGGTGCCGAACCGGATTCGCACCGCCCAGTACGTCGCCGAATCTGACGTGGTGATCGGTGCGGTGCTCGTCCCTGGCGCGAAGACGCCGAAGGTGGTCACCCGCGAGATGATCGCGTCGATGCGGCCCGGCTCGGTGGTGGTGGACATCGCCATCGACCAAGGCGGCTGCTTCGAGACCAGTCGGCCCACCACGCACGCCAACCCGACTTACGTCGAGGAGGGCGTCATCCACTATTGCGTGGCCAACATTCCGGGAGCGGTGGCGCGGACGTCAACCCTGGCGCTGACGGCGTCCACCCTGCCCTATCTGGTGCAGGTGGCCGACAAGGGCATCCGGGGCGCGGCGAAAGCCAATCCGGCGTTGTACGCGGGGCTTTCCACGCTCGGCGGGCAGTTGGTGAGCGCCCCGGTAGGTGAAGCGCACGGGATCGACGTGGTGGATCCGCAGGGTTTACGAATCAACTCTTAACGTAATAGCTTGGCGACCAAGCCCGGAAACTCCAACGGGTTGATCGGGCTCATGGTGACGGCCTCCGCGCCGGACCAAGTGGCCAGCCAGGCGTCCGCCACGCGCACCACCAGCAGCAGCACCGGGGGTGGATCAGCCAGCTCGTCCTTGATGCGATGCGCGATGCCAAACCCGCCGGACGGATTCGCCTCGCCATCCAAGATGGCCAGATCGAACTTGCCCGAATCCAACGCCTGGAACACGATCGGCTCAGTGGCCGCCTCGGTGATCTCCAGGGGCGGGACGTCCGCGGCGACGCGCTTGCCCAGCGCGGCCTTCACCGCCTCGCGGACGGTGCGATCAGACGAGTACAGCAGGATGGCAGCGGTATCAGACATTTTCACTCTCCGGTTTTCCCCACATTCTAGAGGAAACGAGAGTTAGCAGTTGCCGCAACCACAGCCGGCGGGGGCGGGAGTCTCCTCGCCCGCCTGGAAGCTGTTCCCACACCGGCATGAAGCGGTGACGTTCGGGTTGTCGATGGTGAAGCCCATCTGCTGCAGCGTCTCCACGAAATCAATGGTGGAGCCCTTCACATACGGGTAGCTCATCGCATCGGTGACCAACTTCACCCCGAAACTCTCCGCCTTCACATCACCCTCATACTCGGCGTCGTCCAACGAGAGCTCGTAGCGAAACCCCGAGCACCCGCCCGGCGCCACCGCCACCCGCAACGCCAAATTCGCAAAATCCGGCTCCGTCGCCGCCAACGCCTTCACCTTCGTGGCCGCGGCCTCCGTCAACATCAACACATCACTCATGCCACTAAGGTTACCCTAATCTCCCTCTCCCGTCTCCGGTAACCGGAGGGCGCAGTCGCGTCTTACTGTGGCTTGCCCTGCCGCCGCTACCCACAATTTTGAAAACTGGGCGGTTTTCACAAGATCGTGGGTCTGCTCCGACACCGGGACTGGGACCAGTTCGCTCGACGCCATCCCGCATCCTTTCCCGGCTGAAACGGCCCCAATCCTTCGGAAATCGACGGTTTTCGCGCGTTCGGCCAACGCCCTCACACGCGGCAAACGACGACCCTCCGGCTATTGCCTCGGGCCGCCGTTTCTCGAACTTGGCCGGGCTGGTCGTCACACAGTTGAATGGCCGGGCTGGACGGTCGGCCGCAGGTTCGGTGTCGGGTGCCGGTCGGTGGCTGGGTACCAAAACCCCGTCAATGAAGATCTCCATAAAAACAAGGCAGCAAACGCAACCACAAGCACAGAGGGTTATGGGAGGTGGGCCGACCGGCGGGTGGGCGGTGGCCGCCCGCGAAGGCGAGTGGCAGGGCAACCACGGGTGAACGCCCGCGGACTCTTCGTCCGACGCGGGCCGTCAGCAAACCATGACAAGACACCTGGCCCGCGAGCGGGGGAAGCGACGCCGAAAAGGAGGGGAAGGGAAAGGGTGGGGGTGGGTTATTCGGAGAGGCTCATTTGGTAGATGAGGCGGTCGCCGTCGTAGAGGGAGACTTCGAGGGCGCCGGCGAGGGAGAGGTCGAGGTAGTGCTCGGAGAGCCAGGTTTCGGCGTCGGCTTGGGTTTCGAAGAAGTCGGGGAGGTCGACTTCGGGGTAGGAGCGCCAGTGGTAGATCATCAGATCTGCTCGCCGGATTTGACGCGGGGCTTTGGCTGCCGGAAGCGCTTGATGTTGATGGAGCGGGAGATGCCGTAGGTCATCAGGCCTTTGAGCGGCTCGTTCGGGATGCGCTCGGCGGCGAGCTTCTTGAAGCCGCGCCACATCAGGAAGATGTCGAGGATCAAGAACAGCAGGAAGGCCCAGACCGCGTAGCTCATCACCATCACCAAGGTGGGGTTTTGGGTGCCGCTGCCGATTGTCAACTGCAAGGCGAGCAGCACCATCAGAATCGGCATCGTCCAAGCGGAGATCGAGCGGCGGGAATCCACCCAGTCGCGCAGCAGCACCCGACCCGGAGATTTCTCGATGCGCTCAAAAGCCTCAGCCCGCTCCTTTTGGCGGTCCTGGCGTTCCTTCAAGCGCATTTCCGAGGGCGTCATCGACGGGCGCATCCGCTCGCGGCGGGCGGCTTCGGCCGCTTTGCGTGACGGCGTGGGCACCTGCTTTTTCGCGGGCGCGGTGCTGGTGGCTTCCGGCTCGCTGACGGCTTCCGTCGCCGGGGCGGCTTTCTTGACCGGCTCAGCCGGTTTGGCCGACTCTTTCGGCTCGCGCTCGTATGACTTGAATAAACCCACGAGGGGTAAGTCTACTATCTAACGTGTGACGGCACGAACGGAGGCTTGGTGACGGTGAAGGGCTCGGTGCGGCTGCGGATCTGGACTTGCACGGTGTCACCGGGCTGGACGGCGGCGTCCAGATAGGCCAAGCCGATGCCGATCTCCAAGCTGGGGGAGAAGGTACCGGAGGTGGTCACCCCGAGCTCGGCCTCGCCGCTGGCGTCGAGCACTGTCATCGTCGGGCGCGGGATCGCCCGGCTGGCCGATTTCAGCCCCCAGAGCTTCTGCTTCGGCCCGGCCTCGCGTTCGGCGCGGAGCAACTCGGAGCCCCAGAACGTCTCCTTCTTCCAGCCGACCGCCCAGCCGACCTGCGCCTGCACCGGGGTGACGGAAGTGCTCAACTCGTGGCCGTGCAGCGGATAGCCCATCTCGGTGCGCAGCGTGTCGCGGGCACCCAGGCCGCACGGCAGGATGCCGAACGGCTCACCCGCCGCCAAGATTTCATCCCACAACGCCGGGGCGGCAGCGGAAGCCAGCACCAGCTCATAGCCCCACTCGCCGGTGTAGCCCGTCCGGCAGACCGTCATCGCGTCCAGCCGGGAGAAGCTCATGTATTCCAGATCGGTGGGCAGCCCGATGGCCGTCAACACGGCGGCGGATTGCGGCCCTTGGACGGCGATCACCGCATAGTCGTCGTGCCGGTTCTGAATCTCGATCTCGGGCGGGGCGAACGTCTGCAGCCGCGCCACCACGGCGGCGGTGTTCGCGGCGTTGGGGATCAGGAAGACGTCATCCTCGCCGTCCAGATAGGCGATCAGATCGTCGATCACGCCACCTAAATCGTCACAAGCCAGGGTGTATTGCGCTTGGCCCGGCGCGATGCGGCGCAGATCATTCGTCAAGCAGGTGTTCAGGAAGGCGGCCGCACCCGGCCCGCGCACGGTGGCCTTCCCCAGGTGGCTGACGTCGAACACCCCGACCGCGTTGCGCACGGCCTGATGCTCGGCGACGATGCCAGAGTACGAGATGGGCATCCCCCAACCGCCGAACTCGGCAAATTTGGCGCCCAATGCGCGATGTCGGGAATCCAAGGGGGACAACTTCAACGGCATGAGGCAAGTGTAAAGACCGATTGTTTCGGTTGGGGGGCTGTCCACGTCACTTTGCGGACTGGGAGCGGGGAAAAGCTGGCGCGGCTATCCTGTAGAGGAGTACTTACGAGAGGTTCATCCATGGCTGAGTTTTGGCTGCCTGACGTGCGGGTGGCGCGGAAGTTGTCGAAAGATACCGATGTGCTGGTGTTGGCGTTGGTGGACACGGCTGCGGGTCCCCGGATCGTGGGCCTGCCCGCGGAGGTGGACGACGCCTACAAGACGGCCATGGGGGAGACGGTGCAGCAGGCCGCGTTGGCGCTGGGGGCGAAGCCGGAGTTGGGCCACACCGTGGTGTTGAGCGCGCCCGGCAAGCTGCGCATCGTGGTGGTCGGGATCGAAGACATTGACGACATCGACTTCTCCGCCCAGGCGGCCACCGGGGCGGCGCTGCGCCGGGTGCTCGGGCTGAAGTCCCGCCGCTCGCTGCGGGTGGGCATCGCCTTCGCGGAAAACTACGACGTGGTGACGGCGGTGGCGGAGGGGGCGCTGCTGGGCTGCTACCGCTACAAGCCGCCCGCGGACAAGCCGCCGATCGCCGAGATTCGGATCATCGCCCCCGACGTCGAGGACGCGGCGCTGGCCTGTGACGCCGCTAAAATCCGCGCCTATGGCGTCTGCCTGGCGCGGCAGTGGGTGAACACCCCGCCGAATCTGCTCACTCCGGAGATTTTCGCCGAGGAGGTGGCCCGCGAGGCCAAAGCCCGATCCGTCAGCTTCGAAATTTGGGACGAGGAACGGCTCGAAGTTGAAGGTTTCGGCGGCATCCTGGCCGTCGGTGGCGGCTCGGACAACCCGCCCCGCCTGGTGCGGTTGCACTACAACCCGCAGCCCTCGCTCGGCCTGATTGACGACGCGGGCACGCTTTCCATGCGGCGCACCAAAGCCGATTCCACCGCCAGCTTCCACCTGGCGCTGGTGGGCAAAGGCATCACCTTTGACGCGGGCGGGTTGAGCCTGAAGAGCTTCGAGAACATGTCCACCATGAAATACGACATGGCTGGGGCAGCCGCGGTGGCGGCGGCGGTGCTCACCATCGCCGACTACGCCCCGAACGTGGAGGTGACGGGCTGGCTGGCCTTGGCGGAGAACCTGCCCTCGGGCACCGCCTATCGGCCTTCCGACGTGATCACCATGTACAACGGGGTCACCGTCGAGAACGCCAACTCGGATGCCGAGGGTCGGCTGGTGCTGGCCGACGCCATTTCCCGCGCGGGCGAGGAGTTGCCGCACCTGATCGTCGACATCGCCACTTTGACGGGCGCCGCCCGGGTGGCCTTGGGGGATCGCACGGCCGCGCTGTTCTCCAACGCCGTCACCACCTCGCAACTGCTCGACACCGCGGCTTTTGCGGCTGGCGAAGATGTCTGGCAAATGCCGATCACCGAAGAGACCAAGAAGAAGCTGGAATCGAAGGTCGCCGATCTGAAGTCGTCCGGTGACCGCTACGGCGGCGCGGTGACGGCGGCCGCCTTCTTGCGGGAGTTCGTCCCCGAGTACACCATGTGGGCGCACCTGGACATCGCCGGCCCCGCTTTCAACCGCGGCGAGCCGTACGAGCATATTCCTTCCGACGCCACCGGTTTCGGGGTGTTGACGCTGGTGAACCTGGCCTTGATCATCGCCGCTTTCGATGACGACATATTCGACGGCGAGCTCTATGAGGCGGACGAAGATGATTGAGCACGCCCAAGATGTGGTGATCATCGGCGCCGGGGCCGCCGGGCTGCTGGCTGCGGTGGCCGCGAAACGGATGGGCTATTCTGTGCTGGTGCTGGAGAGCAGCGCGCTGGTGGGCGGGGACACCGCCTTGGCCACCGGACAGCTTTGGCTCCCCGCCACCCATCTGGGGGCGGCGGCGGGCGTCATCGACTCCGAGCCCGAGGCCTTGGCCTATCTGAACCAAATCTTGGGGGAGGAAACCACCGCGTCGACTGCGGCGCGGCGGCAGGCTTTCGTCAACGTGGCCCCGAAACTGGCCAATTGGCTGGCCAACTCCAATCTGCCGCTGGTGGTGTGCCACGGCGTCCCCGATTACCATCCGGCCTCGGTGGGCGGGTTGCCCGAAGGCCGGGTGATCGCCACCACTCCGTCAGATCGGCGGAACCTGGGCGAGTGGGCGGCGCGGATGCGTTCGAAGAACCCGGTCGCCGAGGCGGGGCAGTTGACCAGCTTCATGTGGCAATTGACGAATTCCGAAGGCCAGGCGGCCACCGGCGGCGAGGCGTTGGTGGCGGAATTGCTGCGGCGGGCCACCGCCAATGGCGTGGAGATCTGGCTGGAGGCGGAGATTCTGGGCTTTGACGCCGACGCCTCCGGGGTCTATGGGGTGAAAGTCGCCTGCGACGGCGAGGAAATCGAGGTGAAGGCCCGCACCGGGGTGCTGCTCAGCGCGGGCGGTTTCGCTGGCAACCAGGAGTTGCGCCAAGAGTTCTTGCCGCTGCCCACCGATGCCCAGTGGTCGCTGATGAGCCAGAACACCGGTAAGCTGCTGAAACTCGCCGCCAACGCCACCGGGGCGGATTTCGCGGCGATGTCGGACGCCTGGTGGACGCCGGTGACCCTGATTGGCGGACGGGCGTGGAGCCTGGACGTGGCCCGCAAGGCCCCGCATTCGATCATCGTGGACCAGGCCGGGGATCGTTTCTTTGACGAGGCCGCCCCGCCGTCCCAGATCGTCAAGCATCTGTACAGCCACTCGCGCGGGGTGAAAACCGTCCCGTCATTCATGATCATGGACAACCGACACCACAAATCCGTGTCGATCGGCCCCTGGAATGCCAGCACCCTGCCGGGTGAGATCTCGGAGCCCGGCGAGATCATCCGAGCCAACACGCTGAACGATCTGGCTGTGGCGCTCGGCATTGACCGGGCGGGATTGATTGGCACCATTGTCCGTTTCAATGGATTTGCGCATAAAGGCGAGGACACCGATTTCCATCGCGGTGAATCCGTTTGGGATCGCTATGCGCTTTCGAGTTCGAAAAAGCCCACTTCACTAGGGAAAATAGACAAAAAGCCGTTCTGGGCGGTAAAGGTCTATCCGGGTGACGAGGGCACCAAGGGTGGGCTGCGGGTTGACGAGCATTCCCAGGTGTTGCGTCCGGACGGCACCGCGATTCCGGGCTTCTATGCCTGTGGAGGCGCGGCCGCCTCGATCATGAAAGGCACTTCGCCAGGGCCTGGCGCCGCCCTCTCCGAAGCGCTGATTCAAGCATTTGTGGCAGTCATCAGCATGGACGGTAAAGCCGAATGAACCGGGTTTTCACGGAATAGTTCACTAAGCTGTGTTGGGAGTGTAGTTAAAGGAGAAGTATGTCGACGTCAGTGTCGTTGCCAGCGCTCGGTGAAAGTGTCACCGAGGGCACTGTCTCGCGCTGGTTGAAGAAAGTGGGGGAGCAGATCGCCGAGGACGAGCCGCTGGTCGAGGTGTCTACCGACAAGATCGACACCGAGATCGTCTCGCCAGTCACCGGCATCGTGCAGCAGATCCTCATCCCGGAGGACACCACCGTGGCCATCGGCACCGTGCTCGCCGTCATTGGAGAGCCGGTCGCGGCCGCCAGCCCGACGTTCGCCCCCGCCCCAACCCCAGCACCTGCCCCAGCCCCAGCCCCGGCGCCCGCCGCCGCCCCGGCACCTGCCCCAGCCCCGGCGCCCGCCGCCGCCCCGGCTCCTGCCCCAGCCCCGGCACCCGCGCCCGTATACACCCCGCCCCCGGCCTACGCTCCGCCGCCTACTTCCACCTCCGACGTGCTGGCCCGCCTGGACGCCGCGATCCAGGGGCTCAGCCTTCCCGTCGATCAGTTGGAGCCGCCGTCGTGGAGCCGCCCGAGCACCCCGCCGGTCATCCCCGAGCCCGAGCCGTGGCAGTTGCCCACTCCCACCCCGGAGCCCCCGTCCTGGTTGACGCCGCCGCCCACCTTTGACACGCCGTTGGATTTCTCGTCCCCGACGCCGCCGCCCGCGCCCGCCGCGCCCGCCTACGAGCCGCCCGCTCCCAGCGTCCCCGCGTATGAGCCGCCCGCCGCGCCCGTCACCCCGGCCTACGAGCCGCCGCCCGCCCCGAAGCCCGCGATGCGCTCTTGGTCGATCCAGATCCCCAAGCATTTTGACGAAGAGTCGGTCTACACCACCGGTCAGGTTCCGGTGGTGCGTCCGGGCCAGCCGTGGGCCACTCCGGAGCCCGAGCCAGTGGCTCCCGTACCCGAACCGGTGGCTCCCGCGCCTGAGCCGGTGGCACTGGCCCCGGAACCGCCCGCGCCAGTAGCCCCCGCCCCCGCACCTGTAGCCCCCGCCCCCGAGCCGGTGGCCCCACCGGCCCCCATCCCGGCACCCGCCCCCGCGCCCGTCGCCCCGGAACCGGTCGCCGTCGCCCCGGAACCAGTCGCCCCCGCCCCCGCGCCCGTCATCGAAGCGCCCGATGCGCCGCTGTTCGACGTCGAGATTCGGCTGCCGTTGTTGGGCGAGTCGGTCTCCGAGGGATTGGTCTCCCGGTGGTTGAAACACACCGGAGACGCGGTGGCCGTGGACGAGCCGCTGGTGGAGATCTCCACCGACAAGGTGGACACTGAGATCCCCTCGCCGGTGGCGGGTACCCTGAAAGAGATTCTGATCCCCGAAGACGCCACTGCGGCAGTCGGCGCGGTGATCGCCATCATCGCCAGTCGCGAGCCCGCC
Organism: Propionibacteriaceae bacterium; assembly: GCA_031272505.1. GTDB lineage: Bacteria > Actinomycetota > Actinomycetes > Propionibacteriales > Propionibacteriaceae > Propionicimonas. Next base: position 45,458 of record JAISTQ010000065.1, read on the forward strand.
GCTGCGGCTCCTGTTCCCCCGGCTCCGGTTCCCCCGGCACCCGCGCCGGTGGCTTTGGCTCCGGAACCGGTCATCCCGGCTCCGGAACCAGTCGCTCCCGCACCCGAGCCAGTCGCCGTGGCACCGGAACCAGTCGCCGTGGCACCCGAGCCCGTCCCACCCGCACCCGAGCCCGTCGCCCCCGCACCCGTGGAGCCGCCCGCCAAGCCCAACGAGCTGGTCGAGAAGCTCACCGCTGGCGCCTACATCCCGCCCGCGGTGCGCAAGCTGGCCACTGACGCCGGGCTGGACATCTCCACCGTCACCGGCACCGGAGTGGGCGGTCGCATCCGCAAACAGGACGTGCTCGCCGCCATCGAAGCCGCCGGGTTGAGCCTCCCCGAGCCCGCCAAGGTCGAGCCGGCCGGGCCGTCCACCATCAAGCCAGTCTGGATTCCAGAGCAGCCGGTGGGCCGCTCCGACGCGGGTGACAAGCGCGGCCTCACCGAGCCGGTCACTTCGCTGCAGGCTTCCGCCGCCCGGCTGGTCGTCGAATCGCTGCACAATTCGGCGCAGTTGACGGCCACCGTGGAAGTGGACGTCACCGCCGTCTCCAAGTTGATCGAGCGGGCCCGCAGCGACGTCTTCAGCCCGCAGTTGACGCACCTGCCGTACATCTTGAAGGTGGTGGCCGAGGCGTTGCAGCAGGCGCCGAAGCTGAACGCCACCTTCGACGCGGCCGCGGGCACCGTCACCTACGCGCAGTCCGAAGACATCGGCATCACCATGTCCACCGCCGAAGGCCCGCTGGTTCCGGTCGTCAAGAACGCCGCCGCGCTTTCGGTGGCCAAGTTGGCCGCGAAGCTGAACGAGTTGCAGGCGAAAGTCGAATCCGGCAGTTTCGGCCCCGAGGATCTCGCCGGCGGCACTTTCACCGTCTCGGATTATGGCGGCACCGGCGCGCTGTTCGACACCCCGATCATCACGTTGCCGCAGGTGGCCGCGCTGGGCATCGGCTCCATCGTGCGCCGCCCGGTGGTGGTGAACGACGTGTTCGCCGGGGAGAGCATCGCGATCCGCGACATGGTCTATCTTTCCCTGACGTATGACAATCGGCTGGTAGAAGTCGCTGACGCTACCAACTTCCTCAGCCTGGTGAAGTCCGCGCTGCAGGCTGGGGAGCAGACCCCCGGCTTGGCATGATCAGATTCCACTACTTCGGCATTGAAGGCGCACCCGCGCCCTGGCAGAGCATTTGGGAGAAGCAGCTCCAGTTGCACGCGCTGGTGGCCAGCGGACAGCTCGGCCCGCAAGTCATCTTCGCCGAGCACTCGTCGATCTATACCGCCGGACGGGCCACCCAGCCCGCAGAGCTGCCCCGGGATGGCAGCCCGGTCGTCCAAGTGAATCGGGGTGGACGGATCACCTGGCATGGGCCCGGGCAGTTGGCCTGCTATCCGATCGTGAAGCTCACCATCGGCTCGGTGGATTATCTGCGCCTGCTGGAGCAGGTGATCCACCGCTGCCTCGCGGATTGGGGGATCACCTCCGTCAGCCCGCCGACGCTCACCGGGGCTTGGGTGCCCGCCACTTCCCGCCGCCCGCTGCGCAAGATCGCCTTCATCGGGGCGCGGGTGGCCCAGCACACCAGCCTGCACGGCTTCGCCTTGAACGTCTCCAACACCCTGGCGCCTTTCGCGAACATCATCCCCTGCGGCCTGGAAGGGGTGGAGGTCACCTCGATGGCGGCCGAGCTGCCCTACCCGCCGTCAGTGCTGCGGGTGGCCCACACTTTCGAGCGGCATTTGGAAGACGTCTTCTGCTGAGTAAGGTGTAAGCATGGCTCGGGAGTTGCGGATCGCGGCGCGCAATGCGCAGACCCCGATCCAAGCCAAGCCTGAGTGGATCAAAGTCCGGGTGAAGTCCAACCCGGAGCACGCCCAGTTGCGGCAATTGGTGGCTGACGAGGGGCTGCACACCGTCTGCCAGGAGGCCGGTTGCCCGAACATCTTCGAGTGCTGGGCGGATCGGGAGGCCACCTTCCTGATCGGCGGGGACGCCTGCACCCGGCGTTGCGATTTCTGCCAGATCACCTCGGCGAAACCGCCGCGCTACGATACGCAGGAGCCCAGCCGGGTGGCCGCGTCGGCAGCCAAGATGGGGCTGCGGTTCGTCACCGTTACCGGGGTCTGCCGGGACGATTTGGCGGACGAGGGCGCCTGGCTGTATGCGGAGACCGTCCGCGCCATCCACGCGCTGCCCGAGCGTCCGGACGTGGAATTGCTGGCCCCGGATTTTTCCGGCAAGCCGGAGTTGTTGGCGCAGGTGTTCGCCGCCCGTCCGGAAGTCTTCGCGCACAACCTGGAGACGGTGCCCCGCCTCTTCAAGGCCATCCGGCCCGCCTTCCGCTACGAGCGCAGCCTGGACGTGATCTCCGCCGCCGCGACGGCCGGGCTGATCGCCAAATCGAATCTGATCCTCGGCATGGGCGAGACGGACGCCGAGGTGCGCGAAGCGCTGCAGGACATTTATGACGCCGGAGCCTCGCTCGTCACCATCACCCAGTATCTGCGGCCCACCGTGGCGCAGTTGCCGGTGGCCCGCTGGGTGCCCCCGGAGCAGTTTGACGAGTTTGCGCGGGCGGCGCAAGAGATCGGTTTTGCGGGTGTGCTGGCTGGGCCGTTGGTGCGTTCGTCGTATCGGGCGGGTAGGCTATACCGGCAAGCATTAACGAACAAGGAGTGAATCATGGCCTCAGAGGCGGCCAAGGAGTTGGCGCGGAAGCAAAAGGAAGAGTTGAAGGCCGCGAAGCTGGCCAAGAAGAACTCCACCAACCCCAAAGACTGGGGCTGGTTCAAGCAGTTGCGGGAGACGCGCAAAGCCACCAAGGAGATGGATCCGAAGCTGGATCTGTGGATGCTGGGCGGCTTCTTCGGGGTTTTATTGGTGTTGACGGCGTTGGGCTGGCTGGTCTTCACGCCCACCTGGTGGCTGTGGATGGCGCTCGGCGTGATGGGCGGCCTGGTGGCGGCGATGTACATGCTGATCTTTCGCTCGAAGCGGGCCACCTACAAGAAGTATGAGGGGCAGCCCGGCTCGGCCGAGGTGGCCTTCAACATGCTGAAGAAGAAGAAGTACGCCTATGCCACCGCGATCGCGTTCAACAAGCAGTTGGACGTGGTACACCGGGTGGTCGGCCCGGCGGGCATCCTGCTGGTCGGCGAGGGCACCGGGGCGCGGCTGAAGGCGCTGATGGCCGCCGAGCAGCGCAAGCACGAGCAGGTCGCCTACGGGGTATCGGTGCGGCAGGTGGTGATCGGCAACGGCGCCGGGCAGGTGCCGCTGAACAAGCTGGAGAAGTACATCAAGAAGCTGGGCAAGGGCGAGCCTGATTTCAAGAAGCTCACCAAGGGCCAGTTGCGCGAGGTGAAAGCGCGGCTGAAGGCGCTGGATGCGATGCGCTCGAACCTGCCGCTCCCGAAGGGCCCGATGCCGCAGTCCAAGAGCGTCGGAAGGGCGCTGCGCGGGCGCTAACTAATGAACCTCATCAACGCCGAGAAGATCTCGATTGCCTTCGGCACCCGGATTTTGCTGGACGAAGTGAGTCTGGGTCTCTCCGAGGGCGACATCGTCGGCGTGGTGGGCCGCAACGGGGACGGGAAATCCACCCTGCTGCGGCTGCTGACGGGTTCGCTGCCGCCGGATTCCGGGGTGGTGACGCAGGCGCGGGCAGCCCGGATCGGCATCCTGGAGCAGGCGGATCTGCTCGCTGGCGAATCGGGCTCGGTGCGCGATCTGGTGCTCGCCGACCAGCCCGACCATCTGATCGCGGCGGATCCGGCCAAACGCAAGATCGTGGCCGGTTTTCTGGCGGACATCGAGATGGACGCCCCGCTGGCGCAGCTTTCCGGCGGGGAGCGGCGGCGGGTGCAGTTGGCCACGCTGCTGCTTGGCGATCACAACCTGCTGGTGCTCGACGAGCCCACCAACCATCTGGACATCGAGGCGATCACCTGGCTGGCTGAGCATCTCGCCCAGCAGCAAAAGGCGATGCTGGTCGTCAGCCACGACCGCTGGTTCTTGGATCAGCTCTGCAATCGGATTTGGGAGGTCCACGACGCCACCGTCGATTTCTATGACGGCGGCTACGAGTCCTATGTGCTCGCCCGCGCGGAACGCGAAAGGCTGGCCAGCGTGCTGGAAACCCGGCGGCGGAACTTGGCCCGCAAAGAGTTGGCGTGGCTGCGCCGCGGGCCGAAGGCGCGCACGTCAAAGCCCGGTTTCCGGGTGGAGGCGGCCAAGGCGCTGATCGCCGACGTGCCCGAACTGCGCGACAACCTGCAGCTCCGCGAGTTTTCCACCACCCGGCTCGGCAAGGACGTTTTCGACCTCTTCCACGTCGATTACGAGCTGGACGCCCGTCCGCTGTTGCGGAATGTGGATTGGTCGATTGGGCCGGGGGACCGGATCGGGATCGTGGGGGTGAACGGCTCGGGCAAGACCACCTTGCTGCGGTTGCTCGACGGGGAGCTCAAACCGCAAGCCGGGAAGGTGAAGCAAGGCAAGACGTTGAAGATCGGCTTTTTGACGCAGCAGCTTGACGACCTGGACGATACCGACCGGGTGCTCGATTCGGTGAACCGGCTGCGGCACCAGGTGAAGCTGACCACCGGCCGCGAAGTCTCCGCGTCCAGCCTCTTGGAGGGCTTCGGATTCTCCGGGGAGAAGCTGGTGGCCCGGATCGGCGACCTCTCCGGCGGCGAGCGCCGCCGCCTGCATCTGCTGCACATCCTGCTGGAAGAGCCCAACGTGCTGCTGCTGGACGAGCCCACCAACGATCTGGACATCGACACCTTGCAAGTCATCGAGGACTATCTGGACACCTGGCCGGGCACTTTGATCGTGGTCACCCACGACCGCTGGTTCTTGGAACGGGTCACCGACGTCACCTACGCGCTGTTGGGTGACGGGCGCGTCCCGCTGCTGCCCGGCGGCATCGATCAGTATCTGCGCATCCGCAGCCGTCGTGCCGCGCAGCTTGCCAGCCCCAAGCCGTCGGAGCCGCGCGGCGATACGCCAGCTTCGCCGTCAAACCCGCAAGCCCAACGGGCCGCGAAGAAGGAGGCGGCCAAGATTGAGGGGCAGTTGGAGAAGCTCGCCACCCAGATCGAAGACCTCACCGCGCAGCTCTCGCTGCACGCGTCCAACTACCAAAAGCTGCTGCAGATCCAAGCTGATCTGGATGCCGCCACCGCCAAACAGGCCGCCTTGGAGGAACGCTGGCTGGAGCTAGCCGACCTGCTGGAGTGAGTTGATGGTGTCCACCAGCAGCGGCCGCTCGACGGCCTTGATGCGCTCGTGCAAAGTCGCGACGGTGTCGCCGGGCTGGACGGGTACTTGAGCCTGGGCGATGACCCGGCCGGTGTCGGTGCCCGCGTCAATCCAGTGGACGGTGCAGCCGGTGGTCTCCACTCTCGCGGCGAGGGCGTCGCGGACGGCGTGCGCGCCCGGAAAGGCGGGCAGCAGCGCCGGGTGGGAGTTGATGGCCTGGAAACGGGCGAGGAAACTCGGGCCGAGGATGCGCATGAAGCCCGCCGAGACCACCAGATCCGGTTTGAACAAGGCGACAGTTTGCGTCAACGCGCGATCCCAATGCTCGCGCTCGGTGATCGGGACGACGAAGGTGGCTACCCCGAACTCTTTGGCGATCTGGACGGCGGGGCAGTCGCGGTCTGACCCCAGCGCCGCGATGTGGGCGCGCAGTTTCCCGGCGGCTTGGGCTTCGAAGAGCGCGCGCGCCAAAGAACCGACGCCAGAAGCGAGGATGACGAGGCGCACCGGCTACTCGTCGTCTGTGGGCTCGTCGGGGGGATCGGCAGCCGGTTCTTCCGCGGCGAAATCGGCGTAACGCTCGGCAAGATCGGCATAGGGATCGTCATCGGGCAGGTCTTCGTCTTCGACGCCGCGCAGCTCACGTTCCAGCGAAGCAAAATCTGTTTCGAAAGAACGGTACTTTAAATCGCGAGCGACTTTTGTCTGCTTCGCCTTTGCTCGGCCGCGCCCCATGGGCAGCCCCCTCGGTACTGTGGTGTTTACTCGTGCGTCTAAGACTATCGGATTTTTGGGCTATTTCCTAAGCCATCTGCTAAACGTGGTCGTTTACCAGGGTGACGCGCGGGGCATCCCCCAGCGCGGATTCCACCACGCCGCAGCGCCAGGAGTCGATGCCCCGGGCCTGCAACACCGCTTGGGCGGCGGCCACTTCGGCCTCCGGGAGCAGCAAAACCATGCCCACGCCCATGTTCAAGGTGGCCTCGATGTCCGGCTGCGGAATGTTGCCCGCCTCTTGCACCAACTGGAAGATCGCCGGGGGCGTCCAGGTGGCGCGATTCAGCACCGCCGTCAACCCGTCCGGGATCACCCGGGCGAGATTGTTGGCCAACCCGCCGCCGGTGATATGGCTCATCGCGTGCACCCCGGAGACCGCGAGCACGTCGGCGGCGTACACCTTCGTCGGCTCCAGCAACTCCTCGCCCAAGGTGCGCCCCAACTCGGGCACATAGCGGGCCAACGCCGCGTCGCCGTCGGCGAGCAAGACGTGACGCACCAGCGAGTAGCCGTTCGAGTGCAGCCCGGACGACGCCAAAGCCAAGGCCACGTCCCCGGCGACCACCCGTTCCGGGCCGAGCAGCTCGTCCGCCTCCACCACGCCGGTGGTGGCCCCGGCGATGTCAAACTCGTCCGGCCCCAGCAGGCCCGGGTGCTCCGCCGTCTCGCCGCCCAGCAGCGCCACGTTGTGATCGGCGCAGGCGGACGCGATCCCGGAGACGATTGCCGCGATCCGCTCGGGGTACACCTTGCCGCAGGCGATGTAATCGGTGACGAACAACGGCTCGGCGCCGACGACCACCAGATCGTCAATCAACATGCCGACCAAGTCATAGCCGATGGTGTCATAAACGCCCAACTTGCGGGCGATGTCCACTTTGGTGCCCACGCCGTCGGTGGAGGTGGCCAAGAGCGGGTGCCGGTATTTGGCCAAGGCGGCCGCGTCAAACAGCCCGGCGAATCCGCCGATGCCACCCAGGACCTCCGGGCGGCGGGTTTTCGCGATGGACGCCTTCATCAGCTCGACGGCGCGGTCTCCGGCCTCGATGTCGACCCCAGCTTGGGCGTAAGCGCTGGTCAATGCTCCTCCTCTTGGCCTCAGCAGCCGTTCTGCAACTCGTCCACCCGATCCGGGGGGATGGGCACCGGGTATTCGCCGTCAAAGCAGGCGCAGCAGAGCCGCCGTTTGGCGACGCCGGTGCAGGCGACCAGCCCCTCCAGCGAGATATAACCCAGCGTATCGGCTCCGATGGAACGGCAAATCTCCTCCACCGTCAAACCGGGGGCGATCAGCTCGGCGCGGGTGGCGAAATCGATGCCGTAGAAACACGGCCACATCACCGGCGGGGAGGCGATCCGGACGTGTACCTCGGCCGCCCCGGCCTCGCGCAGCATCTTCACCAGCGCGCGTTGGGTGTTGCCGCGCACGATGGAATCGTCCACCACGATCAGCCGTTTGCCGGCGATCACGTCGCGGATCGGATTCAGCTTCAGCCGGATGCCGAGCTGCCGGATGGTCTGCGAGGGTTGGATGAAGGTGCGGCCCACGTAGGCGTTCTTCACCAAGCCCTGGCCGTAGGGGATGCCCGAGGCTTCCGCGTAGCCGATGGCTGACGGGGTGCCCGACTCCGGCGTGGGAATCACCAGATCCGCGTCGACGGGGGATTCCATCGCCAGCGTGCGGCCGATCTCGGTGCGCACCTGATAGATGCGCCGGCCCGAGATCTTGGTGTCCGGACGGGCCAGGTAGACGAATTCGAAGAGGCAGCCGTGCGGATCGGGCTCGGCGAACGAGGTGGAACGCAAGCCCGCCGACGAGATGGTGATCAGCTCGCCCGGCTCGATCTCGCGAATGAAGGTGGCGCCGATGATGTCCAGCGCGGCCGTCTCCGAGGCCACCACCCAGCCGTTCTCCAGCCGCCCGAGCACCAGCGGATGGATGCCCTGCGGATCGCGGGCGGCGAACAAAGTGTTCTCGGTGCAGAACACCAGGCAGAACGCGCCCTTCAGCTTCGGCAGCACCTCGCGGGCGGCGGCGGTGGCGAGCGTCTGCCCGCCAATCAGCCGGGCGAAGATGGCGGCCAACAGCGCGGTGTCGGATGTTGAATCCATGCGGACTTTGTGCGGCACCCCATGCGCGGCGTCCAGCTCGGTGAGCCACTGTTCCAGCTCGTCGGTGTTGGTGAGGTTGCCGTTGTGCGCCAAGGCCATGCCGCCTTCGGGGGTGCCTTGGAAAGTCGGCTGCGAGTTGTCCCAAGTGGACGAGCCGGTGGTCGAATAGCGGCAATGCCCGACGGCCAGATGCCCGTGCAGCGAGTTCAGAGTCGGCTCGTCAAATACCTGGCTCACCAACCCCATGTCTTTGACGACCATGATCCGATCCCCGTTGGAAACCGCCATGCCCGCCGACTCCTGGCCGCGATGCTGCAACGCGAAGAGGCCATAGTAGGTGAGCTTGGCGACGTCCTCGCCGGGCGCGTAGACACCAAAAACGCCGCACTCGTCCTCTCCGTGGTCGAAGAGTTCGGAGGCGGCGTCGTTCACGTCGCTCAGCTCGGGGGCCAGACAGCCGGCCTCGAAACCAAATCCGTCCACACTGGGAGGCTCCTCATCCTCCTGGGTTTCCGGCTCGACCGGATTTGACGGCGGTTCGGGCAGGCCCGACTCGTGCGTGAGCGGGGTCACCGGCAACTGCGACGGCGACTGCGCCGATGGCGGACAACGCCAACTAGGAATGCATACCACCCCTTCGACGGTACCGTCCTCCTCCAACTTTGGAGCCAGCCGCTTGTTGATGATCACGTCAGTCTTGGCCTCCGATGCCGAGCGCCGCCGGGATGGTGTTCCGCCAGGCGCGCGTCAAATCCACTAGTGAGACGCTGAATGAGCCGGCCACGCTGATCTCTTCGATGGACGTCACCCGGCCGATCACCTGCAAACTCAGGCCGTGGGCGTTCGCCAACGAGGTGAGCACGTCGCGCTTTTCCGGGTCGAAGGAGAGGAGCGCGCGGGCCGGACGTTCGTTGAACAGCTCCTCGAAGTCGTCGCCAGCTAAGGCCACCTGCGCCCCGAGGCCGCCCAGGATCGCCGATTCGGCCAGCGCCACGGCCAGGCCGCCGTCGGAGAGATCGTGCGCGGAGGCGAGCAGCTTGTCCTTCGCGGCTTGGATCATCAGCTTCGCCAGCCCTTGCTCGGCCGCGTAATCCGGCTGCGGGGGCTTGCCGCCCAGATGCCCGTGGACTACTTGCGCCCAGGCGGAGCCGTCGATGCCGCCGGTGCCCGGAGTGGCCGGCCCGACCAGCGCGATCAGATCGCCCTCAGCGCGGAAACCGGCCTTGACGCGCTGCCGGACGTCGTCAATCACGCCCAACATGCCTACCAACGGCGTCGGCATGATATTCACCTCGCCGGTGCGGTTGTAGAAGCTGACGTTGCCGCCGGTGACCGGGGTGCCCAACGCTTGGCAGCCCTTGATCAGGCCGTCAATGGCCTGCGAGAACTGCCACATCACCTCGGGATCTTCGGGGGAGCCGAAGTTCAGGCAGTCGGTGATGGCGACCGGCTCGGCGCCCGTCACCGCCACGTTCCGGTAGGCCTCGCACAGCGAAAGCTCGGCGCCCACGAATGGGTCGAGCATGGTGAAGCGGGCGTTTGCGTCGGTGGCCAAGGCCACGCCCAGGCCGGTAGCTTCGTCAATGCGGAGCATTCCGGAATCCTGCGGCTGCGCGAGCGCGGTGTTGCCCCGCACATAGCGGTCATATTGATCGGTGACCCACGACTTGTCGGCTTGGTTTGGGCTGGTGACCACCGCCAGGAACTGGTCGGCCAGCTCGATGCCGGTTTGCGGCCGGGGCAGCTTGTCCGTGCTGTCGGCGATCAGGGTGTCCTGCCACGCCGGGCGGGTGAGTGGCCGCTGATAGACCGGCCCCTCATGCGCGACGGTGTGCGGATCGACGTCCACCACCGTCTCCCCGTGCCAGTCGATGATCAGCCGGTCGCCTTCGGTGACCTCGCCGATGACGGTGGCGAGCACCTCCCATTTCGCGCAGATCTCGAAGAACTTGCCCAGGTTCGCGGGTTCGACCACGCAGGCCATCCGCTCCTGCGATTCGCTCATCAGGATTTCTTCGGGGGTGAGCGTGTTGTCACGCAGCGGCACCAAATCCAGATCGATGTGCATCCCGCCGTCCCCGGCGCTGGCCAGCTCGCTGGTGGCGCAGGAGATGCCGGCCGCCCCGAGATCCTGGATGCCGTTGATGATGCCCGCCTGGAACAGCTCCAAGGTGCATTCGATGAGCAGCTTCTCCATGAACGGATCGCCCACCTGCACGCTGGGCCGCTTAGCCGGGCCGTCCGCGTCGAACGTCTCCGAGGCGAGCACCGACGCGCCGCCGATGCCGTCACCTCCCGTCGTCGCCCCATAGAGGATCACCTTGTTGCCGGTGCCGCGGGCGAAAGCCAGGTGCAAGTCTTCGTGGCGGAGCACCCCGACGCTGAGCGCGTTCACCAGCGGATTGCCGTAGTAGCAGTCGTCAAACACCACTTCGCCGCCGATGTTGGGCAGGCCGAGGCAGTTGCCGTAGCCGCCCACGCCGGCCACGATGCCGGGCAGCACCCGCGCGGTGTCCGGGGCGTCCAGCTTGCCGAAACGCAGGCTGTCCATGGAGGCTACCGGACGGGCGCCCATCGCCAGAATGTCGCGGACGATGCCGCCCACACCCGTCGCCGCCCCCTGGTAGGGCTCCACATAGGAGGGGTGGTTGTGGGATTCGGCCTTGAACGTCACCGCCCAGCCCTGGCCGACGTCCACCACGCCCGCCTGCTCGCCGATCCCGGCCAACAGCGGGCCGCGCGGCGTTGTCTTTTCCAACTGGCCGAAGCGGGCCAGATGCACTTTCGAAGATTTATACGAGCAGTGCTCCGACCACATCACCGAATACATCGCCAACTCGCAAGAGGTGGGACGACGGCCGAGGATCTGCTTGATGGATTCGTATTCGTCCGCCTTCAGGCCCAACTCCGCCCACGGCTGCTGCACCTGCGGTGTGGCTTTCGCGTTCGCTACCGTGTCGACGCTCATGCGGTACCTCCTTGGGTGCGGCTGGCCAAAGCGCCCAGGTAGCGGGCCAACGATTCGAAGAAGCCGATGCCGTCGCGCGTGGGGGCGGTGACCGGATCGACGTTGTGCTCCGGATGCGGCATCAGCCCCACTACGTTGCCACGCTCATTGGTGATGCCGGCGATGTCGTGCAGCGAGCCGTTCGGATTGCCGTTGATGTAGCGGAACACCACCCGGTTTTCGTCCTCCAGCATCTTGACGGTCTCCGCGTCAGCCTGGTAGTTGCCCTCGCCATGCTTGATGATGATGTTGATCTGCTGGCCGGGCGTGAACGCGTTCGACCACACGGTGTCGGTGGATTCGACGCGCAAATCTTGATCCTTGCAATAAAAAGTGCGCCGATCAGAGCGGATCAGCGCACCGGGCAGCAAGTGGGCTTCGCAGAGCACCTGGAAGCCGTTACAGATGCCCAGCACCGGCAGCCCGGCGTGCGCGGCCTTGATGACCTCGGCCATCACCGGCGAGAAGCGGGCGATCGCCCCGCAACGCAGATAGTCGCCGTAGGAGAACCCGCCTGGCAGGATCACGGCGTCCACCCCCTGCAAGGAATCCGAGGCGTGCCACAGCGAGACGGCTTCGCCTCCAGTCAAGGTGACGGCGCGGCGCGCGTCCACGTCGTCCAAAGAGCCCGGAAAAGTGACGACGCCGACCCTCACTGATCCACCCTCACCACGTAGTTTTCAATGGTGGTGTTGGCCAGCAGCGAATCCGCCGCCTGGGTGGCCTGTTCCAGCCGCTCCGGCGTGATCTCCCCGTCAACCTCTATCTCAAAACGCTTGCCCTGCCTCACCGACAGGCCGCTGTACCCCAGCCGCGCGAGCGAACCGGTGATAGCTTTTCCCTGCGGATCAAGGATTTCGGGCTTGGGCATAACATCAACAATTATCTTCGCCACGCCCTTTATCCTACCCACCGTCAGCCATTGTGGGCCCTTATCCCAGCGGCGACGCGCTCGAACGCGGTGGGAGAGATCTTGTAGCCGTGCGGCCGCCGGATGTGCTCGGTGGAGAGCCGCAGGATGCGATTCACCCGCGCCTCGCTGGCCCGCCGCGCCTGGTCCCACTCACCGGCGCCGATGTCCACCCAATAGCGGCCCTTGGCGGCCTCCTCCGCGGCCTCCCGGTCGTGATCCTTGCTGGTGAGCATCAACCCGAGCAGCCACTGTTTGTCCCGCCCGACGATCAACACCGGACGATCCTTCCCCTGCGAGTAATCCTCCTCATACGGCACCCAGGCCCACACCACCTCGCCCGGATCCGGATGATTGTCATCCACCGGCGCATACGAGAGCTGCGGCACCCCCTGGTAGTCCCCCGGATAGTCATACGGATTGGCCCTGGTCTTCTGCTTGCCCTTCCCCGCCAGCGTCTGATCAATCTGCCGATCCGTCTTCCGCGACGCCCGAAAGATATCCGCCCCCGCGCTCGCGACATCAAAAAGAACGTCAAAAATCATGCCGCCATTATTTCATGCACACCCCTCGCCTGCGCTGACCGAAGCTCTGTGCGCGTGAGCTTATGGTTGCCCTGCCACTTGCAGTCCTCAAACCGTCCTGGACCACGAGCACAGAGGGTTATGGGAGGTGGGACGACAGGCGGGTGGGCGGTGGCCACCCGCGAAGCCAAGAGGCAGGGCGACCACCGGACAACTCGCCCCGACTCTTCGTCCAACGCGGGCCGTTGGGTGTGCATGGCGAGAAGATTGGCCCGCGAGTGTGGGCAGCGACTCCGCAAAGGGGTGAGGGAGCAAAGGAGTGAGCGGGTGAAGGAATGAGCGATTCCGGAGGTAAAAGCTGCTGGATTAGCGCCGGAACCGCTCATTCTTCAGTGGTCGGCGGGTGGGTGACGGTGTGCTGGGGCGTTCAGATATGGGTTGTGGTTGTGAAGCGTCGACAGAAAGTGCAAGAACTCAAATCTGAATGGGCTGGGAGAAGGGGCTACGGGGTGAGGGTGGCCACCATGACGGCTTTGATGGAGTGCATTCGGTTTTCGGCTTGGTCGAAGACGATGGAGGCCGGGGATTCGAAGACTTCGTCGGTGACTTCGAGTTCGGGGAGGCCGAAGCGCTGGTAGACCTCTTCGCCGATGGAGGTGTCCCGGTTGTGGTAGGAGGGCAGGCAGTGCATGAACTTGACGTTCGGGTTGCCGGTGCGGGCGAGCAGCTCCGTCGTCACCTGGTAGTCGCGGAGCAACTCGATGCGTTCGGTCCAGACGGCTTCGGGTTCGCCCATGGAGACCCAGATGTCGGTGTGGATGAAATCGCAGCCGGCCACCGCGTCCAGGTCTTCGGCCAGGGTGATCTGGGCACCGGTCTCGGTGGCGATCCAGCGGGCCTTCTCGGCCACCCACGCGGGGGGCAGCAGCGCCTTGGGGCCGACCATGCGCACGTCCGCGCCGATCAGCGCCCCGGCGATCAGCAGTGAGCAGCCGACGTTGAAGCGGGCGTCGCCCACATACGCGAAGGAGATCTCCGGGCCGGGTTTGCCCGACGCTTCCTCCATGGTGAACATGTCGCACAGGCTCTGGGTGGGATGCCACTCGTCCGTCAACCCATTCCAGACCGGCACCGAGGCGTACTCGGCCAGCGTCTCCACGGTGGTCTGCTTGTCGCCGCGGTATTCGATGCCGTCATAGAGCCGGGAGAGCACCCGCGCGGTGTCGGCGGGGGATTCCTTGTGGCCCATCTGGGAGGAGTTGCCGCTCATCTGGGTGACGTGCGCGCCTTGGTCGTAAGCGGCCACCTCAAAGGCGGAACGGGTGCGGGTGGAGGTCTTCTCGAAGATCAGCGCCACGTTCTTGCCGCGCAGCCGCTGCACCTCGGTGCCCGCCTTGCGGGCCGCCTTCAGCTCGCCCGTCAAGGTGAGCAGTTGCCGCCATTCGGCGGGGGTGAAATCGGTTTCCTTGAGGAAATCGCGTCCCTTGAGCGTCATCTCAACCTCCTGGTGGGGAAGCAAGAATGCTATCACTTGGCCCACGCCGGGGACAGCCAGGGCTAGTGGGAGGCGAAAAACTCTATCGAGCCGGTGAAGATTTCCTCTTTGTCGTAGTCCATGGTGGCCACATGCCAGGAGCGCGGCAGCACCCGCTCGAACACCTCTTCGGAGGAGATCTGCCGCAGGATCATCTCGGCGGACGCCTTGGGCACCGCATGATCCACGGACGAGCGGTACAGCACCACCGGGCAGGTGACCAGATCGAGCCGGGCGCGCACGTCCGTCCACAGTTTCAGCATGGTGGCCACCGCCTTCAAGGGGGTGACGTCGTAGGTGTACTCGACCACGCCGGGCATCGCGATGTCGGAGCCGATCTTGCCCTTCAAGGCGGGGATGAACAAGGAGAGCAGCGGGGCGAAGTTTGACGTCCAGCGCGCCAACACCGCCGGATTCACCAGCACCAGGCCCGCCACGTCGTCGGGATGCTGCTCGGCCAGCCGCAGCGCCAGCGCGCCCCCCAGGGAGAGGCCGGTGACGAACACCTTGGCGTGGTTTTGCCGCAAGGTGAGGAACTCTTGGTTGACGCAGTCGTACCAGTCTTGCCAACTGGTCACGTTCAACTCGTGCCAGTCGGTGCCGTGGCCGGGCAGCCGGGGCACGCTCACCTCGTAGCCGGCCTTCGCCACCGCGTAAGCCCACTCGGAGAGCGAGTGCGGGGTGGAGGTGAAACCGTGGCACATCAACACGCCCACGTCGCCGCTCCCGGTGTGGATCGGCCGCGCGTATTCCGCTATTTCCATGGGATAAGCGTACGGCCATTTATGCTTAGGTGTTGTGAGTGAAGACCTGGAAACCGTCAACGAGCACCCGAGATCGAAATATGTGGCCTATACCATCTTCCGGGCCATCTTCCGCCCCATCGTGACCATCCTGTTCCGCGGCAAGATCATCAACGCCAAGCGCATTCCCGCTGAGGGCGGGATCATCCTGACGTCCAACCACCTGGGGGCGTTGGATCCGGTGATCCTCGCCGGGTTGGCCAAACGGCACATCACCTTCCCGGCGAAAATCGAGCTTTATGAGGGCAAGGGCATCAAGCGGATCGTCGGCTGGTTTCTGAACGCGGTGGGCATGGTGCCGCTGAACCGCGCCGACCCGAAGCTGGCCAACGCCGCCTTGCAGCCGCTGATCGAACGGGTGCAAGAAGGCGGGGCGATCGGCATCTATCCCGAGGGCACCCGCAGCCCCGACGGGCGGATGTACAAAGGCAAGACGGGCGTCGCCCGGATCCTGATGGCCACCGGCGCCACCGTCGTCCCCTTCGGCACCTTCGATTCGCATTCGCATCGCACCCGGATCGGCATCCCCTGGGTGACCAAGCCGAAGTTGGTGATCGGCGAGCCGATGGACCTTTCCGAGTATGCCGGGCGCGAGGTGGATCACGAGCTGTTGCGCGAGATCACCGACAAGATCATGAAGGCGATCTGGGAGATCACCGGCCAGGAATACGTGGACGTCTACGGCAAGGAGATGAAGTACCATCTGCTCCCCGAAGCCGAGATCGAGGCGAAGGTGCTGCCCTATCCCGGCGCGGCGGCTGACGGCGAACTTGAAGGCTGAGAGAAACCGGTATCCTTGAAGATTGTGAGTGAAATCCCATCTTTGGAAGAGTTGCATGCGCTGCATCCGGCGCAGCAGCCGGACTACCCGGATCCGGCCAAGGTGGCCGAGGTGACGGCGGAGTTGCGCAAACGTCCGCCGCTGGTCTTCGCCGGCGAGTGTGACGAGCTGAAAGCCCGGCTTGCCGAAGTTGCGGCGGGCCGTTCCTTCCTGCTCCAAGGTGGGGATTGCGCGGAGACTTTCGACCATGTGGCGGCCGCCGATCTGCGCGCCAAGCTGCGGGTGCTGCTCTCCATGGCGGTGGTGCTCACCTACGCGGCCCAGGTGCCGATCGTCAAAGTGGGCCGGATCGCCGGCCAATACGCCAAGCCGCGCTCGTCAGACACCGAGACGCGCGCCGGCGTCACCCTGCCCGCCTATCGCGGCGACGCCGTCAACTCGCTGGAGTTCACCGCGGCGGCCCGCACCCCCGATCCGCGCCGCCTGATCGAGGTCTACAACCGCTCGTCCGCCTCGCTGAACCTGCTGCGGGCGTTCACCAAGGGCGGCTTCGCCGATCTGCGCTCGGTGCATTCGTGGAACGCCGACTTCGTGCGCAACTCGCACGTGGAGGAGAAGTACGAGGCGCTCTCCAAGGAGATCGAGCGGGCCTTGGCCTTCATGGTGGCCTGCGGCGTGGACGACCAGACGCTGCGTTCCATCGATCTGTACTCCTCTCACGAGGCATTGTTGCTCGAATACGAGCACGCCCTGACGCGCATCGATTCGCGCACCGGCACCCCTTATGACACTTCCGCGCACATGGTCTGGCTCGGGGATCGCACCCGCCAGGTGGACGGTGCCCATGTGGAGTTGCTGCGCCGCCTGCGCAACCCGATTGGCGTCAAGGTGGGGCCGAGCGCCCAACCCGGCGAAGTGGTGACGCTGCTGGATCGCCTTGATCCGGAACACGAGCCCGGCCGCATCACGGTGATCTCCCGGATGGGCGCCGAAAAGGTGCGCGACCTGCTGCCGCCCATCGTCACCGCGGTGGAGGCCACCGGCCGCAAAGTGGCGTGGGTTTCCGATCCGATGCACGGCAACACCTTCACCGCCCCCTCGGGCTACAAGACGCGGGCCTTCTCGCAGGTGGTCGAAGAGGTGAACGGCTTCTTTGACGTCCACGATTCGCTGGGCACCTGGCCGGGCGGCGTCCACATCGAGTTGACGGGTTCGGACGTCACCGAATGCGTCGGCGGGGTGGACGAACTCGGCGTGGCCGACCTGATGAACCGCTACGAGACCGCCTGCGACCCGCGGATGAACCGCAACCAGGCGCTGGAGCTGGCCTTCACCATCGCCGAGCGGCTGGCGGCGGGCTCGCGTAGGTTCAACCCGGTGCAGCAGTATTCCGTCGAAGACTTCTAGGCCCGTTTCAAAACAGCGTTAAACAAGTAGTGGGAGCGACCGGAGCCGCCCCCACTACGTTATTCAGATTTACTTGATCTTCTTGGCAGCCGAAGTCTTCGTGACGCTGGTGTAGCCGGACTTGGAACCGGTCACCTTCACGGAGATCTTCTTGCCCTTCAGCGCCTTGGTGAGCTTGAGGCTGGACTTGGTGGCCTTGGCAATCTTCTTGCCGTTGGCCAGCCACTGGTACTTGAACTTCGTGCCCGAAGTCCAGGCGCCGGTCTTCACCTTGAGCGTCTTGCCCACCTTCGCGGTGCCGGAGATCGCCGGCTTCGCGGCCTTCAGCGACTTCAGGGTCGCCTTCACCGGGGTGGTGGCCACCACGGTGGCGATCGTCGTCTCGCTGACGAGCGCCGGCTCCTCTGCCGCGAGGGCGAAGGTGGCCGGGGAGGCCAGCGGCACCGGCTCAGCGGACGGGCTGACTGGCTTCAAGCGGGCCTTGGCGATCGCGGCAATCAAAGCGGCCTGCGCGCTGGTAACCTGCGCGGAGGTGGCGTTCGGATTGTCGTTCACAGCCTTGGCGGCGGCCAGCACCGACGGCAGCGAGGAGATCGAGGCAGCCACGTAGCTGTCCGAGTTCGCCACAATCTGCTCGGCAACGCCAATCGCCGTCACCAAGCCGCCCTTGTTGGCAGCCAACACCAGGCCGGAGAGCGCGTCTTCGAGGGCCTGATAGGCCTCGTCGACGGCGGCTTCGGAGGCATCCGGATCAGCGAGGACGGCCTTCGCGTCAGCCAAAGCGTCCGCGACCGCAGCCCAGGAATCCGGGGTGTACTTGCTCGAATCCAGGCCGTCAGCCAGATCGACCAGCGGGCCGAGCAGGCTCTTGTCGCCCTGGAGCTGGACCTTCGCGATGGCCTGGGCGATGGAGATCGCCGCAGCCAGCACGTCAGACTCCGAAGCCGAAGCCGTGTTCGCGACCAGCTTGGCAGCCGTGGTGGCGTCCTGCAACTGGGTGATCGAGCTCGGCAGCAAGCCGGTCGGATCCTCCAGGATGCCATCGGCGATGTCGATCAAAGCCCACAGCGCGGACTTGTCGACTGCGGCCACCAGGCCATCAGCGGCGGTCTTCAACGCGGCGAAGGTGTCGGTGACCTGCTGCGCGGTGACATAGCCGGAGGCGATCAAGGCGCGGGCGTCATCCAACGCGGCGGCCAACGGAGCGTACGACGCCGGCGTGTAGCGGCCCTGCTGGGCCTCGAACAGCGCGTAGACGTCCACCGCGGTCTGCAGCAACTCGATTCCGCCATCCAGCGAGATCGGATGCACAGCGGACAACCAGGCAGCGACGTATTCGGTGAGCTGGAACTGCTCCGAGTACGGCTGGATGTTGATGCCGGTGACGCCCTTGATGTCCGCCAACTCCTGGAACGAAGCCGCATTCTTGTCGACCCCGAGGATGTGCATGGCGGAACGCTGCAGGTCGCCCAGGCGCATCGTCATGCCGGCGGTGTTGTAGTTGCCCTTGATGTCGACGCGGTAGGCGTGGACCTGGCCGGGCACGCCGCCGTCATTGGTGACGGTGACCGTGATCGCGGCCTTCTGCGTGGCATTCAGCGCGCTCCCAGACAGGAAGGTCTGCAGCGCATCGTAAGCCGCCTGCGCGGTGGCGAAGTTCGCCGAGCCGCCCGGAATGCCAGACAGGGTGGAGGCCATCGTCATCGACGGGATCGAGGCGTCGTCCACGATGGTGGAGATGGTCTCGGTACCGGTCGCCGACAGCGTCATGCCGCCCAGCGAGAAGGTGTAGCGGGTGCCAGAGCGGGTGAACACCGGGAGGCCCCAGGCGTCAATCGTCGGCGGAACGGCGTACATGGCGCTCTGGATCGCGGACGGCGAGCCACCGGGCTCGACGAGGTCGTTGCCAGCGTACATGTAGGCCACGTTGTTGCTGCCGCAGCCGCCCCAGTCCGTCATGACCAGGCCCTGGAAGCCCCACTCGCCGCGTAGCAAGTCGGTGAGCAGGTCATAGTCGCCCGCCACGCAGGAGCCGTTGATCCGGTTGTAGGACGACATGATCGCCATCGGCTGCGCGCCCTTGACGGCAATCTCGAAGCCCTTCAGATAGATCTCACGCATCGCGCGTTCGTTCATCACCGAGTTACCACCGGAACGGTTGGTCTCTTGGTTGTTGCCCGCGTAGTGCTTCAAGGTGACGCCGACGCCTGGGGTCGCCTGCACGCCGCGGGTGTAGTTCGCAGCGGTCCAGCCGGAGACCAGCGGATCCTCGGAGTAGTACTCGAAGTTACGGCCGTTCATCGGGTCGCGGTGGATGTTCATGCCCGGAGCCAGCCACAGGTTGGCGCCGAAGTGCTCCATCTCCTGGCCGAGGGCGACGCCGACGGCGCCGATCAGGGTGACGTTCCAGGTCTGCGCCATCGCGGTGCCGATCGGGAAGCGGGTCGCGTACTGATAGTACGCAGATCCGTTGATGGTGCCGGACGCGGTGATGCGCAGGCCGGCCGGGCCGTCCGGCAGGGTCATCGCGGCGATGCCGAGATTCTCATAGCGGCCGGTGGTGTAGCCGGCGGCACCCTGCGCGGAGAGCGTCGAAATCGTCTGGCCGGTCGGCATACCGAGGCCGCCCATCACGATGTAGGAGAGCTGCTCCACCGAGAGGCTGGCCACGAACTGCTTCATGGTGACGGTGCCCTTGGCGACGTCGAACAGCGTCGGGTTCGCCGGGACGTTGACCGTCTCGATGACCTCGCCCTGCTTCGGGGTATAGGCTGCGCCGGTGTTCTCCCAGTTGCTGGCCTTCGAGGAATCGATCAACGCGGTGGTCGTGGAGATGACGTCCTTGTCGATGGCGTAGTACGGGGAGGTGCTGTCCACCGCCACGTTCTGCTCATATTCGGAGGCGTTGTTCACCGTGGTGATGCCAGAGACCGTGATCCGGTCGGCGAAGGCGATCTGCGCCTTCTCGCCCGAATAGGTGTAGAAGTTCGCCGGATCGGAGACGTATTCGTTGTCGACCGTCTGGTCCTTGACCTCGTTGTAGAGCTGCTCGGTGATTACCGTGCTCGGGATCTCGATGATCTTGGCGACCTTGGTGTTCCGCGAAGAGTTGCCGACGCGGATGATGTAGTCGCCACCCTCCAGCACATAGGCGGCCTTGGCCTCGTCATAGCTGGACATCTCGGTGGTGTTGAAGCTGATGGTGAGGATTTGTTCCTCGCCGGGCTGCAACGTAGCGGTCTTCGCGTAGGCGGCCAGCTCCTGGTACGGCTTGTCGAGGCCGGTGGTCGGAGCCGAGAAGTAAACCTGGACGACTTCCTTGCCCTCTACCGAACCGACGTTGGTGACCTTCGCCACGACCGTCACCTGGTCTTCGTTCGCGGTGACGAGCTGGGTCTTGATGTTGAAGTCGGTGTAGGAGAGGCCATAGCCGAACTCATAGTTCACAGCCGTCTTCGGATCGGCGGCGATCGTCTTGTAGAACGAATCGAAGTAGCGGTAGCCGACGTAGATGCCCTCGGTGTAGTACTCGAGGTTGCCCACGCCGTCAGCCATCGCGATGGTCGCGGAGGCCGGATAGTAGCTGTACTGGCCCGCCCAGGTGTCCACCAGCTTGCCCGAAGGCGTCACGTCGCCGGAAATCACATCGGCAAACGCGGTGCCCGTCTCCTGGCCGACCTGGCTCATCAGGATCAGCGCGTCCAGCGGCTGCCCGTTGGCCGGCGGGACCGGGGTCTCGGCGTTGATGGTCTTGTAGAAGGTGGTGTCCACCACGGCGCCGACGTTCAGCGCCACGATCACCGTCTTGTAGTTCTGCGCGATCAGCTTCAGGTTGGCGATCTCCTTGTCGTTGAGCAGATAGTCGCCAGCGCCCGAAGAGCGGTCGGAGCCCTCACCGGAGTTACGCGTCACCACGTAGATGGCGATGTCCGTCGCGGCCTTCGGCCACACCGAGGTGGTGGTCAGCTCGCGCTCGATGCAGGCGTAGTTGGCGCCGCCGCCGAACATGCCGCCGCCGCTGCTGCCGCAGCCTACCGACGATGGGGTGTCGGCAGCCGCCTTCAGCGCATCCCAGTAGGCGTCGGAGGTGGTGATGGTGTAGCCATGGTTCTCCAGGCCGGTGCGGACGTTGATGTTGTAACGGTTGTTCACCGAACCTGAGCCGGTGCCGCCATAGACGGTCAAATAGGCTCCGGTGCCGAATAGGGCGACATTACCACTCGCGGGAATTGGTAGCGCGTGGCCGGTGTTCTCGAGCAGTACCATGCCTTCAGTTGCCGCATTGCGCGACACCTGGGCATTGTTCAGCTCCATTGCCGATGGAGTTGGGTCTGTGTCCCAGGCATAAGCCGGGGCGGTGCTCATCATGGCGCCGCTGAGGACTAAGCCAAGGCTCAGCAGGCCAATTATTGGTTGTTTGATCTTCATCGATCAGCTCCTTATTTGGGTTTGGGGTACGTTGGCTTCAATGCCAACGGCATTGCGGGCTTTTGCCCGTAACGAAAATTATTCTATGGTATCTCGGGCTGTGGGCGAAATCGCTAGGGGGTACTGTCAGTGTCCCTTTATTAGGCGAATAATAATGAATAGTGACCGGGAAATGGTTCAACCAAAAGAATATGCGAACGGACGATAATGGGCGAAATATTTACGCGGTCAAGTTTGGCTTGGTGAACGCGAGCCTCCAGGGCATCCACGTCCGAACCAGCGCCGGATGTGGGTGTATAAAAAGCTGATACCGGCGAAGGGGTCTAGGATTTGGATGTGATTGATCTACGTTCCGATACCTTGACCCGCCCCACGGCGGGGATGCGCGCCGCGATGATGGAAGCCGCAGTGGGCGATGACGTCTTCGCCGAAGACCCCACCGTGAACGCCTTCGAGGCGAAAGTGGCGGCGCTGTTCGGCAAAGAGGCTGGCTTGATGACGACGACGGGCACCATGTCCAATCTGCTTGGCGTCTATCTGCTGGTGCAGCCCGGCGCTGAAGTCGTCTGCGACTATCGGGCGCACATCGTGCGCGCCGAGTCGGGCGGCCATGCGGTGAACCACGGCGTCACCACCCGCACTTGGTTCACCTCCGACGGCATCGTGGACGTGGATACCGTGGCCCAGGTGATCGCGCCCAACTCCGGGCCCTACCAGGTCTCCACCACCGCCGTCGAGATCGAGAACACCCACAACTTCGGGGGCGGCACCATCCAGCCGTATGCGAATCTGGTAGAGATCTCGGCCTACTGCCGTGAACTCGGCCTGGGACTGCATCTGGACGGCGCCCGCATCTGGAACGCCCACATCGCCACTGGTATCCCGCTGGCCGATTACGGCAAACTCTTCGACACCGTGAGCGTCTGCTTCTCCAAGGGGCTGGGCGCCCCGGTGGGCTCGATGGTGCTCTCCACCGCGGAGAACATCGCGCGGGCGCGTTTCCAGCGGCGGCGTTTGGGGGGCGGCTGGCGGCAGGCTGGCGTTTTGGCGGCGGCTGCCGAATACGCGCTCGATAACCAGTTGGCCCGGCTGGCCGACGACCACGAGGGCGCGCGGCGGTTCGCCACCGCGGTGGCCGCGAATGCCCCGTGGGCCATTGACCCGGCGAGCGTCGCCACCAACATCGTGGTGGTCAACTCCGGGGATCGCACCGCCGCCGAGATCGTGGACAAGGCGAAGGCTTCGGGAGTGCTGCTCTCCTCCGTGGGGGCCACCGCCGTGCGCGCGGTCACCCACCTGGACGTCACCGTCGCGGAGGCCGAGACCGCCGGCGAAATCGTCGGCGAAATCCTGGCTGGCTAGCCCATCAAACACGGGAACGAACGCGGGGGCAAAACCCTTCCGTGAGGCAATACAATTCAGGGCAGCGGGTTAGTAACTACAGAAAGGGTGGGAGCATGTACTGTGCGGTACTAGGTTCGCCGATTGCGCATTCGCTTTCGCCGGTGCTGCATTACGCCGCCCTCCGGGCCGCTGGCCTGGATGATTGGAGCTACGGGCGCGTCGAGGTGGGTGCCGGGGAACTGGCCGGATTCGTGGCTTCGTTGGATGATTCGTGGCGGGGCTTGAGCCTCACCATGCCCCTAAAAGTGGAGGCGCTGGAAGTCGCTGACCGGGTGACGCAATTGGCCGAACAGGCGGGCGCGGCCAACACGCTCGTGCGCGATCCCGATGGGGCCTGGGTGGCCGACAACACCGATGTGGGCGGCTTCGTCGACGCGCTCAAGAAAGTGCCGATCATCCCGGCGGCGATATTGGGTTCGGGAGCGACGGCCCGCTCGGCGGTCTTGGCGTTGAAGCAACGCGGGCACAGCCACGTGGTAGTCCACGCCCGCAACCTCACCAAGGCCCGCGAGCTGGGCAAATGGGCCAAGGATCAAGCCGTCAGCGTCTCCACAGAGAAGCTCTCCAACTGGGTGTACGGCACGGAGGCGCTGATCATCTCCACGCTGCCCGCGGGCACCGAGCTGCGGATGCCTTTGGAGGCGGGGCATCTGCAAGTGGTGATGGACGTCGTCTATGACGGGTGGCCCACCCCGCTGGCGGTCGCCTGCGAGCGGGTCGGAGTGCAGACCATCGGCGGTCTGGAGCTGTTGATCAAACAGGCGGCCCGGCAGTTCAAACTGTTCACCGGCGTTAAGGCTGACGAGAAGGCGATGCGCGCGGCGCTGGATTTGGCATTGGCCTGGCGATGATCGTCCTGATCGGATTCATGGGGGCGGGCAAGAGCACTGTCGGCAAGAAGCTCGCCCGGCACTTGGGGTTGCCCTTCGTCGACGCGGACGACCTGATCGTGGCCGCCGCCGGGCAGTCCATTCCGGAGATCTTCGCCGAACGCGGCGAACCAGGTTTTCGCAAACTGGAGGCCGAGGTCATCATCGGCGAGTTGAACCGCGGGGATGACGGTGTGTTCGCCCTGGGGGGTGGCGCGTTGGAGTCGGCGGACGTGGTCTTCGCGCTGCGGCGGCACCGGGTGGTGTGGCTGAAAGTGACTTTCCGCCGCGCGATGCAACGGGTGGGGTCTGACGGCAACCGGCCGATGCTGGCCGATCCGGAGCTGTTGCAGGTTTTTCTGCGGCGGCAGCACCGCTATGAGCAGGCGGCCGACTACACCATCCGCTGCGGCTCCCGGACATCCACCGACGTGGCGCAAGCCCTCTACGAGTTGTTCGACACCAACCCGGTAGAGTGATGCCATGAGCATTTTGGTCATCAACGGCCCCAACCTGAACACGCTGGGCACCCGCGAGCCGGAGATCTACGGCCACACCACCTTGGCCGAGGTGGACGCGGCGCTGGTCGCCCAAGGCGCGGCGGCGGGCGTCCAGGTGGAGACCTTCCAAAGCAACCATGAGGGCGCGATCGTGGATCGCATCCAGCAGGCCGGGGCGGAAGGGGTGAGCTTCATCGTCATCAATCCGGGGGCGTTCACGCACACCTCGGTGGCCATCCGCGATGCCTTCCTGGCCGTCGGCATTCCCTTCATCGAGTGCCACATCTCGAATGTCCACGCCCGTGACGAATTTCGCGGCCGCTCGTATTTGAGCGACATCGCCGTCGGCGTGATCGTCGGTTTCGGGATTGACGGCTACAAATACGCGTTGGATCGGGCGCTGAGCCATGCGGTTTGAGCATCTGGGGCACTCGGCGGTATTGGTCGAGGTGGCCGGAAAGCGGATCCTGATCGATCCGGGCAATTTCTCCACCCAGTGGCACGGTTTGACGGGCTTGGACGCGGTGATCGTCACGCATCTGCACCCCGACCACATCGATCCCGAAAACGTGCCCGAGCTTTTCGGCGACAACCCGCAGGCGTTGGTGGCCGTGGAGCCGCAGACCTTGGAGACTTACGAATGCCTGGCGCGCGACGCCCACGCGCGGCCCTTCCACGCCGAAGCCAAGCTGCGGCTCGGGGAAGTCATCATCACCGCGGTGGGCGGGCTGCACGCCGTCATCCACAAGGACATTCCGCGCATCGGCAACGTCGGCTTCGTGATTGAGGCCGAGGGCGAGCCGCGTTTCTTCCATCCGGGCGATTCGCTGTCCGCCATCCCGGCGGGCATCGACGTGGTCGCCATCCCCGCCTACGGCCCGTGGGCGGCGATGAAGGAGACGGTGGATTTCGCCCGCGAGGTGGCCGCCCCGGAGGGTTTCCTGATCCACGACGGGCTGCTCAACGAGCGCGGCTGGTCGTTGGTCTTCAACCGAATTAACGAAATGACGCCGACCCAGTTGACGGATCGGCGCCATCCCGCTTGAGTTTTATTCTTATTTCAGGAGCTCCAAGCGGCTCGGGTCGTCCGCGAAGACCTCTTTGATGTTGGCTTTGGTGACGATCACCGGATCCAGCTCATAGAGCGGGACGTCGATCTTGCCATTGTTGGTGCTGGAAGTCGGCTCCGGCAGCGCCTCACCTTTCTGCGCCGCCTGGATCAACTCGATGGTCTTGGCGACCAGCTTGTCCGTCGGCTTGGCGGTGGTGGAGTACTGGTGGCCTTCCCAGATGGAGACGATGGACTCGTTCTCCGCGTCCAGGCCGTCAACCACCGGCTGGTCCTGGCCGGCTTGCGCGCAGGCCGTCAGGATCGCGCGGGCGATGCCGTCGTTCGGGGAGAGCACGCCGTCAATCTGCTTGTCCGAGTAGAAGCCCGAAAGCAGGGTGTCCATGCGCGCCTGGGCCTTGGAGTTGTCCCAGTCGAGGGTGGCGGCCTGTTCGAAGGTGGTCTGGCCGGACACCACCACCAGGGTGCCGTCGTCAATCTTCGGCTGCAGCACGCTCATCGCGCCGGTGAAGAAGTTCGGGGCGTTCGGGTCGGCCGGGCCGCCCGCGAACAGCTCGATGTTGTACGGGCCGTCGCCCTTGAGCTCCTTGAGGCCCTCAAGCAGCGACTGGCCTTGCAGCTCGCCGGTGCGGATGGAGCCGTACTGGACTACCGCGTCCACGCCGGTGGTGTTCTCCAACAGCCGGTCGTAGCCGATGATCAAGATGCCCTTTTCCTTGGCTTTCTCCAGTTGGGTGCCCAGCTGGGAGCCGTCCACCGGGCCGACGACGATCACCGAAGCGCCCTGCTCGATCATGGCCTCGATCTGCGACTGCTGCTGCGGAACCTTGTTGTCGGCCTGCTGCACCAGCGGCTTGAAGCCGGCTTCCGCCAACTGCTCGGCGAACATGTCGTTGGCTTCGGCCCAGTTCTGGGTGCCCAGCCACGGCAGCGCGACGCCGACGGTGGCGTCTGCCGGGAATCCGGAGCCGGTGTCGCCACCACCAGAGCCGCGGTCACCCGAGCAACCGGTCAGCGCCAGTGGGACGGCCAGCGCGAACGCCGCAGCGACGGCGATGATTCGCTTGTTGTTCTTCATATTGTTGTTTCTCCTTTGATTTGCTCGACGGCTAGGCCGCCGATTCGGTAGCGATTTGCTCCTGTGGGATTTCCGCAGGCGCAGCTTTCTTTCGGGACAGCCGGCTGAAGATAGACGGCCGTCCTTGTTGTTTGTTGAGTACATCTACGGCGACAGCGGCGAGCAGCACCAAGCCTTTGATGACCTGCGTCTGATCGGCGCTGACGCCATAGAGCATGAGACCGTTGTTGAGGACGGCCATGAACAAGCCACCGACAATGGTGGCGACCACGGTGCCGATACCTCCGGAGACGGCCGCGCCACCGATGAACACGGCGGCGATGGCGTCCAGTTCCCAGGAGTTACCGTCGGAAGGGCCGGCGGCGGTGGAACGGCCAATGAACATGATGCCGGCCACCGCGGCCAAGATGGACATGTTGAACATGGCCAGGAAATAAGTACGCGAGACGTTGACGCCGGTGAGGGCGGCTGC
This sequence comes from Propionibacteriaceae bacterium, assembly GCA_031272505.1. GTDB lineage: Bacteria > Actinomycetota > Actinomycetes > Propionibacteriales > Propionibacteriaceae > Propionicimonas. The sequence goes on from JAISTQ010000065.1 coordinate 72,443, forward strand.
CGCCTTGTTGCCGCCGACCGCGTAGATGTGACGGCCGAAGCGGGTGTGCTGGGTGATGATGTGGTAGATGACGACCAGGAAGCCCACGATCAAGCCGGGCACCGGGAAGGAGGTGCCGATGTTGCCGGAGCCGAACAGATACGTCAGGTAGCCGATCACGCCCACGATCACCACCAACCGCACGATCACCGGCCAGAGCGGAGGCTTGGATTCGGCGGTGGCCAGCCGCTTCCACTTGCGCAACTGCATGAAGACGACGGCGGCGATGGCGATGACGCCGAGCAGCAGCGTCGAGTTGTTCAGCCCGGTGTTCGGACCCCATTCGGGCAGGCTGCCAGCGCCAAACCAGGAGAGTTCCTCGGGGGCCGGACGGGAGATCGAGTGCGACATCCAGATCACGCCGCCGCGGAAGATCATCATGCCGGCCAGCGTGGAGATGAAGCCTGGAATCCCCATCTTGGAGAGCCAGAAGCCCTGCCAGGCGCCGATCAGCGCGCCGATGCCCAGGCCGCCCAGGGTGGCCACCCACCAGGGCCAGCCGTATTCGGAGGCGGTGATCGCCACCGTCATGCCCACAAAGCCGGCCACCGAACCCACCGAGAGGTCGATCTGGCCGAGGATGATCACCATCACCATGCCGATGGAGAGGGTGAACACGTAGGCGTTTCCGGAGATGATGTTCTGGAAGTTCGACGACGTGATCATCCGCCCGTTGTTCAGGATCTGGAAGATGATCAGCGCCACGATCACCGCGCCCACCATCACGAATTGGCGCAGGTCTCCGCCGAGCACCTGCTTCAGCCCGCCCTTGATTCCGTTTTCTTTGCTCATGCCATTGCCTCCGTGGTGGTCATCAGACGCATCAGCGTCTCTTGGTCGGCGTCTTTGGTCGCCATTTCGCCGGTGATCCGGCCTTCGCAGATGGTGTAGATCCGGTCGGTGATGCCGAGCAGCTCGGGGAGCTCCGAGGAGATCACCACCACCGCCTTGCCTTCGTCGGCCAACTGTTGGATCAGCTTGTAAATCTCGTATTTCGCCCCCACGTCGATGCCGCGGGTGGGCTCGTCGAGCAGCAGCACTTGGGGATCGGGGTACATCCACTTGGCCAGCACCACCTTCTGCTGGTTGCCGCCCGAGAGGGTGTTGACGCCCACGCCCACGTCCGGGGTCTTGATGTTGAGCAGCTTGCGATACTGCTCGGCCACCTGGACCTCTTTCGCGGAATCCAGCAGCGGGCCGCGCAGGATGGCCTTCTCGTTCGCCGACACGATGGTGCGCTTCACGGTGTCCAGCAGGTTCAGCCCGAGCACTTTGCGGTCTTCGGGCAGATACGACAGCCCGGCTTGGATGGCCGCCTCCACGTTTTGGGCTTTGACGTCCTTGCCGCCGATGCTCAGCCGTCCGCTTTGGAAGATGCCGTAGGAGTGGCCGAACAGCGAGCGGGCCAACTCGGTGCGTCCGGCCCCCATCAGCCCGGCGAAACCGACGATCTCGCCGGCGCGCACATAGAAGCTCTCGTCCTTGCAGACCAGCCGCCCCGGAATCGCCGGATGCTCGACCCGCCAATCGTGGACTTCGAGAACCACCTCGCCGATGTTCGAGGTGTGCTCGGGGTAGCGCTGGTCCAGCGAGCGGCCCACCATGGCGCGGATGATGCGGTCCTCGTCCACCTGCCCGGCGACCACCGGATACGACTCGACGGTCTTGCCGTCGCGGATCACGGTGATGGCGTCGGCGATCTTGGCGATCTCGGCCAGCTTGTGCGAGATCATGATGCAGGTGATGCCGCGGGCTTGCAGGCCGCGCAGGATTTCGAGCAGGTTCTCGGAGTCGGATTCGTTCAACGCGGAGGTGGGCTCGTCCAGGATGAGCAGTTTGACGTCCTTGGAGAGCGCCTTGGAGATTTCCACCAGTTGCTGCTGGCCGACGCCCAGGTTCTTGATCTGGATGGACGGATCGATGTCAATTCCGACGCGGGCGAGCAGCTCGATCGCGCGCTTGCGGGCGGTGTGCCAGTCGATCAAGCCGCCCTTCATCGGCTCGTTGCCGAGGAAGATGTTCTCGGTGATGCTGAGTTCGGGGATGAGCGCCAGCTCTTGGTGGATGATGACGATGCCCGCCTCTTCGGAGGCGCGGATGTTGGCGAAGGTGACTTCCTCGCCTTGGTAAAGGATGCGGCCTTCATAGCTGCCGAAGGGGTGGACGCCGGAGAGCACCTTCATCAAGGTGGACTTCCCCGCGCCGTTCTCCCCGCAGATCGCGTGGATGTCGCCGCGCTTGACCGTCATCGTCACATCGTCGAGCGCGCGCACCCCAGGGAAGGTCTTGGTGATGTGCTGCATCTGAAGGATGCTGTCCTGCTCCATGGTGCTCCCGCATGTCGAAGTAGTGCCTCGTTGTCTCTCTCTATGACAACGTTGTCATGTGACATGCTAGTACTGATCCGCTTGTAAAGCAACTCAGAAAGATAACATTTTGATAACGGTGCGACAACGTTGTCAAACGCCCGGTTAATGCGTTACAGTATGCACATGGGTTTTCATGACGGCGATGCGTCCCAGCGGGAGGCGGGGGCTCGTGGTGCCGTCAAAGGGCGGGCCACCATGCGCGATGTCGCCAAGCGGGCCGGCGTCTCTTTAAAGACGGTGTCCCGGGTGGTGAACGAAGAGCCCGGCGTCTCGGCTGCCACCATCGCCATCGTCACCGCCGCCATGGACGAGCTCAGCTTCCAGCGCGACCTGCTGGCGGGCTCGCTGCGGCGGCAGGATCGCCGCTCGGATTCCATCGGGTTGATCGTCGCCGGGGTGGACAACCCGTTCGACGCGATCATCCACCGCGCCGCCGAGGACGCGGCCGCGGCCAACCATGTGGCGGTGTTCGCGGCCAGCACCAACGAGGAGATCGAGCGCGAACGCTCGCTGGTGCGGGCTTTCACCTCGCGGCGGGTGGACGGCTTGATCATCATGCCCTGTGGGCGGGATCAGAGCTACCTGGAGCCCGAGCTCACCGCCGGTACCCCGATCATCATGGTGGACCGGCCCCCGGTCGGAGTGGCGGCGGATTGCGTCATCTCCGATCACCAGAATGCCGCGAAGCTCGCCGTCGAGCACCTGCTTGCCGCCGGGCACACCCGAATCGCCTTCTTGGGCGACCTCTCCCACATCGCCTCGCTGCAAGCCCGCAAGGACGGCTACCTGGAAGCCATGCAGGCGGCTGGCGTGACGGTGGATCCGGAACTGATGGCCATCGACAATCACTCTGAGAATGCCGCGCTGGGGACGGCATTACGCATGATTTCGTCAGCCCATCCGCCCACCGCCATCTTCTCCGCGCAGAACCGGGTCACCCAGGGGGTGGTCCGGGCCCTCTATGAGCGGAACGTGCACAAGAAGATCGCCTTGGTGAGCTTCGACGATTTCCCGCTGGCCGACATGCTCAACCCGGCGGTGACGGTGGTGGCGCAGGATCCGTACACCATCGGCCGGCTGGCCGCCGAAAGAGTTTTCGAGCGGCTGGAAAACCCGAAGTTGCCCGTCAAGACCATCACGGTTCCGGCTAGGCTGGTGCGACGCGGCTCGGGCGAGATCCCACCCCCGGCGGACGAATAACCAGGCGAATAGGTAAGCGAACAGGTAAGGAAAGACATGGGCAAGGCAGTCATCATCGGCGAGTCGCTCATCGACATTGTCCGCACCCCGGATGGGCAGCAGCGCGAATACCCCGGCGGCAGCCCTATGAACGTCGCCATCGGCTTGGCCCGGCTGGGCCGCGCCACTGAGTTGGTCACCTGGTTGGGCACCGACGCCCGCGGCCAGGCGATCCTCGAACACCTGCAGGAATCCGGGGTGGAGCTGGTGCCCGGGGCCACCGGGGCGCCGCGTACCTCCACCGCGCTGGCCCAGCTTGACGACGCGGGCCACGCCGAATACGTCTTCGACCTGCTCTGGGAGGTGCCGCCGCTGCCCGCCCGCGATACCGTGCTGGTCGCCCACACCGGTTCGATGAGCGCGGTGCTCGGCGCCGCTCCCGATGCCGAGTCTTGGCCGGTCTTCGAGATGCTGGCGCAGCTTCGCGACGCCGCCACCATCACCTACGATCCGAATATCCGGCCCGACGTGATGGGCACTCCCGCGCAGGTGATCCACCTGGTGGAGCAGCTGGTGGGGATCACCGACGTGGTCAAGGTGTCTGACGAGGACCTCGCCTGGCTCTATCCCGAGGTGCCGCCCGTGGATTCCGCCCGCGCCTGGGCGCAGGGGGCGGGCCCGTCATTGGTGGTGCTTACCCAGGGGGCGGCTGGTTCCCTGGGGCTGACGGCGGATGGCCGCGAAATCGCGATTCCGGCCGATCCCACTGTGGTGGTGGCCGATACCGTCGGCGCGGGGGATTCGTTCATGTCCGGCCTGCTGCACGCCTTGTGGCGCGAAGACCTGCTCGGGGCCGTCCACCGGCTGGAGTTGGCGAGCTTGCCCACCGAGCTGCTTTCGTCAATCCTGAGTCTCGCCGCCCGGATCGCCGACATCACCGTCTCGCGTCCCGGCGCCGACCCGCCTTGGCTCTCCCAAGTTTGAGTGCTGCCCCCAGTACTATTGGTCTATGGCTCGGATTTTGGTTCGCGCAGGGAAGCGCCCGGGAACTTACGTAAACGCAGAGGCTTCGCTGGGGTATAGCGGGCGCGGGGTGATCTCGCTGAACGCCGGCAATTACTTTTATTGGGATTCGGTGTTCCGGTGGGTGAGCGTGCCGGGGGCGACGGTGGTGCCCGATTCGCTGCTCTCGCAGACTTTCCATTGGTCGAAGCGCTACGCGGAGATGATCAACTCCGAGTTTGACGCCTATGTCTTCACCCTCACCAACTCCTTCCGCAAAGACTTCGTGGACGGCCTGGACGCCTGGACGGACTTGCTGCGCAAGCTGAAGCTGCCGGTGGTCGGCGTCGGCGGGGGAGTGCAGCTCGGCTGGAAGGACGGGCTGGAGCCCGGCCCGCGCGTGGACGAGGCCACCAAGCGGTTCGTCAGCGAGCTGCTGAACCACTCGGCCACCATCTCGGTGCGCGGCCACACCACGGCCGCCTATCTCAAGCGCCTCGGTTTCGGCGACCACGTGGTGCATGTGACCGGCTGCCCCTCCCTGTATCTGTATGGCCCGGATTACCAGATCCGCGCGAAGGGCGAGCTCACCAAGGAATCCAAGGTGGCGATGAACGTCGCGGTGCGCGATTACGGCTTCGCCGATTTCCTGAACCAGACCTACGCCGATTACCCGAACTTCATCTACATCGCGCAGACCGGCGATGATCTCGCCACCTTCGTCTGGGGCAAAGACCGGCTGGTGGACATCAAACCGGAGTTTCCCGTCCACCTCGACCACCCGATTCTGCGCGACGGCAAGGCGCGGATGTTCCTCGACACCCGCACTTGGGTGGATTTCCTGCGCGACTACGACTACATGGCCGGCACCCGCATCCACGGCACCGTCGCCGCGATCCTGGCCGGCGTTCCGTCCACGCTGGTGTCCATGGATCAACGCACCCACGAGTTGGGCGAGTTCCACCGCATCCCGACTTTCCGCCGTCCCGATCTCGCCGACGACGAGACGCTGGCCTCGCTGTACGCCAAGTCCGATTGGACGGCCTTCAACGCCGCGCTGCCGGAGCTATACCAGAACTTCTGCGATTTCTTCGACGAGAACGGCATTGAGCACATCGGCCAGCCTGGCAAGGCCAACCCCGAGTACGACGAGCAGATCCGCGCCGCCAAACTCCCCGGCCCGATCACCCCGATCATGACGCACGGCCAACTCGACCAAAAAGCCGTCCTCGCCCGCCTCAACTGGCTCCGCGAAGGGATCGACGAAACCCTGCTGTGTGAAAAACGCGGCTACTTCGCCCCCGAGTTCCCCGCCGTCCCCAAAGCCGCCCGCGCCAAACAAACGCAACGCTACCGCCCCCCGCGCACCCTCTTCGAAAAACTCCGCTCCCGCCTCAAACGCCTCCTCCGCCGCTGATCGCGTCTGTGCTCCGCTTGTCGTTGACGAAGATAATGTCGTCATGTAGGATGACTACAGAATTGTAGTTTGTTGAGTTGACGATGATTTTGTAATCGGAGGTGAAGGTGGCTAAGTATTCGGGACGGGTGCGCGATCCTCAGGCGCTGGGGCAGTTCTTGGAGCAAGCGCGGGTGTTGCATGGGCTGTCGCAGCGGGAGTTGGCCGCGAAGCTCGGGGTCTCGCAGCGTTACGTCTGGGAGATGGAGGCGGGCGAGCCCACACTGTGGGCGAAGCGGCTGTTCGCGTTCATGCGCCAGACCGGCATGACGCTGAGCGCCACCATCGATACCGAGGACGAAGATGAGTGATCTGGTCGTGATGCTCTATGGGAAGCCGATTGGAAAGCTGGTCGGCTCGGATTGGCGGCGCTTTGATTTCGTCACCACCGACGAGACGTTCGAGCACTTCGATGCGATGTCCACGATCTTGTCCGAATCGATCCCGTTGCAGCCAGCATTCAAACGCAAACTGGCGGCGCGACGACGGAATTTCTTCGCCGAGTTGCTGCCGGAGGGCTCGGCGCTGGAGGTGATGGCGGAGCGTGCCCGGCTGCTGCCGACTGACGTCGTCGGGATGCTGCGTCGCTATGGCCGAGATGTGGCCGGGGCGGTGGAGATATTCGATCCGGAAGCGGATTACGAGCCGGCCGTCCCGCAGTTGCGGCGGCTCAGCGCCAAACAGGTCGCCAACATCGCCACTTCTCCCCTCGAGTATCCGCTCGGCAATGAACCGGCTCAGGGGCGCGTGTCACTCGGGGGAGTGCAGCAGAAGTTCACGTTGACTCGCAAAGACGGGCACTGGCATCAGCCGTTGGGCGGCTATCCGTCCACGCACATCCTCAAACCGCCCTCACCTAGCCATCCCACCATCACTTTTGACGAAGAGTACGGGACTCGGATCGCCAAGCGTCTGGGGCTGCTCAGCTACGACGTCCATATTGAGGACTTCGACGGAGTGTCCTGCCTGGTGATCGAACGCTATGACCGCGTTGGCTCAAGCGGGGTGTTGACGCGCATCCATCAAGAGGACATGAACCAAGCGCTGGGCGCTTCGGGCAACCAGAAATACCAAGAGCACGGCGGCTCGATGAGCTTGGCGCGGATCGCCGAGTTGCTCTCTCGGACCGCACCCAAAGAGCTTCCGAAGCTCCTGCAGTTGGTCACGCTCGCGGTCGGCATTGGCAATCTGGACATGCATGGCAAGAACATCTCCCTATTGCACCTGCCGGACGGGACGGCCCAACTGGCCCCCGCCTACGACACCGTCCCGATGCTGCACTTCCCCTTGGACGGCCGTCTCGCCCTGAAGGTGGGCGGCGTCTACCCGATCCGTTCGCTACGCCTCAAGGACCTGATCCACGAAGGGGAGAGTTGGGGCTTGGACGACGCCGAAGCAACCGTGCGCGAGACCCTCGGCCAAATCCTCGCCGCACTCGATGCGGAGACCCCGCACCCGCGCGCCTACCCCTACCTCCAGGCCGACATCTCCACCAACATCCAGCGCCTCATCAAGCCCTAAGATCAACTCTTATGAGTAAATATACTCAATCAAATGAGTAATAACTTGCGGCCTCCGTCGATCCGCAGAAATGACGGGACACCGAGCATGGCTTGGGCGAGCGGGGGGCGATTTGGTTAGACTGGAGTGTTACTTGAGGTTTCTCTAAAGCAACTTGAGGGTGCCACGCCGTGGGGACGGCGCCTCCGAGGGGTTCTAGGGAGGCGCTGGTACCGTCGAAATTCCTCAAGCAAAGGAGTTCGACTTGCGAAACGCGGGACGATTTATAGCCGCTGGTGTGGTGGCGTTGGCACTGGTTGCCGCGCCGATTACGGCTGTCGACGCCCAGGCGACCGGCACGGTTTTCACCGCCGTCAATCCAGACAAGAAAGTGATCCAGCCTTCCAACATGAAGGTGACGAAGACCTCGAACACGGCCGTGGTGATCACTTGGTCGAAGGTTTCCAAGGCGGTCAAGTACCGGGTGAAGTACTCGACGAGTTCGTCGATGAAAAACGCGAAGTATGCCGACACCAAGACGAACGAGCGCAAGCTCACCAGCCTGAAGAAGAACAAGACGTACTACATCAAGGTGGTGGCGCTGGATTCGAAGGGCAAGTGGATCGGCAAGTACTCCCCGGTGTTCAAGGTGAAGACGCCGAACCGCAAGGACACCACGCTGTTCGCGCCCGAGACGATCAAGGTGAAGTCGGTCACCGACACCACCGCCACGCTCACTTGGGCGAAGGACGACCGGGCTACCAAGTATCGGGTGCGCTACTCCACCAGTTCCAACTTCGCCAGCGCGAAGACGGTGGTATTGAAAGACCCGGCCGGCTCCACGGTCACCGGCTTGCTGCCGTGGACGACCTATTATTTCTCGGTGCGCGCGGTGAATGCCTCCGGGCTGAACATGTCGCCCTACTCGGCTTCCGTATCGGCAAAGACGAAATCTCCAGCCGCGACCGAAATTCCGGCGCAGCCCAGCGCGACCGCGCTCTCCGCGTCCACCGCGCAGGTGACTTGGCAGCCGGTCGTGGGCGCCGTCTACTACCAGGTGCAGAACACCTGCTCCGATTGGGATCACGCCACCGAGCGGATCGTTGACGGCCTCACCCTCACCGTGGGCGGGCTGGAGACGAAGACCAAGTGCTCTTTCCGCGTCCGCACCACGAACGAGAAGAACAAGGCGCTTTCGGATTATTCGAAAGCGGGCACGGCCACCACTTTCGACACTCCGACGACAGTGAACCTGGCCACCTACAACGTCCGCCACGTCACCTCCCCGGCGGCCAGCACCGAAGAGAAGAGTTGGGCGGATCGCCGGCTCGCGCTGCGGGACATGATCCAATCGCGCGATCTTGACGTGATCGGCGTCCAAGAGGCTTCCACGCTGGGCCTGGTGTTGACGTCCGGGGCGTCCAAGACGTCAATCACCATCTACGAGGACTTGATCAACCTGCTCGGCGAGCATTGGGCGCTCAGCGACACCAGCCGCTACAACTGCAAGAAGTCCACCACGAAGTCCAGTTGCACCTATGTGGACCAGGGGGCGTCGTTCGGCACCCGCATCCTGTACCGCAAGGATCGGCTGGAGATGCAGGCGTCCGGCTCCCGGTTGCTCACCACGCCCTCGGGCGGGACGACCGAGCGCTACGTTGCCTGGGCGATTTTCAAGCAGATCGCCACCGGGAAACGCTTCATGTTCACCACCACCCACCTGGAGTACCTGAAGAGCCCGGTCACCCGGATGAACGAGGCGCGGCGCGTCCAGGCGGCCGAGATCGTGCAAACGGTGTTCGACAACAACCCGGAGAACCTGCCGGTCTTCATCACCGGCGATTTCAACTCCAACAAGCTGCAAGTGCCGTCAAACACCCCATATGACGAGATCACCGCCTACGGTTTCATCGATCCGATCGCCAATGTGCCCACCGGCGCCTATCAGCCCGCCGCCACCGCGCAGAACATGATCAACGTCAAGTACAACACCTTCAACAACTGGACCCGCACACTGCCGCGGCACACCTCGGGCAAGGGCGCGAACATCGATTACATCTTCACCTCGCCCACGGTGCCGGTCCTTGAGTACGAGACGGTGGTGAACGTGGACGCGAACGGACGCTGGGTAGGCATGTTCCCGTCCGACCACAACATGCTGCGCGCCCAGGTGAGCATCCCCGATCCGGAGGTACAGTACGACCCGGTCGTCGACCCGACGGTTCCCGTCGATCCGGTCGTCCCCGCGTAAACTCCCGCGTAAATTCCCTGATAAACCTGTGAGTCTCCCGACTCTGGTCAACCATTTAGGAACGGATGGTAGTATCGCTGGAGTTGAGCGTAGAAACGTGGGAGTTTGAGCGTGAAGTTGCTGGGAAGTGGGTTGGCGGCCTGTGCGTTGCTGGTGTCGATGCTGGTATGCGTCGCCTCACCGGCGCAGGCGAAAACGCAGGCGCAGCCCCCCGAACCTGCCCGCACCATGCACCCCGAGCGGGTCATCCCGGACATCTCGTACAACATCGCCGGTGGCCGCGTCGAAATCTATAACTCGATCGGCGAAAATGACGGCGGCGAAGACTGGCGGCAGATGGTGATCGCTTCCTACTTGGTGAACTCGGTTCCCAAGGGCGGCATCACGCGCATCGCCACCTACAACTTCTGGCAGGACGGCTACTCCGCGAAGCTCAATCCCGACACGAATAAGTGGGACGTCTACACCCCGGACGGCGAAGTGGCCGACGTGATGCCACCGCTCACCGAGGCCTTCCGCAACCAGTTGAACCTCTATGACACTCCGGAGCAGCGCAAGGCGCATCTGCTCATCCTGGGGCAGCGGGATCGGATGAAAGAGAGCTACAAGGTGGGCTCCGGCATGGCGAAGCTGCTGATGGACGCCGGGGTGGTCAAGTTCTGCGTCGGGCAGCTCTACGGCTGCCTCACCACCTCCAAAGAGGGCGAGATGCACGCCAAATTCGGCCTGTTCTCGCAGACCCGCGATTCGAACGGCAAGCTGTGGAAGAACGTGTTGTATTCCACCACGGTGAACTACAACGGCACTTCCGGCGGCAAGAAGTCGAACACCACCATCGTCATCTATGGCGACTCGAAGCTGTACAACGGCGTGTTGAACAACGTCTGGAAGCCGATGTACAACGAGCATCGCACGGCCGGCTACAACAAGGCGGCCGAGCAGGGCATCAAGGGCAAGATTCCGGGCATCACCTATTATCCGTCACCGCGGCAGACCGATTTCGAGCGGCTCTACCTGGAGAACATGCTGGCCGAGAATGGCGGCCGGAAGGCCGGGACATCCTGCAAGATCGTGGTGGCGCAGATCATGTTCTCCGAGGGGCGCAAAAAGATTTTCGAGGCGTTGGTGCAACTGAAAGCCGAGGGCTGTTCGGTGCGGATTCTCACCGATCCGGTGTTCCTGGATCCCACGCTCGTCACCTACTTCCAGATGTACAAGACGCTGAGATCGGTGCTCAAAGACGTCACCGTCGCCCATTTACATGACAAGACGATGACGGTCATCTACACCAACAGCGCCGGTAAACGCGTGTACGGCATGTTTACCGGCTCGGCGAACTTCAACGGGCCGGGGTTGCTGCACGACGAATCCACGCTGTTCGTCACCCACCAAGAGGCGGTGGAGGGGGTGAACTCGCACCTGCAACGCATTTACAACTTGGTGCACGGCGGCAAGGCGAAGCACCCGGTGCGGGCGGTCACACTCTCGTCGAATGCGCTGCTGATCCACCCGAAGGAAACGGTGAAGGTGAAGGCGTCGATTCTGCCCACCAACGCCACTAAGAAGACCATCCGCTGGACGACCAACCGGTCGAGTGTGGCCACGGTTTCTTCCACGGGGGTGGTGACGGGCGTCTCCCCTGGCACCGCCACGCTCACTGCCCGCTCGTTCCAAGGAGGCGTGACGGCTACCGCTACCATCGTCGTCTCCAATTCACACGTGGTGGAGGTGAAACCGAGCTTCACGCTGGCTCGGACGGCCGCCTTAGGCTCCTGGACGACGGTGAACGTCTCCTGGGGCAGTTACACCGGCACCGTCTCGCTCAACTACTTCTCGCAATCGCGGAAGAAATGGATCCGCAAGGATTTCATCCCCGTGGTGAACGGGGTGGGCAGCTACTCCTTCCAGGTGACGGAGAGCGCGGTGTACCGAATCCGGGCGGAGGAGGTGACGAACCCGGCCGATTCGTACATCTGGAAGGGCGTGAAGCTGACGGCCTCGCAGCCGCAGCTCGCGGTGCCCGCGGCGGCAGACACCACCCCGGTGTTGACGGCGCCCTCGGTCTTCTCCAAGGGGACCATTGTGCCCTTTGCCGTCACCTATGCGCCCGGCGGGAAGGTCACGCTGCAATACAAGAAGGGCAGCAAGTGGGTCAATAAAAAGACCGTGACGATGTCCGGATCGACGTACACCTTCTCGGTGGAGGTGAGCGGCTCATCGCATTGGCGGGTGCGGACGGCCACGGGTGCGGTGTCGGCTTCGGTGTATCTGCCGGTAGCTTCCGCGTCGATCAACATCACCACCCACCGCCCGAAGTTGTTGACGCCCGCCTCATGCACCTACGGGAAGGCTTTCAACCTGACGGCCCACTGGACTCCGGATTACACCACCAAGACCACCCGGAAGCTCTACCTGCAATTCCAGGTCGGCACGACGTGGCGCACCTACAAGACCATCACCATCCCCTCGGGCAAGAACTGGGTCAGCTTCAAGATCAAGCAGTCCAGCGGGCATCGTTGGCGGCTGTATCCGGCGGCGACTTCCGTCCCGTGGGGCTATCGCAAGGATCCGTCATGGTCCCGCATGATCCTGTGCAAGTGATTCGGGTTTTCGGGGCGCTGTTCGTGGTGGCGCTGCTGGCCGGATGTGCCCCAGAGGCCGCCCCGCCGTCTCCCAGCGTGACGGTGAGTGAGACTCCTACCGTCACCCTGGAGCCGAGTGAAGAGCCCGAGCCCGGCCCGACGGCCACCCGGACCACCACCCTCGCCCCGGAGGAGCAATACTGCGCCGATTGGGTGTCGATTCTGGCCACCCCCGAGTCGACGGGGGAGTCCGACGATGAAGCGGGTGAGGGTGACGACGCGGGCGACGCGGAGGATTACACCACCACCGCGGCTTGGGCGGCCGAGACCGCGCAGAAGTACGAGTGGGCCTCCGAGAACGCCCCCGAAGAGCTGAAGGCGAAGTACGACGAGGTTGTAGACTACCTGCGAGCGGTCGAAACGGCGGCCGCCAGCAATGACGAGGAGACGCTTTACAGCCTGTTCGAGATGATCGGCGACCTGGACGACGCGATGACGGCCATCCAGGAAACCACCGAAGCGCTGTGCGGTGTCGAGGCTCCCGAGTGACGTGAAAAGTCGGGGAAGGAGAGGCATGAAGGTCATCACCTACGGCACCTTCGATCTCTTCCATGAGGGGCATCGCCGCCTGCTGGAGCGGGCCAAGGCGCTGGGCGATTACCTGATCGTGGGCGTCACCACCGAGAATTACGACGATTCGCGCGGCAAGCTGAACGTGGCGCAGTCGCTGATGGAGCGGATTCGCAACGTGGAGTCTTCCGGGCTGGCCGACGAGGTGATCGTCGAGGAGTACGAAGGCCAGAAGGTCAACGACATCCAGAAGTATGGGGTGGACATCTTCGCGATCGGCTCGGATTGGCTGGGCAAGTTCGATTACCTGAATGATTACTGCCAGGTGGTTTACCTGGAGCGCACCAAGGGCGTCTCGTCGACGCAGTTGCGCAATGAGGCCGGGGTGATCAAGCTGGGCGTGGTGGGCACCGGCCGGATCGCGGCGCGGTTCGTGGCGGAGGCGCGGTTCGTCTCCGGGGTGAGCGTGGAGGCGGTGTGCTCGCGGCGGTTTGCGAGCGCGCAGGCGTTCGCGGAGCAGCTGGAGTTGGCGGCGGCGGTGGAGAGCTTTGACGAGCTGTTGGGGCAAGTGGAGGCCGTCTACATCGCGTCGCCGCATGGCACCCACTACGAGTATGCGAAGCGGGCGATTGCGGCTGGGGTGCATGTGCTGTGCGAGAAGCCGATCACTTTGGCTTATGCGCAGACGGTGGAGCTGTACGAGCTGGCGCGGGAGCGGCAGGTGGTGCTGCTGGAGGCCATCAAGACGGCGTTCAGCCCCGGTTTCCAGCGGATGGTGGCGATTGCCCGGATGGGCTTGATCGGCAAGATTCGCTCGATTGACGCGACTTTCACCAAGCTGGTGGACGCGGGGCGCGAGCTGGAGGGGCCGGACGGGGGCAGCATCTCCGAGATGGCCACCTATCCGCTGTTGGCGGCGGTGAAGCTGATCGGCACCGACTATCGCGAAGTCTCTACCATTTCGTTGCAGCCCGAGGGGGCTGAGGTGGAGGTGTTCTCCCGCATCGATCTGCGCTACGACCATGCGATTGCCTCGGCCCGTTCCGGCATTGGCGTGAAGGCCGAGGGCGAGCTGATCGTCGCCGGCGAGAAGGGGTACGTGTACGTGCCCGCCCCCTGGTGGAAGACCGAGTACTTCGAGACCCGCTTCGAAAACCCCGCCGACAACAAGCGCTACTACTACAAGTTTGACGGCGATGGGCTCCGCTACGAGCTGGCCGAGTTCGCCTACATGATCCGCACCGGCAGCCTCGAATCCTTCAAACTCCGCCCCGAAGAATCCGCCGCCATCACCCGCATCATCGAAACCGCCCGCACCCAAGCCACGTACTTCGCCTAGCGGGGAAGATTGCGGTGAGCGGGGTTGCGATTGGGCCGTGGGACGGCGATATGCGATACCTGGATGGGGTGACGGAGTTGGTGTGGGCGGCTGAGTTTCCGCTGGTGAAGCGGCAGTTGGGGCGC
>JAISTQ010000008.1 GCA_031272505.1 Propionibacteriaceae bacterium
AAGCCTGGCCCGCGAGTGGGGGAATCGACACCGAAAAGGAGGGGAGATGGAACAGAGACACAACCCGAACCATCCCCGAGGGCGAAACGACTCCGCAAAGGAGTGAGGGAGCAAAAGAGTGAGCGGGTGAAAGAATGAGCGATTCCGGAGGCAAAAGCTGCCGGAATAGCGCCGGAACCGCTCATTCTTAAGTGGTCGGCGCGGGCCAACAGGTGGGCAGGGGGAGACGGTTGGCCCGCGAGTATTCGCAGCCCGGTTGAAGAGGGGTGTAGGGGAAGGGGAAACCAACATATCGCGCGATGTACCGAAGCCATTTAGAGCGCGTCAAGAACGACTGAGGTTTTTGGCGCAATCCATTAGGCTTTACGGAGAGGTAAGGAGTGTCGATGACAACCAGCGACTTTGATTTGGATCGCAGCGTCTCGCAGGCGTGGACGGAGTTCTCGGATCGGTTGGCCGAGGTGGTGTCGGTGATGGAGCCGGGGTCGACGTTGACGTTGTACACGCGCGAATCGGAGCTGCCGAATGAGGAGCCGTACATCCGGTTCAGTTGCGACGCGAACTACAACCTGTGCCTGGAAGTTTCCGGGAATGCGGAGCTGTCGTTGGATTTCCTGTTGACGGACGCGCAGGAGCGCCAACTGGTCGAGTTGGGCTGGACGCCGCCGAACCTGAAGGTGGAGCCGCAGGTGAAGAACTGGCGGCGGGTGATTCCGCAGGAGCATTCCGGGCTGGCAGCCGACGCGGCAGTGTCGGTGCTGGAGGAGGTCTTCGGCATCACGCATCCGATTTTCTTGCGGCCTGACCACCTCTCCGAGCTGTTGAACCCGCCGCAGACAGCCGTGACGGGGGAGGCGGGGTATTCGATTGGCGAGCTCACCGCCGTCACCCCGATGGCGCCGGATCATCTGCGTCAATTGGTGGCGTTGGAGCTGCACCGGATCTTGGGCGAGATGCCCATGGAGGAGGCCGGCGAGTTGGCGGTGCGCAAAGGCTCCACCATGATTTTCGCCCGGATCGTGCCGGACACCCGCGAGGTGATCATCTATTCGCCGGTGGTGCACGACATCGCCGGGCGCACCCGCGCGGCCGAGCTGCTCTCAGATCTGAACACCCGGGGCCGGATGGTGAAGTTCATGCTGCTGAACGACAAGGTGATCATCTCCATCTCGGTGCTCACCTACCCGTTCGTGCCGGCGCACATCAACCAGGCGTTCACCATGGTCGCCGAGGTGGCCGACGAGATGGACGAGAAGCTCGCCAAGGCGCTGGACGGCAAGACCTTCTTTGAGGGGCTCGACGAAGAGTAACCCGCAATCATTGCGTGCACCTCCATCGGTGAGCGCCAGGCTCAAGTAGACTGGGCACGTTAGATTTCTAGCGGAGGAGTTATGCCGAAGTACTATGACGGCCCGCCACGGGTGCTGGTCGGCTATGACGGTTCGGCTGATTCCCATGCCGCTTTGCGGCTGGCCTGCCTGGAAGTGGTCTCCCGCGAGGCGGAGTTGCTGTTGGTGACGTCGATTGACGACATCGTCTTCGGCTCGGCTTGGAACGTGGTGCTGGACGCCAACGAGTTGAAGCACAACGCCGCCCGGCAGTTGAACGAGGCGGTGCAGTTGGCGCAGGCCGAAGGGGTCCCGCTGCCCGAAATCTTCACCGACGTGGTGATGGGCAATCCCGCCCAGCAGTTGACGCGGCTCTCCGAGCGGGTGAGCCTGGTGGTGATCGGACGGCGTTCGGTCTCCGGCGGCCGCCCCTACACCGGCTCCACGGCGGTGCAGTTGGCCGGCACCTGCCGTTGCCCGCTGCTGATCACCTCGGCTTCCCACAAGCTGCCCGAGCAGGGCATCGAAAAGCTGACGGTGGGCGTCGATTCCAGCCGGAACCGAGGCCGGGTGGCGCTCGCCTGGGGGTATGACATCGCGGATCGCTACGAGGGGGAGCTGCGGGTGTTGAACGTGGTGCGTTCCGCCTCGCCGGGCCGCTGGTTCTCCTCGTCGAAGCTCTCCGAAGCCGAGCTGACGGCCGCGGTGGATTCCGCGCAGTCGAAGGTGGCGGCCATGGTGGAGTCGTACGCGGACGCCAACCCGGATGTCGACACCACCGTGGAAGTGGTTTCCGGCGAGCCGTTGAAGCTGCTCACCGCCGCCTCCAAGGAATCCGATCTGCTGCTGGTGGAGGTGCAATCCTCCTTCCCGTCCTACGCGGTGGGCGGCATCGCCCGGGGCATCATCACCCATTCGGCTTGCCCCGTCGGCGTGATCCGCTCCAAAGAAGCCTATGCCGGGTAGCTGGCGTGAACGTCACCTTCCCTTCGTTGCCGATCGCGGCGCACGTCGAGGAGTTGACGGCCGCGATAAAGGCGCATCAGGTGGTGGTGGTCGCCGGGGAGACGGGCTCGGGCAAGACGACGCAGCTTCCCAAGATCTGCCTGCTGGCCGGCCGTAAACGCATCGGGCACACCCAGCCGCGCCGGATCGCCGCCCGCACCGTAGCCGAACGCATCGCTTCCGAAATGGGCGAGCCGCTCGGGCAGACGGTCGGCTACCAGGTGCGCTTCGTGCAGCAGACGAGCCAACAGACGCAGATCAAGCTGATGACCGACGGCATCATGCTGGCCGAGATCGCCCAAGACCGGATGCTGCGCCGCTACGACACCATCATCATCGACGAAGCCCACGAGCGTTCCCTGAACATCGACTTTTTGCTGGGCTACCTGAAGTATCTGGTCACCAAACGGCCCGAACTGCGGGTGATCATCACTTCGGCCACCATCGACACCGAGGCGTTCGCCCGGCATTTCAACGCGCCGATCATCCAAATCGAGGGCCGCACCTACCCCGTCAGTGTCGAATACGCCGACGCGGAGGCGCTCGCCGACGACCCGAACGACGCTATCGCCGCTGCCGTCGCCGATTTGTCGCGGCGGGTGGACGGCGACATCCTGGTCTTCTGCGCGGGGGAGCGGCAGATCAAAGACGCGGCAGACGCCGTCAACGGGCTGAAACTGCGCGACACCGAGGTGGTGCCGCTGTATGCGCGGCTGCCCGCCGCCAAGCAGCACGAGGTGTTCCAGCCGCATCGGGGCCGCCGGGTGGTGCTGGCCACCAACATCGCGGAAACTTCGGTGACGGTGCCCGGCATCCGGGCGGTGGTGGACACCGGGGTGGCCCGGATCTCCCGCTACGACACCCGCTCGAAAGTGCAGCGCCTCCCCATCGAGCCGATCTCGCGCGCCTCGGCCGACCAGCGGGCAGGCCGCTGTGGACGGCTCGGGCCGGGCATCTGCGTGCGGCTCTACACCGCCGACGACTACGCCAGCCGCCCCGAATACACCCCGCCGGAGATTTTGCGCACCTCGCTGGCGGCGGTGATCCTGCAGATGGCCTGGGCGCGGCTCGGGCCCATCGACGGTTTCGGCTTCATTGACCGGCCGGACGCGAAGCAGATCAGCGACGGGCTGAAGCTGCTCGAAGAGCTGGGCGCCATCGTCGTCAAACGCACCCGGCGCACCCAGCCGGAACTCACCGAGGTGGGCCGCCACCTGGCCCGGCTGCCCATCGACCCACGGCTGGGGCGGATGCTGGTGGAAGCCCAGCGCCTGGGGGTGCTGCGCGAGGTGCAGGCGATCGTGGCCGGGCTCTCCATCATCGACGTGCGCGAATACCCCGCCGAGGCGCGCGAGCTGGCCACCGCCTCGCATCGGCGCTTCAACGCGCCCACGGAGACCGAATCGCCGAAAACTGAGCCGTCAGACATCTTGGCGGTGCTGCGGCTCTGGCAATACTTGCGCGGCAAACGCAAGGCGCTCTCGTCCAGCGCTTTTCGGCGGCTCTGCCGCGACGAATACTTCAACTACCTGCGCACCCGCGAGTGGCAGGAGCTTTACACCCAGCTCAAGCAGATCTGTGACGAGATCGGCCTGGAGCGCGGCCACCGGCACCCCGACGGGGCCGAAGCGGACCGCATCCACATCGCGGTGCTTTCCGGGCTGCTCTCCCAGCTGGGCGTGCTGGACACCCGGACGCCAACCCCGACCGGCCGCCGGCAGCCGATCCCGGAGTATCGCGGGGCGCACGGCTCCAGCTTCCGGCTCGCCCGCGATTCGGCGGTGAAACGCGCCGAACTGGTGGCGGCGGTGGAGATCGTGGAGACCAGCCACCGTTACGCGCACACGGTGCTGCCCGCCGAGCCCGAATGGGTGGCCGAGGTGGGGGCGCACCTGCTCAAGCACCGCTACTCGGAGCCGCACTGGGCGGCCAGCCGGGGCGAATGCGTCGCCGACGACGCGGTGACCCTCTACGGCATCCAGATCTTCGAGCGCCAGGTGGTCTCCTATGGCGGCATCGACCCGATCTTGGCGCGCGAGGTGTTCATCCGCTCCGGGCTGGTCGAGGGCGACCTGCGCGATTTCCGGCATCGCTTCTGGCATCACAACAACCGGGTCATCGCCGAGGCCCGCGAATTGGAGGACCAAGCCCGCCGGGCGCTGGTGGATGAGCAGGCGCTCTTCGCCTTCTATGACGCGCGAATCCCGCCGGGCATCGTGTCGGTGGCCCATTTCAACTCCTGGTGGAAACGCGAGCAGCGCCAAAACCCGCACCTGCTGGACTTCCAGCTCGATGAGCTGGTCGAGGATTTCGACGCCGAGGAGTATCCGCAAAGCTGGACGGTCGGGGCGGTCGACTATCCGATTGCCTACGCCTTCGAGCCGGGGGCGTCTGACGACGGCATCACCGTCCAAATCGACATCGGGCAGCTCAACGAGGTGGATCCGGCCGCGTTCACCTGGCAGATCCCGGCCTTCCGCGTCCAGTTGGCCACCGAGCTGATCCGCAAGCTGCCGAAGCAGTACCGGGCCCAGCTCGTCCCCGCCCCGGACACCGCCGCAGCCGCCGTGGCGATGCTGGAGCCGCGGGTGGGGCAGCCGTTCATCGCGGCGTTGACGGAGGCGATAGCCAGCGTGAAGGGCATCCGGATTCCGCTGGACGCCTGGCAGCCGACGGCGATTCCGGAGTTCCTGAAGGTGCATTTCGAGGTGCTGGACGGCGAACGGGTGATCGCGGGCGATGATCTCGCCGAGATCCGGCAGCGGTTGGCCCCGAAGGTGGCAAAGCAGTTGAACCGGGCGGCCAGCCGGTTCGTCCATCCGGGGGCGACCAGTTGGGTTTTCGGGACGCTGCCGCTGCAGACTCCCGGCAACGGTTGGCTGGCGCTCGCCGACCAGGGGAAGAGCGTGGCCGTCAAAGTGTTTGACGCCGAACTTTCCGCCCAGCGCGCCCAGTTGGCCGGGCTGCGCCGGCTGGTGGTCTTGAACTCGCCGGACACCACCAACTATGTGATCGCCTACCTGTCGAACCCGGACAAGCTGGCTTTGGCGCTCTCGCCCTACCACGGGGTGCCCGCGTTGCTCGCCGACGCCCGGCTGGTGGCCGCCGCTGGGGAGGTGGACGCTCCCGCCGTCCGCGACGAGTCCGCCTTCGCGGATTTGCTGCGCCGCGCCCGTCCCGACGCCGCGAAACGGCACCTGGAGTTGGTGCGGTTGGCCGCCCGCACGCTGCGCAACTACGGGGAAGTCCAAAAGCTGCTGCCCGCCGCGCCCAAGGAGACCGCCGCCGACATCCGCGTCCAACTCGACAACCTGATCTTCGACGGTTTCCTGCGGGCCACTTCCCAGCCGTGGTTGGGCCGGCTGCCGGTGTACCTGGAGGCGATGCTGCAACGGCTGCGGGCCGCCGCCGAGAACCCGTACCGGGACGCCACCCGAGCCGAGCCGGTGCTGGAGTTGGAGGACGAATACGCCCGGTTCCTGAAGACCAAACCGAGCCCGTTAGCCGACGAAATCCTCGAAATTGGCTGGTTGATCGAAGAGTTCCGAATTTCAGTTTTCGCGCAACGACTAGGCACTTTACGCCCAGTTTCGGCCAAGCGAATCCGAGCGCTGCTCTGAAGGGCTAAGCTGCTTTACGTGCTCGATCCGATGGAACTGTATACGATCCAACTTTCGGCCTGGCTGGATGTGGCCGACAAGCCGGTGGCGCTCATCCACCTGCTCGACGGCTACATTGACGCCGGCCAAGTGACGCACGGTTCCGCCCGTTACATCTTGAGCGAGTGCGAGCATGAGCCGATTGTGGTTTTCGACCACGATCAACTGCACGATTACCGCTCCCGCCGTCCGACTTTCACGTTCGATACCTCCCGCTGGACGGAACTGCACGATTTCGAGCTGATCATCCACAAGGTGAAGGATGCGGCCAACAAGGACTTCCTGCTGCTCACCGGCCCGGAGCCGGACAACCAGTGGAACCGGGTGGCGGCCGCGGTGATGCAGATCTGCAAGAAGCTGCCGGTCACCCAGTTGTTGACGGCCTCCGGGGTGCCGATGGCGGTGCCGCATACCCGTCCCACTTTGATCACCACCCACGCCACCGATCCGGCGGTGGTGCCCCGGAATCCAGCCTGGATCGACCGGGTGCAGATTCCCGGTTCGTTCTCGCACCTGCTGGAGTTCCGCGCTGGCGAGGCGGGGCTGCTGGGGCGCGGCTTCATCGCGCATGTGCCGCACTACCTCGCCCAGTCGCCGTTCCCGCTGGCGATCGCGGAAGTGTTGGGCCAGTTCAATGACGCGGCCGAGCTTTCCATCCCGCTCGCCGCCATCCACGAACAGTCCGCGCAGATCATGGAGTCGATCAAGGCCGAGGCTGGGGAAGACACCGACTTCCCGCACATCCTCGCCGCCTTGGAGGAGCAATATGACGAGATGCTCTCCTCCGGCGCCACCTCCGTCCCCTCCGCTGAGGAGATCGGGGCGGCTGTGGAACGTTTCCTCGCCGAACAGGACAGCCCAGAAAACAAATAAACCAGGGGGGATAGATGCCAGGCAGTGTCGAGGAGTTGCTCGAACTGTTGGAACTCATACCATGCGGTGAGCACGTGTTTTCCGGGGCCGCCGAAGGGGTGGCCCGGATGCGGGTTTTTGGGGGCCAGGTGCTCGCCCAGGCGATCATGGCCGCCTACCAGACCGTCGGCAAAGACCGGATCCTGCATTCGCTGAGCGCCTACTATCTGCGTGGGGGAGTGGTGGGCACCCCGATCACCTACACCGTCTCCTTGGTGCGGGACGGGGGGAGCTTCTCTTTCCGGCGGGTGAAGGCTTCCCAGGGGGAGCGGCTGATCTTTGACGTGGAGATGAGCTTCCACGTCGCCGAGCCGGGGCTGAACCACGCCGACCAGCCGCCTGCGAACGTCCCCGCACCCGATGACTGCCCGTTGCTTTCCGAGGTGCTGGCCGGACGCTCGCGCAAGACCGCCGAAGCCTGGCGGCAAGAGTGGGGGGTGTTGGACACCCGCTTCGTCGCGGATACCTCAAGTGAAGACGAATATGGCCGTCCGGATGCCCGGATGCAGGTTTGGGTGCGGGCCTCGTCGAAACTGCCGCACGATCCGCGCATCCACCAGGCGGTGCTCGCCTACGCCTCAGATTTGACGCTGTTGGCCGTCAGCACCGTGCCGCACCCGGTGCAGTTCGCCGGCCCCGGAATGCAGGTGGCCTCCATCAACCACGCGATGTGGTTCCATCGCCAGGCCCGCGTCGACCAATGGCTGCTTTATGACGAAGTCTCGCCGTCTGCCTCCGCCGGCCTTGGCTTCAGCTTCGGCCGCCTCTTCTCCGGCGGCCAACTCATCGCCTCCGCCGCCCAAGAAGGCCTGATCCGCCTCATCGACCCTGCCGCCGTCCACGGCGCCAGCCTCGAATTCCGCGCCATGAGTTAGGGTACTCACTTCAAAATCGTCATCCTCGACAAACAAGCCCCTGACTAGGCAAAACGCATTGGTGTCTTGCATCCCTTTACCCGTCATCCTCGACACTGAGCCGCCACCAGCAAGGTTGTGTTTTGGTGTCTTGCATCCCTTTACCCGTCATCCTCGACCGTAGGTCGGGGATCCAGTGAGGAGGAGCGAAGCACTCCGACGAACAATAGCGTGTGAGCGAAGCGAACGCCACTCCCGTCAGGAACTCTTTACCGTCGCCAGCAGCTTGTCCTCAAGACGCAACTGGGCGATGGCGGCGCGCTCCAACTGGCGAACCCGCTCGGAGCTGATGCCCCACTCGGCGCCGATGTCGGAGAGCTTCGCCTGGCGACCGTCCAAGAGACCATAGCGGCGGCGGACGATGTCGGCGGAACGCTCGTCAAGCACTTCCAGCAGCTTCTCGACGTTCTCGCGCACGTCGGCGTCGATGACCTCGTCTTCGGTCCGGCTGCCCGAGGTCGTGGCGTCATTGTTGAAGACGTCAATCAGGGGGGTGTCGCCGTCGTCATCAATGGGGGCGTCCAGGCTGACATGCTCCTGGGAGTAGCGCAGCATGTCCATCACATACTTCGGATCACGGTCGATGGCCTCGGCGATCTCCTCCGCCGTGGCCTCGCGGTCCAGTTTCGCCTCCAGCATCCGCCGGGTGGAGAGCACCTGGCTGATCTGCTCGGCGATGTGTACCGGCAGCCTGACGATCCGGCCCTGCTGGGCGATGCCACGGGCGATCGACTGCCGCACCCACCAGGTCGCGTAGGTGGAAAACTTGAATCCTTTGGTGTAATCGAACTTCTCGACCGCGCGGATCAGGCCGGCATTGCCTTCCTGGATGATGTCCAGCAGCGGCATCTGGCCATGGGCGTACTTCTTCGCCACCGACACCACCAATCGCAGATTTCCGTTGATGAACTTCGCGCGGGCCTCCTTGCCCTCTTCGACCAGCCGTTCCAACTCGCTCGGCGGCACCTTCAACCGGTGCTTCGCGGCTTCAGCCGGGGGCAGTTCGCCTTTCAGCAACTGCTCGGCGTACAGACCAACCTCAATGCGCTTGGCCAACTCGATCTCCTCGACCGCGGTAAGCAGCGGCTTCTTGGCAATGTCCGCCAAGTAAAGCCCAACCGCGTCCTTCCCTTGCATCGGGTCGGCATTACCGTTGCTGGTCCCCATGGTTCGTCCTTTCGTCTTTCACTGACCACAACGGTTTTTGGTCCACATTTGTTCCCCAAACCCCCGAAAAACTTTCGACATACCACGCCTCCCCAATCCACACAAGCCCCCCACATCCCTTTTCAGTTCACCCCATCCCCCTGCCGTCATCCTCGACCGAAGGTCGGTGGCGGTGAGATAGAGACGGGGACACGCGGGAGCTGGATTTGACTATGGGCGAGGAGTGTGGCATAGTTGCGTTCAGCATTTGACAAGAGGGGCTTTTTTTTGTGCCCAAACCCGCCAGGTGGAAGGAATTCGGTGACTGCTAGGCCCAAACTCGAGACTCAAGACGAAGAACTGATTCAAACTCCTTCCCCGGAGGCCAAGAAGACAGCCCGTAGCAAGCTCAGGGTAATCGAAACGCCCGTTGAAGAAGCTGCCCCCAAACAGGCTCCGGCCAAGAAAGCCGCTGCGAAGAAATCAGCGGCGGCAAAGGAGACGGCGGCGGCGGCAAAGGAAACTGCGGCGAGCGAAAAGCCCGTCAAGAAAGCCCCCGCGAAAAAGGCGGCCAAGGCCGATGCGGACGCGCCGGCGAAAAAGGCTCCGGCCAAGCGGGCGGCGAAGGCTGATGTGGAAGCGCCGGTGGAGGCCGTCGAAGCGCCCACAGCCGAGGCTCCGCAGAAGCCGCGTCCGGCACGGGAACTGCCGCCGATCAAGACGTCGCGCGAGCGCAGCAAGCGTCCAGTGAAGGCCGCCCCGAAGGCGGAGGCCAAGCCCAAGGCGGAGGCCAAGCCCAAGGCGGAACCCAAGGCGAAAGCGGCCCCCAAGACCGCGGCCAAGCCGAAGGCCGAGCCGAAGTCGGCGGCTAAGAACGCACCTGCCGAGAAGGTGGAGATTGAGATCATCGAAGAGGTCATCACCGATGTGGTGATCGAAGAGGCGGGCGGCACCACCTTGGAGGTCGAGGTCACCTCGGTGGCCGATTTCATCGTGGACGCCACCGACGCGCTCGAAGACGACGGCAAGGACGTCTCGCTGGAAGTCGAGGGCGATGACGTGGTGCTCACCGTGGGTGCGAAGAAGCGCGGGCTGGACGACGTGGACGACTCCAATTTCTCGCCCGAGGCGGAGGCTGAGGAAGAGAAGGAGCTGTTGGAAGACGAGGGCTTCTCGCTCTCCGACACCGACGACGCTGACGAGCCGGAGCAGCAGGTGCAGTCTGCGGGGGCGACGGCCGATCCGGTGAAGGATTACCTGAAGCAGATCGGCAAGGTGTCCTTGCTGAACGCCGAGCAGGAAGTCACGCTCGCCAAGAGGATCGAGGCTGGCCTCTTCGCGGAAGACGCGCTGGCGCAGAACGCCGTCCCGGCCGAGATGGTCGAGGATTACGAGTGGATCCAGATGGACGGCCAGAAGGCGAAGAACCACCTGCTGGAGGCGAACTTGCGCTTGGTGGTCTCGCTGGCGAAGCGTTACACCGGCCGCGGGATGCTGTTCCTGGATCTGATCCAGGAGGGCAACCTGGGTTTGATCCGCGCGGTGGAGAAGTTCGATTACACCAAGGGCTACAAGTTCTCCACGTACGCCACCTGGTGGATCAAGCAGGCGATCACCCGCGCGATGGCGGATCAGGCGCGCACCATCCGGATTCCGGTGCACATGGTCGAAGTGATCAACAAGCTGGCCCGGGTGCAGCGGCAGATGCTGCAGGATCTGGGCCGGGAGCCGACGCCGGAAGAGCTGGCCATCGAGCTGGACATGACGGCCGAGCGCGTCATCGAGGTGCAGAAGTACGGCCGCGAGCCGATTTCGCTGCACACCCCGTTGGGTGAGGACGGCGATTCCGAGTTCGGCGATCTGATCGAGGATTCCGAGGCGATCGCGCCGGAGGACGCCACCAACTTCACCTTGCTGCAAGAGCAGTTGAATGACGTGCTGGACACCCTCTCCGAGCGGGAGGCCGGCGTGGTCTCGATGCGCTTTGGGCTCACCGACGGCCAGCCGAAGACGCTGGACGAGATCGGCCGCGTCTATGGGGTCACCCGCGAGCGGATTCGGCAGATCGAGTCGAAGACGATGAGCAAGCTGCGCCATCCGTCACGTTCGCAGGTGCTGCGCGACTACCTCGACTGATCGCCAGCCAAATTACTGGCCAGTGGAGTTGATGAACTCCAGCGATTTCACCAGGACGGTCTCATTCGAGGCGGCGGTGCGGAAGCCGTGCCCCTCGTCCGGGAAGATGACCAACTCGGCCTGCAGCCCTTTGGCGCGCACCGCCTCGACGAGCGTGGTGGCCTGATCCGGCGGGACGATCTTGTCGGCGCCCCCTTGGAAGACCAGCATCGGGCAGTTGAGCTGATCCAGGTGGTAGATGGGGGAGCGTTCCAGGTAGACGTCCCGGCGCTCCGGATAGGGGGCGACCAGGCCGTCCAGATAACGCGATTCAAACTTGTGGGTGTCGCAGGTGAGCGCCTCCAGATCGCTCACCCCGTAGAGGCTGATGCCGCCGGCGAAGACATCCGAGCTGGTGAGCGCCCGCAGCGTGGTGTAGCCGCCCGCCGAGCCGCCCTTGATGAAGACGCGCTGCGGATCGGCCAGCCCTTTGTCGATGAGCGCCCGCACCGCGTCGACGCAGTCGGAGACGTCGAGCACGCCCCATTGGCCTTGCAGCCGGTCGCGGTAGGCGCGGCCATAGCCGGTGGAGCCGGAGTAGTTGACGTCGAGCACCGCGATGCCCCGGGTGGTCCAGAACTGGATTGAGGGGCGCAGCGAGCAATCGGAGAAGGCGGTGGGCCCACCGTGGGTGAGCACCAGCACCGGCGGCAACTCGCCGTCCAGCGGCTCATACTGGGCGTTGGTGGGCGGGAAATACCAGGCGTAGGCCTCGCCCGCCGCCCCTTGGAAAGCCAACTGCGCGGGCGTCGAGACATAGCCCGGCGGCAACGGCGGCTCGCCCGCCTCGTAGCAGGTGCTGATCGTACCGGCCTCCCAGTCGATGAGCACGTATTGCTCCGGGCGGTCGGTAAAGCCGAGGGTGGCGGCCGAGTAGCGCCCGGCGCCCGCCATCACCGACCCGGCGAAGGCCAGCTCGGCTGAAGTGGGTATCTCGTCGAGGTGGGCGGTGGAGAACTCCGCCACGCCCAGCCGGGGCATTCCGTCCACCAGCCACCAGCAGCCGATGTGATCCGCGTCGATGACGGTGTACGGCGGCTGGTTCACATTCCAGATCGGCCCGCAGAAGTCATACGGGTAGTCGATCCGCGCATTCGCCTCGGCGTCGACGGAGACGCGGTGGAAGTTCCAATACCCGGTGGTGTCGCTGAGGAAGACCAGATCGTCACCCATCCAGGCCGGGAAGACGGAGGCGTACCCCGGCGTGGAGCGGACTCGATAGGGATGATCCGGGCCGGCGATGCAGATCCGGGTCGAATCCCACGGCATGTTCGGGTGATCCCATTCGCACCAGGCCACCAACCCGTCGTCCCGCATCACCGGGTTGGCGTAGAAATCCGCCCCGGAGGCGACCAAGGTGGCCTCCCCACCCGCCAAGGGGACGGAGATGATCGTCAACTCCGACTCGCCGATGATGGGCATCGTCTCGCAGACCGCCAGCACCACGCCCTGGGCGAGGTTGATGGACAGCGATCCGTAGCGATGGCGGCCGCCTTTGCGCAGCACTTTGCGCGCGCCCGGCACGCCGACGCGGTCCACCCAGAGATCCTGGGTCTGCTGATCCACAAAGACCAGGTAGCCGCCCGCCACCGCGAAAGCCCCGCCGCCGTATTCATAAAGCTTGGTGAGGATGCTGTGCTCGGGGTAGAGATCCAGCTCCGGCTCGCCCGTCGGCACCCGCTGCGGCCCGATCCAGGAACGGTGCAGCATCACCCGGCCGGTGATCGGATCGGGAGTGGTGAAATAGCACCAATCGCCGTCCAGCAGCGCGTAGTAGTAGTGCAACGAGACGCTGCCCGCGGCCAACTCAGCCGCGCTCAACGGGGAGGGCCACTGCCCACATGCCAACTTTTCCTTCACGTCGGACAGCCTAACAGCGGCCTCCGACATTTAAGGCATCTAGGGTTTACTCGTCTAGCTCCAGCACGTCGTTATAGACGCGGTCAGGCTCCAACGTGGCCTTGCCGGATTCGTCCTGGATGGTGACGGCGAGCTGGCGCAGCTTGGGGGAGAACTCCTTGGAGTGATGGCGGCAGAAGAAGAGCTGCCCGCCCTTGGGCATCACCACCCGCACGTAGGCCTGCGCCCCGCAGCGGTCACAGCGATCAGCCTTGGTAAGCATGTCGGCGGCTTCTGTCATCATCTTGGATACCATCTCAACTCCTTAGGAACTGGCCCTATAACCTCTCTCTCGTAGCAATTATTCCCGGACGTTCAACCCCTACCTTAGCGCACTGTTGTTTCAGCGAGGTAAGCGCGCTGAGTTAGCCGCGTTGCGCCCACGAAAATCAAAACGGAAAAGGTATCCTGTTCGGGTGACTCCCGCGAAGCCTCCGTCTGATTACTCCGCCCGCCACCTGCTGGTGCTGGAGGGCCTGGAGGCGGTGCGCAAGCGCCCGGCGATGTACATCGGCTCCACGGACACCAAGGGCTTGATGCACTGCCTGTGGGAGATCATCGACAACTCCGTGGACGAGGCGCTGGCCGGTTTCGGCAAGCTGATCACGGTGAATTTGCATTCTGACGGCTCCATCGAGGTGATCGACCGCGCGCGCGGCATCCCGGTGGACATCGAGCCGAAGACGGGCCTGAGCGGCGTCGAGGTGGTGTTCACCAAGCTGCACGCGGGCGGCAAGTTCGGCGGCGGCAGCTACAACGCGGCCGGCGGCCTGCACGGGGTGGGCGCGTCGGTGGTGAACGCGTTGGCGTCCCGGCTGGACGTGGAGGTGGATCGCGGCGGCTTCACCTGGACGATGAGCTTCCGGCGCGGGGTGCCCGGCAGTTTCGCCGGTGCTGGCCCGGATGCGCCCTTCACGCCGGGCAGCGGGCTCACCAAGGCTGGCAAGGTGGGCAAAAACACCACCGGCACCCGGGTGCGCTACTGGCCGGATCGGCAGATTTTCCTCAAAGACGCGCAATTGAGCTTCCGCAGGTTGACGGATCGAGCCCGCCAGACCGCCTTCCTGGTGCCCGGCCTGCAGCTCGACATCGTGGACGAGCGGAGCGCGGAACGGGCCGCGGAGTCGTTCGTCTTCGCCGGGGGCATCTCCGAGTTCTGCGACTATCTGGCCACCGATCCGCCGGTCACCGACGTGATCCGCATCCAGGGCGAGGACGATTTCACCGAAACCGTCCCGATGCTCGACGAGAAGGGCGCGATGACGCCCACCGACGTGGATCGGCACCTGGAGGTGGACATCGCGCTGCGCTGGGGCACCGGCTACGAGACGGTGGAGCAGTCGTTCGTCAACATCATCGCCACCCCGAAGGGCGGCACCCACCTCTCCGGTTTCGAGCGGGGCATGGCGAAAGCCTTCGTGAAATCCCTGGAGGGCACCCGGCTGCTGAAGGCGGACGAGGAGATCGTCAAAGAAGACATCTTGGAAGGTTTGACGGCGGTAGTCACCGTCCGGCTCGCCGAGCCGCAGTTCGAGGGGCAGACGAAGGAGGTGCTGGGCACCCCGCCGGTGAGCCGCCTGGTGGCCCGCATCGTCGAGGATGAGCTGGGCGCTTACTTGACGTCCAACAAGCAGTCCACCCGTCCGTTCGCCCGCGCGGTGATGGAGAAGGTGGTGAACGCCTCGCGCACCAGGGTGGCCGCCCGCGCCCACAAGGAGGCGCAACGGCGAAAGACGGCGCTGCAGTCGTCCTCCCTGCCCGCCAAGCTGGCCGATTGCCGCTCCACCGACGTGGATCGCACCGAGTTGTTCATCGTGGAGGGCGATTCCGCGCTGGGCACCGCGAAGCTGGCGCGGAATTCGGAGTTCCAGGCGCTGCTGCCGATTCGCGGCAAGATTCTGAACGTGCAGAAGGCCTCCACCGGGGACATGCTCGGCAACGTCGAGTGCGCGTCGATCATCCAGGTGGTGGGGGCCGGGTTTGGCCGCAGTTTCGAGCTGGACAACGCCCGTTACGCGAAGATCATCTTCATGGCTGACGCCGACGCCGACGGCTCGCACATCCGCTGCCTGCTGGCTACCCTGTTCTTCAAGTACATGCGGCCGATGATCGAGGCCGGCCGGGTGTTCACCGCCGTCCCGCCGCTGCACCGCTTCGAGCTGATCCACCCGAAGAAGGGCCAAGAAAAGTACATCTACACCTACTCGGATGGCGAGTATCAGCGCAAACTCGCCGAATTGACGAAGAAGGGCCAGGCGTTCAAAGAGCCGCAGCGCTACAAGGGCCTGGGCGAGATGGACGCCGACCAGTTGGCGGAGACCACGATGAGCCCGAAACAGCGCACGCTGCGCCGGATCACCATTGACGAAGCGGAGGCCGCCGAAGCCGTCTTCGAAAAGCTGATGGGCAACGAGGTGGCCCCGCGCAAACAGTTCATCATCGAGGGCGCCTACTCGCTCGACACCAACGCGATTGACGCCTGAGCAGCCATCATTTTTTGATTTGGTGCCACGAAACGGGTGGCTCGCGCGTCAGTAGAGTATGAGAGACCAAACCTTGACTGTGTTGGAGCGGCCGATGACTGTGGTTTCTGCCCCGGTGCCCCACGAACACTCCGAATCCCTCTTTGCCCCCAAGTAGATACGGGGCGCCAAGCTGGTGGGGCTCAAATGTGGTACCGGGTGCCCACTGCGGCAATCGGATGCGACGCCGGGGTGCCGGAGGCATCCCGGCGTTCGTCGGGGGCGGGCAGGTCGATGGGGGAGCCGGAGGACGCCGCCGCGATCGCCGGAGTGGGGCCGACCCAGGCCAGCAGCAGCGTGTCCTGGCCTTTCAGGAATTTCTGGCAGCGCACCCCGCCGGTGGCCCGGCCTTTGCCCGGATAGAGCTCGAACGGGGTGAGCTTGACGGCGCCCACGTCCGTCCCCGGCAACGCCTTTGACGAACCCGCCACCGAGACCACCGCCGCGTCCGCCAGCGGGGAAGCCCCGAAGAAGACCACCGAAGCGCCCGCCGACAGCTTGATGCCCGCCATGCCGCCGCCGGTGCGGCCCTGCGGCCGGACCGACGCAGCCGGGAAGTGCAAAAGCTGCGCGTCCGAGGTGACGAACACCAGCTCGTCCAGATCGTGTTTCAGCTCCACCGCGCCGACCACCTCGTCGCCGTCGTCTAGCCGGATGATCTCCCAGATGTCGCGCTGCAGGAACTCGGGGTTGGTGCGTTTCACCACGCCGCGTTTGGTGCCCAGCGCCCAGCCGTAGGTGCTCTCGTTCATGGTGGTGACGGCCAGCACCCGTTCGCCCTTCTCCAACTCCAGCAGCTCCGCCACCGCCGAGCCGCCCTGCAGATTCGGCGCGTTCGCGGTGATCGGCACACTGGGCAGATCGATGGCCTGGGCGCGGATAATCCGGCCATGGGAGGTGATCAGGCCGTATTCGCCCCGAGCGGTGGTCTTGATCGCGGAGACGATCAGATCGTGCCCGGCGCGCGCGCCACCCGAGGGCAGCGGCTCGTCCGTCTCGGTGCGGGCCAGCAGCCCGGTTGACGAGAGCAGCACCCAGCACGGATCGTCGCTGATCTCCAGCGGGGCGGCCTTCGCCTGCACGGTGACGCCCGAGGAGGCGAGCAGCACCGTGCGCCGCTCGGTGCCGTAACGCTGAGCCACCTCGGTGAGCTCGTCGGAGACCAGTTTGCGCAGCTTCTCCTTCGATTCCAGCACCGCCTGCAACTCGCTGATCTTCGCCAGCAGCTTCTCCTGCTCGGCCTCCAACTCGATGCGGCTGAACTTGGTGAGCCGCCGGAGCTGCATGTCGAGAATGTAGTTCGCCTGGATCTCGCTGAGGTCGAAGACGTCCATCAGCCGTTTGCGGGCGGCCGCCACGTCATCCGAGCCGCGGATGATGGCGATCACGTCGTCAATGTCCACAATCGCGAGCAGCAGGCCCTCCACCAGATGCAGCCGAGCCGCGGCCTTGTCCAACTGGAACTGGCTGCGGCGCTGCACCACCTGCAGCCGATGGTCGAGGAAGACCTCCAGCATCTGCTTCAGCGGCATGGTGGTGGGCTGGCCGTCCACCAAGGCCACGGTGTTGATGGCGAAAGAATCCTCCAGCTTCGTCTGCCGGTAGAGTTCGGCGAGCAGCGCCTCGGGATTGATGCCGTTCTTGACCTCGATCACCAGCCGGGTGCCGTTGGCGAGATCGGTGAGGTCCTTGGCGTCCGAGATGCCTTGCAGCTTCTTCTTCGAGATCGCCTGCTTGATCTGATCCAGAATCCGCTCCGGGCCGACCATGTAGGGAAGCTCGGTGATCACGATGCCCTTGCGGCGCGGCGAAATCTGCTCGATGCGGGCGGTGGCCTGCATCTTGAAGCTGCCCCGGCCGGTCTCGTAAGCCTCCCGGATGCCCTCCAGGCCGACGATCTTGCCGCCGCCGGGCAAATCCGGCCCTGGAATGTGCAGCATCAGCTCGTCCAAGGTGGCGTCGGGGTGTTCGATCAGATGCTTGACGCCCTGGATCACCTCGATCAGGTTGTGCGGCGGGATGTTGGTGGCCATGCCCACGGCGATACCGGTGGCCCCATTCACCAGCAGGTTCGGGATGGCGGCGGGCAGCACGCTCGGCTCGGAGTCCTTGCCGTCATAGTTGGGGCGGAAATCGACGGTGTCCTGATCCAGCTCCTGAGTCATCGCCAGCGCGGCGGGGGAGAGGCGGCACTCGGTGTAACGCATCGCGGCGGGCGGGGCGTCCAGCGAGCCGAAGTTCCCATGCCCGTCCATCACCGGCAACTGCATCGCCCACGGCTGCGTGAGGCGCACCAGCGCGTCATAGATGGCGGCGTCGCCATGCGGGTGCAGCACACCCATCACCTGGCCCACCACGCGGGCGCTCTTCACATGCGCGGTATCCGGCCGCAAGCCCATTTGATCGGCGATATACAGGATCCGGCGCTGCACCGGTTTGAGCCCATCGCGGGCGTCCGGCAACGCGCGGGAGTAGATCACCGAGTAGGAGTACTCCAGATAGCTGGACTCCATCTCCTCGACCACATCCACATCGACGATGTGTTCTTCTTCGTCCTCAATAATCGGCGGGGTCATCGCATTCCTTTCAAACTGCCCTTTATTCTCTCAAACCTCGCCCGCGAGCGCGGGAATGACGTGCGCGCAATCGCGCTAGATGACTTATGAACCAACTCTTAGAGGATGGTGCGGAGCTGACGCAGCAGGCCGCGGCCGTCCGGGGCTTCCACCCACGGGATCTCGGCGTCGGCATGGGTCTTGGTGGGCACGTCTGCGGAAAGGTGGGCGAGCACGTGCTCGGTGGGGGAGAGCTGCCGGATCGCCACCGCGCGCACCTTGTCGGGGGCGAAGCGGATGAAATCGGAGTAGGTCTCCGGATCGCGCTGCCCGTTGTCGCCGACCAGCAGCCACGACATTTGCGGGAAATCGGCGGCGAGTTCGAGCAGATAGGTGGCTTTCTGGGCGGCCCCGGAGCGGAACCAGCCGGTGTTCGTCGGCCCCCAGTCGGTGAGCAGGATCGGGCCCAGCGGGATGCGATGCCGTTTGAAGAAGCGGGTGAGGAAGGAGTGGGTGTTCCACGAGCCGGTGGAGACGTAGATCACCGGGGCCCCGCCATGCTCGGCGCTCAGGGTGCGGTACATGTGCGCCATCCCCGGAATCGCCTGCCGGGCGTACTCGTTGCGCACGAAGGCGTTCCAGCCAGCCAGCAGGATGCGCGGCAGCCAACAGACCATCATGGTGTCGTCCACGTCCGAGATGATGCCGAAATCCTGATCGTCGCCGATCACCAGCACCGGGGCGAGGGCGGGCTCGGAATTGTCGGTGAAGATCTCCACGGTGTGCCAGCCGGGGCGGAGCCCGTGATCGTGGATGCGGATGTCGATGTAGCCCTGCCGATCCGAGACGCCCCGCACCACCTGGTCGCCCACCCGCACGTTGAACTCGGCGTCGACGGCGGAGACGGTGACGTAGTTGCGGATGCCGGTGCGGCGGGCGAATTCGTCAAAAGCGGCGTCAAAACCGATCTTGGCGTGCTTGCGGCGCAACAGCACCCGGCCGAAGATGCGCAGCATCCGCTCCGAGCCGTAACCGGTGTACGGATCGATCCATTCCTTCCAACCGACCCCGCGCAACATCCGCTCCAGGCGGCGCTCCACGAACTCTTCAACGCGGGCGGCGAAGAACGGGCGGTTGCTTCTCACCCGCACGAGTCTACCTTGCATCAGTAATGAGACGCCGCCATCAGGATTTTCCCAAGTCTTCGGTGAGTTGCCTTTGAATCGACCCAGTTTGGCTAGGATGCAACCATGTACCACTGGGAGCTACCGCGATACGGGGTGGCTTCCCTCCCGGATGTTTTGCCCTCGATTGCGAGGCGGCTCGGCGTGGGTGACGCGGGGCCGTTGGCGTTGCCCGCCGCCCAGAATTACGTGCTGCTGCTGGTGGACGGGCTGGGCGAAGTGCAGTTGCGCGAGTACGCCGACCGCGCCCCTTTCCTGGCGCAGGCTGAAAAGCAGGTGTTGACGGTGGGAGTCCCCTCCACCACCGCCACCTCCTTGACTTCGCTGGGAGTCGGCCTGGCGCCGGGCGCGCATGGGGTGGCCGGGTACTCGTTCCGCTTTGCCAACACCGTCGTCTCCCCGTTGCGCTTTCCGAAGCGGCTCTCCGGGTTGGACGTGCAGCCGCAGCCCACCTGGCTGGAACGGCTGGAAGACGCCGGGGTGCAGGTGACGGTGGTCACCCAGGCGGATTTCGTCGGCTCCGGATTGACGACGATGGCTTTGCGCGGTGGGCGGCTCTGGGGCTTTACCGCCGCCCCGCCGGTGGAGAAGCTGGTGGAGTTGGCCATTGACGCGGTGTCCGGGCCCGGCCCGTCATGCTGCTATGTCTACGAAGGCCGCCTGGACAAGGCCGGACACGCCGCCGGGGTTGGCTCGCCGAAGTGGCTGGAAATGCTGGGCCTGGCGGACCGGGTGGCGCGAGACTTGGCGGCCAAGCTGCCCGCCGATACCGTTTTGCTGGCCGTGGGCGATCACGGCATGGTGAACATCCCGCTGGAGCATCGGCTGGTTTTCGAGCAGTTGCAGACGGTGAAGGGTTGGCCCACGCCGCCGCTGGTGGCCGGCGAGGCGCGCTTCCGGCACGTCTATGTTGACGGTGACGCCGACGCGCTCGCCACCGCCCTGCAAGCCGAGCTGGGGGAGTTGGCCGAGGTGCGCACCCGCGCGAACGCCGCCGCCTGGATCGGCCCGCTGAATCCAAAAGTCGCCGACCGTTTCGGCGACGTGATGATCGCCCTCGACGGCGACCACGCGATCATGACCACCACCATGCCCCGCGAAAACCAAATCGTCGGTATGCACGGCTCCCTCACCCCCGCCGAAATCCTCACGCCTTTGCTCACATTTGCCTAGCTTCGCCGTCATCCTTGATCGCAGCGAAGCCTACTTCCGCTTCGGTGAGCCGAAGTAAATCTCATCCCAGGTGGGGACGGAGGCGCGCGGCTTGGCCTTCTTCGGCTTGGGTGGGTTGGCGTCGGCGATCAGGGGCGGCTGCTCCGGATCGGGCGCCTTCGGCTGGGCGGGCGGAATCCGCGCCGACTCTTCCAGCAGCCCCTTGTAGATCTGCACGGAGTCTTCGTCCATGCCCGAAAGCATCTCGTAGAGCAGGTCGATGCCGGACTTCTCGCTGGGCACCAAATCGAAGGAGCCGTCAGCCAGCTTGACCAATTCGGATTCGGTGAAATCCTCGGCATCCGGGGTGACTTCGGGGGGCGGCGGGATGAGCACGTCCGCCGGGAGCACCTCCGGCTCCAGCATTTCGGGCTCGGGCTCCGGCTCCGGCGGCTCCAGCTCCGGCTCCGGTGGCTCCGGAACGTCTTCCGCATCCGGCCCAGCGACGGGCGGCTTCTTCGCGCCGAACTGCAGCCGCTTGCGCTTCTTCGGGGCGGGCGGCTCGGGTGGCGGCACGACCGTCATCGCGTCCAGATCGAACGGCGGCAGCTCGCCGGAGAAATCCTGCAGCTCAATGGGCGGAATATCGGCCAGTTCGGTGGGCTCGTCGTCGTACCAGCCGTCCAACTCCGGCGGCTCGATCACCA
Source organism: Propionibacteriaceae bacterium (assembly GCA_031272505.1). Classification (GTDB taxonomy): domain Bacteria; phylum Actinomycetota; class Actinomycetes; order Propionibacteriales; family Propionibacteriaceae; genus Propionicimonas. Next base: position 21,159 of record JAISTQ010000008.1, read on the forward strand.
GCGGCTCCGGCGGCGGTGGCGGCGGGCCGGGGCGCGGCTTGCGCGGCTTGGGGATGATCGCCTCCGTCTGCACCGCGCGCACGATGGCGATGTCGTCATTCAGATCAGCCGTCGACTCGGCCTCGCGGGCGGATTTCGGGGCGGCGGCGGGGGAGCGCAACCCGAGCAGCCAGGCGGCGTCCGAATCCTGGGCCATGGAATAGCGGCCGCGCACGTCATAGGTGAAATGCGCCTCGTAGGGCTCGTCCCCGGCGACCCGCACCGCGATCGTCCACTTGGTGTTGTCCACCTTCCAGGCGTCCCATTCGATCTTGGACGCCTCGATGCCCTTGGTGGCCAACTGCTGCGCCACCACCTCGGCCAAAGTGTGGTGGGGGATCGTCTCGGAGCCGCGCCGGGCCACCTGGGCGCCGGCCTGCTGGGCAATGTACTCGCGCTCCGCGATCACCGGGCCCGCGTAGGGCTCCACCTGCTCCACCGGCACGCCCGCGGCCTCGGCCACTTCGGAGACCGTCGCCCCCGCCCGAATCCGGGCTTGAATCTCCCTTACCGATAGCGCGCTGTCCATACCGCTTATCGTAGTGGGCGAACCCGGTGTTTATCCGGCATTGCAACCCCCCGCGCCGCAATCTGTCCATCCTTCGTCTGTTTGACCGCCGTTGGCCCGCGAAGCGGACAAAAAGTGTTCGGGAATAGAAATGTGCGGCAACGAGTTGGCAATCCGTGGTATAAATGCGCCGCATGGTAAAAGTGCGGCGAGAGAGTAGATGAGCGGAGAGATATGGCAACCGATTACGATGCCCCACGAAAGACCGATGAGGAACCGGAAGACAGCATTGAGGAGCTGAAGAGCCGCCGCAATGACAAGAACTCCGGGAAGGTCGACGAGGATGAAGCGGAGGCCGCAGAGGCGTTTGAGCTGCCGGGCGCGGATTTGTCTCACGAGGAGTTGACGGTCCGGGTGCTGCCCCGTCAAGCTGACGAATTCACCTGCGCGGGCTGCTTCCTGGTGAAACACCGCAGCCAGATCGCCCAGACGAAGGGCAAGATGGTCTACTGCATTGATTGCGCCGGCTGATGGCCGCCGAGACGGTGCAAGTCCGGCTGAAGCGGCTTGACGACGGCTTGCCGTTGCCCCGCTATGCCCGCGAGCATGACGCGGGGGCGGATTTGGCCGCCGCGATTGACATCGTGATTCCGCCGGGGCAGCGGGCGATGGTGCCCACCGGCATCGCGATTGAGATCCCGCCCGGCTGGGTGGCTTTGGTGCATCCGCGTTCCGGGCTGGCGGCGAAAAAGGGGCTGTCCATCGTCAACGCGCCGGGCACCATTGACGCCGGGTATCGCGGCCAGGTGCAGGTTTGCCTGTTGAACACCGACCTGTCCGAGCCGATCCACATCAAGCGCGGGGATTTCATCGCGCAGTTGGTGTTGCAGCGGGTGGCGCAAGCCCAGTTCGTCGAGGTTGACGAGCTGAGCGAATCGGAGCGGGGCGCTGACGGCTACGGTTCGACGGGCTAGACTTTTCTCAACTGAGTTAGGAGAGCTATGGCACTGTTTCGCAAAGGGCGTTCCGATGACGCCATCGTGCTGCCCGATGGGCAGGTGGTAGACGTCCCCGAAGACGAAGAAATCGAGATCGAAGTCGAAGACGCTGAAGCCGCTGAGGACGTCGCGGACGACGAAGACGAAGAGGACGGCGAATTCGAGGACGAGGACGAGGGCGAAGTCGACATTGAGGTCGAGGACGGCTCGGCTGAGGAGTTGGAGGAGTGGGACGGCGAGAATCCGGTCGGCCCGATTCCCGGCGAACTCACCGACGACTGGGAACCCAGCGATGACGATCCCCGCGCTGACGGCCCCTTTGACATCGACGAGGTCGATCTCAGCGACGACTACCCGCGCGTCGACATGGGCGCGCTCATCATCACCCCGGTGGAAGGCTTCGGCATTCGCACCCAGGCACAGCCCGGCACCAACCAGGTGCCCGCGGTGCTGATCACCTGGGAGAAATCCGGCATGGAGCTGGCCTTGATCGCGGCCGCCACCTCCGGCGGCACCGTCAAGCACATCGCCGATGAGCTCACCGAAGAGGCCGAAGAGGCCGGCGGTGAGATCACCGCGGAGGAGGGCCCGTTCGGCCTGCAGCTGCGGCGGTTGATCCCCGTCGACGACGGCGGCAAGAAGGCCAAATTCCACGTCTCGCGGATCTGGCTGGTGGAGGGCCCGCGCTGGGTCATCCGGGCCACCATCCTCGGCGAAGCCGCCATCAACGATTCCGATCCGACGCTGCTGGAGCCCTTCGCGGAGTTCCTGCGCAACTTGGTGGTGCGACGCGGCGCCACCCCGATGGCTCCCGGCGATCTGATTCCGCTCACCCTCCCCGAGGGAGCCTAGATGGCCAATCCGTTCGCCAAGCTGCTCCGTCGCTTCCGGGCGGCTGGGCCAATCACCTCGCCACCGGTGCCTACCCGCCAAGAGGCCGAAGGCGCCGACGTGGTCACCATCTCGGCTACCGCCGTCCGCTCCGTGGTGCGGGTGCGCGGCTCGATCACCGAATTGATCGTCCGTCCCCGCAATGGCACCCCGTGGCTGGAAGCTGAGCTTGACGACGGTTCCGGCACCATCCAACTCGCCTGGATTGGCCGCCGTGCCATCCCCGGCCTGGCCGTCGGATCCACCGTGGTAGCCGAAGGGCGAATCGGCCTGACGGAGACCGGCGCCCGCCGGATTTTCAACCCCCGTTATGCTTTGATAGCAACTTAGGGGCCCACCAATCTACAGATAGGAAGACAAGTGAAGAAAATCGTCATCACGCTGGCAATGTCGCTGGCGGCAGGATTGATGGTCGCACCCGCGGCTGCGGCCGATCCGGTCGGCGCCAAGGATCCGATCACCGTCTCCATCGGCTCGGTAAAGGTGTCCAAGAAGTCCGGCAAGGAAGTCGACCGTCCCACCTATGCGGCCAAAAAAGTCACCATCAAGGGCTTCCAGACGGCCTTGGGCGCCACCCTGGCCGACTACGCCGCCCAACCGGTGACTTGGACGGCCTGCGGGAAGGCGGACGACGGGGCGGCGACCGAGTGCGCCGACGTGCTCGTCCCGCTCGATTACAGCAATCCGGGAGCCCAGGCGATCACCATCTCGATGCGCAAGTATCCGGCCTCCGCGGCGCCGAAGCTGGGCACGCTGTTCATCAATCCGGGCGGTCCGGGCGCCCCCGGCAAGGATCTGGTCGGCTGGTTTGACCGCGGCGGCCTGGAGCAGTACGACATCGTCGGCTGGGATCCGCGCGGCGTCGGCGATTCCACGGCGATCAACAAGTGCTACACCACCGCGAAGATGGACGCCCTCAACGCGCTCGATTTCTCCTGGGACACCCAGAAGGAGCGGCAGAAGCTGGTGAAGGCCGCCAAGGCTTTCGGCAAGGCCTGCTGGAACAAGAACGGCTCGTATCTGAACTACATCAGCACCAAAAACACCGTGCGCGACCTGGATCTGCTGCGCCAACTCGTCGGCGACGCCAAGCTCACCTACCTGGGCTACTCCTACGGCACCCAGATCGGCGCTTTCTATGCGGAGATGTACGGCGCGAACATCAACCGGATGGTGCTGGACGGGGCGGTGGACATCGTCGGCAACGACAACGTGATCCAAGCGATGGGCTTTGACAAGGCGCTCAAGGAATACGCCTCCTGGTGCGCGAAGAAGAAGTGCGGGCTGGGCAAGACGCAGTCGGCCGTCATCAAGACCATCAAGACGTGGCTGAAGGAACTCGACGCGAAGCCGTTGAAGGTGGGCAAACGCAAGCTCACCCAGACGTTGGCGTCGCTGGGCATCGGGATGCTGCTCTACTACGGCGAGACCGTCTGGTCGGATCTGACGCTCTACATCCAGTTGGGCCGGAAAGGCGCCGGGTTGGCGCTGCTCTACTACGCCGACATGCTGAACGACCGCGAGGACGTGCTCACCTCGTCAAATGTCAACAAGGGCAGCTATGCGGTGGGTGCGTACGCGATCGCGGCGATCAACTGCATCGACAACTCCGACAAGGGCGTACTCGCCTCCGAGAAGCGCTGGAAGAAAGACCAGAAGCTGGCGCCCCTCTTCGGCACCTATTTCGGCCCGGATTACATCTGCCCGTTCTGGCCGGTGAAATCCGACACGCTGACGAAGATTACCGGGGCGGACGCCCCGCCGCTGATGGTGATCGGCACCACCGGCGACAACGCCACCCCGTACCAGCAGGCCAAGGACATGGCCAAGGCGCTGAAGTCGGCCACCCTGCTCACCTACAAGGGCACCGGCCATACCGTCTACGGCGGCACTTCCGACTGTGTGGACAAGGCCGTCGTCAACTACCTGGTGAACGGGGTGCTCTCGTCGAGCAACATCACCTGTAGCAAGTAAGCTCGCAAGCAAGCGGCACGCTCCGCCGTCATCCGGGCGGTTCGTGGTCACACTTTCACGTCATCCTCGACCGCAGGTCGGCTACTTGACCTTCTTAGACTTCTTCCACGCGGACCAAGCGGAACAGTACTTCACGCCGGAGACCTTCTTGCAGGCGCGGACGCGGAACTGGTACACCTTGCCGGTCTTCAGCTTGCTCACCTTGAGGGAGGTGCCGGTGACGGTCTTGGTCTTGGCGGCGGTCTTGCCCTGGAGCCGGTAGGCCAACTGGTAGCTGGTGACCTGCTGCGCTTTGGCGGCTTTGGCCCAGGTGACCTTCACCGCCTTCTTCGCCACGGTGAGCTTCTTGATCTTCACCGCTTTGACGACGACCTTGCCGGTCGGGCTCGTGGTGCCCGTGGTGTTGGTGCCGTTGTCCGACCCGCCGTTGGTGTTGGTTCCGCTGTCGGACCCGCCGTTCGTTCCGTTGTCCGACCCGCCGTTCGTGCCGCTGTCGGACCCGCCGTTGGTTCCGCTGTCCGATCCGCCATCCGTTTCCTTGGGCGGGGTGGGGACGGCCTGGGTGGCGCTGAAAGTTTCGTCATAATAGGCCTCGGCAGTGACCGTCGCGGTAACCGTCAAGGTGCGCCCTTCATCGGCGGTGGTAACGGTGTAGGACGGGCCGGTGCCCACCGTGGTGCCCCCGCGCGTCCAGGTGTATGACACCGTGGCTCCGGCCGGGCCGCCGGTGTAGGCCGCCTGGAGGGTGGAGCCAGCCTTGGCGGTGCCGGAGATGGCCACGCTGCCGTTAATCGTGCCCTTTTCAGTCATGTAGTAATAGCTGTGCGCGGTGGCCGGAATCGCGCCGGGCTTCCGGGCGGTGACCCACAGGGAGAGGTACTTGCCGTACGCGCTAGCCGGGACGGTGAGGGTGGCGTCGGTGCCGATCACGGTGCCCCCGGTTGACAGCCCCTGGCTCGACAACCACTCGTAGCTGATCGTCGCCCCGTCAGTGGCGGTGACTTCGGCGCTAAGCGTGGCGCCCACTGCGGCATAGGACGTGAAACCGACGGAGCTGATCGAGACTTCCGCCACCGGATAGACGTCCACCGTGTAGCTGACCGGATTGGTGATCCCGGAGACGGTGACCTGGTAGTGGTCGACGGTCCCGTCGGCGGGTTTCGCGGCGGTGTAGTTCCACACCACGGTGGGCAAACCGTAGCCCTCGGTGTCGCCTTGGACGTTGGTGACCGTCACCGGGGTGCCGTTCTTCGTCATGCTGATAGTGGCGCTCGCCATCGCCGAATCCTGGACCGAATACGACCAGCGGCTCGAGGTGGGCAAAAGCTGGTAGGGGAAATAGCCCGCGGAGGGCCAAGCCACCCCGTCAGTCGGCTCGGGGTTCGCCTTCGACACGTTCGGGCCCAACACCACCAGCGCGTTGGCGCCCGAAGTGGAGCCGGCGCCCATCGTGGAAGTGGGGGGGTACAGAATCCAGCGCCGATGGCCGACCTTGTCGTTGGAGGTGCCGTAGTCGTCAACCTGCCCGGTCACCGCGCGCGCCCCCGCGTGCCCGAGGGAGAGGTTCGATTTGGCCGCGGTGTCGGAGCCGTCCTGGCTCCAGCAGGGCCAGGTGTTCGGCGGATAGTGGTTCAAGCTGCCTTGCGCCTGCATGATCAGTGCCGCCTGCTGCCCCAACGCGGAGGCCGCCGTCGATTCGGTGACGCCCTTCAGCCCGGCCATATCCCGAAAATAGTTGACCGCGGTGAACGTCGCCGTCTGCGCCGCTGCCGACGGCGCTCCCGCCGCTGCCGAAGGTTGGCTCTGCGGCTGCGTCGTCACACACTGCGAAGTGCTCCCCGTCCATCCAATCGGAACCTCCAGTGTCGGCAGATAGGTATTCAAATACGCATTCGTCACCGCGCTTTGCGACGTCCGATCAATGCTCCCGTATCCACCCAACAACCCGTCTGCCTTCGCCCCTCCCGGAGCCCACAGCAAAGCCAGCGGCAACGCCAAGGCCAATGTAAGAGCAGACATCCGGGCAGCACAACGTGTAAACAACTTTCCTCCAACTTGCTTTCAAAGATTGCTATATCTCGCAACCCTACCACCCACCTCCTCGCCCCGCGCCCTTTCACCCTGACTGCCCCAACCCCGCACCTTCGCTCAAACTCCTAAGTGATCACGCGAGTGTTCTTGGCACGACGATGTCCAGGCTGAAGCCCTGATCCACCGATAATCGGCGTATCGAACGGCACCAGACGGGTGTGATGACAAGGCGACGATACGAAAGCAGGCTGGACCGCCTGGTGAGTGTCGTCAACGATGTCAGCGCGTTCGGATGGGGTCGTTGGGTAGTCGAGAATCGGTGGATCAGGGCTGAGAGTTTGGCAGGCTTTGGCGAGAGGGATGATTCCGTTTTTACCAAGAATTAGGCACGGCGCGGGGGCTTCTGGAGTAGGACGAGACGGAGGCTGCACCAGTGATCCAATAACGCCACTCGCGGGCGTTTGCGACCGAGACACCGACGCGAGGCCCGCAGGTGATTTCGGGGACGGACAAGCGCGGCACTACCTCGAAATCTTGCCCAGCTTGCCAACCGGAGTGCTGCAGACTCAACCCCAGAGCCAACCCAAGGTTGCCCGGGCCGCGGGCCAGTTGGGCATCCGGGATCAGTTTGGCCTGTCCCGATGATCTTCGATGGCGAGCCAACTCGATGCCTTCGATCACATCCCCAGCCCGCAAGAGCACGGCGGAACCTCCCGCTTCGGCCTCGCAGACCAGATTCGCGCAGATGTGTACACCATATGAAAGATAGCAATACAGTGTTCCCGGCGGACCGAAAAGCGCCTCGGTTGTCGGCCTTCGCCCCCGGACCGCGTGCGCCGCCGGATCGTCAACCCCCGCGTATGCCTCGGTCTCCGTCAACCGGATCGCCACCCCGCCGATCTTGATCGTTGCCTCGAGCAACTCCTGTGCCACGTCGCACACGAGCTGCCTGAAATCGAACACCCACCCAGCCTACTCATCGGCTTGAACTCTGGATCACTCAACAGATTGCGAAATCGGGCCGCTTTAGAAACGATTGAGTAGTTTCGGCCCCGATCCCCGTCCCGCGGCCCGTTCAGATTTGAGTTCTTGCACTTTCCGTCGACGTGTCACGACAACAACCCAGATCTGAAGCGCCAGCGCCCTTCCCCAACACCCCCCCTGTGCCCTTTCTTTCATGCGGCCACCCCGATTCGCGGGCCAAGCCTCTCTCCATGCACGGCCCGGTTGACTCCGGAGGGGATTTACGCTCGTGCGAGGTCTCGTGAAGAGGCTGTGCAGATGCTGCGCGAGTATGGCTATTTGACGAGTGTTGGGCAGGCGTCTGGTGGAGTGTTCAGGGGTGCGTGGTATGAGGGTTTTGGTGCTTTGGGTCGTGGTGGGACGCGCAGGAGTGCGTCGGCTGCGGTAGTTCGAGCTCGTGAGACGGGTGTGCGGTTGGAGGGTGAGCGGGCGACGATGACTGCTGCTGAGCGGCGGGCGTTCGACGCGGCACAGCGGGAGGCTGCCGCCAGTGCAGTCCCGAAGACCGCTACAAGCGGGGCCGGTGCGAATCCGCCGGCGAAGCCGCCGATCCTGAGCGGCTGGCCGGAGGACTGGCCAGACGATCTCGACCCGATCAGCGATGAGAGATGGGCACACATCATCGCAGACCATGGGCCGGGAGCGCAGCGCGGCAAGTCATTGTTCAAGGAAGACACCGACATCGGAAACGCGATCCGCCGAACTTGCGCCCGCCTGTCCATCCCGGCCATTCAACTTGCGGGACGATCAGCCTGACCAGTTTCGGGAAAAGTCGGTCCGACGGCCAGCCGGCGGATCGGCTTTTGATCCCGTCGGGGAGGTAACCCCCAGGAAAAGCCGCTGGAAGAAGAAGAGCCCGCCCAGACGTCAGCGTATTTGTCAGGTAGTGGCCCCAATCTTGGAAGAATCGGCCGGTTTCCGATATTGGGGCCGGTCCGGCGGGCAGGACAGGGCCTGGCTACGCTCAGCAACCCACAGTCCGGCACCCAAGAACGGCCCCAATTCTTGAAAACCGGAGTTTTTCGGAACATTGGGGCCGTTTCGGTCGGGAACGGATGTTGGGATGACGTCGAGCCACCCCTCCCAGTCGCACAGGTTGGAGCAGACCCACGATCTTGTGAAAACCGCCCGGTTTTGAGAATTGTGGGTCGTTTCCGTCTGGATCGGAGACACCTTTGAGCGTAAGCGCCCGTTTCCCTGCCGGTTCACGGACCCACGATCTTGTGAAATCGCCATCTTTGGGCAGATTGTGGGTAGCGGCGGGCTGTTCTCGGGGTCAGGCGGCGAGGGTGATGCCGAGGATGAGCCAGGTGAGGGAGGCGCAGGCGAGGAGGGCGAGGATGATGCGTTGGACGTAGCGCCAGGGGGGTTTGAACCAGTCGAAGGAGGCGGCGGCGGCGAGGGCGGGGGAGAGCAGCAGGGCGAGCCACCAGTACCAGGAGAGGAAGTCGCCCCAGCAGAGCACCGCGCCGGTGAAGGCGATCAGGCCGAGGATCAGCCAGACGTCCAGCTTCAAGGGGCGGATCAGCACCAGGAAGCCAATCGCGAAGCAGACCAAGAAATCCAAGATGTTGACGGCGAACTCGCAGTTCAGCGCGGCTTCGGAATCCGTCCCGTAGACGCCGCAAAGCGCGCCGGGCAGGAACTGGCCGACCGCCAGGGCCAACAATGCGCCGATGGCGAGCGCGCCGAAGCAGCCCAGGTACGTCCAGGCGATCCGGGAGCGGACGTCGATGGGCTCGTCAAAGGTTTGCGGGGCGGGCTTCTTCGCGCCGGTGGCTCTACGCTTGCTCATCTTTGCTCTCCGGCAGCATCAGTGGATCGCGCACCATCCGGGAGGCGGACGGCAGCAGGTAGGGAACCGAGGTGACGATCACGCCAGCCAGCATATTCAGGCGAGCTTTGAGGATCAGCCCGGTTTCGTTGTGAAGCGGCTGTTCCCACCAGTGCGCCACCACATATTCGGGCACGTAGACGGCCACCACGTCGCGCGGATTGGACGAGCGGATCGACTTCACGTAATTGAAGAGCGGGGTGACCACCTCGCGGTAGGGCGAGGCGAGTACCTTGAGCGGGATGGTCATGTTCTCGGCCTCCCAGGCGGCGAGCACCGCGTCGGTGTCGTCGGGGTCGGCGGCCGCGGTGACGGCCTCCACCATGTCGGCATGGGTGGCGAGCGCGTAGTTGACCGCCCGGATGGTGGGTTTGTTCACCATGATCACGATGACGACCGCGCGCACCCGGCTGGGCAGCAGATGGGCGTCTTTGGGGGTGACGGCGATCTGCTGGTAGACCTTCATATAGTGCCCGTGGATCGCCTTCATCGCGATGAACACCAGGATCATCGCGCCCACCGCCAGATAGGCGCCATGGGTGAACTTGGAGACCAGCACCACCACCAGCACCGCCCCGGTGCAGATCAGCCCGACGGTGTTGATGAGCTGCGAGCGTCGCATCTTGAGGCGTTCGCGCGGCTCGGTCTCGGTCTTCAGCAGCTTCGCCCAATGCCGCAGCATCCCGGTCTGGCTGACGGTGAAGGAGACGAACACACCCACCACGTAAAGCTGGATCAACGCGGTGACGTTCGCGTCAAAGAGCACCACCAAGCCCCCCGCCGCCAGCGCCAGCATGATGATCCCGTTCGAGAAGGCGAGCCGGTCGCCGCGCACGTGCAGCGAACGGGGCAGGTAGCTGTCGCGCGAAAGGATTGAGCCGAGCACCGGGAAGCCGTTGAAAGCGGTGTTTGCGGCGAGGAAGAGGATGATGGTGGTGGCGGTGATGGTGAAATAGAAGCCGAACGGGAAGCCGTCAAAGATGGTGGACGCCAACTGTCCCATCGCGGTGGTCACGTTTTCGGTGACCGGTTGGCCGTTCAAGGTGAAATGCGAGCCGCCGGTGGTGTCGACGAGCTTCAGGCCGGTGAGGTTCGCCAAGGTGACGATGCTGAGCAGCATGGTCACCGCGATTCCGCCGAGCAGCGCCAAGGTGGTGGCCGCGTTCTTGGATTTCGGCTCCCGGAAGCTGGGCACCCCGTTGGAAATCGCCTCCACGCCCGTCAGCGCGGCGCAGCCGGACGAGAAAGCGCGCGCCAGCAGGATCACCAGCGCCACCCCCGTCAGCGAGGTGTAGGCCGAGTCGCCGACCACCTCCAGATTCGCCGTCGGAGCCTGCAAGTGCTCGCCGAAGCCGAAGATCCGCAAAAACCCCCAGCCGGCCATCGCCAGCACCGCGAACATGAAGCAGTAGGTGGGGATGGCGAAGATTCCGCCGGAATCCCGGATGCCGCGCAGGTTCACCAACATCAGCAGCAAAATGATGCCAAGCGCCACCCAGCGCTCGTAACCGTGCAGCGCCGGAATCATCGCCGCCGCGTTTTGCACGCCGGAGGAAATCGAGACGGCCACGGTGAGCACATAGTCGACGAGCAGGGCCGACGCCACCGTCAAACCGGCGTTCTTGCCCAGGTTGGTGGAGGCCACCTCGTAGTCGCCGCCGCCGGACGGATAGGCGTGGACGGTCTGCCGGTAGGAAAGCACCACCACCAGCATCACCGCGCCCACCGCGATCGCGATCGGCCAGGAGAGGGTGAAGGCGGCCATGCCGGCCAGCGAGAGGGTGATCAGGATCTCATCGGGCGCGTAGGCCACCGAGGAAAGCGCGTCGGAGGCGAACACCGGCAACGCGATCCGTTTGGGCAGCAGCGTCCCCGAAAGCTGCGCGCTGGCCAGCTTCCGCCCTAACAACACCCGTTTCAGCGCCCGCAGAAACTCCACGGCTAAACAATAGTTCATGGTGCGCGGAACGGAGCGGACAACCGAACAGACCCGCAACGGAGTATTGTTAGAGGGTGCATATCGTGATCATGGGTTGCGGGCGTGTCGGCGCGCTACTGGCCCGGGGTTTGGAGAATCGCGGGCATTCGGTGGCCGTCATTGACGTCGACCAGGATGCGTTCCGCCGCCTCGGCCCGGATTTCCAAGGCAAAACGGTGAAGGGCACCGGCTTCGATCCGCTGGTGTTGAAGCGGGCCGGGATCGAGCGGGCGGACGGCTTCGCGGCCGTCTCTTCAGGCGACAACTCGAATATTCTGGCCGCCCGGGTGGTGCGCGAGACCTTCGAGGTGATGAACGTGGTGGCGCGGATTTACGACCAAGGCCGCGCGGAAGTCTATGAACGGCTCGGCATCCCGTCGGTGGCCACCGTGCGCTGGGCGGCCGACCAGGTGATGCGGCGGCTGCTCCCGCAAGGCTCGGAGCCGCTCTGGCGCGATCCGTCGGGCTCGGTGCGGCTGCTGGAAGTCCACGTCGATCCGGGCTGGGTGGGGCAGAAGGTGTCGGTGCTGGCGGCGGCAGCCGAATGCCAGGTGCCGTTCCTGCTGCGTTTCGGCACCGGGATGGTGCCCACCGCCTCCACCGTTTTCCAGGACGGCGACCTGCTCTACGCCGCCGTCGAGAATGACCAAGTTGCCGCCGTCGAGGACATCCTCGGCCGGCCACCGAAAGCGTAGGTGCAAATGCGTATCGTCATCGCCGGAGCCGGAAACGTGGGCAGCTCCATCGCCCGCGAGTTGATCTCGCACGGGCACCAAGTCCTGTTGATCGACCGCGATCCGCGGATCGTGCGCCCCGAGGTGGTGCCGGAGGCCGAATGGCTGCTCGCCGACGCCTGCGAGCTGGCCACCTTGGAAGAGGCCGGGCTGGACACCTGTGACGTCGCCATCGCGGCCACCGGTGACGACAAAGCGAATCTGGTCCACTCGCTGCTCGCGAAGACCGAGTTCGGGGTGCCGCGCACGGTCGCCCGGGTGAACCATCCGTCAAACGAATGGCTCTTCAACGACCAGTGGGGGGTGGACGTGGCCGTCTCCACCCCGCGGCTGATGAGCGCGCTGGTGGAAGAGGCGGTGGCCGTGGGCGATCTGGTCCGGCTGCTCTCCTTCCGCGGTGGCGCGTCGAACCTGGTGGAGATGACGCTCCCGCCGTCCTCCCCACGGGTCGGGATCACCGTGGGCGAGTTGGAACTTCCGGGGGACGTGGTGATGGTGGCCATCATCCGTGACGGCGTGGCCCGCGCGCCCCAGCCGGATTCCGCCATCGAGGCCGCCGACGAGCTGTTCTTCCTCTGCGATCCGAGCCTGGAGGCGGATCTCGCCGCCTACTTGGCCCCGCCCACTGAGCCGGAGCCATCAGTTCCCGCCGAGTGACCCCCACCTGCCTTACGGGTACTTTATGCTTGCCCTATGAACGAGACCCTGCAGATTATCGCGCAGCGGCATAGCTGCCGCGCTTTCACCGACGAGCCCATTTCCCGCGCCGATCTGGAGACGATCACCAAGGCGGGCGTGCAAGCCCCCTCGTCACGCGGGAACGCCCCCTGGTATCTGGCCGTGATCACCAACCGGGCGCTGATCGACGACATCAAAGCCTCCGCCTGGGGCCTGATCCAGCGGCATTCGCCGGAATCGGTGGAGCGCATCAACAGCCGGGGCGGGGATCTGTTCTACAACGCGCAGGCGCTGATCATCATCGCCACCCGGCCGACTTGGGATTTCACCTCCGAGCAGTTTGACGCCGGCCTACTCACCGAGAACATCTGCCTAGCCGCCACCTCGCTGGGGTTGGGCTCGTGCATCTGCGGTTTCGCCACCCAGGCGTGGCGGGATGTGAAGTCTGACGACGGGGAGCGCTTCTCGAAGGCGCTGGGCTTCCCGCCCGGCTATGCGATGACGGTGGGCATCCTGCTCGGGCACCCGGCTAAGGATGGCCAGCAGCACCCAACTGACACGTCAACCATCCACTATTTCGAGTAGCTAAATCTCTTCCAGAGTGTATTCCTGGGTGCCCAGGCCGAGCGCTTCGGCGTAGCCGAGGATGCGGATGCCGCCCAGCTTCTCAATGTGGTTCGTCAGCGTGGAGCCGTCGTGGGAGGCTTGGTAGACCAGATCCACCGAGGCGCGGTCGAGGGCGACCGGGTCAAGCGAGGCGAGGATGCCGATGTCGTCCAGCTCGGCCGGCTCCGCCCCGGCGTCGCAATCGCAGGAGACCGACAGGTTGTTCAGGATGTTGATGAACGCCACCTGGTCGCCCTTGGAGTTGATGATCGCCTGGGCATACTCGGCCACCCGCTGGATGAACGGCTCGCCGGTGAGCGAGAAGCCCTTGCCGTGAATGTCCAGCTTCCCGGCGCGCGAGGCGACGCCCACGCCGAGGTTCTTGAAAGTGCCGCCGAAGCCCGCCATCGCGTGGCCCTTGAAGTGCGCGATGGAGAGCAGCGAATCGTAATTGAGCAGATGTGAGCCGACGATGGCCTGCTTGATGTACTTGCCGCCGCTCACCGGGAGGGTGGTGTCGCCGTCGGCGTCCAGGATGTCCACCGGCAACGCGGTGAAGCCATGCTCGGCCGCCACCCGGAGGTGGTCTTCCGTCTCATAGCGCTGGCCATGGTAGAGGGTGTTGGAGTCGACGAAGGCGCCGTCAATGCCCTTGATGATCTCGCTGAGCAACGCCGGATCGAGGTAGTTGGTGTTGCCCGCCTCACCCATGTGCAGCTTGATCGCCACCTTGCCGCCGAGCGGACGTCCCAGCGCCTGGAAGGCGGCCAGCAACGATGCCGCGCTGATCTCTTTGGTGAAGTAAACCTTGCTCATTTCAGACTCCTAACAGCTCTTTGATGCTCTCGAACGCCCGCTCCGGGTCGCTCGTCTCGGCCACCGCCACCTCCATCGGGCAGCGGCCGTCGCGTTCCCGATTCAGAATGTCGGGGACGATTTGCGTACCGGTGACGCCGATGCCGGCGCCGTCCAATTCTTTGCGGGCTGGCTCGCTGAGCACTCCCGCGCGCACATAGCCCACCTGTGCTTTGCGGTAAAGCAGCGCGGCGGCCCGTCCGACCACCTTGTCGGTGGCGGTCCAGCCGGTGACGTCCTTCCCGTCGTCAAGCAGCTCCACCAAATCCCGCAGGCCGTGGCTCACCCAGGCGATGGTCTGGTTGCCGTCCGAAAGATAGCCGGTGATCGGCTCGTCAGTGCCCATAACGCCGCTCGACCAGGTAGACGATCAGGGGAACCAACGTCAACTGCGCCACCAGCCCCGGCCAAGCGGCGGCCAGCGCCTCCCAGACGCCGGGCAGCGACAGGGTGAGCGCCAACCGGGCCACCCAGGAGATGACGACGGCCAGCAGCGCTTTGACGGCCACCGGCAGCTTGACGCGGGCCAGCCAACCGGCGGCCAGGCCCAGCACCGTCAACTGGGCGGTGATGGGGGCGAGCAGCGGCAGCGCGGGCATCGCGGTGAGCGCGTAGGCCAGCAGCGGGGCGAGCAGCCCGGTGAGCGCGCCGGTAAGCGGGCCTGCCAACAGGCCAACCAGCAGCACCGGGAAGAACATCGGCAGCAGGCTCTGTCCGAGGGCGGGGCCGACCCCGGTGGCGGCGCCGAGCAGATGGAACGCCTGCGGCAGGGTGACGGCGGCCACCAGGCCTACGGCGACGGCAGCCGTCCGTCCTTTGATCGAGCTGACGACCGGCAGGCGGGTTGCGATTGCAATACTCATGTTTTACCTCCCAAGCGCATTCTATCCCCGATCTGGCGCGGCGAAGCTCGGTGTCGGACTTGACACCGGTACGAATAATGTGATATCACTTTGCTATCAGATTATTTACTAGGAGGGAAGAAAATGTCTGAGGCAACCGTGGTATCAACCAAGCCGGTCGGCCACACCGGCACTGAAGTAGACGTGAAAGAGCGCAAGGCGTTCTCCACCAACGGGCTGTTGGTGGCCTTGGTGATGCTGGCGATGTGGGCTGCCTGCATCTACTTGTTCATCTTGGGGGCCATCCAGTTCGAATCCTTCGGGGACGGCACGCTGAACATGGTGCTCGCCACCTTGCTGCTGCTGCTCGGCTTCGTCCCGATGTCGATGATCACCATCGTCGCCCCCGGCGACACCAAGGTGATCCAGTTCTTCGGGAATTACGTCGGCACCGTGCGCAAGACCGGGCTGCGCGCCGTCGCCCCGTTCACCACCCACAAGAAGGTCTCCATCAAGGTGAACAACTTCGAGACCGAGGATCTGAAGGTGAATGACGCGGATGGCAATCCGGTGAACATCGCCGCCATCATCGTCTGGCAGGTGGCGGACACCGCGAAGGCCACCTTCGCCGTAGAGGATCACCAGCGGTTCGTGAAGGTGCAGTCGGAGGCGGCGCTGCGGCATGTGGCGACGACCCACCCGTACGATTCCAACACGCCGGGCACCGAGAGCCTGCGCGGCTCCACCGATCTAGTGGCCAGCCAGTTGGCCGAAGAGGTGGCGGCGCGGGTCGCCCTGGCGGGCATCGAGATCATCGAGACGCGGATCGCCGGCCTGGCCTACGCGCAGGAAATCGCCCATGCGATGCTGCAGCGGCAGCAGGCGGCGGCCGTGATCGCGGCGCGCGAGAAGATCGTCGAGGGCGCGGTCTCCATGGTCGAGGGGGCGTTGCAGCAGTTGGAGGAGCACTCGGTCGTCGAGCTGGATGACGAGCGCAAGGCCGCCATGGTCTCCAACCTGCTGGTGGTGCTCTGCGGCTCCACCCAGGCCACTCCGGTCGTTAACACGGGCACGCTCTACGGATAACCTCATGGCCAAGCCGGACACCGAGCCGAAAGGGGGACGGGCGGATCGCAAGTCCGTCCTCCTCCGCCTCGACCCCAACGTGCATGACGCGCTCACCCGCTGGGCGAACGACGAGTTCCGCTCCCTGAACGCCCACGTCGAAGTGCTGCTCCGCGACGCCCTGAAACGCGCTGGCCGCCTCCCCAAATCCGCCGCCCCCATCCCCAAACGCGGCCGCCCACCCGGCACATAACCAAGCGCCCCATCCGTCATCTGTGGTGGTTTTCCAGGCCTCCCCATCCGTCATCTGTGGTGGTTTTCCAGCGTCCCCATGCGTCACCTGTGGTGGTTTTCCAGGCCTCCCCATCCGTCATCCTCGACGTGCGCGCCGGTGACCTACTCGGCAGTGGGTGTATTCAGAGCCTCCCCCCGTCATCCTCGACGTGCGCGCCGGTGACCTACTCGGCAGTGGGTGTATTCAGAGCCTCCCCCCCCGTCATCCTCGACCGCAGGTCGGGGATCCAGTGAGCGACGCGCGTCAGCGCTTGGAGCGAACAAAAGGTGCGGGAGCGAAGCGACCACCACTAAGCTCGTCACTTGTGATAACCGCCCGGGAGCTTGAGGTGCGCGCTGGTCCGCTGCTGCTGCTCAAGCCGACGTCATTCCAAATCGCGCCCGGCGACAAAATCGGCCTGGTGGGCCGCAACGGGGCGGGAAAGACGACGTTGACGCGCATCCTCGCCGGTGAGGCGCTGCCCGCGACCGGACGGGTGTCGCGCTCGAGCAAGATCGGGTACCTTCCCCAAGACCCGCGCACCGGCGATCTCGACCAACTCGTCAAGACCCGCATCCTGACTTCGCGCGGCCTGGACAAGATCACCGCCCGGCTGAACCGCTACTCGCACGCGATGGCGGAAGCTGAGGGCGAGGAACGCGAGAAGGCGATGCGCTCGTATGCGCGGGCGGAGGCGGAGCTGGACGTCGCCGGCGGCTATGCGGCGGAGGCGCAGGCGGCGCAGTTGGCGGCGAACCTGGGGTTGCCCGAACGGGTGTTGACGCAGCAGTTGGGCACCCTCTCGGGCGGGCAGCGCAGGCGGGTGGAGCTGGCGCGGATCCTGTTCTCAGGCGCGGACACGCTGCTGTTGGACGAGCCCACCAACCATCTGGACGCCGACTCGATCGTCTGGCTGCGTTCGTTCATCGCCGGGTATCCGGGCGGGGTGTTGATGATCTCGCACGACGCCGGGCTGCTGGAGACCACCGCGAACAAGGTCTTCCATCTGGACGCGAACCGGCAGGTGCTGGACATGTACGCGATGGATTGGAAGCACTATCTGGCGCAACGGGAGTTGGACGAGCGGCGGCGCAAGCGCGAACGGGCGTCGGCGCAACGCAAGGCGGAGGCGTTGCAGGCGCAGGCCGACAAGATGCGGGCGAAGGCCACCAAGGCGGTGGCGGCGCAGCAGATGGACAAGCGGGCCGAGCGGCTCCTGGACGGCCTGGAGGAGGTGCGCGCCAAGGAGAAGGTGGCGAAGATCCGCTTCCCGAAGCCCGCCCCGGTGGGCAAGACGCCGCTGCAAGCCCGGGATTTGAGCAAGTCGTATGGCTCGTTGGAGGTGTTTTCGTCGGTGGATCTGGCCATCGACCGCGGCTCGCGGGTGGTGGTGCTCGGCTTGAACGGCGCCGGGAAGACCACCTTGCTGCGGCTGCTGAACCGGCTGGAGGCGCCCGATTCGGGGGAGATCATCGACGGGCACGGGCTGAAGCTGGGCTACTACGCCCAGGAGCACGAGACGCTGGATACCGAGCGGACGGTGCTGGAGAACATGATGACGGCCTCCGACGAACTGCCCGAGACCCAGGTGCGTTCGATTCTCGGCTCGTTCCTGTTCATCGGTGACGATGTGAACAAGCCGGTGCGGGTGCTTTCCGGCGGCGAGAAGACGCGGCTGGCGTTGGCGGTGCTGGTGGTTTCGGCGGCGAATGTGCTGCTGCTGGACGAGCCCACCAACAACCTCGATCCGGCCTCCCGCGAGGAGGTGCTGCACGCCATCCACGATTACAAAGGGGCGATCATTCTGGTCACCCACGACGAGGGGGCGGTCAAGGCGCTGGCGCCCGAGCGGGTGCTGTTGCTGCCGGACGGGGTGGAGGACTTTTGGTCGGCTGACTACGCCGATCTGGTGGCCTTGGATTAGTCTCCTGTCCGCGTCGGAAAAATAAATGTCGTACCCCCACATTAGGCTGTACGCATGACCATCTTGGCACCGTCTCCAACGCAGCGGCAGTTGCTGGCGCAGTGGCGCGGCCCGACATTGGCGTTGGGCGCGGCCGGTTCGGGGAAGACGGCGCTGTGCGCGCTGGCGGCGGCCCAAGTGGTCTCAAACGGGCAGGTGCCGTTGGTGCTGGCGCGGAGCCGGCAGGCGGCGTCCGCTTTGAAGAATCAGATCGCCTCGCTGCTGCCGGGGCAGGCGTGGCAGCTCCAAGTGGCCACGGCGCACAGTTTCGCGGTGCAGGCGTTCCATCGCTGGGGGGAGGCGGCCGGGTTCGCCGACGCGCCCGCCTGGCGGTTGTTGACGGCCCCGGAGCAGGAGTACCGGGTGCGCGAGCTGCTGGCCTCCATGCCGGAAATTTGGCCCGAATTCCTGCGGCAGGCGGTGGGCACCAAGTCGTTCGCGAAACGGATCCGGGCGGTGCTGCAGCGGGTCCGGCAGTTGGGGCTTGATCCGGGCGAGGTGGCCGAGTTCGGGCGGCAGGCGGGGCTTCCCGAGTGGGTCGCGGTGGGGGAGTTCTTCGAGGCTTATCTGGACGTGCTGGACGCCGAAATGGCTTTGGACTACGCCGAATGCACGCATCGGGCGCGCTTGGCTCTGGCCCAGGCGCAAGCGGAGCTGCCGTCGCTCTATCAGGCGGTGATCGTTGACGATCTCTCCGAGCTGGATCCGGCGCAGCTCGGCCTGTTGTACGATCTCGCCGCCGGGCTGCCCGTGTTGGCTACCGACAATCCGCAGGCGGCCGCATCCACCTTCCGGGGCGCCCATCCGCGGGCGGCGCAGGCTTTCGTCTCGCTGTTCTCCCCAGCGGTGGTGGAGTTGCGCGAGGCGCATCGGTTCGCGTCCGGCTTGGCGATGGCGTTGGGGCTGGTGGGCTCACGGCTGCCCGTGCCCGTGATCGGGGGCGCGCCGCGTCAGTTGGAGCCGATGGCGGTGGCGCCCGGCCCGGCTCCGAGCGTGCTCATCGCGCCTACGGACACCGCCCAGGCGGAGGCGGTCGCCGCCCTGTTGCAGACGGCCCACAGCGCCGGGAGGCGTTATCGCGAAATGGCGGTCTTGGTGCGCAACACCGCGCAGATCACCACCATCGTGCGCTACCTGGCCGCGCGGGGCGTCCCGGTGCAGGCCCCCACGGGGGAGATCCCGCTGGCCCAGGCTCCCGCCGTCCAGCCGCTGCTCCAGGGCCTTCGGGAGCTGCTTGACGCGGGGGAGATCCCGCCCGACGCCCGCCCTGACGCGCTGGCCTGGCAGTTCTG
Organism: Propionibacteriaceae bacterium; assembly: GCA_031272505.1. Classification (GTDB taxonomy): domain Bacteria; phylum Actinomycetota; class Actinomycetes; order Propionibacteriales; family Propionibacteriaceae; genus Propionicimonas. The sequence continues at coordinate 40,744 of JAISTQ010000008.1, forward strand.
GGACAAGACGCCGTGGCAGGCGCAATTAGTGGCCGAGGCGGCCGAGCCCGGTTTGCCCGGCCTGCTCGCCAACCGGGATCTGGACACCCTGATCGAGTTCTTCGCTTTTGCCGGGGAGGTGCAGGAGGTCGGCGTGAAGGGGGTGCGCTCGCTGTTGGCGCAGTTGGAGGCGCAGCAGATTCCGGCGGACAACGTCCGCGAGGATCGTCCCCGCCGGGATGCGGTGGCGGTGCTTACCGTGTACCGGGCGCTGGGCCAGCAGTGGCCGTTCGTGGTGCTCGCCGGGGTGCAGGAGGAATCGTGGCCGAATCTGCGGCGCGGCGGCACGTTGTTGAATCCGGATACGCTCACCAGCACCGGCATCGGCGCTCCACCCACGGCGGGGGAGTTGCTGCAGGCTGAAAGGCGGCTCTTTCTTTCCGCTTGCGCCTGCGCGGCTGAAGAGTTGGCGGTGACGGCCTCTTTGGGTTCGATTGACGGCGAGCGGCAGCCGTCGCGTTTCCTGGCCGAGTTGGGCGTGGATCCGCTGGAACACCCACCCCCGGGGAATGATCTGCCCGCGCTGGTCGGCGATCTGCGCTACCGCAGCACCGATTCCGCGCCCGAGGCGGCCACTGCGGCGGCCAACGTGTTGGCGGTGTTGGCGGCGGGCACGGATGCCACCGGCCGTCCGTTGGCGCCCGGCGCCCATCCGGATGCCTGGTGGGGGGTGCGCGAGTTTCCGGAGGCGCCCGCGCCCCGCGCGCCAGAAGACTCCGCTCCGGCCCGGTTCCAGCTCTCGCCCAGCGCGCTCAGCCAATTGATCGAGTGCCCGCGTCGCTACTATCTGGCCCGGCAGGCCCATGCCGAGGCGCCGCTCGGCCCCGCTGCCGCCTTCGGCACGTTGGTGCACGCCGTCATCGAGCAGGGCGAGCAGGCGGTTTTGGCGGCGGGTTCGCTCGCGCCGGGATTGGTCGTCAAGCTGCGGGAGGAGTTGCCCGCCAAGCTGCGCGCGGGCTGGGCGGAGTTGGAGTATCCCGCCCGGTGGCTGAGTGTCGCCGGGTTGCAACGGGCGGAAGCCATGCTGGGGCGCTATCTCGCGCTGGAGCAAGCCCGCGCCGCCGCTGGAGTCGAGTTGGTGGCGGTGGAGCAGGAGTTCGAGTTCCAGGTGCCGGTTTCGGCGGTGGAGTTGGTGGTCAAGGGCAAGATTGATCGGCTGGAGCGCACCGAGGCCGGGTTGCGGGTCGTCGATTTCAAGACGGGAGCGCCGCTGTCCCAGGGCGAGGTGCGGTATTCGGATCAGCTCGGCGTCTATCAAATGGGCATGGGGCACGCTGCCGTCGGGGAAGCCACGGCGGCCGGGGCGTCCATGGTGTTTTTGAAGCAGGGGACGGCGAAAGGCCTGGCCACTGAGTATGCCCAACCGCCGCTCACCGCCGAGTTTGACACCGGAATCACCGGCGAACAGTGGCTGGCCGAGCGGCTTGAGGCGGCCGCGATGATCCTCGCCGAAGGCAGCTATCCGGCCAGCACCAACGCCCACTGCACCACCTGCCCGTTCGCGTCCAGTTGCCCCTCCCAGGAAGCGGGGAGGCAGCTATGTTAGATCTGCGCAAGCTGCTGGGCATCCCCTTCTCGGAAGAGCAAATGGCCGCTATCGAAGCCCCGTTGGCTCCAAATGTGGTGATCGCCGGGGCGGGCAGCGGGAAGACGACGGTGATGGCCGCCCGGGTGGTGCACTTGGTCGGCAACGACCTAGTGCGCCCGGAGCAGGTGTTGGGGTTGACATTCACCCGCAAGGCCGCCGCCGAGCTGGGCGAGCGGGTCCGGTCGGCGTTGCGAAAGGCCGGGCTCTACGATCCGGAGGCGGCCGCCGAGCCGCAAATCTCCACCTATGACGCCTTCGCCAAGGGGTTGGTGGCCGATTACGGCTTCCTCGGCGGGTTGGAGTCGGATGCCCGGCTGATCTCCGGGGTGGGTAGCTATCGGCTGGCCGCCGAGGTGGTGGCGAGTTGGGAGCAGCCTTTGGAAGCGTTGGGGGAGTACGCGCTCAGCACCGTCATCTTCATGGTGCGCCACCTGTCGGATCAGCTCGTCTCGCACCTGGCCACCGTCGCGCAGTTGCAGGCGCACGGCGAGAAGTTCCTGGCCGCCTTGGAGCAAGCGCCGCTGAATAAAGGCAAGGTCTACAAAGACATTGAGAAGGCGCAGTTGGCCACCCGGCGGCGGCTGGAGCTGCTGCCGCTGGTGGAGCGCTATCAACAGCTCAAGCGGGAGCGCGGCTTCGTCGAGTTCAGCGATTTGATGAAGTACGCCGCCGAGCTGGCGCGGCTGGGGCCGGTGGGCGAGGCGCTGCGCGGGCAATTCCAGGTGGTGCTGCTTGACGAATACCAGGACACCTCGGCGGCTCAGGCCCAGTTGCTCTCCAGTTTGTTCGCCGGGCATCCGGTCACCGCCGTGGGCGATCCCTGCCAGGCGATCTACGGCTGGCGCGGGGCGGCGGCGGGAAACATCGTGGAGTTCGCCGACTTGTTCGCCGACGCGCGCGGAAAGGCCAAAGCCTTCCCGTTGGCGACCAATCGCCGCTCCGATGAGATCGTGGTGCGGGCGGCGAATGAGATGGCCACCCAGATCTATGCCCAGATCCCGGCAAGCTTGATGGCGGCGTCGCCACGGCTGGTGCCCAAGCCGGAAGCCGGCGTCGGGGAGTTGGTGCTTTCCGGGTTCGACACCGTGCTGGAGGAGCGCGAGTGGCTGGTGGCGCAGATCGCCCAGTTGCACCAATCGGGGCAGGTGGCCCAGTGGCGGGACATTGCGGTGTTGACGCGCACCAACGCCACCGCGGCGTCCATGCATCAGGCGCTGGCGGAGCAGGGCATCCCAGCCGAGATCGTGGGGCTGGACGGCCTGCTGCAGTTGCCAGCGGTGGCCGATGTGGTGGCCACCTTGCGGCTGTTGGAAGACGAATGCGCGAATCCGGAGTTGGTCCGGCTGTTGACGTCCCCCCGCTGGGCGATCTCGCCGCCGGTGCTCGCCCAGTTGGGCCGGCGGGCGCGCAAACTCGCCGCAGATTCAGGGCAGCCGGAGAGCCTGCTGGCGGCGCTGGCCAATCCCGGGCCTGGGTTCCCGTCGGCGGTATACCCGCGTTTCAAGCAGTTCCACGCCGAGTTGCGGGCCTTGCGGGGCTGGCGCACCCGCGCGGTGGGCGATCTGGTGCAGGCGGTGGCCGGGGTGTTGGGCGCGGCTGCCGAGTATCGCGCTGTGGGTGTCGATCCCACCCTCACCGGGTTGGATGAGTTCTATGCGGCGGTGGCCGAATATGAGGCTTTCGATGGCTCCGCCTCGCTTTCGGGGCTGCTCGCCTATCTGGACGCGGTCGGCTTCGATGGGGTGGGGCTGGAGCAGCCCGCCGTCTCCGATGTCGATTCGGTGAAGCTGCTCACCGTCCACAAAGCGAAAGGGCTGGAGTGGGATGTCGTCTTCCTCCCCGGCTTGACGGCGGGGAACTTCCCGGATGTCCGCGTCGGCGGCAACTGGGTGGGCCGCCCAGATGAGATTCCGGCGGAACTGCGCGGGGATGCGCAGGCCATCGCGCAGCTCGGCGAAGTGAGCAACGCCAGCCTGAAGAAATACCACGAGCTGCTGCAAGACCAGACCAAACTGGGCGAGGATCGGCTCGGCTATGTGGCGATCACCCGCGCCCGGCATACCCTCTTCGCCTCCTGGCACGCCTGGCGGCCTGGCCAGGCCAAGCCGAAGCAAGCTTCGGAGTACTTCAATCTGCTTGCCACGCTTGCCGACGCTGAAGTGCCCGAGATCAGCGAGCTGAACCCGCTCGCAGATACCCGCGCCGTCTACGACTGGCCCTATCTGGGAGACGCCGCGGAATTGGCGGTGCGCCGCCAAGTGGCCTCCACCGTGCGCGAGTTGTTGCCCCAAGCCGCCACTTGGGTGGAGCCGCCGCCCGTCGCCGGCCTGAGCGCGGAGCAGACAGCCGCCTATGCCCGCGCCTTCGATCTCGCCAATCTGCTGCTTCGGCTGGAGCGCGAACGCCGCGAGCAGCCGCCCGCCGACGCTGGCTACCTGTCGGTGACGGCCGTCGCCCGCGCCGCCGCCGATCCGGCCGCCTTCGCCACCCAAGCCGCCCGGCCCCTGCCGCGGCTCACCAGCGCCGCCGCCGCCGTGGGCAGCCGCTTCCACGATTGGGTGCAAGCCCGCCTGGGTGCCGCGCCCAGCTTCGACGAGCTCGAGCCCAGCACCCTTGACGGCGATCTCGCCAAACTCCAAGCCGCCTTCGAGGCCAGCCCCTACGCCACCCTCCCCGTAGTCGCCGCCGAAGCCCCCTTCACGCTGCACCTCGCCGGCAAGCTCATCCGCGGCCGCATCGACGCCGTCTTCGCCCCCGAGCCCGGCAAATACACCATCGTCGACTGGAAGACCGGCGACATCCGCAAAGCCGATCCCATCCAACTCTCCATCTACCGCCTCGCCTGGGCCCAACTCCACCACCTCCCCCTCGAATCCGTCACTGCCGTCTTCTACGACCTCTCCAAACGCAAAACCGCCACCCCACCCCTCCTCGACCTCCCCTCCCTCGAATCCCTCCTTGCCAACACGTAAGCGTCGTTAGACTGGCGGTATGGATTGGACGATTGCGGCCGGGTTGGATCGGATGGTGGATGCGCGTCATGCGGATAGTTTCGCGGTGGAGTTGTGGCATCATCCAAAGGCGCAGCTGCTGGTGGTGTCGGAGCGGGGGCATGTGGCCTTGCGGGCACCGGGCAAGCTGACGTTCACCCGGCCCACGGGTGAGTATCGCCCGGAGAGTGACGTGTTCGTGGGCGAATGGCAAGGCTCGCCGATCTTCGTGCGGGTGGTGGCGGATGATGCGGCGATTGCGGCGGCGTTCCAAGCGAGTTGTCCGGTGAAGATCACCGGGTTGCGGCCCGTGCTGGACGCCTTCGATGACGAAGTGCAGGTGGCGTTCGTGGCGGCGGCGATCGGGCGCTGGTCGGGCATGGCAAAGTTCTGTTCCCGGTGCGGCACGGCGTTGACCCCGGCGTGTGGCGGCAACATGCGCAAGTGCGGCAACTGCAGGCTGGAGCATTTTCCGCGCACCGATCCGGCGATCATCGTCGCGGTCACCGATGCCGATGATCGGATCCTGCTCGGAAGACAGCCGGTCTGGGAGCCGAAACGGATGAGCGTGCTGGCCGGTTACGTCGAAGCGGGCGAATCAGCCGAGCAAGCCGTACACCGCGAACTCGCCGAAGAAGTCGGCCTCCACGGCCTCACCGACGTGCGCTACTTCGCCTCGCAACCTTGGCCGTTCCCGCGCTCACTGATGCTCGCCTACACCGCCCACTGCCCGCACCCCGACCAACTCGCCCCGGACACCGCTGAAATCGAGACCGCCCGCTGGTTTACCCGCGCCGACTTCACCGCCGCGGTGGAATCGAACGAGCTGCTGCAACCGTCCAAGCATTCCGTCGCCTATCGCTTGATCCACACCTGGCTCAAGCGCTGAAGCCGGAGACGCGGAGGGCGGGGGAGTTGACGGCTTTGGTGAGGGAGTCGATGGAGCCGATGATGGTGACTTGCGATTGGGCGCGGGTGAGGGCGGTGTAGAGCAGCTCGCGGGTGAGCAGCGGCGAATCGACGCCGGGGAGGAGCAGGATGACGTGCTGGAACTGGCTCCCTTGGGCTTTGTGGACGGTGATGGCGTAGCTGGGGGTGGTGTCTTCGAGGAGCTGGACGGGCACGCCGTCGCCGGGGCCGAAGTGCGCCACCAACCCCTGCGGGGAAGCGTAGACCACGCCGGTGTCGCCGTTGGAGAGCCCCAGATCTGCCGAATTGTGCCCATAGAGCAGCGGCATCCCGGCGAACCAGCGCGCGTCGTCACCGGCCAGCCCGGCGGAGCGCAGCGCCCGGATGATCTCGGCGTTCCAGTGTTCCGCTCCGGCGGGACCGATGCGGTGCGCGCAGAGCAACTGCAAGGAGCGCTGCCGGGCGAGCGTATCCGCGACTGGGGCAGCGTGCGCCGATTCGATGAGCGCCTCGGCGGCGGGCAGCACCAACTGGGTGATGGCGGCGGCGGGAGAATCGGTGACGAGGCGGACTTGTTCGCCGTCGATGGCGGCCAGCAGCGCCTCGGGATCGCCCGCCAGCACCGCGGCAGCGCAGTCGGAGATCGCGCCGGAGAAACGGTGGTTCTGGCGGAGCCGGACCAGTGAGGGGGTGCCCGAGGCCACGGTGGTGATGTCGGAGAGCACCGCGCCCGCGAGCACCGGGGCGAGCTGATCCGGATCGCCGACCAGCACCAGCCGACAGCCGGGCGGCAGGGCGGCGAGCAGCCGATCCATGAGCAGCAGCGGCACCATGGAGGCTTCGTCGACGATGACCACGTCGTAGGGAAGCGGATCGAACCCGTCGTGCGCGAAGCGGGTGCGTTTACCGGGCTGGTAGCCGAGCAGCCGGTGGATGGTGACGCCCGACAAAGCTGCGGCGCCGGATTCGAGCAGCGATTCGGTGATCCGGGTGGCGGCTTTCCCGGTGGGTGCGGCGAGCGCGATGCGCGGCTGGGCCGGCCAACCGGCCACCGGGGCGGCGGCGGCGACCTGCTGCAGCGTGCTGATGATCTTGGCGATGGTGTACGTCTTGCCGGTGCCGGGCCCGCCAGCGACGATGGTGAGGCCGCGCTGCGCGGCGGTGGCGGCGGCCTGGCGTTGATACGGATCAGCATTGGCGCCGAAGACGGCATCCAGGATGGCATCGAGGCCGGGCACTGGCCAGGATTGGGCGGCCAACTCGGCGAAGCGCCGCTGCACCCGCTGCTCCTGCTCGTAATAGCGCTGCAAGTAGAGCCGGGTGCCCACCAAATGCAGCGGCCGATTGAACCCGGTGCCCGTCTCCACCATCGGGGAGGCGGTGAGCGCGGCGAGCCATTCGGCGGTGCCCGGCCAGGCATAATCGGGCAACTGCTCCTCGGCCAGCGCTTGCAACTGCTGCGCAGCCAACTCCAGATCCAGGCAGACCGACCCGGATTCCAGTACCTTGATCGTCATCGCCAGGGCGGAGAGCACCAGCGGATCGCGCTCCCCATAGAGCCGCGCGATCTTCTCAGCCGCCAGCAACTCGCCAGCGGTGAACAGCTCAGCCAACTCAGCCATGACCGCCTCCGATCAAATCGGAGAGTTCCACCACCAGCTCGGCGGGCGGGAACCACTGGAACACCCCGAACTCCGGATGCGCCGGGGACATGCCGCGCACGAACAGATACCCGACCCCGCCCAGGTGCTCATCCGGACGGTATCCGGGGAGCCGGTGCCGCAAGAAGCGATGCAGCGCCACCGCATAGAGGATGGCCTGCAGCGGATAGTGGCTGCGGATCATCTCGGCGGCCATCGCGGGAACGTCAAAATCCGCGCATTTCACGGTGGCCGGATCGCCGAGCGAGTTCGTCTTGTAATCGAAGATGTAGTACTTTCCCGCTTCGCGCAGCAGCAGATCGATGCTGCCGGTGAGGAAGCCGCGCAACTTCGTCTGCGCCAGGGCCGGATCGGCGAGTGCCGCCGGATAATCGGCGAGCGGATCGCCAGCGGGCAGCTTGGCGGCCAACAACTCCGCCACTTGGGACAGTTTCGCGGATCCGTCCAGCGGGAACTCGAACGTCAACTCGGCCAAACCCGCGCTGCGCGGGAAGGCGGTGAGCGGCTTGCCGCCGGCCAGCTTGCCCAACGGGGTGAGCAACGCCGGGGCCAGCCCGGCAGCCAATTCGGCCGCCCCGACATCGGGCAGCGGATAGCGCCGCAGCGCCACTGCGGCGACCGCCTCCAACCTGGCGAGCAGCTCAGTTTCGCCGGTATGCCAATCGACCTGCTCGTAGACTTCGTGGACCAGTGAGCCGAAGGTCGTCCCGCCGGGGAAACCGGCCAACGGGGAGAGCTGCCCAGCGCCCGCCGCGGGGGCAGCTTCGTCAGCCCCGGCAGCCTGGGCGTCTTCCGGCTCATCCAGGCCGCCGCGCACCGGCCCGTCATGCACCCCGGCCGTCAACCCGGAATAGGAGGTGCGCCGCCAGTCTTGATCGATGCTGCGCGTGAACTCAGCCAGCGTCAGCGCCGCGCTGGGGGCGCGGGCGGGTAAGCGCGCCGGAGCCGCCGCCCCACTGATAGCTTCTGGGACGCGATCGAACTGCAGGCCGGCGGCCTTCGGCCATTCCATCTCGCCGGGCGGAACTAGCTGCTTCGGCATCTGCGGCACGCCGACGACGCTTGGATCGCGGGCCAGCAGCCGATGCAGCGGCGAGGGGGTGGTGTTCGCGCTGGAGGCCGCCCACCAGAGCGTCAACTGCGAACGCGCCCGGGTGCAGGCCACATAGAGCCTCCGCAGCTCGTCAGCCGCGTCCTCCGCCGCCCAGCGTCGGCGCGACTCTTTGCGATGCTCGCTGCCGCTAACCGAGACATCGAGGCAGCGTTGGCCCGTCTCGTCGTGATAATCCACCGGGCCTTTGAAATCGTACGGCCGGTATTCCACCTTGGAAGAGGAAAAGCGATCCCACATGGTAGGCAGGAACACCACCGGCCATTCCAGCCCTTTGGCCTTGTGGATGGTGAGGATCTGGACGGCATCCGCGTCACTCTCCAGCCGCCGCAGGTGCTCGCGGGTGTTGTCGGACGCGATTTTGTCCGTCAACCATTCCAGCAGCGCCGGGCCTTGCACGCCTTGGTGGTATTGCCGGCTCAACACCTGGCTGAGGTGGATGTGATCGGTGAGCTGCCGCTCGCCCAGCACCTTGCCCAGCAGCCGCGAGGCGAAGCTGCCATCGGCGCTGATCGCGGCAAACAGCGCCGCCACCCCCTCGCGCCGGTAGACATCCGCCCAGCGGGAGAGCTGATCGAGCCAACTGGAAAGCTGCGAGCTGCTGGCGGCGGCCAGATCAGCCAGGTTGGCCCCGATGAAAGGCGTCAAACAGGCATGGCGCACATTTCCGCGCCGGGGCAACTCGAAGGCCCGCAGCAGCTTCTCCCACTCTTGGGCGGCCGCGGTGGCGAACACCGAATCCGCTCCCGAGAATGCCGCCGGAATCCCGGCCAGCGAGAGCTGTTTCACCAGCTGCTCACCGTGCTCGTTCTTGGTGACCAAGATGGCGACGTCCTTCGGGCAGATGGGATGCGTGCCCTCCTCGTCCACCACTGCGGCCGTTGACGAAAACAGCTGGGCCACCGCGGCGACCAGATCAGCGAAAATCTGCTCCCGCAGCGCGTCCACTCCCGGCGGATTCGAGTAGTTCAATTCGCGCAACCACACCGGCGGGAAAGGGGAATTGAGCAGCCTTGACTCCCGATGGGTGGCCGTCGTCATCGGCACCCCGATGCCTTCGCCCAACTCCGCGTTCGCAAAGAGCCGGTTGACCGTCTCGATCACCTGCGCGTCCGCCCGATGGTTGCGTCCCAGCGTTTGCTTTTCGGTGGCGGTGCCGACCGCGCGGCGGTAGGCGGTGATGTCCGCGCCGCGGAAACGGTAGATGGACTGCTTCGGATCGCCGACCAGCACCAACTCGGCGTGCCCGGCGAAGCACCGCTCCAGCAGCTCCCACTGGATGGTGTCGGTGTCTTGGAATTCGTCTACCAGCACCACCTTGAGCGTGCCGCGCAGCCGCTCCACGGCGGCGGGGCTGACGGCCAGCGCGTCGCGGAGCCGCACCAACTGATCGTTGAAGGTGTACACCCCCAAGCGGGCTTTGGCGGCCGCGTATTCGGCCTGGAAGGCGGCCGCAAACTGCGCCCGGGCTTGCGATGCGTCATCGTCGGCGGCGGTGACTTTCGCGTCGGGGAAGCACTCCAACCCGAGGGCGATCTTTTGCGCATCCTCCAGCCCGAACCCCGGCGGAGCGGCGGCGAAGGTCTTCAAGTAGGCGTCTTCGACGGCCTGTTTGAGCACTTCGGCTGGATCTTCGAGCAGCCTGCCGACATCGCCGTTCGCCAGCACCCCCAACTGGGCGTACATCGCGGAGCAGAACTCGTGGATCGTCATCAAAGCGGAGCTGTCCAACTGCTGCTCGGCGGCCTGCAGCCGCTCCAAGTATGCGGGCATCAGCTCAGGATCATCCAACAACCAGCCATCCGGATCGTCTTGCTGAGCTGCCTTCCGGCCTTGCAGCAGCGTGATCGCGGAACTGATCCGGCTGCGCACCCGATCTTTGATCTCCAGGGAGGCATTCCGGCTGAAGGTGATGATCGCCAGCTCGCGGGGCGTTACCCGCCCTTCGGCGAGATAGCGCACCGCCTCGGTGGCGATGGTGAAAGTCTTGCCAGTGCCGGCGCTGGCCTCGATGACGGTGATGGGCGCGCTCATGATTCCGCCCCCATCGGGCTATACAGGGCCTCCGCCAAGCGGAAGAAGAGCGGCGCTGACCCTGGGAAGAGGGTGGGTTCGCGGTCATCGCGGTAATCGGATAGCTCTGGATAGAGCTCCAACCAAGCCTTGTCGACGTACTTCCAGTGCCTTTCCAATTGATCTGGGCGGTCATGCTGATGCTCCGCCGCCGCCTGCGCCAACTCCGGCTCGATCGGCAGCGGCCGATCCCGCCCGACCTTGAAAACCTCGATGAACCGGCCGAGTAGCTCTTGGGCTTGGGTGGCGGAGAGCGGTGGCCAGTTGGGCATCACGGCAGGCTCGCCCGCATGGCTGGAGTACTGACATTTCCGCCCGATCAACTGCAGCGCGACATCCGCCCCGGCCGCCTTCGCGGCCAGGTACTTCAGCCACGGGCCGATGAGCTGTTTGGCGCGCAACTGCGAATAGGTGAACTCGGCCAACTGGCCGTTGACGGTGGCCAACTGGCCGTGGACCCGCACTCCACCCACGGACACCTGGATGGGCAGCGGCTCGCGGGCCGCCGCTTCCCAGCCGGGCCCCAAGGCGCTGGTGGCGGCATCGCACAGCCCGGCCACGTCGCCCAGCACGGTGTCGAGCACCTGGGCGCCCAGCTGCCGTGGCGGCACCCGGCCCGAACGCCAGAGCGCGTCGACGATCTGCTCTGGCTGGTGGCCGAGCAGACGCTGTTGCAGCGTCCAATCGCCCAGGCTCCACTGGGCCAACCCGTCGACCTCCAACTCGATGCCTTCTTTGACCACCGAATCGCCGAATGAAAGGCCAGCCGCCTCGCGCAGCAGCCAGGATGCCGCATTCTTGAAATAGCTGATCAACTCCGCCAACTCCACCTCGGTGAGCGGGGGAGAAGTGCGCCGCAACGGGGCTGGCGCGGCTGCGGTGACCCCACGTGCCCGCGCTTGGACCAGCAACTCGGCCTGCTGGAAAGCCACCGGATCGAAGCTGCTGGCTGGGCTTTGGAAGGCCTCCGGGCTGAAGGCGTGCAGCGAATGCCGGATGGGAGTGCCGCCCGCGTGCTCGAGCAGGCTGTTGATCGGCCCCGAAAGCGGGACGGGCAGATTCGTCGCCTCGCTGCGATCAGCGCAGATTACCACGAGCTTTTCACTGGTGGCCTGCACCACGTCGAACAGCGCCTGTTGATCGCGCGCGGAGCGGACGGGATCGCCAGGCTGCGGATCGAGGGCGAGCAGATCGTCCCCATCCCAGGGATCGCGGGCGGGGACCACATCCGCATCCCAACCGAGCAGCACGCTCACCTTCCGCGGAATCCGCTCCGCCTCGCCGATGTCGCAGACCGTCAACGAGCCGTTTCCGAAGGCATCCCGACGGCGCCGATTCGCGAGCTGGAACTCGATCAGCCAGGCGGCATCGCGGCGATCCATTTCCGGGCCCGCTTCGGCTTCGGGCAAATCCGAGAGCTCCCGGGTGATGTCTTCCAACTCGCGGCGCTCATCGCCAACCGGCAGCGCCAACTCCGCCAAACTGGCCTGCGCCCGCCCCACCCATCCGGTGAACGTGGTCGCGGTCTCCAACGTCTGATTCCAGGAAGACAATGCGTCCACGAAGCGCGTCAACGCCAAGACCAGCGTGGCATCGCCGGAATCTTCATCGTCCACCGGCAGGGCGGTGCCCGCCGTCGCCAGCTCATCCGCGCTCAGCGTGATCCCCAGCAACAGCCGCTTCAACCCTTCCGCCCAGGTGTTTTGCGGGAAGGCTTGCAGGCCGAAGCCTTGCAGGTGCGCGGCATCCAAACCGAAACGGATCTCGGCGGCCTGGGCCAACTCGTCCAGCCGTTCCAGATCCTCAAAACCAAACTTGCGGGCCACTGCCGGAATCGCCGCCAACTGCAGCAGCTCCGCCACCGTGAAGCGGGTGTGATCGGCTGCCAGCACCGCCAGCAGCAGCTCGGTGAGCCCGCCACGGGACCCGCTGGTACCGGCTGTCGTCTGCAGCCGGAAACTAGCCGCCGGATGCGCCTGCAGCTTGATGCTGGCCACCGCCGCCGCCACCTGCCGCACCTGCGGGGTGATGACGACGACATCGCGTGGCTCCAGGCTCTCATCGGCTTGGAACAACTGGGCGAGCACATCGCGCAGCACCTCCACCTGCCGCAGCCGCCCGTGGCTGAAGTGGAACTCGTAGCAGCCCTCCGGTTTTTCGCCGAAGCTGGCTGCCGGCGTCAACTCGAAACATTGCAACTCGGCTACCTCAGCCACGCGATCTATTAATCGCGCGCGCGCGTGGGGGAGGGGACGTGGGGCAAACAGCGCGACCCGCCCGGAGATCGACCCCGGCAGTATCGCCGCCGACAACGCCGCCGCCGCCTCCGCGCCGTCAAACCCGCCGTTCAATTCCCGGGCCCGGCGCCAAAGCTCGCCCTGCCAACCGAACTCGCCCGCCCGCAACTGGGCGGGCAGCTCCTCGCGGTATTGGGCATAGCGGGCAAATTTCACCCCCAGCCGCCACAAGGCCGCCTGCGGCTCGGAAACCTGGGCCAGGTACTCGCTGAACCTGGTGACCGGCCCGGCAGCGACCGCCCGATGCAACAGGCCGCGCAAACCCTCCGGACTCCACCGCCGCCACGCCCGGAACGTAGGCTCGTCCAACAGCGATTCGGCCAGCTCGGACTCGAAACTGCCGAAGGTGACAAAACGCACCCCCGCCGCGACGCCCGTCTGCCGGGCAAACTGCTGCGAGAGCCAACGCCGGGTGGCCAGATCCGGCACGATGCAGGTATCCAAGACCAGCGGATCCCCGCCGGTGGGCGCGAGGAACTCCAGCAGCGGCGGCAGCAGGCCGTCCAAGCTCTTCGCGCTCACTTTTTGCATGATGAGAACACTCTACTCACCCCCTCCGACATTTATTCGCCGAACCATCTCAGCGCGAGGTGGTGAACGTCTGGTCGTTCATAAATGTCGGTGCCGCCCACTAGGGTTATGGCCATGGCGAAGCCGGATGCACTCCTCACGGGCCTGAATGAGGTCCAAGCCCAGGTGGCGTCCACTTTCGGCTGCCCGGTGGCGGTGATCGCCGGCCCCGGCACCGGCAAGACGCGGGCCATCACCCATCGCATCGCCTACGGGGCGCTCACCGGCGCGCTCGATCCCGGCCACACCTTGGCCGTCAGCTTCACCACCCGGGCGGCGGCCGAGTTGCGCGAACGGGTGGCCCAGTTGGGCGTCCCGCAGGTGACGGCCGCCACCTTCCATTCGGCGGCGCTGCGCCAGGCGAGGTATTTCTGGCCGGAGGTGTTCGGCACCGAGCTGCCCCAGGTGAGCGCGGATGGCGCCGGGCTGTTGGCGGCGGCGGTGCAGCGGCAAGGGCTGGAGCTCCCCCCGTCAGCCTTGCGGGCGGTGCTCGGGGAGGTCTCTTGGGCGAAGGTCTCCAACGTGCTGCCTGACGACTACCCGCAGTTGGCGGCGCAGTATCACCGCGAGGTGCCCGAGGTGAATGCCTACGAGGTGGCCAAGCTGTTGCTGCGCTATGAGCAGGTGAAGGCGGAGGCCGGGGTGATCGATTTTGACGACATCCTGCTTTGCGCCTGCGCGCTGCTGTCGGAGAATCCGGGGGTGCGCAACCGGGTGCTGGATCAGTATCGGCATCTGGTGGTGGATGAGTTTCAGGACGTCAATCCGCTGCAGCGCACCTTGTTGGATCTGTGGTTGGACGCGAAACAGCCGGATCTGTGCGTGGTCGGCGATCCGGCGCAGACGATCCACTCCTACGCGGGCGCGCGCGCGGATTATCTGAAGCAATTCCCGTCCGCCTTCCCGGAGGCGAAGCTGTTCTACCTGGATGCCGATTACCGCTCCACCCGGCAGATCGTGGAGTTGGCGAATCGGGTGGCGCGGCACAATCTGATTCCGGGCGCGGTCACGCTGCGCGCCGAAGGCGGAGCTGGCCCCCAGGTGGAGGTGGTCGGCCACGAGACGGAGGCGGCGGAGGCCGACGCGCTCGGTGCCTGGTTGGCCAGCCTGGATTTGCCGTGGAGGTCAACGGCGGTGCTCTACCGGGCCCGCACCCAAGCCGAGCCCATCGCGCAGGCGCTGAAGGCGCAAGGCATCCCATATGTGGTGCGCTCCGAAGGCTCCACCGTGGAGGATTACCGCCCCCGTCACCATCCGGACGCCGTCACCCTGGCCACCCTGCACTCGGCGAAGGGGCTGGAGTGGGAGGCGGTGGCGATCGCCGGCGTCCAAGAAGGCACCTTGCCGCACGCGCTGGCGGAATCAGAGGCCGAGATCGCCGAAGAGGCCCGGCTGCTGTATGTGGGGGTGACGCGCGCCCGCTCCCGGCTGCTGCTGTCCTGGGCGGCCCGGCGGCAGCTCGGCAGCGCCCTACGCCGGGTTTCCCCGCTGCTCCCCACGATGAGAGCCACCTAAGGGAATCGAACCCTTGACCTGCTCATTACGAGTGAGCCGCTCTGCCGACTGAGCTAAGGTGGCGCGAGTACCAATAATACGGGTGAAACGGCCAGTTTGCCAACGCGCCACTTCGCGTCAGGCCGCGGTTACGTTCGGAAGATCCTGAATCTTCTGCATCGTGGCCTTGGTTTCGTCGTCCAGATCGAAGTCGGGGAGGTACTGGCGGACGATGGCGACTTGCCGCAGCAGATGAGCCACCAGCCCCTTGCCGCGGCGGGTGATGTAGTTGATGTTGTTGGCCCGATGCGAGCGCTCGGTCTTGTCGCGGGCGCTGATCAGCAGCCGTTGCGTCTCTTCCAGATCGCGCAGCAACTGGTAGGCGCGCCGTTCGAAACGGCCGAGGGTGATCCAGGCCTCGGCGGCGTCAGAAATGTGTGGATCGACGCTGTTGCTCAACCATTCTTCCTTGGTTTGCCCTGGCTCGCGAACGGGTACAGCGCCTGACAACCACTCCACTGCCTCGTCTCCAGACATTTCAAAATTGCCAGGCAAAATTTCCACATTTCGTGCTTCGGGGTCATATATTAGTTCCACGGGCGGCACTCCAAGCGCCACCGCAAAGACGAGCGTCTCAGGGAGCGAGATGGACCGCAGTCCATTCTCGATCTGGTTGATGGTCGTCCGGGCGATTGGGTTGCCGAGGTTGGTCAGCCGTTTGGAAAGCTGTTGTTCAGAGATGCCGATGCGATTTCTGGCGGCGCGGATGTTGACGCCGACTTGCGTTGAGAGCCGTTCCGCCCATGTTCCACTCCTGGGAAGGCGGGTCCTTGACTGGGGCATGAAAGGAGTCTACCCCCTAATGTTGTGCTATCACTCATTTTGGACGTCCGATTGCGCGGTCACGCGGCAAAACAAAATACGGAAGTGGTGCAAAACACTGAAGGACATCGGTTATAATGAACACGTGCTTCTTTCGAATACAAACGAGAGGAAACTACCATGGTAGACAACAAGTTCGAGCGCCTGTGGACTCCGCAGGAAGTAGCCGCGTATCTGGGCATCCCGTTGGCCACCCTCTACAGGTGGCGTTCGATGGGCAGCCCAGCTCCGGAGGGTATCCGGTTGGGTCGGCATCTCCGCTTTGATCCGGCTACTGTGCGCGCCTGGGCGGTGTCCCGGTCGGACAGCAACCGCGAGTTCTGAGGTAGACAACCGAAAACCTGCTGGGCGGTACCGCCACCCCCAGCAGGTCTCTAGTCAAGCGCGTGCCGGAGGGACATCCCTCCGGCACTTGTGTTTAACTCGGGTTCAACTAGCCCTTACCCACACTTTTGAGTACACTGTTCAAGTTGCTTTCAACACATGGTGGCTGTAGCTCAGCTGGTAGAGCACCTGGTTGTGGTCCAGGTGGTCGCGGGTTCAAGTCCCGTCAGCCACCCCAAGCGAGCCCAGAGCCCAACGAACGTTGGGCTCTGCGTGTATTCGCGGTTGGGAGCGAAGGAGCTCGTTCATTCGCGACCGATCCCGCGAATCCACGAAGCCCGAATCTCATTCGGGCTTTGGCGAGCGCCGGTAGGCTGCACGCCGCTTGCGGCGGTCCAGCCACCCCAACGCAGTCGGCGGCCCAAACACCCCTATGTGCGCCATCAGGTCCGATTGGAGAGTG
>JAISTQ010000043.1 GCA_031272505.1 Propionibacteriaceae bacterium
AAGACCTTCACCTTCTTGCCACCCACAAAGATCGCCACCCGGCCCTTCACAGTGCCATCGGAGACCTTGATGGTGACAGTGACCTTCGGCTTGCTCTTCTTCTTGAACGCCTTGCCGGAGACCGCCACCGAAGCGGTCTTCGCCACCTTCGGAGCCGCCTGCGCCGGAGCCGTCAAGCCCTTCACCGCCGCGTTGTCACGGAGCTGGTTGATCTTCTCGGAGACGGTCATCCGGGAGACGAGATCGGCAGCAGGTGCCTACCTGCCCCCAAATCGCTTGCGCGGGAAACGCTAACACAGGATTTCAAGAAGGAAAACGACCGATTTTGCGCAAAAGCTCAGCATTCGAGACAAAACGTTGATATTTT
The DNA here is from genome assembly GCA_031272505.1 of Propionibacteriaceae bacterium. Taxonomy (GTDB): domain Bacteria; phylum Actinomycetota; class Actinomycetes; order Propionibacteriales; family Propionibacteriaceae; genus Propionicimonas. The sequence goes on from JAISTQ010000043.1 coordinate 368, forward strand.
CCAAAGAATCGCTTGAGCGAAATGAAGTTTCGCGGTTTTCCGCTTGCAAACTCACGAATTCAATGAGTTTCGCGAAACTGTTTCGTGCCGTCAGTTTATGTAGCTAACTGTCGCGCACCTGGATCGATTGGACGGGAAAGGACGGTACGGCCTTGCAGCGCGGCATCCAATCCGTGCGCGCAAGAACGCCCCTCGGCAATCGCCCAGACAATCAAAGATTGGCCGCGTCCAGCGTCGCCACAGGCGTAAACCCCGGTGACGTTGGTGGCAAAGCTGTCGTCGCGGACGATGTTGCCGCGGGCGTCCAACTCCACACCCAACTGGGCCACGATTCCGTCCGGCTCCGGGCCGACGAAACCCATGGCAAGCAACACCAATTGCGCCGGAATCAGCCGCTCGGTGCCGGGCACCGGCTCAAAACCTTTCGCGCCAAGTTTCACTTCTTCAATACGCAGCCCGGAAACCCTTCCGGAGGCGTCGGCGAGGAACTCCTTGGTGGAGACCGAGTAGACGCGCTCCCCGCCCTCTTGGTGCGCGCTCGTCACCTTGTAGAGCATCGGGAAGGTGGGCCACGGCTGGGAGGCCGGACGGGTGGTGGGCGGTTTGGGCATGATCTCCAACTGAGTGACGCTGCGAGCCTGCTGCCGAAGCGCGGTACCCAGGCAATCGGCCCCGGTGTCGCCGCCGCCGATGATCACCACATCCAGCCCTTCGGCGCTGATCTGATCCTCCACGTGGCGGCCCAAAGCGGCCCGGTTCGCCTGCGGCAGGTATTCCATCGCCTGGTGGATGCCCGCGTATTCGCGCCCCGGCACCTTGAGATCGCGCGGGACGGTGGAGCCAATCGCCAACACCACCGCGTCAAAGCGTTCCAAGAGCTGTTCGCCGGTGATGTCGACGCCGATGTTCACGTTCGTCTTGAAGACGGTGCCTTCCAAGGCCATCTGCTTCAGCCGCCGATCCAGCACGTGCTTTTCCAGCTTGAACTCCGGGATGCCGTAGCGCAGCAGCCCTCCGGGCTTGTCCGCCCGCTCGTAGACCACCACGGTGTGCCCGGCGCGGGTCAACTGCTGGGCCGCCGCCAAACCAGCCGGCCCGGAGCCCACCACCGCGATGGTGTATGACGTCTGCCACTGCGGGGTGAACGGCAGGATGCGGCGATCCGCCCAGGCGCGGTCGGCGATCGCCACCTCGACGTTCTTGATGGTGACCGGCTCGCGGTTGATGCCCTCCACGCAGGCCATCTCGCAGGGGGCCGGGCAGAGCCGCCCGGTGATCTCCGGGAAGTTGTTCGTCTCCAGCAGCCGGGTGGTGGCGCCGCGCCAGTCGTCCCGCCAGACCAGATCGTTGAATTCGGGGATCAGGTTGCCCAGCGGGCAGGCGAAATGGCAGAACGGGGTGCCGCAATCCATGCAGCGGCCCGCCTGCTTCGAGATGATCGGCAGCACCGCGTGGCCGGGGGTGCCCGGATATACCTCTTTCCAATCCTCCAGCCGTTCGGCGACCGGACGCAACTGCGCCACCTCGCGCTCAGTGGTCAAGAATCCTCTGGGATCAGCCATGCGCCGCCTCCATCATCAATGCGGTGATTCCCGCTTCGTCAAGCCCCTCGGCCTCGCCTTTGGCCCGCGCGGCCAGCACCCTGGCGTAGTCGCGCGGCATCACCTTGGTGAACTTCGCCGCCAGATCCGGCTCGGCCAGCAACGCTTCGGCCACCGCCGAACCCGTCTGCTCCAGGTGCCGTTTCAGCAGCGCCACTACCTCGGCGACATCCGCTTCGTCAAGTGGCAGCGGATCGACCATCTCGGGGTTCAGCCGCACCGGATTCAGATCCAGCACGTAGGCGACGCCGCCGCTCATGCCCGCCGCGAGATTCCGCCCGGTGGCGCCCAAGATGAGCACCTTGCCGCCCGTCATGTACTCGCAGGCGTGATCGCCCGTGCCCTCGACCACGGCCGTCACCCCGGAGTTGCGCACACAGAAGCGCTCCCCGGCCTGGCCGCGAATGAAAACCTCGCCGGAAGTCGCCCCGTAGCAGGCCACGTTCCCCACCGCGATATTCCATTCCGGCTTCAGCTTCGAGGCCGGATCGGGATAGACGATCAACCGGCCGCCGCTCAAGCCCTTGCCGAAGTAGTCGTTGGAGTCGCCCACCAGCCGCAGCGTGACGCCCTTGGGCAGGAAAGCGCCGAAGCTCTGCCCGCCGGTGCCGTGCAGCGTCACATAGAGCGAATCGTCAGGCAAACCTTTGCCCTGGGTGGCTTTGGTGATCCGATACCCGGCCAAAGTGCCCACGGTGCGATCCACATTGCGCACCTTCAGCTCGGCCTGCACCGGATGCTCGCTGGCCAACGCCTGCTCGGCTAACTCGTCCAAAGCCCGGTTCAACTCGGTGTCCAACTCGTGATCCTGGGCGGTGGATTGGTACGGCGTCTCGTCGTCCATCGGCTGCACCTCGGCGAGGATCGGGCTGAGATCCAGCCCGGCGGCCTTCCAGTGGTCGATGGCGGCGCGGGTGTCCAGCGCCTGCACCTGGCCAATCGCCTCCTGCAAGGTGCGGAAGCCGAGCTGCGCCAGGTACTCGCGCACCTCCTCGGCGATGTAGGTGAAGAAATTGACGATGTACTCGGGCTTGCCGGTGAACTTTTCGCGCAGCTCCGGATTCTGGGTGGCCACGCCCACCGGACAGGTGTCCAACTGGCAGACCCGCATCATCACGCAGCCGTTGACGACCAGCGCGGTGGTGGCAAAGCCGAACTCCTCGGCGCCTAACAAAGCGGCCACCATCACGTCCCGGCCGGTCTTCAACTGCCCGTCCACCTGCACCACGATCCGATCCCGCAGCCCGTTGAGCAGCAGCGTCTGCTGCGTCTCGGCGAGCCCGAGCTCCCAGGGGCCGCCCGCGTGCTTGATGGAGTTCAGCGGGGCCGCGCCGGTGCCGCCGTCATTGCCGGAGATCAGCACCACGTCGGCCTTCGCCTTGGAGACGCCCGCGGCGACCGTCCCCACGCCCACTTCCGCGACCAGTTTGACGTGGATGCGGGCCTCGGGATTCGCGCACTTGAGATCGTGGATCAACTGCTTCAGATCCTCGATGGAGTAGATGTCGTGGTGCGGCGGCGGGGAAATCAGCCCCACGCCGGGGGTGGAGTGACGGGTCTTCGCCACCCACGGGTAAACCTTCCGGCCGGGCAGTTGCCCGCCTTCGCCGGGCTTCGCGCCCTGGGCCATCTTGATCTGGATGTCGTCGGCGTTGACGAGATACTCGCTGGTGACGCCGAAGCGGCCCGAGGCCACCTGCTTGATCGCCGAACGGCGTTTCGGATCGTAGAGCCGCTCGGGATCCTCGCCGCCCTCGCCGGTATTCGACTTCGCGCCCAGTTGGTTCATCGCGATGGCCAGCGTCTCGTGCGCCTCCTGGCTGATTGAGCCGTATGACATCGCGCCGGTGGCGAACCGCTTCACGATCTCGCTGGCGGGCTCCACCTCTTCGATGGGGATGGGCGCGCGGTCGCTCTTGAACTCGAGCAGGCCGCGCAGCGTCATCAGCCGCTTCGACTGGTCGTCCACATGGCCCGAATAGAGCTTGAATTTTTCGTAGCTGCCCTGCCGGGTGGATTGCTGCAGCCGGAAGATGGCCTCCGGATCGAGCAGGTGCGCCTCGCCGTTGCGCCGCCACTTGTAGTGGCCGCCGACATCCAGCACCCGCACCAGGGGATTCCCGCCATCCAGCGGGTAGGCGACCTGATGCCGGGCCGCCACCTCGGCGGCGATCTGATCCAGGCCGACGCCTTCGATACGCGACGCGGTGCCGGTGAAGTATTCGTCCACCAAATCTTGCTGCAGGCCGATGGCCTCGAAGATCTGCGCGCCGGTGTAGGAGGCCACGGTGGAGACGCCCATCTTGGAGAGGATCTTCAGCACCCCCTTGCCCAGCGCCTTGCGCACGTTCTCGACCGCCTTGTCCGGCTCGACCTGCACCAGCCATTCGCGCCGGGCCAGATCCTCAGCCGTCTCGAAGCACAGATACGGGTTGACGGCGGCCGCCCCATAGCCGAGCAGCAAGGCCACATGGTGCACCTCGCGGACGTCTCCAGCCTCCACGATCAGCGAAATCTGGGTGCGCTGCTTGGTGCGGATCAGGTGGTTGTGTACCGCTGAGGTGAGCAGCAACGACGGGATGGGCGCGTATTCCAAATTGGAGTGACGATCCGAGAGCACCAGGGTGCGTGAGCCGTTGGCGATGGCCTCGTCCACCTCGGCGCAAATGTCGTCCAGTGCTTTCTTGAGCGCGGCTCCCCCGCCCTCGACCTCGTAACGGCCCCGGACGATGTGGGTGTCATAGAAGGGCATCGAGCCGTCGCGGTTGATGCGGACGATCTTGGCCAACTGGTCGGACGTCAAGACCGGATAGTCGATGACGATGTTGTGGCAGGAGTCTTCGTCGGGCGCGAGCAGGTTGCCTTCGGCGCCCATGGTGGACTTCATCGAGGTGACCAACTCTTCGCGGATGGCGTCCAGCGGCGGGTTCGTCACCTGCGCGAAAAGCTGCACGAAGTAGTCGAAGAGCAGCCGGGGCCGATCCGAGAGCACCGGCAGCGGGGTGTCGTTGCCCATCGAGCCGATGGGCTCCGCGCCGTTTTGGGCCATCGGGGCGATCAGGATCGAGACTTCCTCGCGGGTGTAGCCGAAGACCTGCTGGCGGCGTTCCACCGAGGCGTGGGAGTGCACCACGTGCTGCCGCTCGGGCAGGCTGTCGAGGCGGATTCGGCTCTTTTCCAGCCATTCGCCGTACGGGTGGCGGGCGGCAAGTTTGGATTTGATCTCGTCGTCGTCGATGAGGCGGTGCTGCTCCAGGTCGACCAACAGCATCCGGCCGGGTTTCATCCGGCCTTTGGTGACCACCTTCTCCGGCGGCACGTCGATCACGCCGGCCTCGGAGGCGAAGATCACCAGGCCGTCGTCCGTCACCCAATAGCGGCCCGGCCGCAACCCGTTGCGGTCCAGCACCGCGCCGATCAGGGTGCCGTCAGTGAAGTTGACAGAGGCGGGGCCATCCCAAGGCTCCATCAAGGAAGAGTGGAAGCGGTAGAAATCGCGGCGGGCGGGATCCATCTCGGCGTGGTTGTCCCAGGCTTCCGGGATCATCATCAGCACCGCGTGCGGCAGCGAGTAGCCGCCCAGGTGCAACAGCTCCAGCACCTCGTCAAAAGAGGCGGAATCGGAGCCGCCCGGAGTGCAGATCGGGAAGATCCGCTCCAGATCGCCGGGGATCAAATCGGTAGCCAACAAAGACTCGCGGGCCCGCATCCAGTTGCGGTTGCCCTTCACGGTGTTGATCTCGCCGTTGTGGGCGATGATCCGGTACGGGTGGGAGAGATCCCAGGTGGGGAAGGTGTTGGTGGAGAAGCGGGAATGGAAGAGGGCCAAAGCGCTGGCCATCCGCTCGTCGGAGAGATCGGGGAAGACCTCGACGAGCTGCGCAGTCGTCAACATGCCCTTGTAAATCGTGGTACGGGCCGAGAGCGAGGCGAAATACACCTGGGCTTCGTTGCGCACCCGGTTCCGCAGCGGGTAGCAGCGGCGATCCAGGTCGATGCCCTTGATGCCCGGACCGGCCGAGACGAACAACTGCTCGAACTTGGGCATGGTGGCCAGGCTGATCGGGCTGAGGGTATCGATACGGACCGGGACGTCCCGCCAGCCGTGCACCGTCAAGCCCTCTTCGATGGCGATGTACTCGATGGTGCGCTTGGCGCGCGCCCGCTCGATGCTCTCGGTGGGCAGGAAGGCCATGCCCATCGCGTACTCCCCCGCCGCGGGAAGCTCAAAATCGGTGACCGCCCGGGCGAACGCGTCCGGTACCTGGATCAAGATGCCGGCGCCGTCGCCCGCCTTTGGATCCTTGCCGGTGGCCCCGCGGTGATCCAGGTTGGCCAGGGCCACCAGGCCCTTCTCGATGATGTCATGGCTGGGCTCACCGGACAGTTGCGCGACGAAGCCGACGCCACAGGCGTCATGCTCGTAGGCTGGGTCGTACAACCCGACTTTTGCTGGCCGTTGATGTACCTGAGCCATACTCATCTCCCTTCATTGGATTTAGGCGAAGCCAACCGCACGTTGAGATGTGCCGCCCAAAAAGTGAGATTATTCTACCGTATCCGGCGCTTCCTGGGCATCCGCATCGTCAACGTCCGGGCTAGTGGCAGCCTCGGCGGCTGTTTCGTCCGCGGTGTCAGCGTCTTTTACCTCCGCCTCTGCGGCTGATTCTTCCGGCTCTTTTTCGCCGGTCTCGACAGCTTCGTCGCCGCGATGCCGCCGCGTCAAGATGACGAACAGGGCCACCCCCGCCAGGCAGATCACAATGGCCATCGCCTGGTTGAAGCGGATCGGGCCGAAGACGTCATACGAGTAATCCAGCCGGATTCCCTCGGTGAAGAACCGCCCGAAGCCGTAGAGCGCGATGTAGAGGGCGAAAACTTGGCCGTGGGCCAGTTTGAGGCGGTTGCCGAGCCAGATCAGGATGGCGGCCACCGCCAGATCCCAGAGCAGCTCATAGAGGAAGGTGGGATGGAAGGTGGCGAAGTTCTCGTAGCCGGCCACCCGATGCGCCGGGTCGATCTCCAGCCCCCAGGGCAGCTCGGTGGGCAGCCCGTATAGCTCTTGGTTGAACCAGTTCCCCAGCCGTCCAATCGCCTGCCCGACGGCGATGCCCGGGGCGAGCGCGTCCGCCAGCATGGCAAAGCTCGACTTGGTGCGCCGACAGCCGATGTAGGCGCCCAACGCGCCGAAGCCGACCGCGCCGTAGATGGCGATGCCCCCCTCCCAGATGAAGAAGACGCTCCACGGGTTGATGCCGGCGCCGAAATAGTCGCCCAGGTGGGTGAGCACATGGTAGAAACGCGCCCCCACGATGCCAATCGGGATGGCCCAGATCATGCAGGTCTCGAAGGCGTCGGTGGTGCCGCCCCGCGCTCTGAAGCGGCGGACGCCGATGATCCAGGCGACGATGATGCCCACGATCAGGCACAGGGCGTAGAACTTGATGTTGAGCGGGCCAAGATCGAACCCGCGGATGCTCGGACTGGGGATGTAAAGCGGCACGCTCCTCAGTATAGAGACCAATTCAGCTAGGCTTTGTATATGGACTCGCAACCGCCATATCCGGGGGCCACCCCGCCGCCGCCACCGCCGCAGTTTGCCGCGGGAACACCTACCCCGGCGCCCACTCCCCGTCCGGCCGCCACGCCCGGCGTGCCCGTCGACGAGCCGACGCAGACGTTGAAGACGGCCTGGATGGCCCGGCTGGTCCGTTCCCGTTCCGCGCTGCCCCCGGAGGACGAGGTCACCGCCCCCGAAGGGCTGCTCTCCCCGCCCAAGCCGCTGCACGAGCGGGCCCCGTTCAACATCGGTTTCTTCTTCGCCTTTGGCGCGATGTGCGCCTACGGCATGATCTACGCGCTGATCGGCTTGCGCGACATCGTGATGCTGGTGCTGCTCGCCTTGGCGATCGCGCTGGGTTTGAACCGCGGCGTGGAGTTCCTGCGCCGCCGGGGCCTGCCGCGCGGCCTGAGCGTGGTCTTCGTGATCGTGGTGGTGCTCGCCGTCATCGCGCTCGCCATGGTGGCCTTGGTGCCGATGGTGGTGCAGCAGATCGACAACCTGCGCACCTCCTCCCCGATGATCCTGCAAACCCTGTACGACAATCCCCAGATCGCCGCGCTGGACGAGCAATTCCACTTCCTCAGCGCGTTCACGGACTGGCTGCTCAACGGCGATTGGCTCTCCGGCCTCGCCGGCGGCATCGTGGGCGCCGGTTTCGCGGTCGCCAACGCCGTCTTCTCCCTGATCATCACCTTGGTGCTGACGGTCTACTTCCTGGTCACCCTGCCCGCCTTCAAAGAGACGATCTACCGCCTCGCCCCGAAGTCCCGCCGGAAGCGCGCCAAGGCCATCACCTCCGAGATCTTCGACCGGGTCGGCGGCTACATCTCCGGCCTCGCCACCCTGATGCTGATCGCCGCCTGCGTGGCCTTCGTCTACCTGAGCGTCATCGGCCTCTTCCAGTACGCCCTGGCCTTGGCCGTGGTGGTCGCCATCTGCTGGCTGATCCCCATCGTCGGCCCGCTGATCGCCGTCATCGTGCTCACCGTCGTGGCCTTCGCCTCCACCAACTGGATCATCGGCCTGGTTACCCTCGGCTTCTGGCTGCTCTACACCCAGTTCGACGCCTACTTCACCAACCCGCGCATCATGGGCCAAGCCGTCAACGTCCCCGGCATCCTGATCATCCTCGGCGCCATCTCCTGCGGCGCCCTGATGGGCGTGATGGGCGCCATCCTCGCCGTCCCCATCATGGCCGTCGTCATGCTCCTGATCCGCGAAGTCCTCCTCCCAGCATTAGAACGCAGGTGATGCCTGGTAATTGTCCTCGCTTCGCTCGGGCTCAGTTGTTCGTCGGAGTGCCTCCGGCTTCCTCCTCACTGGATCCCCGACCTTCGGTCGAGGATGACGTGAAAGTGTGACCTCAACTCGTCATTCTCGGGCGTAGCGCGGGAATCCAGTTCGCGACGTGTGCGATAGCACACTTGGAGCGAACACACTGAGCCTGAGCGAACGAAGTGAGCGAAGACAATTACCGCGGTGCCAGCGCGGCGAAGGCATCCGCTAAGACGGATTCGGGGGGGTTGAGGATGATGCGGGGTTTGGCGAGTTGTTCGAGGAGGACGAGGCGGAGGGTGGAGCCGCGGGTCTTCTTGTCGAGGGACATGGTGGCGCGGAGCAGCGGCCAGTCGCCGGAGTAGCTGGTGGGCAGGCCGACAAGGCTGAGGATTTGGCGGTGGCGGGCGAGCAGGTCGGCGTCGATCATGCCGAGCCGGTGGGAGACTTCGGCGGCGAAGACCATGCCGATGGCGACGGCCTCGCCGTGCCGCCATTTATACCCTTCGACGCGCTCAATCGCATGGGCCAGCGTGTGGCCGTAGTTGAGGGCTTCGCGGCCCAACGCGTCGGGGCCGAGGGTGGTCTGCTCGTAAAGGTCGGCGGCGACCACGTCCGCTTTGAGCTTGATGGCGAGGCGGAGCAGCTCGGCGAACTGCGGATCACGCGGGTCGAGGGAGGGGCGGGACTCGTAGGCGGTGAGAATCTCGGGGACGGCGATGAAGCCCGCCTTCAGCACCTCGGCCATGCCGGAGACGAACTCGCGTTCGGGCAGCGTGTCCAGCCAGTCGAGGTCGGCGAGCACCGAGTAGGGCTCGTAGAAGGCGCCCACCAGGTTTTTTCCGGCGGGCAGGTTGATGCCGGTCTTGCCGCCCACCGAGGCGTCCACCATGGACAGCAGCGTGGTGGGAACGGCGAGATAGCGCACCCCGCGCAGCCAGGTGGCGGCCACGAAGCCGGCCAAGTCGGTCGTCGCTCCCCCGCCGAAGCCGACGATGGCGTCCGAGCGGGTGAAACCGGCGGCGGCGAGCGTCTCCCAGCAGCGGCTCAAGACCGCTACGTCCTTGGCGGCCTCGGCGTCGGGCACCTCGATCAGGGTGACCTCGGCGGAAATGTCGCCGCGCAGCCGGGGCAGCAGCCCCGCCAGCTTGGTCGGATAGATGACGGCCAACCGGGCCACGCCATCGAGCATCTGCCCGAGCAACTCCACCGCGCCGTTCCCCAAAACCACTTGGTAGGGGTGGTCGGTGGCCACGTCCACGGTGTTCCAGATCGTCATCGCAGCGTTTCCAGATAGGCGAGATAGTTCCGTTTGGTCTCTGGTAGGGAATCGCCGCCGAATTTCTCCAGGCAGGCTTGGGCGAGCACGAAGGCCACCTCGGCTTCAGCGACCACCCCGGCGGCCGGGACGGCGGTGATGTCGGAACGCTGGTGGTGGGCCGGAGCCGGTTCGCCGGTGGCCAGATCGACCGTCTGCAGCGCGTTGGGGACGGTGGCGATCGGCTTCATCGCGGCGCGCAGCCGCAACACCTGGCCATTGGTGATGCCCCCTTCGACGCCCCCGGCATGGTTGGTGTGTCGGGTGAGCTTGCCGTCAGCGGCGAAAATCTCGTCATGGGCCTGGGAGCCGGGCAGCGATGCCACAGCGAAGCCGTCACCGACTTCCACCCCTTTGATCGCCGGGATGCCCATCAACGCCCCCGCCAGGCGGCCGTCCAGCCGGGTCTTCCCCGAAACGTGGGAGCCCAAGCCCACCGGCAGCCCGTAGGCGAGCACCTCGACCACTCCCCCGAGCGTCTCCCCGGCGCTCTGCGCCTGCTCAATGGTGGCCACCATCCGTGCGCTGGCCTGGGCGTCAAAGCAACGCACCGGATCAGCGTCGATGAGGGGCAAATCTGATGGCTCCGGCAGCAGCCCCGGCGTCACCGCCACGCCACCCAAGGCCACCACATGGCTGAACACCCGCACCCCGGCGAGCTGTTCCAAGAAACACTTTGCCACCAGCCCGGCGGCCACCCGGGCGGCGGTCTCGCGCGCGGAGGCCCGCTCCAAGACCGGGCGTGCGTTGGAAAAACCGTACTTTTCAATGCCGGGCAGATCCGCGTGTCCGGGACGCGGGCGGGTCAACTCGTCGGCGTCGCCCCCCGCCACCAAATCCGGGCTCATCGCCTGGCTCCACTTCGGCCATTCGGTGTTGGCGATCTGAATCGCGATTGGCGAACCCAGGCTGTAGCCGTGGCGCACCCCGGAGAGGATCGTCACCTCGTCCTTTTCCAATTGCATTCGCGCCCCGCGGCCGTAGCCCAGCCGCCGACGGGCCAACTCGTCAGCGATCTCGGCGGTGGACAGCGCCACTGCGGCGGGCAAACCTTCGACCACGGCCAGCAGCGCCTGCCCGTGCGACTCCCCCGCGGTGCGATACTCCAACATCAGGCGCACTTCTTCGCGTTCTCTTCCGAGGCCTTACACCACTGATTCAGCTTCTTGACGTCCTTGTTGTGCTCCTCGATGGTGTCCTCGAAGATCGTCTCGCCGGTGTCCAGATCGATGGGCTGGAAGTAGAGCCACTCCCCGGAGGCCGGATTGATCGCCGCCTGCAGCGCCTTCTTCGACGGGGAGCAGATCGGCCCGATGGGCAGCCCCTCGTACTTGTAGGTGTTGTACTTCGACTTCAGCGCCCGCTGCTTCTTCGTGGTCCAGACGGTGCCCTTCAGATCGTTCGCATAGGCGACGGTGGAATCCATCTGCAGCTTCATGCCTTTTTCAAGCCGGTTGTAGATCACCCGGGCGACCTTCGGGCGGTCCTCGTCGCGGAACACCTCGCGTTCGATGATGGACGCCACGATCAGCGCCTCCCAGGGGGTGACGCCGATGGCGGCGGCCTTCTCCTCAAACGAGATGGACTTGGCCACGTTGTCGAACTGCTTCACCGCGTTTTTGACGATCACGTCCGCGGACGGCTTGTCCCCGGCGTCGTAGGTGTCCGGGAACAGGAAGCCCTCCACCGTCTTGCCTTGGCTCCAAGACGGCACCCCGGCCGCCTTGGTGTCCTTGAAGGCCTTCTCGAAATCTTCCTTGGCGACGCCGGTGGATTCCACCAGCCCGTCCACCTGCCAGGAGAGCCAGCGGCCCTCGATGATGCGGAACTGGTTCTTCACCTTGTAGGCCGGATCGAGCAGCATGGTGATCGCCAACGAGGCGGGCACCTGCTTGTGCAGCAGGTAGCGGCCCGGCTGGATGCTCTCCGAATCGGAGTTCGCGGCGGCCGCCTTGATGAAGGCGCTGGTGGTCTTCACCACGTCGGCGTCCACCAGGATTTGGGCGATCTCGGAGCCGGACGCCCCGGCGGGAATGGTGATTTCCACCTCGTCGCCAAGCTGCTCCGAGGAGATGTAGTCATCGGAAGTGACGCGGGTGCTCACCACCTCGGCGAAATTCTCGATGCCGTTGCGGATCACATAGACGATTCCGCCGATCACCGCCAGCGAGATCAACACCGCAAAAGTGTTCCGAAACCACCTGAATACCGACTTGCCGTCTATCTTCGCCACGTGCTACTCCTTGGGGGGCTGGTTCGCGATGACTGATTCCAGTAAGGCCACCGCAGCCGCTTGGTCGATAATTTTACGTTGCTTCTTTGTGGATTTGCCGGATTCGCGCAGCTTCGCCGCCGCGGCTTTGGTGGTGAGGCGCTCGTCGACCAGCCGAATCGGGGTGTCGGGCAGGTGGGAGCGCAGCGTCTCGGCGACTTCGCGCAAAGTGGTCGCGGCCACCTCCTCGGCCCCGTTGAGCGCCACCGGCAGCCCCAGGATCACTTCTTTGGCGCCGTATTCGGAGACGAGTTTGGCGATCTTGTCGAACGCCGCTTCGTCATTGTTGACGGTCGCCACCGGATAGGCCAAGATCCGGAAGGAATCGCAGGCGGCCACGCCGATCCGGGCCGCGCCCCAATCCAAGGCCAGCAGCACTCCACTTGGCGGTTTTGGCACCGCTTGGCTCATTGCAGCACTCTCGTGATCGCGTCCAGCGCCGCCTTCGCGCCCGCCGGGTCCGTCCCGCCGCCTTGGGCGAGATCATCCCGGCCGCCGCCCTTGCCGCCCAATTGCGGGGCGCCGACGCCGACCAAGGCACCCGCCTGCGCGCCCAAAGCCCGCGCGGCCGCCGTGGTCGCCACCACCAGGCCGGGCTTGCCGCCCGCCGGCAGGCCGATCAGCACCACCACGCCCGGCGCCTCGCCGAGCTTGTCGCGCAGCTTGATGGCCAGGTTGCGCAAATCCTCACCGGCGGCCTCGGGCAGCACGGTGGCCACCAACTGGTAGCCGCCCACCGTCTCGGCGGTGGCGAGCAATTCGGGGACGCGCGCGTACAGTTGCGCGCTGTGCAGTTCGGCGATCCGCTTCTCGGCCGCCTTCAACTGCTCCACCAGCTTCACCACCCGGTCTTCAAGCTGGTCGGGCTGGACTTTCAGGGTGTCGGCCAGCGAATAGACCAACGCCCGTTCCTTGGAGAGCTTGCCGAAGGCGTCATTGGATACCAGCGCCTCCACCCGGCGGATGCCCGAGCCCACCGAGGATTCGGAAATCAAATCGAGCAGGCCGATCTGCGAGGTGTGCTCCACGTGGGTGCCGCCGCAAAGCTCGCGCGACCACGGGCCGGCCAGCTCCACCATGCGCACGATCTCGCCGTATTTCTCGCCGAACATCGCCTGCGCGCCCAGGGCCTTCGCCTCCGCGATCGGCATCTCGGTGGCGGTGACCTCCCAATCGGCCAGGATCGCCTCGTTCGAGATGCCTTCCAGCTCCTGCTGCATGTCCTTGCTCAGGCCTTGCGGCGAGTTGAAGTCGAAACGCAGGTAGCCGGGCTTGTTGAACGAGCCCTGCTGCGCGGTGGTCGGGCCGAGAATCTGCCGCAAACCGGCGTTGACGATGTGGGTCGCCGTGTGCGCCCGGCAGGATTCCAGCCGGGCCACCGCGTCCACCTGGGCCTGCACCGCCGCGCCCACGGCCAACTCGCCGTCGGCGACGCGCACCTTGTGCACGATCAAACCTTGCACCGGTTTCTGCACGTCCAAAACTTCCAAGACCAAGCCGTCGCCGGTGATCAAGCCGGAATCGGCGTCCTGACCGCCCGCCTCGGCGTAGAACGGCGTCTCCGCGAGTACCACCTCGACCACCTCGCCGTTCGCGGCGTGCCGCACCGACTCGCGGCCCGACACGATGCCCTTGACGACGGTGGCGACGTCCAACTCGGTGAAGCCGAGGAACGGCGTCTCGCCCTGCAGCCGGATGTCGCGGTAGGCCTCGGTGGCCAGCTCGCCGCCCTTCTTGGCCTTCGCGTCCGCCTTGGCGCGATCCTTCTGCTCTTTCATCAGGCGGTCGAACTCGGCGCGATCCACGCTCAGCCCGGCCTCCTCGGCCATCTCCAGGGTGATGTCGATCGGGAAGCCCTTCTCGTCATGCAGCTTGAAGGCGATGTCGCCCGCCAACTGCGCGCTGCCCGCGTCCTTGGCCGCGCCCGCCGCCAGATCGAAGTAGTTGATGCCGGATTTCAAGGTGCGCCGGAAGGCGTCCTCCTCGGCGTAGGCGGTGGCCGACACCCGCGCCCACTGCTCGTCAATCTCCGGGTAGGAGACGTGCATCTGCTCGCGCGATACCGGCAGCAGTTCGGGCAGCACCGGATCTTCGACGCCGAGCAGCCACATCGCCCGGATCGAGCGGCGCAGCAGCCGCCGCAGCACATAGCCGCGCGCCTCATTGCCGGGGGTGACGCCGTCCGTCATCAGCATCAGGGCGGAACGGACGTGGTCGGCGACCACCCGCATCCGCACGTCGTCGGCGGCGTTCGCATGGTATTGCTTGCCCGCCAGCTCTCCGGCCTTCAGCAGCACCGGGAACACCTCGTCGATCTCGTACATGTTGTCGACGCCCTGCAGCAGATAGGCGGTGCGTTCCAGCCCCATGCCGGTGTCGATGTTCTTGCTGGGCAACTGCCGGGAGACGTCGAAATCATCCTTGGCGCGCACCTCGGAGAGCTCTTCGGTCTGGAAGACCAGGTTCCAGATCTCCAGGAAGCGGTCCTCGTCGGCCTCCGGGCCGCCGTCGGGGCCGAATTCCTTGCCGCGATCAATATAGATCTCGGAGCAGGGGCCGCCGGGGCCGGGCACACCCATGTGCCAATAGTTGTCTTTGAGGCCGCGGCGCTGGATCCGCTCGCGGGGCACGCCCGTCTTCGCCCACAGGTCGGCGCCCTCGTCGTCGTCGTAATAGACGGTGACCCACACCTTGTCGCCGTCAAAGCCGTAGCCGCCTTCGGATTGCGGATTGGTGATCAGCTCCCAGGCGTACTGGATCGCGCCTTCCTTGAAATAGTCGCCGAAGGAGAAATTGCCGTTCATCTGGAAGAACGTGCCATGCCGGGTGGTCTTGCCGACTTCCTCGATGTCCAGGGTGCGCACGCACTTCTGCACGCTCACAGCGCGCCGGTAGGGAGAATCCTCGGCCCCGGTGAAATAGGGCTTGAACGGCACCATGCCGGCGTTCACGAATAGCAGCGTCGGATCGTTGTAGATCAACGACGCCGAGGGCACGATCACATGCTCCTTGGACGCGAAGAAATCCAAGAACCGCTGCCGAATCTCCGCAGTCTTCATCACTTACCTCTTCAAATCAAGTTGGCGCGCACAACCCGTCAATCCTACCCCGCATTGAAAGCGAATACCCCATTTGCCCAGGGGTTCGGCGGAAAGCTACTCGACTTCGTCAATCTCGCGCAGCAACTCGACTTCGCGGGCTTTCATGTTTTCTTTGACGTCCGCAAAAAAATCGGTGACGCTATCCATGAATGATCCGGCGATGGAGCGGCTGCCCACCAGGCGGCCCAGCGTCTTCGGGGCCTTGGAGAGCACGAACGCGGTGGCGGCAACGCCCAGCGAAATCCAGAAAATGCGCTTGATCATTGCTTCGCCCGTTTCGCCGTCTTGCCCTTGGTGGCCTTGCGCACGCCATAGGCGAAGGCGGAAGTCTTCACCAGCGGGCCGGTGATGGTGGACTTCACCACATTCGAGACCCCGGCGATGTTGCTGCTCACCTTGGCCGCGTGGGACGTCACCTTGGAGACGTCCTCAGTGACGTAGGAGAGCTTCTCCAGCTCGGTGTTGGTGGCCGCCACCGTGCCCTTGAGTTCCTGCAAAATGGGGACGGTGTTGTGGCCCATGTCGCGCACCGCGAGCCGCACCTCCTCCAGCACCCGGCCCAGCTTCAACAGCGGGACCGCCGCAAACAACACGAAGACGACGAACGCCCCGGCGGCAATCAATCCGGCAATCTCACCAGCAGACATCTATTGGCCTCCCTTTCACTTGTGCCACAGCTTACTCTAACTCTCCGGCTCTCTTCCCAGCAGCTTGTTGATCGCGTCCAGACGTTCGATCATCGCCGCCTCCGCGCCGTGATCGGTCGGGGTGTAGTAAGTCTCACCCTCAAGCTCAGCTGGAAGATACGTCTGCGGGGCGACCGCGTGCGGGAAGTTGTGCGCGTATTGATACTTGACGGGCTGTCGCTTCGCCCCCGGATAGTGGGTGTCGCGCAGGTGGACGGGCACCACCCCGATCTGGCCCGCGTTCACCTTTTCTAAGGCCGAATCGACGGCCATGATCACCGCATTCGACTTTGGGGCGAGCGCGGCGGCGATGGTGGCGTGCGCGAGGGTGATCCGGCCTTCGGGCATCCCGATGAGCTGCACCGCCTGGGCGGCGGCCACACAGAGCGGCAGGATGTGCGGGGCGGCCATCCCGATGTCCTCGGAAGCCAGGATGATCAGGCGGCGGGCGATGAAACGCGGATCCTCCCCGGCGGCGATCATCCGGGCCAGATAGTGCAAGGCGGCCTGCACGTCAGAGCCGCGCACACTCTTGATGAAGGCGGAGATCACGTCATAGTGCTGGTCGCCCTCGCGGTCGTAGCGGACCACCGCGCGGTCGATGGCGGTGGTGACGATCTCCGGGGTGACCACGATGGGTGAGGGCGCGTCGGCGTCCGCCAACTCCTTCGCGGCCAGCGCGGATTCCTCCAGATAGGTGAGCGCTCGGCGGGCATCCCCGCCCGCGAGGCGGATCAAGGTGGCGCGGGCGTCGTCGTCCAACGCGTACTCCCCCGCCAAGCCGCGCGCGTCTGCCAACGCCCGTGCGATCACGGTGTCGATGTCGGCGTCCGTGAGCGGCTCCAACGTCAACAGCACCGAGCGCGAAAGCAGCGGCGAGATCACCGAGAAAGACGGATTCTCGGTGGTGGCGGCGATCAGCGTCACCAGCCGGTTCTCCACGGCGGGCAGCAGCACATCTTGCTGCGTCTTCGAGAAGCGGTGTACCTCGTCAATGAAAAGCACGGTGGGACGGCCGCGGGCCAGTTCGCGTTTCGCCGTCTCCAACTCGGCGCGCACCTCCTTCACCCCGGCGGTCACCGCTGAAATTTCCACGAAACGGCGGTTCGAGGTGTACGCCACGATCGCGGCGATGGTGGTCTTTCCCACCCCCGGCGGCCCCCAGAGGAACACCGACATCGGCGTTTCGGTCTCCGCCAGCCGCCGCAGCACCGAACCGGGCGCCTTCAGGCGCTCCTGCCCCACCAACTCGTCCAACGTCTGCGGGCGCATCCGCACCGCCAAGGGGGCATCGCGCAGCCCCAGCGAGAGGCTGCCACCCCCCATCGGCTCGTCGACATTCCCGAACAGATCCGCGCTCACACCAATACCTTAGCCCGAATAGTTACCATATCTCCGCCGCTAGGAAACATGCGAGTAACACACCCCTCGTACAGTGTGCAAATCAGCAATTCAACGCTGGCGGTATCATGCCGCCCTTAAAGATGGGAAGAAAACACATGAAGAATAGCTGGACTCGTAAGGCTCTGGCCCTCGGGGCCGCAGTCTCCGTCGCACTGACGCTCAGCGCCTGTGGCGGCTCCGGAGACTCTGGAGAAACTTACAAACTCGGATTGATCGCCCCCTTCTCCGGCTCGGAGAACATGTTCGGCGATTACATGAAGAACGCTGCCGTGTTGGCGGCGAACGAAATTAACGAAGCCGGCGGCGTGCTCGGCAAGCAGATCGAAATCGTCACCGAAGATGACGCCTGCGACGCCACCCAGGGCGCGGCTGCCGCACAGAAGCTGGTCTCCGCTGGCGTGGTCGCCTCCGTGGGCGGCTACTGCTCCGGCGCCACCCTGCCGACGCTGCCGATCTTCTACGAGGCGAAGATTCCGGAGCTGATCTCCGTGGCCAACTCCGACAACCTGATCAAGGACAACACCGGCAACGTGTGGCTGCTGGACGGCACCGGCACCCAGCAGGCCGCCACCGCCTTGAAGTGGGTGCAGCAGAACGGCTTCACCAACCTGGTAGTCATTGACGACAAGACGGACTATTCGGCGAACCTGGCCACCAAGTTCGTGGAGGCGGCCACCGCGGCTGGCTTCACCGTCACCACTGATTCGCTGACGCCGAAGGAAAGCGACTTCTCCGCTCAGGTGAACAAGATCAAGAGCGCGAACGCGGACTTCTTCTACTTCACCGGCTATGTGCAAGAGGCGGGCCTGTTGGTCAAGCAGGCGGTGGAAGCGGGCTACACCGGTTCCATCCTGCTCGGCGACGGCTCGGTGGATTCCAAGGTCGCCGAGATCGCCGGCCTGGAGAACTGCCAGAACGTCTACGCCACCTACACCAAGACCCCGGACATGTTGGACGACGGCGGCGCCTTCGCGGCGGCTTACAAGGAAGTCTCCGGCGGCACCGACCCCGGCCCGTACTCGATCCACTCCTACGACACCGTGAAGGTGTGGGCGGCGGCTGCCGAGGCGGCTGGCTCGGTCGAGATGGACAAGATCAACGAGGCTTTGAAGACGCTCACCTATGAGGGTCTGACGGGCACCGTGCACTTCGAGGCAGACGGCTCCCGCACCGGCGAGGGCGGCTTCGTCATCGTCTCAAATAAGGACGACGGCGTCTTCAAGCTGTTTGACGCACTAACCTAAAACTCAATGACCGGGGGGCAGTCCAATGGGCTGTCCCCCGTGTCCTCAGCATCACTTGCGCTATGCTGGGGCGCCAGAGCCGGTAACCATAAGGAAAACAAATGACCCAAGTGATCCTGAACGGCCTGTTCGTGGGCTCGTTCTACGCGCTGATCGCGCTGGGTTACTCGATGGTTTACGGCATCATCAAGCTGCTGAACTTCGCCCACGGCGACATTTTCATGTTCGGCGCCTACATCGGCATGACGTGCCTGGTCGCCATCCCGGGCATCGGCAGCCTCGGCATCGGCGCGCTGGCTGTCATCTTGCTGGTCTCCATCGTGTTGACGGGCACCACCGGGGTGCTGATTGAGGCGCTCGCCTACCGGCCGTTGCGCACCGCCCCTCGGCTCTCGGTGTTGATCACCGCAGTCGGCATGTCGTTTTTCCTGGAGTACGGCGTGCGGCAGATCTGGGGCCCCGATCCGCAGCCGTGGCCCAGCAATGGCCGGCTTTCGGATTTCCTGAGCACCACCGACGCCACCGGCGCCAAGCAGCAGCTTTCGGTGCCCATCTTTGACGGCGCGCTCACCTACTCGCAACTGGTCATCCTGGCGTTCGCGGTGGTGTTGATGGCCGCCCTCGCGCTCTACATCGGCAAGACCCGTGAAGGCCGGGCGATGCGGGCCATCGCCCTGGATCAGCGGGCCGCCTCCCTGATGGGCGTGAACGTGAACGCCACCATCTCGCGGGTGTTCTTCATCGGATCGGCGATGGCGGGCGTAGCCGGCGTGATGCACGGCGCGTATTATTCTTCGATCACCTTCCTGATGGGCTTCCTGCTCGGCCTGAAGGCGTTCACCGCCGCGGTGATCGGCGGCATCGGCAACCTCTACGGGGCGATGCTCGGCGGGTTGACGTTGGGGCTGCTGGAGTCGATCGGCACCACGCTGCTCGGCGGCGAGTGGAAGGATGTGTTCGCCTTCGTCTTCTTGATCCTGTTCCTGACCGTGAAGCCCACCGGCATTCTCGGCGAACGAGTGGTGGAGCGGATGTAGTATGCCCATCGACGCCAAGACCAACCTGCTGCTCCCGCCGACCACGGGCCAAGCCCGCGCGAAGGCGAAATTCTCGTGGACGTCCGACCACGGCATCCTGCGCATCCTCGGCATCGTCGGCATCGTCTTCGTTTTCGCGCTGCCTTTGATCAATTCGGGCAACTACACCATCCAGTTGGGCACCCAGGCGCTCATCTACATCCTGTTGGCGCTGGGCCTGAACGTGGTGGTCGGCTACGCCGGCCTGCTGGATCTGGGCTATGTGGCCTTCTTCGCCGTCGGCGCCTACACTTCCGGCATCTTGACGACGCGGCTGGGCTGGCCGATGTGGGCCACCATCCCGGCCGTCATCCTGATGTGCGTCATCGCCGGCATCGTGATCGGCGGGCCGACGCTGCGGCTGCGCTCTGACTATCTGGCCATCGTCACCCTGGGCTTCGGCGAGATCATCCGCATCGTGGCCCAGAACTGGGAGCCGGTCACCGGTGGCCCCTCGGGCATCTTCGGCATCCCGTCGTGGTCTTTTGGCGGCTTCACGCTGAACAAGATCCAGCTCTACTATTTCTGCGCCGTCGTGGTGCTGCTGCTCGGCTGCTTCGGCATCCCGCGACTGGCCAAGGGCAAGCTGGGCCGGGCCTGGAAGGCGGTGCGCGACGACGAGGACGCCGCCGAGGCGATGGGCATCAACACCTACACCACCAAGATCACCGCGTACATCATCGGCGCGGTCTGGGCGGGCCTGGCCGGGCAGCTGCAGGCGTCGTTCATCTCGGTGGTCACCCCGTCATCCTTCGTCTTCCTGCAATCCGCGCTGGTCTTGATGGCCGTGGTGATCGGCGGCATGGGCTCGGTGCCCGGCGTGATCCTGGGCGCGATCATCATCACCCTCGGCCCCGAGTTGCTGCGCGACGTCTGGGAGAACCGCTACCTCGCCTTCGGCATCCTGCTGCTGGTGGTGATGCTGGCCCGTCCGAAAGGCCTGTGGCCGTCCACCTCGGTCTTGCCGTGGTCGCGCGATAAACGCGATCACGACGCCAAGGTGGAAACGCCCGCCAAGAGCCACGACTACGATCCGCAAGAGGAGGTGCCCTCATGACGCATATCGCGCATGGCACCACCACCGCCCAGGTGTTGGACGGCGTGGATCGCAACATCTTGCTGTCCGTGGAGAACCTGGTGATGCGCTTCGGCGGCGTGACGGCGGTCGACGGCATGAACATGACGGTGGAACGCGGCGAGATCCTCTCCGTGATCGGCCCGAACGGCGCTGGCAAAACCTCGGTGTTCAACTGCATCTCCGGCTTCTACCGGCCCACCTCCGGCTCGATCAAGTTCCTCGCCGAGGAGATCACCAAGACCCGCCCGTCGGAGATCACCAAGATGGGCATGGCCCGCACCTTCCAGAATCTCCGCCTCTTCAAGGACATGTCGATCCTGGACAACGTGAAGACCGGCCTGCATTCGCGGATCAAGCAGCATTGGTATCACGCCTTCCTGCACACCCCGAGCTTCAAGAAGACCGAGCATTTCATTGACGAGACCGCCCGCGGCTGGCTGGAGTTCGTGGGTTTCTCCGGGGACGAGCGGGTGTACGTCACCCAGCTTCCCTATGGCGAGCAGCGCCGGGTGGAGATCGCCCGCGCGCTGTGCACCTCCCCGCAACTGCTGCTGCTGGACGAGCCCGCCGCCGGCCTGAACCACGCGGAGAAGCGCGCGCTGATCGAGTTGATCCGCAAGATCCAGGCACTCGGCGTCTCCATCGTGCTGATCGAGCACGACATGGGCCTGGTGATGGACATCTCGGAGCGCATCATCGTGCTCAACTACGGCAAGGAGATCGCGGTGGGCACCCCGGAGGAAATCCGCTCCAACCCGCTGGTGATCGAGGCCTATCTGGGCGCTGAGGAAGGCCAGGCCGCCGACGCCACCGGCGCGGACGTCGAGCTGCTGGCCGACGAAGCCGAGATCGACGAGGCGCTCGAAGAGATCGAAGCCGAGCCGGAGAAGAGGGGCCACTGATGAGCTGGCTTGAGGTAAAAGACGTCGATCTGTTCTACGGGAAGGTGCAGGCGCTGCGAGGTTTGAGCTTCGGCGTCGAGCAGGGCGAGATCGTGGCGCTGCTGGGCAACAACGGCGCCGGGAAATCCACCACGCTGAACATGGTTTCCGGCATCTTCCGCCCCGCCACCGGGTCGGTGAACTGGGACGGCCACGACATCACCAAGATCAAGGCGCACAAGCTGGTGGAGATGGGCATCGCGCAGGTGCCCGAAGGCCGCCGCATCTTCTCCACCATGACGGTCGAGGAAAACCTGAAGCTGGGCGGCTACACCGTGCGCGACAAGGCCACCATCACCCGTCGCATCGAGCGGGTCTTCCACCTGATGCCCCGCCTCGGCGAGCGCCGCAGCCAAGAGGGCGGCACCTTGTCCGGCGGCGAACAGCAGATGCTGGCCATCGGCCGGGCGTTGATCACCTCGCCGAAGCTGCTGCTGCTGGACGAGCCGTCGATGGGCCTGGCCCCGCTGCTGGTGGCGCAGGTGATGGAGATCATCCACCACATCAACGAGGCGGGCACCACGGTGCTGATCGTGGAGCAGAACGCCAAGGCGGCGTTGAAGATCGCCCACCGCGCCTACGTGATCGACAACGGCACGGTGACGCTCTCCGGGCCCGCCGCCGAACTCGCCCAAGACCAACGGGTCATCGAAGCGTATCTCGGCATGTAAGCCGATCCGCCCGCCAATTTCTCGCCATCTGGACGATTTTTCGCCTCAGCGGCGGCTATCCGGGCGATTGGTAACTCCTTGGAAACCCGGCGTGACTAGACTCTTTCGCAGAGGATCGGTGTTTGTCCCACACCGTCAAGAAAGGAATGTATGTACCACCCTGTCAAAAAATCGGCCCGCGCATCTGCGGTGCTGCTTGTCGGCTTGGCTGTCGGGTTCGCTGGAATGGTGTCCCCTGGAGCAGCTAGTGCCGCCCCCGCAACCGCCCCGGCGGTTACGCTCCCCGCTGCTGCCAAAGCTACAGTGACGGTCACCACCAATGCCCGTCAAAACACGACTACCAAACAGTATTCGCTGCAGCAGAACAAGAAGATCACCATCAAAGCCACGGTGAAGTCCGGCTCCAAGGCCGCTTCCGGCAAGGTGACCTTCTATGACGGCTCCAAGAAACTGAAGACCGTCTCCTTGAAGAGTGGCGTAGCCAAGCTCACCATCAAGGTCACCAAGCTCGGCACCCACACCTATACCGCGAAATACATCCCGAAGGGGAAATCAAAGTCCACCGCGAACGGCAAAGCGAAAGTCAACGTCTATAGCCTCTCGATCAAGACTGACAAGGTCGTGTACGAGGCCTACGTGAAAAACTACTTCCCGTTGACGGTCACCGCTAGCTACTCGGGGAAGTTCACCACTTCTGGGTATATCGACTTCTGGGATGGTGCCTACCGAAACGAATTCTCCGGTGACAAGTACATCGGCCCGTACACGAATCCGACGAATAAGAAGTTCTCCGTCACGCGCACGGTGTACCTCGGCTCCGAATCCATCAAGAAGAACACCACTGACCCCGATGCCGCCGCGAACACCAGCCGCGTCTACACCGTGTCCTTCACCACGCAGGCGGACGCCGATCAAGGCACCACCGCAATGAAGACGTTCACCGTCAAGTGGCTCTCCAACGTGATCGCGGTGAATGGGCAAACCGGCAAGCTGGTGCTGCCGAACAGCCAAACTTACACCTCTACGACGGGTGTTCTCTCGGGCAGTTACTTCAGCTACTGCTCCGCCAAGGTGACGCATCTGGACAACACGTACACGATCTACTACTCCACGACCGCCGCCAATTTGGACGCCAACCACAATCTGGTCGTCCCGGTCTCCGGAGCAACTGACAGCACCGTGGAGTTTGAGGACTGCGCTACGACCGGCGCGGTTGCGATCACTCCGTAAGGCGCTAAACCATAACTCACATGCTGGGGCCGCCTAGCGTTTAACCGCTACTTCTCCGGGGGCTTGAAGTCGACGCCGGTCTCGCGGCGCTGCTTGTCGGAGATGGGGGCGGGCGCGCCGGTGAGCGGGTCGTAGCCGCCGCCGGTCTTCGGGAAGGCGATCACGTCGCGGATGGATTCGGTCTTGGAAAGCAGGGCGCAGATCCGATCCCAGCCGAACGCGATGCCGCCATGCGGCGGGGCGCCGAAGCTGAAGGCATCGAGCAGAAAGCCGAACTTCTCCTGCGCGTCGGCCTCCGAGATGCCCATCACCTTGAAGACCCGCTCCTGGACGTCCCGGCGGTGGATACGGATCGAGCCGCCGCCGATCTCATTGCCGTTGCAGACGATGTCATAGGCGTAGGCTAGCGCCGCGCCCGGATCGGTGTCGAAAGTGTCCAGGCTCTCGGGCTTCGGCGAGGTGAAGGCGTGGTGCAGCGCCGTCCATGCGCCCTCGCCGACGGCCACGTCACCAGCGGCGGTGGCTTCGGCGGTGGATTCGAAGAGCGGGGCGTCAACCACCCAGACGAAACTCCAAGCGTCCGCGTCGACCAGATCGAGCCGGTGCGCGATCTCCACCCGGGCCGCGCCCAGCAGCGTCTGCGAGGGCTTGCGGGCCCCGGCGGCGAAGAAGATGCAATCCCCCGGTTTCGCGCCCACCTCGGCAGCCAGGCCGGCGCGTTCGGCGTCCGAGATGTTCTTGGCCACCGGGCCGCTCAACTCCCCGGAATCCTCGCAGATCACGTAGGCGAGGCCTTTCGCGCCGCGCTGCTTCGCCCACTCCTGCCAGGCGTCGAAGGTGCGGCGGGGCTGGCTCGCCCCACCGGGCATCACCACCGCGCCCACATAGGCGGCCTGGAAGACGCGGAAGGGCGTGTCGGCGAAGAAGGAGGTGACTTCCCGGATCGGGAGATCAAAGCGCAGGTCGGGCTTGTCGGAGCCGTAGTTGTCCATCGCGTCTTTCCACGTCATCCGCGGAATCGGGGAGGTGATCGAATAGCCGCCCGCGGCCCAAATCGCTTTCAGCACCTCCTCGGCGACCGCGATCACGTCATCTTGGTCCACGAAGGACATCTCCACGTCAAGCTGGGTGAACTCCGGCTGCCGGTCGGCGCGGAAGTCCTCGTCGCGGTAGCAGCGGGCGATCTGGTAGTAGCGTTCCATGCCGGCCACCATCAGCAACTGCTTGAAAAGCTGCGGGCTTTGCGGCAGCGCGTACCAGGATCCGGGAGCCAGCCGGGCGGGCACTACGAAGTCGCGGGCGCCCTCGGGGGTGGAGCGCGTCAAAGTGGGGGTCTCGATCTCGACGAAACCCTGGGCGTCGAGCACCGCGCGGGCGGCCTGGTTCACCTTGGCGCGCAGCCGGATCGCCGCACCCTGGGCGGGCCGGCGCAAATCGAGGTAGCGGTACTTCAGCCGGGCTTCCTCGCCGACGTTCACCCGCTCGTCAATCTGGAAAGGCAGCGGGGCGGCCGGATTCAAGACCACCAACTCGCGGATGGCCACCTCCACCTCGCCGGTGGGGATGTTCGGGTTGACGGTGTCGTCGTCGCGGCGCTCCACCACCCCACTGACCTGAATGCAATACTCGTTGCGCAGGTGGTGCGCCCCGGAGGCCTCCAACTGCTCGTCCCGGATCACCACCTGCACCACTCCGGAGGCGTCGCGCAAATCGATGAAGGCCACGCCGCCCAAATCGCGGCGCTTGGCCACCCAACCCGCCAACGTGACCTCGCGGCCCACGTCGGCGATCCGCAACTCTCCTGCGTATTGATCCCTAAGCACTTTCGTCCTTTCTGATCGGAATCGGCCACCAATCGGCCGGGCTCGGCTCCCAACTGTCTGGATCGGCGGAAACCTGCTCGCCGGAGCGGATGTCCTTCACCGAATCACCGAACCACACATACGGTATACCCCGGCGATCCGCATATTTGATCTGTTTGCCGTATTTCGCCGCATCAGGCGACACTTCGGTGGGAATGCCGCGGGCGCGCAACCTCGCGGCAAGCTGGTTTGACGCGGTACGGGTTTCCTCGGCGTCGACGGCCACCAGTACGCAGGTGGGCACGATCCGCGAGGGCACCAACACGCCCTTGCCGAGCAGCGGGTAGAGGATGCGGCTCACCCCGATGGAGAGGCCCACGCCGGGATAAGTGTTCTTGCCCTCGGTGGCCAGCGAATCGTAGCGGCCACCCGAGGAAATCGAACCCAGCGACTCCAACCCGGCCATCGACGTCTCATAGACGGTGCCGGTGTAGTAATCCAGCCCGCGCGCCACCGAGAGATCGGCCACGATCCGGCCCGGCACCTCGGCGGCCACCTGTTCGATCACCGCCGCCAATTCGGCCAGCCCGGTGTCCAAAAGCTCATGGGTGACGCCCAAAGCCCGCACCTGGGCGACGAACGCGGTGTCGTCAGTCTTGATGCTGGCCAACTGCAGGCAGGCGTCGATGGCCACCGCCGACATGCCCAGGTCGTCAGCCAACGACTGCCGCACCGCTTCGGGGCCAAACTTGTCCAGCTTGTCCACCCGCTGCAGCACCGCCATCGGATCTGCCACGCCCAAGCCCCGATAGAAGCCTTCAGAGAGCTTGCGGTTGTTCACCCGCATGGTGACCGGCGGGATGCCAAAATCGGTGTGCAGCCGCTCCAAGGCGTCCAAGGTGACCAGCGGCAACTCCACGTCGTGGTGGGCCGCCAACTCTCCCTGCCCCACAATGTCCACGTCGGCCTGCAGGAACTCGCGGTAGCGCCCTTCCTGGGGCCGCTCGCCGCGCCACGCCTTCTGGATCTGGTAGCGCCGGAACGGGAACTCCAGGTGCCCGGCGTACTCCAGCACGTAGCGGGCGAAGGGGACGGTGAGATCGAAGTGCAGCCCCAGCTCAGCCTGGCTGCCCTCCGGGGCGTGCAACCGCTGGACGACATAGACCTCTTTGTCTATCTCGCCCTTGCGGGTCAACGACTCCATCGACTCCACGGCGCGGGTCTCAATCGAGCCGAAGCCGTGCAGTTCAAAAGTGTGTTGCAGTGAGGCGAGCACCTGCTGCTCGATGATCCGCTCACCGGGCAGGTATTCGGGGAAACCTGAGAGCTTCTTCTTCATGGTTTAGCGGGAGAAATCCGCCAACGTCTTCTGCGCCTGCTCCAGCCAAGTCTCGTAAGTCTTGATCGACTCCTCGGCCTTCGCCGCCGCCTTCTCGTCGCCCTTGGCGGATGCCTTCTCCAGCTTCTCGCGCAGCTTGTCGATCTCCTTGGAGAGCATCGCCACGGTGTCTTCGGCGCGGGATTTCGCCTGCGGATCGGTGCGCTTCCACTCGGCGTCTTCGGCATTGCGGACCGCCGACTCCAAAGCCTTCACCCGGGCATCGAGCGCCCGGATTTGATCGCGGGGCACCCGGCCGACTGCGGAGTATTCGTCCAGGAAGGCCCGGAACGCCTGCTTGGCGACCTCCAGATCCTCGACGGGGAGAATCTTCTTCTCCGCCTCGTCCAGCAACGCCAGCCGCTTCTCCAAGTTGGCCGAATACTCGGCATCCTGCGCCGAGAAGACCGCCTGCTTGGCCGAGAAGAAGCCATCTTGGATGGCCCGGAACTCCGCCCAGAGCTTGTCGTCAACCTCGCGCTGCGCCGAACCGGCGGCCTTCCAGCGCTCCATCAGCTCTCGGAACCCGGCCGAAGCCTTGCCCCACTCGATGGAGGTGGCCAACTCGCGGGCCTCGGCAAGGATCTGCTCCTTCTTCCGCTTCGCCTCGTCGCGAACCACCGACAGCTCCGCGAAGTGCGTCTTCCGGCGGCGGGTGTACGTGGTGCGGGCGGTGGAGAAGCGACGCCACAGCTCGTCATCGGTGGCGCGGTCGATGCGCGGCAGCGCCTTCCACTCCTCCAGCAGGGCCCGGAAACGATCTGCCCCGTTGCGCCAATCGTTGCCCTCGGCGAGCTCCTCAGCCTGGGCGGCGAGCCGCTCCTTGGCCTCCTTCGACTCGGCGACGGCCTGCTCCCGCTCGGCCTTGCGGCTGGCGGAAAGCTCCTCGATGATCGGCGTCAACGTCTCCAACTCGGCTTCCAACGCGGCCAGATCGCCGACGGCGGAAGCGTGGGCGACGGCTTCTTTGAGCACCTTCACCCGGGCTTTCGCCTGTTCTGGAGAGAGCGCCCCGCCCTTGATCCGGGTGACCAGCAGGGATACCTGCCCAGCCAACGCATCGTAACGGTTTACATAGAATGCCAGCGCCTCTGCTTCGGTCGCACCTGGAATCTGACCCACTGCCCGCTCGCCGTCCGCCGTGCGCACGTACACCGTGCCATCAGCGTCCACGCGACCGAAATCAGCTGGACTTGGAGTTGAACTCATGATCTTTGCCCTGTTTCGTCTTATTGACGCGAGCCAAGCTCGCGACTTGCCAGAGCAATCCTACCTTGTTCCTCCACCTAAAACGCAATCGCTCCAAGGCTGAGCTACCCTGAGCTACACTGCCATTATGTTCCTCGGCTCCTTCGCGTCCGGCCCGTGGCAGGCGAATTGCTACCTGCTCGCCGACGAGCCGCCCAGCGAATGCGTGATCATCGACCCTGGCGTGGGTGCCGCCGACACCGTCCGCCAAGCCGTCATTGAGCACCAGCTCACCCCGGCCGCCATCTTGGCCACCCACGGCCACATCGACCACATCGCCTCCGCCGCCATCCTCGCCGACGAATACCGCATTCCGCTCTACATCGACCCCGCCGACCGGCACCTGCTCACCGACCCGGCCGCCGGCCTGGACGCCGACGCCGCCGCGCTGGCCGCCCTATTGCTCCCCGATGGCCTGGCCGAGCCGCAACTTTTGGAGGGCTACTCCCCCACCATCGAAGTCGCTGGTTTTACCTTCCAAGTCGCCGCCGCTCCCGGCCACACCCGGGGCTCGGTGCTGCTCACTCCCACCGGCCTCGACCCCCGCATCACTTTCACCGGCGACGTTCTCTTCGCCGGCTCCATCGGCCGCACCGACTTCCCCGGCGGCAACCGCCACCAGATGCGCGTCACCCTCGACACCGTCGTCAAAGCCCTGCCCCCCGACACCATCATTCTCCCCGGCCACGGCCCCACCACCACCATGTCCCACGAACTCCAAGTCAACCCCTACCTCAAGTAGCGCCCGTCAGCTCGGTGGTCGCGTCGGCTTGCGCCTCGCTCCCGCGCTCTTGGTTCGCTCCAAGTGTGCTGCGCACACTGAGCCCGAGCGGAGCGAGGACAATCTCGGGGCCACAGGCTACAACGTGGATTTGAGGCGGTAGACGTCGTAGATGCCCTGGATTTTCTTGAGGGAGTTGATGACGTGTTCGAGGTGCTTGGGGCTGGTGGTGTCGAAGGTGATGCGGAAGCGGAAGACGCGGTCTTTGGTGGTGGTGAGCGCCCCGGAAGTCATTGAGATGTGCTGCTCGGAGATGACTTTGGCGATGTCGGCGAGGACGCCGGTGCGGTCGATCCCCTCGATGTGGAGCGCCACGGTGAAGGCGGAGGCGGCGGTGGGCGCCCAGGAGACTTCGACGATGCGCTCGGGGCGGAGCATCAGGTTCTTGACGTTGGAACAATCGGCGCGGTGCACGGAGACGCCGTCGCCGCGGGTGACGAAGCCGACGATCTCGTCGCCGGGGACGGGCAGGCAACAGTGGGCGAGCTTGACCAGCACCGTCGGATCGCCCTGCACCTCGATGCCGGCGTCGTTGTGGGTGCCGGTGGCGGCGGGCACCGAATCCATGATGATGGGCGTGTCCTCGGAGGCCAGATCGGCCACTTCGTCCATGCCGCCCACCTGCGTCACGATGCGTTCGACCACGGCTTGGGCGGAAATCTTGCCTTCGCCGAGGGCCGCGTAGAGCGCGTTGGTGTCCTGGACGCGGAAATGCTCGGTGAGATCGCTCATCGACTCGGCGGTGAGCAGCTTTTGGACGGCGAGACGGCGGCGGCGGAGTTCCTTGGTGAGCCGGTCCTTGCCCAGCTCGATGTACTCTTCGCGGCGTTCGCGCTGGAAGTATTGGCGGATCTTGGCGCGGGCCTTCGGGCTGCGCACGAACTCCAGCCAGTCGCGGCTCGGCCCGGCGTTTTCGCTCTTGGAGACCAGCACCTCGACGGAATCGCCCGATGACAGCTCCGATTCGAGCGGCACCAGCCGCCCGTTCACCCGCGCGCCGATGCACTTGTGGCCCACCTGGGTGTGCACCTGGTAGGCGAAATCGACGGGCGTGGAGCCCTTCGGCAGCGAGAGCACGTCGCCCTTGGGGGTGAACACGAAGACTTCCTCGGCGGCCACCTCGAAACGCAGGTTGTCGAGGAACTCACCCGAAGAAGCCATCTCCTGCTGCCAGTCGGAGATCTGGGCCACCCAGTTGATCTCGGCGCCGGAAGTCTTGCCCTCCTTGTACTTCCAGTGCGCGGCCACGCCGTATTCGGCCTGCCGGTGCATCTCGTGGGTGCGGATCTGGAATTCGACGGCCTTGCCGCCCGGCCCGGCGACGGTGGTGTGCAAGCTCTGGTAGAGGTTGAACTTCGGCATCGCGATGTAATCCTTGAACCGGCCCGGAATGGGCGTCCAGCGGGCGTGCAGCACCCCCAAGGCGCCGTAGCAATCCCGCTGCGAGTTCACCAGGATGCGCAAGCCGACCAGATCGTAGATGTCGTCAAAGTCGCGGCCCCGGACCACCATCTTCTGGTAGATCGAGTAGTAGTGCTTCGGCCTGCCGTAGACCGAAATCTCGATGCCGGCGGTGGCCATGTCCTCGCGCACCTGCGAGATGATCACGTGCAGCGACTCCTCGCGCATCGGGGCGCGCTCGGCCACCATCTTCACGATCTCGTGGTAGATCTTCGGCTCCAACGTCGAAAAGGCGAGGTCTTCCAGCTCCCACTTGATGGTGTTCATGCCCAGCCGGTGGGCCAGCGGGGCGAAAATCTCCAGCGTCTCCTTGGCGATCGCCAACTGCCGATCTTGGCGCATGTGCCGCAGTGTGCGCATGTTGTGCAGCCGGTCGGAGAGCTTGATGATGAGCACCCGGATGTCCTTGCTCATCGCCAGCACCATCTTGCGGATCGTCTCCGCCTTCGCGTTCTCGCCGTAGGCGATCTTGTCCAGCTTGGTGACGCCGTCCACCATCTTGGCGATCTCCGGGCCGAAATCGGCGGTGAGCTGTTCCAACGTGTAGGGGGTGTCCTCCACGGTGTCGTGCAGCAGCGCGGCGGCGATGGTGGCCTCGTTCACCCCCAGGGAGGCGGCGATGGTGGCCACCGCCAGCGGATGGGTGATGAACGGCTCGCCATTCTTGCGGGTCTGCCCGGCGTGGCACTGCGCGGCCACCCGGTACGCCTTCTCGATCAACGCGAAATCGGCGTTCTTGTTGTGATCCTTGACGGCCAGGATCAAAGGCTCCAGCTCAATCGGCAGCGACTGCTTCTGGCCGCCGATGCGTGCCCACATGCCGCGCATGGAGAACTTGCCGGTCTGCGCGGGATCGCCCAAAACCACCGTGTCTTCAGGCATTTGAGCCGCAGTGAAGTCTTCATCGGGATGAGTCTTCACTGCCATGGCGCTCTCCTAGGGCTAGACCAACCAGTTTAGCCAAACAATTGACGAGAAACGAGATCGCGCGCGTCAACCATGAATCGTTACTGAATCTTTGCCGTGTGCTGCGACTTGCGCACCACTACCACTTCGTCGCCCAACTGCAGCGTGTCGGCGGTGGAATCGTAGAAGCGGCGCATGGTCTTGTTGCGGACCACCGCGAGCACCCGCTCGCCTTCGACTTCCTTGGGGTTGATCCCCTCTTCTTCGCGGGTGACCTGCCGTTGCGCCACCTCCAGACCGGAGCCGGAGGTGAGCAGATCCTCGATCACATCGCCCAGATACGGGGAGATCGACGACAAGCCCATCAGGCGGCCCACTGAATCCGAGGAAGTGATCACCGCGTCGGCACCGGATTGGCGCACCAGCGGCAGGTTCTGCGCGTCGCGGACGGCGGCCACCACATGCGCGGTGCGGTTCAACTGCCGCACGGTGAGGGTGGTCAGGATGGTGGTGTCGTCGCGGTTGACGGTGATGATCACCTCGCGGGCCTTGGGCAGCTCGGCGCGGCGCAGGATCTCGCGGACGGTGCCGTCGCCTTCGAAGGCGGCCAGGTTCGAACGGTTCGCCTCCTGCACCATCTGCCCGGAGGTGTCGATGACGACGATGCGCTCGGTGGGCACCCCGTTTGCGATCAGGGTCTTCACGGCGCTCTGTCCCATGGTGCCGAAACCGATCACCACGGTGTGCGAGCGCAGGTTCTTCCGCCATTGGGCGTCCATCAGCGCCCTCCTTCCTTCGTTGGCCAGCACCTCGACGGTGGTCCCGACCAGCAGCACCAGGAAGGCGATGCGGATCGGGGTGATGATGATGGCGTTGATCAGCCGGGCATGGTCGGTGACCGGCACGATGTCGCCGTAGCCGGTGGTTGTCATGGTGACCGTCGCGTAGTAGAAAGCCTCGATCAGGTTGACGCCGTCGTGATTCGCCAGATCGGCGTAGGCGTCCCGGTCCAGCCAGACGATCAGGGCGATCGCCAGCACCAGCAACAAGGCCATGCCGAAACGTTTGACGAGTTCGCGCCACGCGGAGGTCGCCCGCGCGGGCAGCCGCACCTGCAGCCGCGAAGCCCACGGCTTCTCGGAGGGTTGGAATCTAATCTTGGGCGGCATGAGACCACACTAGACCGTGATTACCGCCGAACACGAGTCAATTCCGATTCCGGACAAGTACTCTCGACCTTTCAGGAAGCTCAGCTCCAGCAGCACCGCGACATGCACCAAGGTGGCGCCGAGCTTCTTGATCAGCTCGTAGGTGGCGCCGATGGTGCCGCCGGTGGCCAGCACGTCGTCGATTACCATCACCCGGGCACCGGGGATCACCGCGTCGGTTTTCACCGCCAGCGTCTCCTCGCCGTACTCCAGCGCGAAAGTCTGGGTGTAGACGTCGCCCGGCAGCTTTCCGGGCTTGCGCACCGGCACGAATCCAGCGCCCAGTTGCAAGGCCACCGGGCCGGCGAAAATGAAGCCGCGCGCCTCCATGCCGAGCACCACGTCGATGTCGGTGGGAGCGGTGGCGGCCAGCGCCGCAATCGCGGCATGGTAGCCGCGGGCGTCCGCGAGCAGCGGGGTGATGTCCTTGAAGACCACCCCCGGCTTCGGGAAGTCGGGGACGTCCCGGATCAACGATTTGATCAACTCCAGGTCGTCCATGTCAGCCTACTTCTTGCGCTGTGACCTGGAAGTCCGGGACGGCTGGCGGCGGACCGCCGCATCCAACTCCTCAGCGGAAACCACGGAGAGATCGGCGAGATCGGAATCCGGCTCGACCACCAGCGTGGAACCCGAGGGCAATACCGTGCCGACGCGCTCGGCCTTCTTCACCTGATAGGCGAGGGCGGCCTCATGCTTGGCCTTGCGCTGCGCCCGGCGCTCCAGGCGGGCGCGATGCTCCTTCATCGGCGTCTCCAGCTCACGCATCTGGGTAAGCATCGGGGTGGCCAGGAAGATCGACGAATAGGTACCGGCGATCATGCCGACCAGCAGCGCCAAGCCCAGGTCCTTCAATGGGCCGGTGCCCAGGATGAACGCGCCGCCGAACGTCAACGCCGCCACCGGCAGCACGCCGATGATGGTGGTGTTCAGCGAACGCACCAGCACTTGGTTGACGGATTTGTTCGCCAACTGCGAGTAGGTCTGGTCGCCGTCGAAGATGTCTTCGATGTTCTCCTTGATCTTGTCGAACACCACCACGGTGTCGTAAAGCGAGTAGCCCAGAATCGTCAACATGCCGATCAAGGTCGCCGGGGTGATGGTGAAGCCCACCAGCGCGTAGACGCCGATGGTGATGAAGAGGTCGTGCATCAGGGCGACGATGGCCGCCACTGACATCTTGATGTCCCGGAAGTAGATCCAGATCAGGATCATCACCAAGACCAGGAAGACGATCAACGCGGTGACGCCGGCCTGGGTGATCTGCGCGCCCCACGAGGCGCCGACCAGCGCGTAGCCGACCTCCTCGTTGTCCACGCCCGCCCATTTGGCCAACGCCTCCTTCACCTTGGTGACTTCGGCCGTCTCCAGGGTGCGGGTCTGCACCCGGACGGTGCCGGTGCCCACGGTGGTGGACTGGGTGTCAGCCATCTCGGGCAGACCCAGGCTGGTGGCCACGTCGGTGGCCTCGTCGGCGCTGGAGCTCGTCACTTCGGTGACCGGGACGGTGAACTCCGAACCACCCTTGAACTCGATGCCCCAGTTGACGCCCTTGAAGACCACCGCGCAGACGCAGATCAGCAGCAGTACGGCGGTGAACGAATACCAGATCCGCTTGTTCTTGATGAAGTCGTAGGAGATTTCGCCGGTGTAAAGGCGATGGACGATGCTCATTTTCTTCGGTGCGGCAGCCATGATTACGCCTCCCCTCCTTCGGTAGCCAAATCATCCAAGGCGGGTGCCTTCACTTTCTTCGCTTTCTTTACCGTGCCATCCGGATTCACGCCGGAGTGCAGCGGAGTGTGCTTGCCCATATGCTCGGCCTCGAAGCCGGAGAAGCGGTGGCCCTCACCCCAGAACTTGGTGCGGCCCAGCAGCGTGACCAGCGGCTTGGTGAACCAGAACACGATGGCGATGTCGATCAAAGTCGTCAAGCCCAGCGTGAAGGCGAAGCCCTTCACCGAGCCGACCGCCAGCATGAACAGCACCACGGCGCTGAGCAGCGAGACCGAGTCGGCCGCCAAGATGGTGCGGCGGGAGACCTTCCAGCCCTGCTCGATGCCGTTGCGCAGGGATCTCCCCTCGCGCACTTCATCGCGGATTCGCTCGAAGAAGATGATGAAGGAGTCCGCGGTGACGCCGATGGCCATGATGATGCCGGCGATGCCGGCCAGGTTCAGCGCGAAGCCCATCGCGGCGCCCAGCAACACGATGCAGGCGTAGACCAAGGTGCCGGCGATGCCCAGCGAGGCGACCACCACCACGGCCAGCGCCCGATAGTAGATCAACGAATAGACGACCACCAGCGCGAGGCCGATGATGCCGGCCAACATGCCGACGTTCAACTGCTCGCCGCCGAGCTTGGCGGAGACGTTGTCCACCGAATCGACGGTGAAGGCCAGCGGCAGCGCGCCGTAGCGGAGCACCGAGGCCAGGTTCGAGGCGTCTTTCTGGGTGAAGGAGCCGGAAATCTCGGCATTGCCGCCGGAGATCGTCTGCTTCACATACGGGGCGGAGATCACCGTGGAGTCCAGCACGATGCCGAACTCGTTCTTCGGCGACTCCTGGGTGGCGAGGTTCGCGGTGACCTGCTCGAAGCGGCTGGCGCCCTCGGCGTCGAAGGTGAGCGTGACCACGTAGCTCACCGAGTTCTGCGGCACGGTGGCCTGCGAATCGGAGACCGACTCGCCCGGAATCAGCGCCGGGCCGAGCAGGAACTTGTAATAACCTTCCTCATCGCAGGTGAGCAGCATCTGATCGGGCACGTCGGGGAAGGAATCGCCGCACTCGAAGGCTTCGTAATCGGCGGTGTCCTGTTCGGTGGGCTCCCAAGCCAGCAACGTCTCAAACTCCGCGTCGCTCATGTTGGCGACGTCGACGGTGGTTGCGGTGGGACGCGGCGACTCGACCGGCGGCGGCAACTGCGGCAGCGGGCGGCCATCGGCGGTGGGCTCGGGCTCGCTGGTGGCCTCGGCGTCCGCACCGGCGTCCGCGCCAGCGTCTTCGCCCTCAGCGGCGTCTTCGCCCTCAGTGGCGTCTTCGCCCTCGGTGGCCTCAGCGCCTTCAGTGGCCGTCGGATCCTCCTCGGTGGTGGTGCCGATGATGTTGCCCTCGGAATCCACGATGTTGCCGTTCTCGTCAATGCTGATCTCGGAGGAGGTGCCGGTGTCGGTGCCAGTGCTGGACGTGTCGGTGCCCGCGTAGATGGCCGTCAAGTCGGTGGCGTACACCTTGCGGAAGTAGAGCTGGGCTGTCGTGCCGACCATGTTCTGCAACTCTTCGTTCTGCACGTTTGGCGCGGAGACGATGATCTGCCGCTCGCCGGAAGTGGTGACCTCCGTCTCGCCCACGCCCATGGAGTCCACGCGCTGGGAGATGATGTTGCGGGCCAACTCCAGGGAGTCTGGGTCAACCGAGCCGGTGCCCGAGGTGTTGGCGGCCGTCAGGGTGACGGTGGTGCCGCCGCTCAGGTCGAGGCCGAGCTTCGGCGACCAGGAATTGGTGAAGAACATGATCACGTAGAGGATCACGATGAACAGCGCAAAGGTACCTACTGTGCGCAGCGGATGGCCGGGTTTCCGGCTTGATGTGGCCATGATTGATTACTTCTCCGGGTTTGCTTTGAAAAAATCGTCTGGGTCTTGCGGCTCGTCACCCTCGTAGGCGATCTCGCCGTAGGTGCTGTCGTCCTTGTCGGCGGCGTCGTCATCCTTGGTGTTGACGGCCTCGGCGGGGGTGGAGTCTTCGTAGCCTTCGTCGACATACTCGAACTCGTCTTCCACCTTCTGGGTGTTCAACGCCTGCTTGACGAAGGTGATCTCAATCCCAGGGGCGACTTCCAGGATGAATTGCTTCTCGCCCATGTGGACGATGGTGCCGATCATGCCGCCGATGGTCATCACGCGGGAGCCGACGCCAATCTTGGAGATCGCCTCCTTTTGGGCCTCGCGCTGCTTCTTCTGCGGACGGATCATCATGAAATAGACCGCCACGCCGACAGCGATGACCATGAAAATAGTGCCCCAGGTCTCTCCGCCCATCGTTTGCTCCTTATTACGACATGAAAAAATCAGGCGGTGCGAAGACCGCCAAGGATTTAGCTTACCGCAAAGAGCGAATCTTGCGAACCCGGAGCCACAGGTGGCGTCAATCCCAAGTGGTGGAAAGCGCTGGCGGTGGCAATCCGGCCGCGCGGGGTGCGCATCAGGAATCCCTTGCGCACCAGGAACGGCTCGGCCACCTCCTCGATGGTGTCCGCCTCTTCGGAAACCGCCATCGCCAAGGTGCCCAGGCCCACCGGCCCACCGCCAAACTTGACGCAGACCGCCTCCAGCACCCGGCGATCCAGCCGATCCAAGCCCAATTCGTCCACCTCGTAGAGGGCGAGCGCCGCCGCCGCCACCTCCTGGCTGAGCTGGCCCGCAGAACGCACCTGGGCGTAGTCGCGCACCCGGCGCAGCAGCCGGTTGGCGATGCGCGGGGTGCCTCGGGATCGGGAGGCGATTTCGTCCGCCACCCCCTTTCCCAACTCGATGCCGAGCAGTTTCGCGGAACGGTTGACGATGCGGGACAGCGCGTCATCGTCATAGAAATCCAACTGGGCGGTGAAGCCGAAACGGTCGCGCAGCGGGCCGGGCAGCAGGCCGGCGCGGGTGGTCGCCCCCACCAAGGTGAAGGGCGGGATTTCCAGCGGGATGGCGGTGGCCCCCGGCCCCTTGCCGACCACCACGTCGACGCGGAAGTCCTCCATGGCCAGATACAGCATCTCCTCGGCCGGACGGGCCATCCGGTGGATCTCGTCCAGGAAGAACACCTCGCCCTGCTCCAGCGAGGAGAGGATCGCGGCCAGATCCCCGGCGTGTTGGATCGCCGGGCCCGACGATATGCGGATCGGCACCGCCAACTCGTTGGCGATGATCATCGCCAGGGTGGTCTTGCCCAAACCGGGCGGCCCGGAAAGCAGCACATGCTCCGGCACCGACTCGCGGGCCTTCGCCGCCTCGATCACCAGGCCCAACTGCTCGGCGACCCGCTCCTGGCCGCCGAAGTCGCGCAGATGGGTGGGACGCAGCGCGCTCTCCACCGCCCGCTCGTCACCTTGCGGGAAGGGATCCAGCGGATCAAGCTCACTCATGCCAACACCGCGTCCACGAGTTCCTTGGCCTGCTCTTGCACCGCTTTCAAGTGCTCCGGCCCGGTGAGCGACTCGGCGTAGATCTTGTAGACGTTCTCGGTGCCCGAAGGCCGGGCGGCGAACCAGGCGTTCGCGGTGGCCACCTTCAGCCCGCCGAT
Organism: Propionibacteriaceae bacterium; assembly: GCA_031272505.1. Classification (GTDB taxonomy): domain Bacteria; phylum Actinomycetota; class Actinomycetes; order Propionibacteriales; family Propionibacteriaceae; genus Propionicimonas. Next base: position 37,904 of record JAISTQ010000043.1, read on the forward strand.
GGCGGCCCCGTTGCCGGGCGCCTCGGTGAGGATGCTGGTGATCGGCTCGCCGGCCAACTCGGCGGCGGAGACGTCGGCGGCGGAGAGCCGGGACAGCTTGCCCTTCTGCTCGCGGGTGGCCGGGGCGTCCACCCGGGCGTAGTTGGAACTGCCGAACTGGGCTTCCAACTCGGCATAGCGCTGCGAGGGCGTCTTGCCGGTGACCGCGAGGATCTCGGAGGCCAACAGCGCCAGCAGCAGCCCGTCCTTGTCGGTCGTCCAAGTCTGCCCAGCCTTCGTCAAGAAGGAGGCGCCGGCCGATTCCTCGCCGCCGAAGCCGATCTCGCCGGTCATCAGGCCGGGGACGAACCACTTGAAGCCCACCGGCACCTCGACCAGCTTGCGGCCCAGCGCGGCCGCCACCTTGTCGATGATGGATGACGACACCAGCGTCTTGCCCACTCCGGCGGTGGGCGACCAGCCCGGACGGTGGGTGAAGAGATAGTCGATGGCGACAGCCAGGTAGGCGTTCGGGTTCAACAGCCCGTAATCGGGGGTGACGATCCCGTGCCGATCCGAGTCGGCGTCGTTGCCCGTCGAGATCTGGTAGGCGTCCTTGTTGTCGATCAGCGAGGCCATCGCGTACGGGCTGGAGCAGTCCATCCGGATTTTGCCGTCCCAATCGAGGGTCATGAAATACCAGGTGGGATCGACCACCGGGTTCACCACCGTCAGATCGATGCCCAGATGCTCGGAGATGTACTGCCAGTATTGCACCGAGGCCCCGCCCAGCGGATCGGCCCCGATGCGCACCCCGGCGTGCGCGATGGCGTCCAGATCGATGGCGTTGCGCAGATCCTGGCAGTACGGGGTGAGGTAGTCGAACACCGAGACCGAGCCGATGGCCTGCGAGAAGGGCACCCGCTGGATGCCGGACGGATCGCGCAGCAGCTCGTTGGCGCGGGCGGCGATCACGGCGGTGGCGTCCGAATCGGCCGGGCCACCGTGCGGCGGGTTGTACTTGAAGCCGCCGTCCGCCGGTGGATTGTGGGACGGGGTGGCCACGATACCGTCGGCGCGCGGCCCGGTGTGCGTGGCGTTGTAGACGATGATCGCCCGCGAGACCGCCGGGGTGGGCGTGTAATCCGCTTCCCGTTCGGCGAACAGCGCGACGCCGTTCGCGACCAGCACCTCGATAGCCGACTTCCAGGCCGGATGCGAGAGCGCGTGGGTGTCCTTGCCGAGGAACAGCGGGCCGGTGATGCCCTGGCTGGCCCGGTACTCCACAATCGCCTGGGTGGTGGCCAGAATGTGCAGTTCGTTGAAGGCGGTCTTCAACGAGGATCCCCGGTGCCCGGAGGTGCCGAACACCACCTGCTGGTCGGGATTGTCAGGATCGGGCGTCAAGTCGTAATAGGCGGCCAACACCGCGTCAACATCTATCAGGTCTGCAGCTTGGGCACGCTGGCCGGCACGTGGGTGAGTCATAGCTTTATCGTAGTGAACTAAACTACCGACATGGCTAGTTTCAGCGCGGCGCGCGCCTTGGATCTTTCGGCATTGGTGGAAAAGGCGAAGAATCCGCCGCCCACCCCCGGCACCGCCAGCTACGTCCAGGAGGTGGACGAGCGCAGTTTCGAGCCCACCCTCGCCAAATCGGTGAAGCATCCAGTGGTGCTGGAGATCTACTCGGCGAAAGACAAGGCCGGGGTGGCGCTCGCCCAGACGCTGGCCCGGCTCGTCAACGAGGCGAACGGGGCGCTGTTGCTGGCCCGGGTGGACATCGACGCCGTCCCGCAGATCGCGCAGGCCTTCGGCATCCAGGCGGTGCCCACGGTGCTCGGCGTGGTGGCCGGGCAACTCGTCCCGCTCTTCCAGGGCACCAAGGATGAGCCCGAGGTGCGCGCGATCCTGGCGCAGTTGCTGCAGGCGGCCGCCCAGGCGGGGATCACCGGCCGGGCCGAGCCCGTCACCCGCATCGACGCGCCCGATCCGAAGTTCGCCGCCGCCGACGCCGCCTTGGAAAAAGGCGATTACGCGGCCGCGGTGGCCGAGTACGACAAACTGCTCGCCGACGCCCCGAATGACGCGGAGGCGAAGGCTGGACGCGCCCAGGCGGCCTTTTTGCTGCGGCTCACCAGCGTCGATCCGGATGCGATCGCCAAGGCTGAGTCGGCTCCTACCGACGTGGCGGCGCAGTTCGCGGCCGCGGACGCCGAGCTGGCCCAGGGGTTGGCCGCCGCCGCTTTCGCGCGGCTGATCGAGTTGGTGCGCAATACCGCCGGGGAGGAGCGCGAGACGGTCCGGGCGCGGCTGTTGGAGCTCTTCGACACCTACGGCAACGCCCACCCGGAGGTGGCCAAGGCCCGCCGCGACCTGATGGCCGCCCTTTTCTGATCGGTCGGGCAACTTCGCCCGCCCGCAGGGCATAGAATCCCATTCATGAGTGATTCTGTTTTCATCTGCATTGACCATGTCGGTTACGCCGTTCCGGATCTGGACGCGGCCATCAAGCTCCACACCGAGGTCTTCGGTTTCCGGCTGCTGCACAAGGAAGTGAACGAGGAGCAGGGCGTCGCCGAGGCGATGCTGGGCACCGGCGACCAACTGCCCGAAAGCGCCCAAGTCCAGTTGCTGGGCTCGCTCGGCCCCGATACCACCATCGGCAAGTGGCTGGAGAAGAACGGCGGCCGCGGCGGCGTGCAGCAGGTCTGCTATCGGGTCTCCGACATCGAGAAGGCTTCCGCGATCCTGCGCGAACGGGGCGTGGTGCTGCTCTATGACGAGCCGAAGACGGGCACCGCGGGCTCCAAGATCAACTTCGCGCATCCGAAATCGACCGGCGGCATCCTGTTGGAGATCGTGCAGAAGTAGCTAACTGTAGCTAAACGCCTAGTCGTCATCGTCAAAACACGACTGTTTGCCGGTGTGGCAGGCCGGGCCGTGTTGGTGTACCCGCAGCAGCAGCGTGTCCGCGTCGCAGTCTTGCTTGACGTCAACGACCTCCTGGTAGTTGCCGGAGGTCTCGCCCTTCACCCAGTATTGCTGCCGGGAGCGGGACCAGTAGGTGGCCCGCTTGGTCTCCAGGGTGCGGCGCAGCGCCTCGGCGTTCATCCAGGCGAGCATCAGCACCTGTGAAGTGGTGGCTTCTTGGACGACGACGGGCACCAGCCCATCTGTGTTCCACTTCGGGTTCAGGCTGGACGTTTGTTCAAACACACTCCCATTGTGGCAGGTTGTTCAAGCCTTTTACGAAGTGCGTGGCAGAATAGGGCGGTGCGTGTTTTCAACTTCTCCGCTGGCCCGGCCATGATTCCCCTGCCCGTGCTCGAGCGTGCCCGTGATGAATTGCTGGATTGGAAATCCGGCATGTCGGTGATGGAAGTCTCCCATCGCGGCAAAGACTTCGTGGCCTGCGCCGCCCATGCGGAAGCCGCCCTGCGGCAGGTGCTCGCGATCCCGGATGGCTACGTGGTGCTGTTCTTGCAAGGTGGCGCGTCCGGCCAGTTCGACGCGGTGCCGATGAACCTCTCCGCGCCTGGCGACACGGTCGATTTCTTCAACACCGGCCAGTGGTCGAAGAAGGCGGTGGCCGCATCCAAGCGCCAGGGCTTGCATGTGAACGTGATCGTTGACGAAGCCGCCAGCAGCTACACCACCGTCCCCGATCCGGGCAGCTTTGCCGTCCATCCGGAGGCGAAATACCTGCACTACACGCCGAATGAGACCATCGGCGGGGTGGAGTTCGGCTACATTCCCGAAAGTGGCGCGGTGCCCTTGGTGGCCGATTTCTCGTCCACCATCCTCTCCCGCCCCGTGGACGTGTCCAAGTACGGGGTGATCTACGCGGGCGCGCAGAAGAACATGGGGCCGGCTGGCCTCGCGGTGGTGATCGTGCGCGAAGACCTGCTCGGGCGGGCCCGTCCCACCACGCCCGCGATCTGGGAGTGGAAAGGCATGGCGGAAGCCGACTCGATGCTGAACACGCCCCCGACGTTCTCCATCTATCTGCTCGGCTTGATCCTCGATTGGATCGCCGAAACCGGCGGATTGGCGGCGACGGCGGAGCGCAACCAGGCGAAGTCGGCGGCGCTCTATGCCGCGATTGACGGCTCGCCTTTCTACGCCAACCCGGTCGCCGCGAACGCCCGCTCCTGGATGAACATCCCGTTCACGATCCAAGCGGACAATGCCGAGGAGTTGGAGAAAGAGTTCGTGGCCCAGGCGGACGCCGCCGGGCTCACCAACCTGAAGGGCCACCGCTCCGTAGGCGGGATGCGGGCCTCGATCTACAACGCGATGCCGCTCGCCGGCGTGGAGGCGTTGATTGATTTCATGCAAGATTTCGAAAGGAAGAACGGCTAGGCAAGCCGAAACAACATGGCATACAAAGTAAAGACACTCAACGCAATCTCCAAAGTCGGGCTGGAGCGGCTGCCGCAAACCGAGTACGAAGTGGGCAGCGCCATCGCCGATCCGGACGCCATCATCCTGCGTTCGGCCAGCCTGCACGGCGAGCCGATCCCGGCCACCCTGAAGGCCGTGGCGCGGGCCGGCGCGGGCACCAACAACATCCCGATCCCGGAGTATTCGGCGCTCGGCATCCCGGTGTTCAACACGCCCGGCTCGAATGCGAACGCGGTGAAGGAACTGGTGGTCGCCGCCCTCTTCCTCGCCGCCCGGAACATCGTCCCGGCCGCCAGCTTCGCGCATCGGCTGGACGGCGACGCGGAGGCGATGAGCAAGGCCGTCGAGGTGGGCAAGAAGAACTTCGTCGGTTTCGAGCTGCCCGGCAAGCCGCTCGGCGTGATCGGCCTGGGGGCCATCGGCGTCGAGGTGGCGAACGCGGCCGTCGCGCTCGGGATGCGGGTGATGGGCTACGATCCGGCGATCACCGTGGATCACGCCTGGAAGCTCTCCAGCTTCGTCGAGCACGTCACCAACCTTGATTCGCTGCTCCGCCGCGCGGAGATCTTGACGGTACACGTCCCGCTGCTCGAAGATACCGAGCACCTGATCGGGCTGGAGCAGCTCAAGCTGATGCCGAAATCCGCGGTGCTGATCAACTTCGCCCGCGGCCCCATCGTTGACGAGGACGCGGTGGTCGCCGCCCTCGAAGCGGGCAAGCTGCGCGGCTACGTCTGCGATTTCCCCACCCCGAAGCTGAACAAGCGCCCCGGCGTGGTTACCCTGCCGCACCTGGGCGCCTCCACCGCCGAAGCCGAAGACAACTCGGCCCGGATGGCGGCCGACCAGATCCGCGACTTCCTCGAAAACGGCAACATCGTCAACTCGGTGAACTTCCCCGCCGCCCAACTCCCCCGCTCACCGGGCTCGAAGCGGATCGCCATCGCGAACTCGAACGTGCCCAACATGGTGGGCCAGATCACCGGCCTGGTCGCCGGGGCCGGCCTGAACATCGCCGACCTGCTCAACAAGTCGCGCGGGGAGCTCGCCTACACCCTGGTCGACGTCGAAGGGGAAGTGGGGCCCGAACTGCTCGCCGCCATCAAGCAGATCAAAGGCGTGCTCAACGCCCGCGTGATCTAAAGTGTGCCTCGTGCACACCTACCACTGGCTGCTACCCCACCCCGAAGCGGTATCCCACGCCTACGTGCGCCGCGTCGCCGCCGCCGAACTCTCCGTGGACGCCGCCGCCCTGCGTTTCGACTGGTCCGGCAAGCCCGTTTGCCGCAGCCACCCAGCCTGGCACTTCTCGCTCTCCCACTCCGGCCCACACCTGGTCATCGCCACCCACGACTCCCCCATCGGCATCGACATCGAAGTCATCCGCCCCTTCGATACGCGCGTGATCCGGCGCCTCTCCCCCGCCGAACAGGCCGCCCACGCCCGCGGCACCTCCTTCTTCGAACTCTGGACCAAACGCGAAGCGGCCTTCAAATCCGCCTCCCCCACCCCCCACTTCACCCCCATCACCATCTCCCCCGACACCTGCTGTTACCTCTGCACCTAGTGCCGATACCCAGCCATGAATTCCTTAACGGGAAGCGCGTTGTCGAGCTGAGAAAAATGTCTATAAGCAGCCGCTCCCGCCGGAGCGAACACACACGGCTGGCGCTCCCTAACAAGCGGGATTACGCAATCAGGACAGGGACTCCATGATGAGGGAGCGGACTTTGGAAGCGTCGGCTTTGCCTTGCATGGTGCGCATCACGGCGCCGATGAGGGCGCCGATGGCCTGCTGGCGGCCGGCCTTGATGGAGGCGGCGGCGTCGGGGTTGGCGGCGATGGCGGCTTGGACGGCCTCTAAGAGGGCGCCGTCGTCGGAGACGATGGCCAGCGAGCGGGTGGCGACGACTTCGCCGGGCGAGCCTTCGCCGGAGAGCACCCCTTCGATGACCTGGCGGGCGAGAGTGTCGTTGATGGTGCCGGCGGCGACCAGGGACTGCAACTCGGCGACTTGGGCCGGGGTGATGGCGAGCGCGTCAAGCTCCAGGCCGGCGTCGTTGGCGCGGCGGGCCAGCTCCCCGAGCCACCACTTCTTGGCGGCGGCGGGCGTGCAGCCCAAGGCGACGGTGTCGGCGATCAGGTCGAGGGCGTCCGCGCCGATGATGTCGCGGAACTCGGCGTCGGTGAAGCCCCATTCGGATTGCAGCCGCCGGCGGCGGGCGGCGGGGGCCTCGGGCAGCGTGGCGCGGAGTTCCTCGACCCATTCGCGGCTGGGCGCGATGGGCGGAATGTCGGGCTCCGGGAAGTAGCGGTAATCCTCGGCGGTTTCCTTGGAGCGGCCGGGCGAGGTGTAGCCCTCTTCGTGCCAGTGGCGGGTTTCCTGCTTGACTTTGCCGCCGTCAGCGAGAATCGCGCCTTGGCGTTGGATCTCGTAGCTGAGCGCGCGTTCGATTGAGCGCAGCGAGTTGACGTTCTTGGTCTCGGTGCGCAAGCCGAGTTCGGTGGCGCCGATGGGCATCAGGGAGACATTCGCGTCGCAGCGCAGCGAGCCCTGCTCCATGCGGACGTCGGAGACGCCGAGGGCCCGGACGATGTCGCGCAGCGCGGAGACGTAGGCGCGGGCCACCTGCGGGGCTTTCGGGCCGGTGCCGAAGACCGGCTTGGTGACGATCTCAATCAACGGCACCCCGGCGCGGTTGTAGTCGACCAGCGAGTAGTCCGCGCCCTGGATGCGGCCGGTGGCACCGCCCAGATGCAGCAGCTTGCCGGCGTCCTCCTCCATGTGGGCGCGCTCGACCGGCACCCGGAAAACCTCACCCTCAACCTCTACGTCAAGGTAGCCGTTGAAGCAGATCGGCTCGTCGTACTGGCTGGTCTGCCAGTCTTTCGTCATGTCCGGGTAGAAGTAATTCTTCCGGGCGAAGCGGCACCAGGAGGCGATCTCGCAATTCAAGGCCAAGCCGATGCGGATCGCGGATTCGACCGCCTTGGCGTTCACCACCGGCAGGGAGCCAGGCAGCCCCAGGCATACCGGGCAAGTCTGCGAGTTCGGCTCGGCGCCAAACTCGGTGGCGCAGGAGCAGAACATCTTGGAGGCGGTGTTCAACTCCACGTGCACCTCCAGGCCGAGCACCGGCTCGTAGCGGGCGTAAACCTCAGCCAACGGCAGCAGATCGTCAGACATAGAGCGCCTCCCAAGCCTCGGAGCCGACTAACTGGCTCAACGTCGATCCCATCCCCGCCTCCAAGGCGGCGCCCACCTGATAGAGCCGGTCATCGGCCATCGGCGGGGCCATCACCTGGAAACCGACCGGCAGCCCGTTGTCGGGACTCAAGCCCGCCGGGAAGGAGCCGGAACAGTTCCCGGCCAAGTTCGACGGGATAGTACACAGATCCGCCTTGTACATGGCCAGCGGGTCATCCACCCGCTCACCCAGCTTCCACGCCGTCGACGGGGTGGTGGGCGAGACCAGCACGTCAACTTGCGCGAAAGCCTTCACGAAGTCCTGCTGGATCAACGTGCGCACCTTCTGCGCGGAGCCGTAGTAGGCGTCGTAATAGCCTGCGGAGAGCGCGTATGTGCCGATGATGATGCGCCGCTTCGCCTCATCCCCAAAGCCAGCCTGGCGGGTCAAGCGCATCACCTCCTCGGCGCTGTGCCGCCCGTCGTCGCCGACCCGGATGCCGTAGCGCATCGCGTCGAAACGGGCCAAGTTCGAGGAGACCTCAGAGGGCATGATCAGGTAGTACGCGCCCAAGGCGTACTTGAAGTGCGGGCAGGAGACCTCCACGATCTGAGCTCCGGCCGCTTGCAGCACCTGCAGTGCGTGTTCGAACTGGGCGGTAACTCCCGGCTCGTAGCCGTCGCCGCCCAACTCCTTCACCACGCCCAGCTTCAGGCCTTGCACGTCACCCGACTTGGCGGCCGCGACCACCGGGGGCACCGGGGCGTCGATGGAGGTGGAATCGCGCGGATCGTGGCCGGAGATCGCCTGGTGCAGCAGCGCCGCATCCAAGACCGTGCGGCCAAACGGGCCGGGCACGTCCAGCGAGGAGGCCATCGCCACCACGCCGTAGCGCGAGTTCGAGCCGTAGGTGGGTTTCACCCCCACCAGTCCGTTCACCGCCGCCGGTTGCCGGATGGAGCCGCCGGTGTCGGTGCCCAGCGACAAGGCCGCCTGGAACGACGCCAGCGCCGCCGCCGACCCGCCCGAGGATCCGCCCGGAATCCGCTCCAGATCCCACGGGTTGTGGGTATTGCCATAGCCGGAAGTCTCCGTCGACGAGCCCATCGCGAACTCGTCCATGTTCACCTTGCCCAGGATCACCAGATCGGCCTGCAGCAGGCGCTGCACCACTGTGGCATGATAAGGGGGCCGCCAGCCTTCCAGAATCCGCGAGCCGCAGGTGCAGGGCAGCCCCTCGTAGCAAAAAATGTCTTTCAGCGCCAGCGGGACGCCCGCCAACGGCGACAATGCCTCGCCCGCCGCCCGCTTGGCGTCCACCCGCTCGGCCTGGGCCAACGCCCGTTCACCATCGACCGCCAAATAGGCGTGTACATTGTTGTCTACGGACGCGATCTGCTCCAGGTAGGCCTGGGTGGCCTCCCTTGACGAAATGTCGCCAGCGGCGATCTGAGCGGCCAATGCCGCCGCGTCCAGGAAGATCAGCTCGTTCGCCACCTCACTCCTCCCCCAGGATCTGCGGCACCCGGAAACGGCCATCCTCGGCCACCGGCGCACCGGAGAGCGCCGCCGCCACCGACTGCGAAGGCCGCACCACATCCTCGCGGAAGACGTTCTCCATGGGCACCGCATGTGACGTCGGGGCCACATCCGCCCCGGCCACCTCGGACACCTCCGCCACTGACTGCAGAATCAAATCCAACTGCGGAGCCAGCCGGGCCAACTCCTCGTCCGACAACTCAATCCGAGCCAAATCCGCCAACTTGGCCACTTCCGCTACGCTCAACGCCATATCCGCCATCTTAGCGGTTAACTTGCGTGATACTTTTTGGTACTAGGGTGGAGGGGTGTTTTTGTTGCGGACGTTATTGCCGGATCGGCCGGGGTCGTTGGGGGCGGTGGCTACGGCCATGGGTTCGGTGGGGGCGGATATTGCCGCCGTCGAGATTGTGGAGAAGCGCGCAGATTCCGTCATTGATGATTTCATGGTGGAGTTGCCGCAGGGGGTGCAGCCCGACGCGCTGGTGAGCGCGGTGACCGCGCTGCAGGGCGTGGAGGTGCTTTGGCTCTCGTATTACTCGCAGGCTTGGGGGCTGCACGGCGATGTGCAGTTGCTCGAAAAGATGACGGACAACCCGGAGCAAGCCTCGGAGCTGCTCACCAACGGCGCGCCCGAGGTGTTCCGCTCCGAATGGGCGGTCTTGCTGGGCCGCGACGGCACGGTGCTTTACGCCACCGAGTTGGCCCCGGACTTGGAGCCGGAATCCATCGAACTGTTGGGCCCGCTCAACGAAGCCGACGCCTTTGAGCTGCCGGTGGATTGGGTGCCCGGCTGGGGGGCGACGCTGGTGGCCCGCGCCCCGCTGCGGGACTTGCGCTCCACGCTGGTGATCGGCCGCCACGGCGGGCCGAACTACGCGGTGAGCGAACTGGCCCGGCTGCGGCACCTGACCGCGATGGTCTAAACCTTGATCCAGTTAACAACCCTGATCTACCGATAATCGGCGTATCGGGGCTCTAACTCCTCCGATTAAACATCAAGGCCGGGGTGAACCCGGCCCTGATGTATGAAGTTTTGATCCGCTACTGGGATCGTTCAGCCACGCCGGCAAGCGCCACCAGCTTGGTGCGACGCTTGGACAGCAGGTCGAAGGCCACGGCCGCCAACAGCACCAAGCCCTTGACGACTTGCTGCCACGCGGACGGGACGCCCATGATTGACTGGCCTTGGTTCAGCACGCCCATGAAGACGGCGCCGACCATGGCGCCGGACACCCGGCCGATACCACCGGTCACCGCGGTGCCACCGATGAAGCAGGCGGCGATGACGTCGAGCTCGTAGCTCTGGCCGGCGGTGGCGTTCGCCGCATTGGCGCGGGAAACCACCACGATGGCCGCCACAGCTTCGAGGAAGCCCATATGCACGAAAATCATGAAGTTCGTGCGGGCGGTGTTGATACCGGAGAGGATGGCGGCGTTCAAGTTGCCGCCGATGGCGTACACGTGACGGCCGAACACAGTGCGGTTCAGCACGAAGCTGTAGACCAGCACCAGCACTGCGATGATCACCAGCACGAACGGGGTGCCGACGGCCGACATCGAGAGCAGCACGGTGGCGAACGCGATGCAGAAGGCGATCACCACGATCTTGCCGACGGTGAAGCCCAACGGCTCGGGCTCAATGCCATGCTTGACCTGCGAGGCGCGGTTGCGGAACTGCGTCCAGACCAGCGCCAGGATGGCGAGAACGCCAACCAGGAGCGTGAAGACGTCGATGCTCTTCACCGCCTGGAAGATGACGCCCAACTGCCCGCCATCGAAGGGGATGGTCGGGAAGATGTTCGCCGAGCCCTTCGAGGCGATCGCCACGAACTCGTCGTCGAAGGGAGCCATGGTGAAGCCAGCCACCACAATTGCGAGGCCGCGGAACATCAACATGCCGGCCAGCGTCACGATGAAGGCTGGGATGCGCACATACGCGATCCAGAAGCCATGCCAGGCGCCGATGAGCGTACCCAGAGCCAGCGCCAAGAGGACACCGGCCCACCAAGGCCAATCCCAGTTCGTTGAGTACATTACCCAGCCGCAGATGCCGCCCACGAAGGCGACCACCGAGCCGGCGGACAGATCGATGTGGCCGGCGATGATCACCATGATCATGCCGAGCGCCATAATCAACACGTAGGCGTTCTGGCCGATCAGCGAGGAGACGTTCGCCGGGCTGAGCAGCTTGCCGCCGGTGGTGATGGTGAAGAGGATGATCACGAGCGCGAGGGCGCCCATGATGCCATACTGGCGGAGGTTACCGCCCAGGGCTTGTTTGAGAGATGATGCCATTTCAGGTCATTCCTTTGTTTCTAGGGTCATTAGTGTCATGAGGTTTTCCTGGGTGGCCTCAGCCTTGGGCACGCAGCCAGTGATATGGCCTTCACTCAGGGTATAGATGCGGTCGCAGACACCGATTAGCTCGGGCAGCTCCGAAGAGATCACAATCACGCCCTTGCCGTCATCAGCGAGGCGGTTGATGATCTCATAAATCTCGTACTTGGCACCGACGTCGATGCCGCGGGTGGGCTCGTCGAGAATCAAGACTTCCGGATCGGTGAACACCCACTTGGCCAGCGAAACCTTCTGCTGGTTGCCGCCGGAGAGCGTCTTCAACGCGACGTCAAGATTCGGCGTCTTCACGTTCAGCTCCACCTTCAGCCTCTGGGATTCGACCTTCTCCTCGTTCGAATCGACGACGCCGTTGTGAGTTACCTTGTGCAACGCCGAGATCGTCATGTTCTCGCGAACCGTCTGGATCAGATTCAGGCCGTAGGCCTTGCGGTCTTCGGTGACATACGCGATGCCGTTCTTGATGGCTTGCTCCACCGTCTTGGTCTGCACCTCGACGCCGTTGCGGAACACCTTGCCGGAGATGTCCACGCCGTAGGTCTCACCGAAGACGCTCATCGCCATCTCGGTGCGGCCGGAGCCCATCAGGCCGGCGATGCCGACAATCTCGCCGCGGTTCACATACAGCGAGGCGCCATCCACCACCTTGCGGGTGGTATCGAGCTGGTGGTATACCGTCCAATCCTCGATGCGGAAAAGCTCCTCTCCGCCGACGTTCGGGGTGTGCGTCGGGAAGCGCGAGCTCATCTCGCGGCCGACCATGCCCCTGATCAAGCGGGGTTCGTCGACCTGGTCTTCCTTGACGTTCACCGTCTCGATCACTGTGCCGTCACGGATGACGGTGATGTTGTCGGCGACTTCGAGGATCTCGCCGAGCTTGTGCGAGATGATGATGATGGTGATGCCCTGGTCGCGGAGTTCGCGCAGAATGCTGAGCAGGTGCTCGGATTCCTCGTCGTTCAGCGAGGCGGTGGGCTCGTCCAAGATCAACAGGTCCACGCGCTTGGCGAGGGCTTTGGCGATTTCGACGAGCTGCTGCTTGCCGACGCCGATGTCCATGATCTTCGTCTGTGGATGCTCCTGGCGCAGGCCGACGCGCTTCAACAGCGCAATCGCCTTCTCTTCCACGTCGCTCCAGTTGATGACGCCGAATTTGGCTTGTTCATTACCTAAGAAGATGTTCTCGGCAATCGAAAGGAATGGTGAGAGGGCCAGCTCCTGATGGATGATCACGATGCCGCGCGATTCGGAATCGCGCAAGTTGTGGAACTGGCAAAGCTCGCCATCATAGGTTACGGTGCCGGAATACGACCCATACGGGTGGATTCCGGAAAGCACCTTCATCAATGTGGATTTGCCAGCACCGTTCTCGCCGCAGATCCCGTGGATCTCGCCGCGATACACCTTAAAGGTGACATCCTGCAGTGCTATAACCCCTGGGAATTCCTTTGTGATGTCGAGCATCTCCAAGATGGGGGTCTCGTTCATGGGTCTTCCTTGACTGAGTTGGTTGGTTGGATCTCTTATGGGCTTATCCGAATAGGGCTTCGAAATGGCCCAGTCTTGGTGAGGTGGCGTGCCAGCCTAAGCCAGCACGCCACCACAAGTATTTACTTTTTTAGGATTTCAGAACTACTGAAGATCTTCGGCCTTCAGGAAGCCGGAGCCGACGAGCTTGTCCTGAACCAGGTCAGCCGTCACGACTTCCGGATCGAGCAGGAAGGTCGGAACAACCTTCACACCGTTGTCATAGGTGTCGTTGTTCTGATCAACCGTCTCGCCCTTGATCATCTGATCGACCATCTTGGCGGACTGCGCGGCCAGCAGGCGGGTGTCCTTCCAAACAGTCATGGACTGCTTGCCAGCGACGATGTTCTTCACGGCAGCGATGTCGCCATCCTGACCGGTGAGGATCGGCCAGTCTTCGCCGACCTTATAGCCCGCGGTATCCAGAGCCTGGGCAATACCCACGGCCAGGGAGTCGTTCGGGGAAAGGACGATCTGGACCTTCTTGTCGGTGTAGTAGGAGTTCAGACGGTTCTCCATCTCGGACTGCGCAGTAGCGGACTTCCACTCGAGGATGCCGATGTCCTGCCAGTTGCCGGCGGCCTTCTTGCCAGTCTCCGAGTTGATGACGAGGGTGCCGGAGTCGACGTACGGCGAGAGGAGATCCCAAGCGCCGCCGAAGAACAGGCCAGCATTGTTGTCGTCAGGAGAGCCGGCGAAGGGCTCGAAGTTGAACTTGTCAGAGGAGCCTTCGAGACCAGCGGTATCGATGATGTACTGGCCCTGCAGGTTGCCGACCTTCTCGTTGTCGAAGGTGGCGTAGTAGTCAACGTCAGTGGTCTCCATGATCAGGCGGTCATAGGCCAGCACCTGGGCGCCGGCTTCCTTAGCCTTGGCCAGTGTCGGGCCAAGCACCTTGCCGTCGATGGAAGCGATAACGAGGACCTTGGCGCCCTGGTTGATCTGGTTCTCCAACTGCTGAATCTGCAGCTCGTTCTTGTTGTCGCCATACTGCAGGTCGACGGTGTAACCCATCTCCTCCAGCTGAGACTTCAAGCCAGCGCCGTCATTGTTCCAGCGCTCAAGCGAAACGGTCGGCATGGTGATGCCAACGAGGCCGCCAGCCTCGACCGGGGCCGGAGCTTCGGAGGTCACAGCTTCAGTCGGAGCCGCGGAGGAGTCGGCCGGAGCGGCCGTCTCGCCGCCGCCGGAGCAGCCTGCGAAAGCGGACAGCGCCACTGCGAAGCCAGCCAGCAGGGCGATAGTCTTGCGATGTGCCATAGAGGTAATCCCTTCTATTGGTTGTTGGGCGGCTCCGCCTTGGAGGCCGCCACCTTTGGTTAGATGTGCCGCACCAGATGGATTGGCTACAGGTGACAACCTAGTACACCTTGAGTTCGAAACTCAAACTCAAGGGGGGTTGTTATCGAATTGTTACGCCATATTTCTAACTCATGACGAAGCCGGGTAGACTAGCTGATATGCCGGTCAATCGAGTTCCGCCCGGCTCGCAGACGTCACTGCGAGAGGCGAACCGCGCCCGCATCCTCGACATCATCAAACGGGTCGGCGCGATGACGCAGGTGGAACTGGCCGACGCCACCGGTTTGAGCGCCGCCACCGTCTCCACCATCGTTTCCGAATTGGTGGCCTCCGGCATCGTCACCACCACCCAGGTGACCCGCTCCGGTCGCCGCGCCTCGCAGGTGACGCTCTCGCGGCATTTGGGCCTCTTCGCCGGCATCCACTTCTCTTTCCGCGAGTTGCGCATCGTGCTCGCCGACCCGCTGGGGACGGTCGTCGGCGAACAGCGGATGCCGTTGCCTGCCGACCACCGCGCCGACACCACCATGGACCGCGCCGCGCAGTTGGTCTCCGACATGCTGGAGGCCATCGGCGCCCCGCAGACCGAGCTGATTGGCGCCGGGCTGGGCATCTGCGCCCCCTACGACCAGCGGGCGGACACGCTGACGGTTCCCGGGCTGCTGCGCGGCTGGGACGAAGTCACCATCGCCGAATCCATGTCCCGCCGCCTCGGCAAGCCCGTGGTGGCCGACAACGACGCCAACCTCGCCATGCTCGGCGAGGCCCGCTTCGGCATCGCCCGGGACGCGGATTCGGCCGTCTACGTCAGCATCAGCCATGGCGTGGGCGGCGGCATCCTGCACCACGGAGAGATCCTGCGCGGGGCCACCGGCACCGCTGGCGAGATCGGCCACATCCGGGTGGTGGAGAACGGGCTGGTCTGCCGTTGCGGGAACCGCGGCTGCCTGGAGATGCAGGTCAACTCGGTGCTTTCCGCCGCCGTGCTCCGCGAAGAGATCGGCGCGCTGACCCTGCGGGACATCGTCTCCATGGCGATGCAGGGCGACCTGCGCTGCGCCCGGCTGATCGCCGAGGCCGCCACCGCCATCGGCGTCGCCCTCTCGGCGCTGTGCAACGTCGTCAATCCCGAAGTCATCATCGTCGGCGGCGAGTTGGCCAACGCCGGCCCACTGCTGATCGCCCCGCTGCAGGCGGCCGTCGAACGCGGCACCCTGCACAACCCCCTGAACCCTCCCGTGATCGAGCTTTCCCTGCTCGGCGAGAATGCCGCGGTGCTCGGCGCCGCCGCCTACGCCTTCGACTCGATCCGCCTTCCCGTACGAGCCCTGGAGGTGCCCGCATGATTTCCATCGTTCCCGAGCCGCCGAAGGCCACCGCCACCCGGCAGCCGATCCTCGCGCTGCGCGGGGTCACCAAGTCCTTCGGCTGGGTTCGCGCCCTCGACAACATCGACTTCGACATCTTCCCGCGCGAGGTGGTGGCCGTGGTCGGCGACAACGCGGCCGGCAAATCGGTGCTGGCGAAGACCATCGCCGGGGTCTACCAGCCTGATGACGGCGTCATCTACTGGGATGGCGAGCCCACCAGCATCAACTCCCCCGGCGCCGCGCATGACCTCGGCATCGCCACCGTCTTCCAAGAGCTGGCGCTGTGCGACAACCTCTCCATCGTCGAGAACCTCTTCCTGGGCCGCGAGCTCTCCACCGGTGGCGCGATGGCGGTCAACCAGATGGAGCAGGTGTCCAAGCAGGTGCTCGCCGAACTCGGCGCCAAGCTCCCGCCGGTGCAGACGTCGGTGGCCCATCTCTCCGCCGGGCAGCGGCAGATCACCGCGATCGCCCGCTCGTTGCTCGGCTCGCCGCGGATCGTGGTGATGGACGAGCCCACCTCATCGCTCTCGGTCGCCCAAACCGCCGAGGTGCTCAACCTGATCGAGCACCTGCGCGATCTCGGCTATGGCGTGATGCTGATCTCGCACACGCTGACGGACGTGCAGGCGGTCGCCGACCGGCTGGTGGTGATGCGCCACGGCCGGATCAACGGCGAGGCGCTGATGGCCGACGTCACCTATGAGGACATCATCGCCGCGATCACCGGCGTCCCCAACGAACTCACCCGCGCCACCCGCGAACGCGGCCCGCTCGCCCCGCCCGCCAAGCTGGACGAGGTCAACTCGCAACTCCCCTTCCCGGAACGGTTGACACAGGGCATTCCCAGCCAAACGTGGCAAGATGGGACATATGGACGGTCTTAACTCGAACCTGGACCTCAACGAGGGGCTGGTGCCCCGCGTCATGCCGAACATCGGCGAGTGGGGCCCGCAGCAAGTCCCCTCCACCAAATCCAAGCGCCGCGCCCGCTGGCTCACCATCACCGCCTTCGTGGTGATTCTCGCCGCCGTCATCGCCTACGGCTACTGGATGTACACGCTGATGCGGTAACGCGTTCGCTTCGCTCACACGTTCTTTGTCCTCCCCAATGCCTCCGGCATGGTCGGACTGTCGCGCTTCGCGCTCCGGACTCAATCGTCTCGGTCGAATGAGCTTACGCTCGCTCTCCCGCTCCTCAATCGTCTGGATCCCCGACCTGCGGTCGAGGATGACGGGAAAAGGGCCAGGTCGGTCCATCGACTGAAAAGCCTTCTCACCGGATGACGGCCGAGAGGGCCGGGTCGGTCCATCATTCTTCGCCGGAGAGGGCGAAGACGCGGCGGCGTTTGCCGCTGAGGATGCCGTCGATCCACCAGGTGAGTTCGACGCCGATGATGGCGATGCCGCCCCAAATCAGGCCGGTGGTCATCATGGCGGGGTTGGTGGGGTCGAGCCAGAAGAAGCATTGGCCAGCGTGAGAGAGGAAGGTGCCGATGCCGACTTCGGTGAGCTGGCAGGCCTGGCCGTAACCGAGCGCCGGGTCGATGGGCAGCAGGTAGAAGACGATGATGAGCGCGAAGCAGAAGAGGATCATGCCGATCTTCCACCATTGGTAGGGACGGGAGGTGGTCACCATCACCCAGGCGCCGCCCATCAACAGCGTGAGCAGCGCGGCGGTGGAGGCCTGGTAGGACTGGGCTTCGGTGGCGTTGTTGGGCATCACCATCAGGTAGGCGGCGAAGACGGTGGCGGAGATAATCAATCCCGACGGGATGCCGAAGCGCATCACCCGGCCCAGGAAGCCATGCCGGGCCCGTTCCTTGTTGGGGGCCATGGCCAGGATGCAGGCGGGGATGCCGATGGTGAACCAGCCCACCATGGAGATGTGGATGGGCATGAACGGGAAGGCCAGTTGCCAGTCGGGCAGGAAGGGCAAAGGCAGGTTGCGCACCGCGAGCAGCAGCGCGAGCACGATGGAGTAGAGCGTCTTGGTGAGGAAGAAGTTGGCGACCCGCTCGATGTTGCCGATCACCCGCCGCCCTTCGGCGACCACCGAGGGCAGGGTGGAGAAGTCGTCATTCATCAGCACCACCTGGGCCACCGCGCGGGTGGCCGAGGCACCGGAACCCATCGCCACGCCCAAGTCGGAATCCTTGATGGCGAGCACGTCGTTGACGCCGTCGCCGGTCATCGCCACCGCGTGTCCCTTGCTTTGCAGCGCGGCCACCATCTGCCGCTTCTGCTGCGGGGTGACCCGGCCAAAGACGTTGTTCTCCTCCACCTCGTCGGCGAACAGACCTTCGTCTTCGGGCAGGATGCGGGCGTCAACCACCTCTTGCTCGGTGATGCCGAGTTTGGCGATCACCGCGCCCACCGACTTGGCGTTGTCGCCGGAAATCACCTTCACCTGCACGCCCTGGTCTTCGAAATAGGCGAGCGTGTCCCGGGCTTCCGGGCGCACCCGCTGGTCGAGGATCACCAACGCGACTGGGGTGACGGCACCTGGCGCGTCCACCGCGTCCACCTGGGCCGCGGTCTGCCCGAGCAACAGCACCCGGCGGCCTTCCGCGCCGATGCCCTCCGCCTCCGTGGCGGCACCGGAACCCGGCACCAGGATGTCGGCGGCCCCCAGCACCCAGGAGCCATGCCCGTCAAAACTCGCCCCCGACCACTTCTTCGCCGAAGTGAACGGCGCCAACGCGGTGATCTGCCACGGCTCGGCATCCCCCAGGGAGAACTCGTCCGCGATCGCCTGCATGGAGGCGTTCGGACGCGGATCGGAGGCGGCCAACTGGGCCAGCACCCTCCCGATGGCGGGCTCGTCCAACTCGTCGGCGAACAACTGCAGCTCAGCGAACTTCATGCCGTTCTCGGTGAGCGTGCCGGTCTTGTCGGCGCAGACCACGTCCACCCGCGCCAAGCCCTCGATGGCGGGCAACTCCTGGATCAACACCGACTGCCTCGAAAGCCGCACCACGCCCGCGGCGAAAGCCAACGAGGTGAGCAGCACCAAGCCCTCGGGAACCATCGGCACCAACGCGCCGGAGATGCGCAGCACGATGGACTGCCAGGTGGCGTCCTCCTCGCCGCCGATGTTCCACTGCCCCCAGACGGTCACAATGGCCACCGGCACCATCAGCCAGGTGATCAGCTTCAGGATGAAGTTGATGCCGCCTTGCAGCTCGGATTTCGTCAACGAGAATTTGTTCGCCTCGGCGGTGATCTGCGCGGCATACGAATCCGGCCCCACCTTGGTGGCCCGGAAAGCGCCCACCCCGGCGATCACATGCGAGCCGGACATCAAATGCGAGCCAACCTCCTTGTTGATGGCATCCGATTCGCCGGTGAGCAGCGATTCATCCACCTCCAGGTAGGAGGCTTCCACCACATCGCCGTCCACCACGATCTGGTCGCCCGGGCCGATCTCGATCAGATCCCCGAGCACGATCTCCTCGCGCTGGATCTGCACCGATTCGCCGTCGCGGCGCACCGTGGGCTTCCCCTCGGAGATGACGGCCAAGTTGTCCAGCGTCTTCTTCGCCTTCAATTCCTGCAACATGCCCACAATGGAGTTGAAGATGATCAGGCAGCCGAAGAGCGCGTTGAAGAGCGCCCCGGTGGAGATCACCATCACGAAGAGCACCATCAGCAGGAAGTTGATGCGGGTGAAAACGTTCGCCTTGACGATGTCCCAAGTCGTCCGGCCGGAACGGGGTGGGAGCGTGTTGACCTGCCCAGCGGCAATCCGCTCGGCTACCTCGGCGCTGCTCAGCCCCCGCTCTAAAACAGTGGAAGTCACTAGTACAGCTTGCCACAGTTTGGCTTTAGAATCGGTACATGACGCAAGCCTTCCCGCCCGAACCGCCGTCACCATCGGGCTCCGGGCCCGGTTTCCAGCCGCCGGGGCAACCCGGTTACGATGGCCAGTTGCCGCAGCAGTTGGACGCGTTCTTCCAGCAGCAGACCTACCCGACGCAGCCGGTGCCACCGCAGCCGCAAATGCTGCCGCCGCAGTATCCGGGGCAATACCCGCAGCCGCCGAAAAAGCAGCGGAACACGTTGTTGTTGGTGCTGGTGCCGATCGCGGGGGTGCTGGCGGTGCTGATGGCGGGCTTGGCGGTCATCTACTTCTCTTTCTCCATCAACTCCATCGACGCCAGTTTCGGCGAACTCACCCCGTCCGGGGGCAGCTATGCGGTGGCCCTGGGCGACGAAATCCCGATCACCACCACCACCGACCCGGAAAACACCTTCCTGGACACCATCCACTGGGAATCCAGCGACCGCGCGGTCGTGGAGATCTCGACGGACGGGAAGATGCTCTACGCCAAATCGCTGGGCACCGCCACGGTGACGGCGACCAGCACCTTCAAACACGCCACCCGCTCGTTCATCTTCGACGTGGTGATCCCCATCGAGGAGTTCGGCGGCCTGCCCGAGAGCCTCACCTTGGGCATCGGGGAGACGTACGCGCTGCAGCCGGTCTTCTCCCCCGCCGACGCCACTGAGACCCTTAAATTCACCAGCTCCGATCCCATCGTGGCCACCGTGGACGAGACCGGGTTGATCACCGCGAACGCCACCGGCAACGCCCAGATCACCGCCTTCAGCGCCAAATTGGCGCACAGCATCGCGGTGCGGGTAAGCATGGACGTCACCAGAATCGACCTCGGTGACAACATCACCATGAATTTCGGGGAGACGCACCAGTTGGATCCGCTCATCGAGCCGGCGGGCGCGCTGAACCAGCAAATCACCTACACCTCGTCTGCTCCGGACATCGTCCGGGTCTCGGCGGACGGCATCCTCACCCCGCTTTACCGCAACGCGGAAGAATCCTCGGTGGAGATCACCGCGGCGGCCGAGAACGGCGTTGCCGACACCGTGCGGGTCACCGTCTACAACCCGTATACCTGGAAGTGGGCTGCCGAGCAGGAGAGCAAGATCGCCGGCACGATGTACAGCGCCACCCCGGCCGTCTTCGAGACCACCATCCCAGGGTTGACGGGCTTCACCTACAGCCGCACCGTCGATTCAGTTTCCCCGGACAGCTACGAGGAACAGCTGTACAGCGTCCCCTGGGCGGTGTACATCTACATCGCCGGGGACGGCTGGAAGAAAGCCTCCACTTTCCATCTGAACGAGGACGGCGAAGGGACGGCGTACGTCAGCTTCCCGGCCGCCGACGTCAGCAAGATCGTCTGCATCCCGGATGAGTCGATCTCCGGCAGCTTCTCCTGGAAATCCACCGAGTCAATCTCGGAACTGACCTTCGATTGACGGATCAGTTGACGGATCAGCGCGCGGCGGTGCCTTCGGTGTAGTCGTCGTCGTGGCTCTTCACCCACGCCATCAGCTTGCGCAGCTCGCGGCCGGTGGCCTCGATCGGATGGGCCTCGGCCTTGGCGCGCAACGCGTAGAACTCCGGGCCGCCGGCGTCCTGGTCGTCAATGAAACGCTGCGCGAACGCGCCGGACTGGATGTCGGCCAACACCTCGCGCATCCGCTGCTTCACCCCGGCGTCGATCACCCGTGGGCCGGAGACGTAATCGCCATACTCGGCGGTGTCGGAGACCGACCAGCGCATCTTGGCGATGCCGCCCTCGTACATCAGGTCGACGATCAGCTTCATCTCGTGCAGGCACTCGAAATAGGCGATTTCCGGCTGATAGCCAGCCTCCACCAACGTCTCCCAGCCTGCCGTGATCAGCGCCGAGGCGCCGCCGCAAAGCACCGCCTGCTCGCCGAACAGGTCGGATTCGGTCTCCTCAGTGAAGGTGGAGCGGATGCCGCCCGCGCGCAGCCCGCCGATGCCCTTGGCATAGGCCAAGGCGAGCGACCAGGCGAAGCCCGTCTCGTCCTTTTCCACACAGACCAGCACCGGCACCCCACGGCCTTCCGCGTACTCGCGGCGCACCAGATGGCCCGGCCCCTTGGGGGCGACCATGCAGACGTCGACGCCGGCCGGCGGCTGGATGTAGCCGAAGCGGATGTTGAAGCCGTGGGCGAAGAACAGCGCGTTGCCCGGCTGCAGATAGGGGGCGATCTCGTCGCGGTAGACGATCCGCTGCACCTGGTCGGGAGCCAGGATCATGATCACGTCAGCCTCCTGGGCGGCTTGCGCCACGCTGACCACCCGCAAACCCTCATTCTCCGCCTTTTCGACGCTCTTCGAGCCCGGACGCAACCCGACGCGGACGTCGATCCCGGAATCCCGCAGGTTCAGCGCGTGGGCATGGCCTTGGCTGCCATAACCGATGATCGCGACCTTCCGCTGCTGCAAGACGCCCAGGTTGGCGTCGGCGTCGTAGAACAACTCTGCCATTTTCTTCTTCTTTCTGTTCGGGCTGGGGTATCTCCCCGACCACTAGTTGTTTTTGGTCAAACCTGATTTGTGATTCTGGTTCGTGTTGCCCCGGCCCAGCGCCACGAGGCCGGATTGCACCAGCTCGCGAATCCCGTAGGGACGCAGCATCTCGACGAGGGCCTCCAGTTTATCCGGAGAACCGGTGGCTTCGATGGTCACCGTGTCAATCTGCACGTCGACGGTCTTGCCACGGAACAACTGCACGATGTCGATGATCTCACCGCGGGTGCTGTGGGTGGCATGGACTTTGACGAGGATCAGCTCGCGGCCCACGATGTGCTCTTCGTCAAGCTCGGTGACTTTGATCACCTCGATCAGCTTGTTGAGCTGCTTCACGATCTGCTCCAAGACGAGTTGGTCCACCAGCACCGAGATGGTGATCCGGGAAAGCTCCGGCTTGTCCGTCGGGCCGACGGCCAGCGACTCGATGTTGTAGCCGCGCCGGGCGAACAGGCCGGCCACCCGGGCCAGCACGCCGGTCTTGTTCTCGACCAGCACCGATAATGTCTTCACTTCGCGCATTTCAGTCCTCCTGCTCCCACTCGGGGGCCATGTCGCGGGCAATCATGATGTCGTCGTTGGAAGTGCCCGCGGCCACCATCGGCCACACCATGGCGTCCTTGTTGACCACGAATTCGATCACCACCGGACGGTCATTGATCTCGATGGCCTGTTTGATCACCTCGTCCACCTGCTCCGGGGTCTCCGCCCGCAAGCCGACCGCTCCCATCGCCTCAGCCAGCTTGACGAAGTCCGGCACCCGCGTGGAGTGCAGGTTGGTGTTCGAGTAGCGCTCGCCATAGAAGAGCGTCTGCCATTGCCGCACCATGCCAAGCACCTGGTTGTTGATCACCGCGATCTTCACCGGGATGCCCTCCAGGGCGGCGGTGACCAGCTCCTGGTCCGTCATCTGGAAGGAGCCGTCGCCGTCAATCCCCCAGACCTGGGCGTCCGGCTGGCCCACTTTCGCGCCCACCACCGCGGGCACGCAGTAGCCCATGGTGCCGGCGCCGCCGGAGCAGAACCAGTGTCCGGGCTGCTCGTGCGGCAGGTATTGGGCGGCCCACATCTGATGCTGGCCCACGCCGGTGCCGAAGTAGGCGTCCGGGCCAACCAACTCGCCGATCCGGTGGATCACGTAGTCGGGCTGCAGCAGGCCGTCTTTCATCGGCTCCAGAGAGTCGTCGGTGTAACGCTCGCGGAGCGTGTCCAGGTAGCGGATCCAACCGGAGAGATCGCGCAGCTCGGTCTCCCGGAGCACCTCGACCAGCCCGGCGATAATCAGCTTCAGATCGCCGACGATGGGGCAGTCGGCCACCCGGTTCTTCGAGATCTCGGCCGGATCGATGTCCGCGTGGATGACCTTGGCGAGCGGGGCGAAGCTGCTCAGCTTGCCGGTGACCCGGTCGTCAAACCGGGCGCCCAGCGCCACGATCAGATCCGCCCGCTGCAACGCGCCCACCGCGGCCACCGTGCCGTGCATTCCGGGCATTCCGTAGTTCAGCGGGTCGGAGGCTGGGAAGGCGTTCAGGGCGGGCAGCGTGGTGACCACCGGGATGCCGGTGAGCCGCACCAGCTCGGCCAGCTCCGCATAAGCCTTGGATTTGACGGCCCCGCCACCCACATAGAGCACCGGGCGTTCCGCCTCGGCGATCATCGCCGCCGCCTGCTTCAACTGGCGGTTGTTCGGCTTCACGGTGGGCTTGTAGCCGGGCAGCTGCACCTTCTCCGGGAAGACGTAGGGGGCGGACGCGTTCAGCGCGTCCTTGGCGATGTCCACCAGCACCGGGCCGGGACGGCCGCTCTTGGCGATCACGTAGCCAGCCGCAATCGCGCCCGGAATGTCCTCCACCTTGGTGATCAGGAAGGAATGCTTGGTGATCGGGAAGGTGATGCCGCGAATGTCGGCCTCCTGGAAGGCGTCGGTGCCAATCGAGGTGGAGGCCACCTGGCCGGTGATCGCCAGCACTGGCACCGAATCCATGTAGGCGTCGCCCAACGCGGTGACCAGATTCGTCGCTCCGGGGCCGGAGGTCGCCATGCAGACGCCGACTTTGCCCGTCGACATCGCGTAGCCTTCGGCCGCGTGCCCGGCGCCCTGCTCGTGGCGCATCAGGATGTGGCGGACCTTCGAATCGTAGAGCGGATCATAGGCGGGCAGGATGCCACCACCGGGGATGCCGAACATCACGTCGACACCGAGATCCTCCAACGCGCGCACCAGCGCCTGTGCCCCGGTCAACACCGGCGGGGCGGCCGGTTGGCCCGGCTCCGGGCCCTGCAGCTCATTAGCTGTCATCGTGTTTCTCCTCATTCTGTATTCGTCTTGGCAACAAAAAACCCCCGCCGCTTGGCGCAGACGAGGGAGCGTGCTACCGGGAGCCGGCTAGCACGCGCTGGGTACCAGGACGAAAAGACGCACGTATGCAATGAAACCACATCATCTTAAAAAAGACAAGTGCCTCAACGTGAGGTTTGGGTTTTTTCATTGTTTTCGCGCTTCTGGTGGCGCGCCCTTGGGCCCGTCGGCGACCATGGAAGAGGGAGATATCGACACATAGGAGGGACTATGCGGCAGGTTAGCAGGGTTTACCGTGCGCTTTTGTCAGGCGGGTTGGGGGTCGCGCTGGCAATCACACCTTTGGCAGTCGGACCGGCGCAAGCGGCGCCCGACACCGGCATCACCGCGCTCAACGGCACCATCACCATCACCTCAGTCGGCTGGGGACACGGCCGCGGGATGAGCCAGTATGGCGCGCAGATGGCGGCGAAGGCCGGGTACAACTACCAGCAGATTCTGGCCTTCTACTATCCGGGCACCACTTTCAGCTCGATCAAGTCCAACGACGTGATGCGGGTGTGGATCCGCTCGGACAATGACGGCTACCTAAACGTGAAGCCGGCCACCGGGCTGAAGATCAAGGACAACAAGGGCCACGCGAAAACGTTGCCGACGGGTACGAAGTACAAGCAGTGGCGGATCAAGATCTCCAGTTCGAAACGCGCGTTGCAGTACAAGAACGCCTCCGGCAAGTGGGTCACCTACAAGACGAATCTGAACGCCAAGTCGGTGTGGAGCTTCTACAACACCACCTCCGGAAAGGTGACGGCGGTGCTCCCCGGCAGTGTCACCCGCGCCTACAAGGGCAAGCTGGCGCTGCGCGTCCAAGGTGGCCAGAAGATCACCGTGAACACGGTGAAGACCGAGGATTACTTGAAGTCCGTAGTGCCTTCCGAGGTGCCCGCCTCCTGGAACGCCGAGGCGCTGAAGGCGCAGACGGTCGCCGCGCGCAGCTACGCGGTGCGCTACCGCGCCAACCTGAAATCCAAGAAGGCTTACGACATTTGCGACACCTCGGCCTGCCAGGCCTACAAGGGGGCCAGCAACGAGGCCAGCGCCACCAACGCGGCCGTCGCCGCCACCGCCGGGCAAGTGCTGACGTACCAAGGCCACGTGGCCTGGACGGAGTTCACCTCGTCAAACGGCGGCTACTCCGCGGCCGGCGACCACGACTATCTGGTCGCCCAGGAGGACCCGTTCGACCTGGCCGCGAACCAGGTCTGGGCCATCCCGCTCACCACCGCCCAAATCCAGAAGGCCTATCCGGCCATCGGCACCTTCCAGTCCATGTCCCTGGAGCGGGACGGCAAGGGCCAGTTCGGCGGGCGCGTCACCAAGGTCACGTTGGTCGGCTCCAAGGGCACCAAGACCGTCACCGGCACCTCGTTCAAGAGCACCTTCTCACTGCGCGAAACCATGTTCCAGGCCACCGCCGGCCTGTCCACCTCCTCCGGCACCTACAAGGCCTGGCAGAAGCTCGGCGGCTCGCGGGGCACCCTCGGTATCCCGACCGCCTCCGAAGTCGCGGTGAAATCCGGTTTTGACGCCGAGAGCGGCTTGGTCGCCCAGTTCGCCAACGGCTGGCTCTTCTATTCCCCCGACACCGGCACCCAACTGCTCACCGGCGGACTGCTCTCGAAGTACATCTCCGAAGGGGGCGCGGGAGGCCCGCTCGGCTACCCCGTCACCGGCATCGAATACCCCACCACCAACCTCTGGAGCTTCTCCCCCTCCATGCAGGCCGCCTTCGAATTCGGCCTCATCGGTTGCCCGGTCACCGTCACCGACCCCGCCACCCAATGCGTCACGTCCTTCGGGTGATGTGTCCTCGGCGGAGCCGGCGCGACCACCGATTCGGAGGTTGCCCGAGAGTTTACAAATTGAAGCCGATGGCGCGGAGTTGTTCGCGGCCGTCTTCGGTGATGCAGTCGAGGGTCCAGGGGGGCATCCAGACCCAGTTGATGGCGGTGGTGCGGACGATTGGGTCGAGGGCGTAGTAGATCTCGTATTCGAGGCGGTCGGTGAGCGGGCAGGTGGGGGTGGTGAGCGTCATGTTGAGCATCACGTTGCCCTCGTCGTCGATGAAGATCGCATAGAGCAGGCCGAGGTCGACGATGTTGACGCCGAGTTCGGGGTCGACGACTTCTTTGAGCGCCTCGCGCACTTGGTCTTCGGTGGGGATGGTTTGCGGGTCACTCATGTTGCTCTCCTAGGGCTCGGGCCAGGGCGTCTTTGAAGGCGGCCCAGCCCAGCAAAGCGCATTTCACGCGGGCTGGGAACTTGGCCACCCCGGCAAAGGCGATGGCGTCTTCCAGCGCGTCTTCGTCGGCGGGCTCGCCGTGCATCAGATCGGTGAACTGGCGTTCCAGATCGAGGGATTCGGCGGCGGTCTTGCCGATCACCAAGTCCGTCAGCACCGAGGTGGACGCCTGCGAGATGGAGCAGCCGACCGCGTCGTAGGAGACGTCGGTGACGGTGTCGCCGTCGAGGGCCACGCGCAAGGTGACCTCGTCGCCGCAGGTGGGGTTGACGTGGTGGACTTCGGCGTCGCCAGGCCGCAGCCCGGCGTGGTGCCGCTGCCGGTAGTGCTCCAGGATGATCTCCTGGTAGAGCGCCTCCGCCTCGTTCATTTGCTCCCTCCGAAGAAATCGCGCACATAGGCCAACGCCGCGCCGAGCCGATCTATTTCCGCCACCGTGTTGTACAGGTAGACGGACGCCCGCGTGGAGGCCTGGATGCCGAGCCGTTCGTGCAGCGGCCGGGCGCAATGGTGGCCGCCGCGCACCGCGATGCCTTGGCCGTCCAGCAGCTGCATCACGTCATGCGGATGGCATTCCAGGCCGTCGGCGGTGTGCAAGGTGAACGAGAAGGTGCCGCCGCGCGGTGGTGCGAGCGGGCCGAGCAAGCGCAAGCCGTCCACCTGCGTCAACACTTCCAAAGCGTGGGCGACCAACTGGCGCTCGTAGGCGGCGATCTCGCCCAACCCGACGCCCTGCAGGTAATCCACCGCCGCGCCCAGGCCCACCGCCTGCGCGATCGGCGGGGTGCCCGCCTCGAAACGATGCGGCGGGGGCGCATAGGTGGAGCCGGACATGCGCACCACCTCGATCATTTCGCCGCCACCGAGGAAAGGCGGCAACTGCTCCAAAAGCTCATAGTTTGCGCTCAAGACGCCGATGCCGGTCGGGCCGAGCATCTTGTGGCCGGTGAAGGCGATGACGTCGGGAGCCGGTTCGCCAAACAGCGCGCCGGCCGCAGCCAGGTGCGGAGCGGCCTGGGAGGCGTCCGCGACCACCAAAGCCCCATGCTGGTGCGCCCAGGCGGCGATCTCGCCCATGGGGGTGACGGTGCCCAGCACGTTGGACACGGCGGCGACGGCGACGATCCGGGTGCGGTCGTTGACGAGTTCCTCCGCGCGGGCTTTCTCCAAATCCAACTGGCCGCCGGCGGTGGTGTCGAACCAGCGCAGCGTGGCCCCGGAGCGCTCGCAGAGCAACTGCCAGGGCACGATGTTCGAATGGTGCTCCAGCACCGAGACCACGATCTCGTCGCCGGGCCCGAGCCGCAGGTGTTGGCCGAGGGTGTGGGCGGCCAGGTTCAAAGCCTCGGAGGCGTTCTTGGTGAAGACGACCTCGGCGGGCGACACCCCGATGAACGCGGCCACTTTGGCGCGCGCCCCCTCGAAGGCGGCGGTGGCCTCGGCACCGAGGGTGTGCATCGCGCGGGCCACGTTGGCGTTGTGCAGCAGATAGTGTTCGGCGACGGCGGTCACCACCTGGTTCGGCTTCTGCGAGGTGTTCGCGGAATCCAGGTAGGCGAGCGGATGCCCGTTCACGACGCGGCCCAGCACCGGGAAGTCCTCCCGGATGCGGTGCACGTCATACGTCATCTTTACGCCTTCGCCAGTTGGATGAAACGGTCGTAGCCCTCTTCCTCCAGGTGGTCGGCCAACTCGGCGCCACCTTCGGTGACCACCCGGCCGTCCACGAAAACGTGTACGAAGTCGGGGTGCACATAGTTCAGGATGCGGGTGTAGTGGGTGATCAGCAGCACCCCGTGGTCGCCGGATTCCATGTAGCGGTTGACGCCTTCGGAGACGATCCGCAGCGCGTCGATGTCAAGGCCGGAATCCGTCTCGTCGAGGATCGCGAATTTCGGGTTCAGCACCTCCAGTTGCACGATCTCGTTGCGCTTCTTCTCGCCGCCGGAGAAGCCTTCATTGAGCGAACGCGACGAGAATGACGGATCGAGCCCGAGCCGCTCCAAGGCCGCGTTCACGTCTTTCACCCAGGTGCGCACCTTCGGGGCCTCGCCGCTGAGCGCGGTCTTCGCGGTGCGCAGGAAGTTCGCCACCGAGACGCCCGGCACCTCGATCGGGTACTGCATCGCGAGGAACAGCCCGGCCTTGGCCCGCTCGTCGACGCTGAGCCCGGTCAACTCCTGGCCGTCGAGGCGCACCGAGCCCGACGTGATGTGGTACTTCGGATGCCCGGCGATGGAATAGGCCAGGGTGGACTTCCCGGAGCCGTTCGGCCCCATGATGGCATGGACTTCGCCGTTGCGGAGCTCCAAGTCGACGCCCTTGAGGATCTCCTTCGGGCCGTCCTCGGTCTCGACCTCCACATGCAGGCCGGAAATGATCAGTTCACTCACTTTTCCTCGATTCCTTGTTCCAGGCTGGCCGGGGTAGGCGAAAGATCCACCTGCTCCAGCTCGCGTTCGACTTCCGCCAAGAGCCTTTGCTCGACTTCGGGCACCCCGATGCGGCGGATGATGTCGGCGAAGAAGCCGTGCACCACCAGGCGCCGCGCCTCGGTTTCCGGGATGCCGCGCGAACGCAGGTAGAAGAGCTGCTCGTCGTCAAACCGGCCGGTGGTGGACGAGTGTCCAGCGCCTTGGATCTCGCCGGTCTCAATCTCCAGGTTGGGCACCGAGTCGGCCCGGCAGCCATCGGTGAGCAGCAGATTCTTGTTCGACTCGTAGGTGTTGATGTTCTCGGCCTGCTTGCGGATCAGCACGTCCCCCACCCACACCGAGCGGGCGCCCTCGCCTTGCAGCGCGCCGCGATAATCCACATTCGAGACGGTGTTCGGCTGGTTGTGGTCGACGAAGAGCCGATGCTCCAGGAACTGCCCGGCGTCGGCGAAATAGATGCCAAACTGCTCCAACTGCCCGCCGGGAGCGGTGAACGAGGCGGTCTCCATCAGCCGCACCAGCGAGCCGCCCAGCGTCGCCGTCACCGATTTCACCTGCGCGTCCTTGCCGATGGTGAACGAATGCTGTCCGGCGTGGACGGAACCGGCATCCCAATCCTGCACCGAGACGAAGTTCACTTCCGCGCCCTCCCCCACGATCACGTTCAGCAGTTCGCCATAAGTCGCCTGGCCGCGATGCCGCAGCACCACGGTGAGCTTGGCGCGCGCGCCGATCACCAGGTTCAGGTTCTGGTAGTAGACGCCTGCGGGAGCTTCGACGTCCATCACATAGGGCTCGTCCAACACCAGCCCGGCGGGAAAGTCGATGTAGGCGGCCTTGTCGGAGGCCACCGCGACGGCGGCGATCCGGTCAAACGGCGCTTGGCCGCCGGCGGCGACGCATTCGGCCAGCGAGTAGCAGTCGTGGGTGACGCCGTCGGGCAGCGGGCCCACCCAGTGTAGCCGCTTCTCGGAGCGCGGTACGCCTGCGAAGAGCGGAGCCAGCGGCGCCAGCGGGGTGAACCGCCAGATCTCCTCCTTGCCGGTGGGAATCGGATGGTCTTTCAGCTCCCAGGAGGCTTCGGGGTGCAGATGTGATTCGGTCATCCGACGGCCCCTTCCATCTGCAGCTCGATCAGCCGGTTCAGCTCCAGGGCGTACTCCATGGGCAGCTCGCGGGCAATCGGCTCGACGAAGCCGCGCACCACCATCGCCATCGCCTCGTCTTCGCTCATCCCCCGGCTCATCAAGTAGAAGAGCTGATCCTCGGAGACTTTGGAGACGGTGGCCTCGTGCGCCATCGCCACGTCGTCCTCGCGGACGTCCACATATGGGTAGGTGTCAGAGCGGGAGATCGAATCGACGAGCAGCGCGTCGCATTTCACCGAGGAGGCGGCGTGATGCGCCCCCGGATTGACCTTCACCAGCCCCCGATACGAGGCCCGGCCGCCACCGCGCGCCACCGACTTGGAGATGATCGACGACGAAGTGTGCGGCGCCGCGTGGATCATCTTCGAGCCGGCGTCCTGATGCTGGCCCTCGCCGGCGAAGGCGATGGAGAGCGTCTCCCCGCGCGAATGCTCCCCGGCGAGCAGCACCGCCGGGTATTTCATGGTCACCTTGGAGCCGATGTTGCCGTCAATCCACTCCATCGTCGCCCCCTCGTAGCAGGTGGCCCGCTTGGTGACCAGGTTGAAGACGTTGGTGGACCAGTTCTGGATGGTGGTGTAGCGCACCCGGGCGTTCTTCTTGATGAAGATCTCGACCACGGCGGCGTGCAGCGAATCGGATTTGTAAATCGGCGCGGTACAGCCTTCCACGTAGTGCACGTGGCTGCCCTCGTCGGCGATGATCAGGGTGCGCTCGAACTGGCCCATGTTCTCGGTGTTGATGCGGAAGTAGGCCTGCAGCGGGATGGTGACGTCTACGCCCGGCGGCACGTAGATGAACGAGCCGCCCGACCACACCGCGGTGTTCAGCGCCGAAAACTTGTTGTCCCCCACCGGGACGGCGGTGGCGAAGTACTCCTCGAAGAGTTCGGGGTATTCCTTCAGGCCGGTGTCGGTGTCCAGGAAGACCACTCCTTGGCGGCGCAACTCCTCGTTGATCTTGTGGTAGACGACCTCCGACTCGTACTGGGCGGCCACCCCGGCCACCAGCCGGGCCTTCTCCGCCTCCGGGATGCCGAGCCGGTCGTAGGTGCGCTTGATGTCGTCCGGGAGATCCTCCCAGGAGGCCGCCTGCTTTTCGGTGGAACGGACGTAGTACTTGATCTCGTCGAAGTTGATCTCCGAAAGGTCGGCGCTCCAGGTCGGCATCGGCTTCAGCCAGAAGAGTTCCAGCGCTTTCAGCCGCAGCTCCAGCATCCACTGCGGCTCGCCTTTCAAGGCCGAGATGCCGCGCACCACCGATTCGTCCAGCCCGCGCCGGGCGGCCTGTCCGGCGGCGTCCGAATCGTGCCAGCCGTACTGGTAGCTGCCCAGCGCCTGCAGATGCTCATCTTGGGTGGCCCCCAATCCGGGTGCCTGGGTCATACTCGCTCCCTTCTCACTGCGGCCTGCGCCTCACTGACGGGCTTGGGCAGGTGGGTGTTGCAAACCTCGTCCCCGTGGGCGATGGTGGCGATCCGCTGCACATGCGAATCCAGGATCTTGGCGAACGCCGCGGTCTCGGCGATGCAGATTTCCGGGAAGGCGGCCGCCACATGGGCCACCGGGCAGTGGAACTGGCAGAGCTGGTCGCCGGAGGGCAGCGGCTTCAGCGTGGCGACGAAACCCTCGGCGGTGAGGGCGGCCACCAGCGCGTCCGCGGGAGTCTCGTATTCGTCCGACAGCGTTTGGTAGCGGGCGGTGATCCGGGCGGTGATCTGGGCGGCGAACTCGTCCACCGCCGCCTGCCCGGCCTGCTCGCGCAGCTTGTCGAGGGCTTCGATGGCGAGCCAGTCGTAGGCTTGATAGAACTCCGCCCGACCGACGTCGGTGAGCCGGAAGACCGAAGCCGGACGGCCCCGGCCGCGCGGGCCATAGACGCGCTTGCGCCGGGTGGTCAACTGGCCGGCGTCCACCAGCACCGTCAAGTGCCGGCGCACCGCCGCCGGGGTGAGCCGCAGCCGTTCGGCCAACTCGTTCGCCGTCGAGGGGCCGTGTTCGAGGATGGAGCGCAGCACCTGCAGCCGGGTGGAAGCGTCCGTGCCCACCTCGGGTGCGCCGGGCACCCGGAATCGCGCTTCTCCCTCGTTTTTCACAACGATATTCTTACCATATTCCCCACCCCATGGCAACGACCCGCCAGAGCCGAGACGCCGCCCCCCGCGTCCCACATAGTGGAAAGCCGTATCATTTTCTGTCTTATTGAAGCGGCCTGACGCGGGGTAGCCGACTTGAGGGGCTATGATACGGATGGCCTAAAAGGGGCTTAAATCACGTACAAAGGACCAACAGTGAAAACCCATAGCACATTTTCAAAGGTGCGCGCCGCCATCTTCGGGGTGCTTGCGCTGGGGGCACTAGGCTTCACCGCCTGTACCGCCAGCGGCGAGACCCCTGCGGATGCCGGCGAGCACATTTCGGAGGTGAACCTCCCCATCCCCGCGGATCTGCTCACCGTCACCTTCTTCGGAGGCGCGGTGAACGGCTTGACGCTGCTGCTCATCGGCATCGCCATCTGCCTGTGCGGCTTCGTCTTCGGCATCGTTTCCTACGCGAAGCTGAAGCAGTTGCCGGTTCACCGCTCCATGAAGGAGATCTCGGATCTCATCTATGAGACCTGCAAGGCTTACTTGGTGCAGCAGGGCAAGTTCCTGCTCATCCTCTTCGCCTTCATCGGCCTGGTGATCGCCATCTACTTCGGCTTCCTGGAGGGCACCACCGCCGGGAACTGGGGCAAGGTCATCATCATCCTGGCGTTCTCCGTGGTGGGCATGGCCGGCTCGTACGGCATCGCCTGGTACGGCATCCGGCTGAACACCTTCGCCAACTCCCGCACCGCCCACGCGGCGCTGCCGGGCAAGCCCTATGACGTCTCGGTGATCCCGCTGCGTTCCGGCATGAGCATCGGCATGGTTTTGATCTCCACCGAGCTGATCATGATGCTGCTCATCCTGAGCTTCCTGCCCAAGGACATCGCCGGCGCCTGCTTCATCGGCTTCGCCATCGGCGAGTCGCTGGGCGCTTCGGCACTGCGTATTGCGGGCGGCATCTTCACCAAGATCGCGGACGTCGGCTCCGACTTGATGAAGATCATCTTCAAGATCGGCGAGGACGATCCGCGCAACCCGGGCACCATCGCGGACTGCACCGGCGACAACGCGGGCGACTCGGTCGGCCCCTCGGCGGACGGCTTCGAGACTTACGGCGTGACGGGCGTGGCCCTGATCACCTTCATCTTGCTGGCGGTCCCGGAGGCCGCCACCCAGGCGCATCTGCTGATCTGGATCTTCTTCATCCGCGCCATCATGCTGGTCGCCTCCGGCATCTCCTACGCGGTGAACGGTTTGATCACCAAGGCCAAGTACGCCAACGCGGACGAGATGGAGTTCGAGACGCCGTTGACGTCCCTGGTGTGGATCACCTCGGTGGTCTCCATCATCCTCACCTTCATCATCTCCTACCTGCTGCTGCCGGAAGTCGGCGGCGACACCTCGATGTGGTGGAAGCTCTCGCTGATCATCTCCTTCGGCACCCTGGCCGGCGCGTTGATCCCCGAGCTGGTAAAGGTGTTCACCTCGGTGAAGGCCAAGCATGTGGAGGAAGTCGTGAAGTCGGCCAACAAAGGCGGCGCTTCGCTGGACATCCTCTCCGGCCTGGTGGCGGGCAACTTCTCCGCCTACTGGCTGGGCCTGGCCATCATCGTGCTGATGGGTGGCTCGTGGGTGGTCTCCACCACCTTCCCCGAAGCGCTGATGCTGGCGCCTTCGGTGTTCGCGCTCGGCCTGGTGGCCTTCGGCTTCCTCGGCATGGGCCCGGTGACCATCGCGGTCGATTCCTACGGCCCGGTCACCGACAACGCCCAGTCCGTCTATGAGCTGAGCCGCATTGAGGCCGTCGACAACATCGACGCCGAGCTCAAAGAGATGGGCGTCACCCCGAACTGGGAGAAGGCCAAGTATCTGCTCGAGGCCGGCGACGGCGCGGGCAACACCTTCAAGGCCACCGCCAAGCCGGTGTTGATCGGCACCGCGGCCGTGGGCGCCACCACCATGATCTTCTCGATCATCATGGCGCTCACCGACAAGCTGGATCCGGCGAAGCTGGAGTTCCTCTCCTTGCTGCACGCCCCGTTCCTGCTCGGCCTGCTCACCGGCGGCGCGATCATCTACTGGTTCTCCGGCGCCTCCATGCAGGCGGTGACCACCGGCGCCTTCCGCGCGGTCGAGTACATCAAGGACCACATCAAGCTGGACACCACTTCGGAGAAAGCCAGCGTGGAAGATTCGCGCGAGGTGGTCTCGATTTGCACCCGCTACGCGCAGAACGGCATGTTCAACATCTTCCTCGGCATCTTCTTCGCCACCCTGGCCTTCGCCTTCCTGGAGCCGTACTTCTTCGTCGGCTACCTGATCTCGATCGCCATCTTCGGTTTGTACCAGGCCATCTTCATGGCGAACGCCGGCGGCGCCTGGGACAACGCCAAGAAGATCGTCGAAGTCGATCTGGCCGCCAAGGGCACCGAGCTGCATGACGCCTCGGTCGTCGGCGACACCGTGGGCGATCCGTTCAAGGACACCTCCTCGGTGGCCATGAACCCGGTGATCAAGTTCACCACGCTGTTCGGCATGTTGGCCGTCACGCTGGCCACCAGCCTGCGCGGCGGCGACGAGCTGATGACGCCGACCACCGGCATCATCGCCGCGGTGTTCTTCCTGGTCTCGGTGTTCTTCTGCTGGCGCTCCTTCTACGGGATGCGCATCGATCAGCCGATGCTCACCAAAGCGGACTTCGTGAACGTGGCCCGCAGCACATCTGAATAAACTCTATCCTCCTTCACTGAGGGAGCGTCGATTTCCTTCACTGAGGGAGCGTCGATTTCGACGCTCCCTCTTTGATTTGCAGTGGTTCTCTATAGCTACAGTCGAGAAAGCTGTTTCACGAACGGCCGATTTGGTCAGACCACAGCCCAGAACCGGTAGGGTTTGGGTATGGCGCTGACCGCTTCCCCGCCGCGGGTTATCCGGGCATTGGATGCCGAAGAGCTGGCTACCAGGGCCGCTTATCGGCTCCTGCGCGCGCTCAGCCAACTGCAAGCCCGGGGCAAGGTGCCCAAACTCTGCCTCTCCAGCGGCGAGTTGGCCTTGCGGGTCTATACCGCCTTGGCGCGGTTGCTGCGCTCCTCGTCGGTGGATTCCACCCAGATCGAGTTCTGGTGGGCGGACGACTACTACGTCCCCACCGGCGATCCACACCGCGCCGCCGGCCCGCTGATCGCCGCCTTCGGGGTGACGGTGGATCCTTCCAAGGTGCACCCGATCCCGGCCGCCGAAGGCCGCACGGACTCGGCGGTGGCCGCCGCCACCTACGCCCGCGATTTGGGCGACACCGTCTTCGATATCTGCATCCTGGAAGTGAACGCGCCCGGCGGCTTCAACTCCCCCAACGGCAACTCCCCCGGCGTGGTGGCCATCGCCGGAGACGCGGAACACCCGGATCGGATCGTGTTGAACCAACGCCGGCTCTCCAACTCCACCTCGGTTTGGTTCCTGGCCGCCGGCCCGGAGATCGCCGAATCGGTGGCGGTCGGCATGGAGTCGGCGCCAATCGCCGGCATCGAGGAGACGGTCTGGCTGCTGGATCGGCCCGCCGCCGCCGAGCTGCCCTACTTTGACTGCCCGCTCTGAGCCCGGTTCGCTTATCTGAGCCCGGTTTGCTTAAAAATTGAGGAGACCCCGGCTGCCTACCGCTGCGCTGGGAACCCAGATTAAGATTGGGGGGCTGTCTCCGTAATCCCCTGCGCGGCGTGGGCAGCGGGGTCTCCTCTGTCCCATCCCCTGTCAGCTTGTGTACCCTGCTAGAAGCTATCACCAACTAACGATAAAAGTCTATGGCATGTCGAGCGACGAAGCGAGTCAAAAACGAACGGTCTGACCATTTTGGGTAAAGGTGCAGATGACTAGGGCAATTATGCACAAATGTGCACCGATCGAATAACAACGAAAACGATGGCCTTCACCGCCTGACGGTAGCGTACCCCATCAAGGACGAGCTTGGCTGCGAAAACCCGCTACGACGTCAGTAGATGACCTCGCCAGCCTCCCGACGGGCCCGCAGCGTGTCTACCGCCTCGCCCAGGATTGCGGCCGCCTCTTCGTCGCTGCGCCGCTCCTGGACGTACATCAGGTGCGTCTTGTAGGGGGCATTCTTCGGCGGCGGGGGCGGGTTGTCGGCGTCCAGATTCGCCGGCAGGCCGCACTTGGGGCATTCCCACGTCTGCGGGACTACCGCCTCGAAGGCGAACGCCGGGGACGTCTCGTGCCCGTTGGCGCAAAAATAGGAGACGTACTGCCGGGGGGCGGCTTCACCGCGCTCGGCCTCGCCCATGGGGCCCGCGCCCACGCGCGAACCCCGGATTGCACTACCACCAACCATTTGTCCTCCTCTTACTCTGTGGCTTCGGGGGTGGGCTCGGCGCCCGAATCCTCCGCAGTCGGCTCGGCGCTGGTGGCGGGCTCGATGGTAGTCTCCGCCGCCGCGGTGTCCGACGGGAACAGCGACTCGACCGGATAAGTCTCCGCGATCTCGATCGCGCCATCATCGGTGGCGGTAGCCGAGACGGACGTCGTCGGCGTCGGCGACTCGCCGATCCAGCCGACCTCGGGCGCGTAGCGGTACAGCGCCAGCAGGCCCAATACGCAGACCACCCAGACGGCGCCGATGGAGACCGTCAGCTTGTCCAGATTGCGTTCTGCCACAGACTTGCCGCCCATGGAAGTGCTCATGCCGCCACCGAAGAGATCGGAGAGGCCGCCACCGCGGCCCTTGTGGAGCAGTACGAACAGGGCCAGCATGATGCTGGTGATGATGAGGACGATCTGCAACGTCAAGATCGGCCAAGTAGTCAAAGGCAGAAAAGTCACGGGCGCAATCCTAGCTTATTTATGGCAAACGACAAACATTTGGGCGTGGTAAGGACGGGGACGCTCCGGGGAGCGCCCCCAACGCTCACCCCTTGTAGAACAAAACGATCTTGGCGAACTCCGCCGGATCCAGACTGGCGCCGCCGACGAGAGCCCCGTCGACATCTGGCTCAGCCATGATTTCCACCACATTCGAGGCCTTCACCGAGCCGCCGTACTGAATCCGCACGGAATCAGCGGCCGCCGGGCCGAAGGTGTCACGCACGTAGCCGCGGATGGCTCCGCAGACCTCCTGGGCGTCCGCCGGAGTGGCCACCTCGCCGGTGCCGATGGCCCAGACGGGCTCATAGGCGATCACCAGCGCGCCGACCTGCTCGGGCGTCAACCCGTCGAGCACACCCTTCGTCTGGGTGAGCACGTGGCTGAGATGACGGCCTTCCTTGCGGATCTCCAGCACTTCGCCGACGCAGATGATCGGCGTCATGCCATACTCGATGACCTTCTTGGCCTTGGCGTTGATCAGCGCGTCCGTCTCGCCGTGATACTCACGGCGCTCCGAGTGGCCGACCACCACATAGTTGCACTTCAGCTTGGCCAGCATCGGGGCGGACACCTCGCCGGTGTACGCGCCGGAATCGTGCTCGGAGACGTCTTGCGCGCCGAAGCCGATGCCGATCTTGTCGCCCTCGATGATGGTGGCCACCGTGTGCAGATCGGTGAAGGGGACGATCACCGCCGCCTCCGACTGCTCCGCCTCATAGTGGCCGTCGATCAAAGACCACCAGAGCTTGGTGACCAGGCCGGCCGCCTCCACGTGATCCTTGTTCATCTTCCAGTTTCCCGCGATCAGCGGAATCCTTGACATATTTCCTCCTTGCCCCTGGTTGGGGTGATTAGTCCAATACCGCCAGACCGGGCAGCGTCTTGCCTTCCAGATACTCCAGCGAGGCGCCGCCACCGGTGGAGATATGGCCGAACTGCTCGTCCGCGAAGCCCAACTGCCGCACCGCGGCCGCCGAATC
This sequence comes from Propionibacteriaceae bacterium, assembly GCA_031272505.1. Taxonomy (GTDB): domain Bacteria; phylum Actinomycetota; class Actinomycetes; order Propionibacteriales; family Propionibacteriaceae; genus Propionicimonas. Next base: position 76,069 of record JAISTQ010000043.1, read on the forward strand.
GCCGCCACCGACCACGGTGAAGGCGGATGACGCGGCCAGCGCCTTGGCTACCGCGAGGGTGCCGTTGGCGAACAGCTCAAACTCGAACACGCCCATCGGGCCGTTCCAGAAGACTGTCTTCGCGCCCTTGATGGCTTCGGCGTACTTGGCTTCCGTCTCCGGGCCGATGTCCATGCCCTCCTGGTCTGCCGGAATGGCGTTCGAGGCGACGATGGAGACCGGGCCGTCGGGGCCGAACTCGGGAGCGATCCGGTTGTCCACCGGGAGCAGGATCTGCTTGCCCGCCGCCTCGGCTTCCTTGAGGTACTCCCCCACCACCGGGACCTTCTCCGCGTCCAGCAGGGACTTGCCGACCTCGTAGCCGAGGTACTTGAGGAAGGTGTAGGCCATGCCACCGCCGATGATCAACGTGTCGGCCGTCTTCAGCAAATTGTCGATGACGCCGAGCTTGTCGGCCACCTTGGCGCCGCCGAGCACCACCACATAGGGGCGTTCCGGCGTCTCGGTGAGGCGCTTGAGCACCTCGACCTCCTTGGCCACCAGATAGCCGGCCCCGCTGGGCAGCAGCTTGGCGATGTCGTAGACGGAGGCCTGCTTGCGATGCACCACGCCGAAGCCGTCGGAGACGTAGACGTCAGCGAGCGCCGCGTACTGCTGAGCCAACGCGTGGCGTTCGGCGTCGTCCTTGGACTCTTCGCCGGGCTCGTAGCGGACGTTCTCCAGCATCACGATCTCGCCGGGGGCGAGCGCGGCCGTCAACGCCTGGGCGCTGGGGCCGACGACGTCTTCAGCCAGGGTGACTTTGGCGTCAATCAGCTCGGCGAGCCGGGCGGCCACCGGGGCCAGCGAATACTTCGGGTTCACCTCGCCCTTCGGGCGGCCCAGATGCGCGGTGACGATCACTTTCGCGCCGGCCTTGACCAGATAGGTGAGCGTGGGCAGAGCCGCCTTGATGCGACCGTCATCAGTGATGACGGCCCCATCCAGCGGCACGTTGAAATCGCAACGGATCAGGACGCGCTTGCCTGACAGATCGCCTAGATCAGCGAGGGTACGCATCAGAGCTTGGACGCGACGAGCTCGGTGAGGTCGACGAGGCGGTTCGAGTAGCCCCACTCGTTGTCGTACCAGCCGATGACCTTCACCTGGTTGCCGATCACCTTGGTGAGCTTGGCGTCAAAGGTGCAGGAAGCCGGATCGGTGACGATGTCGGCGGAGACGATCTCGTCCTCGGTATAGACCAGGTAGCCCTTGAGCGGGCCTTCCTCGGCGGCCTTCTTCACGATGGCGTTGATCTCCTCGACGGAAGTGTCCCGCGGGGCCTCGAACGTCAAATCGGTGGCGGAGCCGGTGGGGACCGGGACGCGGAGCGCGAAGCCGTCCAGCTTGCCCTTCAGATCCGGGAGCACGAGGCCAATCGCCTTGGCGGCGCCGGTGGAGGTGGGGATGATGGAGAGCGCGGCGGCGCGGGCGCGGCGCAGATCCTTGTGCGGGGCGTCCTGGAGGCGCTGGTCGGCGGTGTAAGCGTGTACCGTCGTCATCAGGCCGCGGACGATGCCGATGCCGTCGTGGAGCGCCTTGGCCATCGGAGCCAGGCAGTTCGTGGTGCAGGAAGCGTTCGAGATGATGTTGTGGGCGGCCGGATCGTAGAGATCGTCGTTCACGCCCATCACCACGGTGATGTCCTCGTTCTTCGCCGGAGCGGAAATCAGCACCTTCTTGGCGCCGGCGGCGATGTGCGCCTTGGCCTTCTCAGCGTCAGTGAAGAAGCCGGTGGACTCGATGACGATGTCGACACCCAGCTCCGCCCACGGCAGGTTGGCGGGATCGCGCTCTTCCAGCGCCTTGATGGACTTGCCATTGACGATGATGGAATCTTCAGTGTAGGAAACCTCGCCCGGGAAGCGGCCGACGATGGAGTCGTACTTCAGCAGATGGGCGAGAGTCTTGTTGTCGGTGAGGTCGTTGACGGCGACCACATCGAGATCCGCACCCTGGGCTACCAGCGCGCGGAAGTAGTTGCGGCCGATGCGGCCGAAACCATTGATGCCAACCTTGACGGTCATGAATGAATCTCCTTGGATTGAATCGATGCGGCACTGAGGACCAGATTTGGCTTTGGGTACCGCTACACAGCAAGGGCTAGTCTATCGCGCCACAGCGGCGCGTGGGTACGGTTCGGGCCTTAAGGGAGAAGTTTCAAAGAATATGCACAACGATGGTCATCGTTGCGGTCGTCCTCGCTACGCTCGAGGATGACGGGTGGAGGGGGAAGTTAGTCGTCGGGGAGGATGTCGAGGGCGGCGGAGGTGTCGGGGATGCCGAGTTCGGCGGCGCGTTTGTCGGCGGTGGCGAGCAGGCGGCGGATGCGGCCGGCGACCGCGTCTTTGGTGAGCGGCGGGGTGTGTAGCTGGCCCAGCTCCTCCAGGGACGCCTCTTGGTTGGCGATGCGCAACCGGCCGGCCTCCAGCAGATGCTCCGGGATGTCGTCACCCAGGATCTCTAGGGCCCGTTTGGCCCGCACTCCGGCGGCCACCGCAGCCCGGGCGCTGCGGCGCAGGTTCGCGTCGTCAAAGTTGGCGAGCCGATTCGTGGACGCTTTGGCCTCGCGGCGGATCCGGCGATCCTCCCAGTCGAGCACCGCGTCATGCGCGCCCATCCGCGTCAACATCGCGGCGATCGCGTCGCCGTCGCGGATCACCACCCGATCCACGCCCCGGATCTCGCGGGCTTTGGCCGGAATGCCCATCCGGCGGGCGGCTCCGGTGAGCGCCAGCGCGGCATCCGAACCGGGGCAGGAAACCCCGAGCGCCATCGAACGGCCGGGCTCGGTGAGCGTGCCGTGGGCGAGGAAGGCACCGCGCCAGGCGGCCGCCAGCACGTCAATCCCGCCGCCGACGATCTGGGTGGGCATCCCGCGGATCGGACGGCCCCGGCTGTCGATCAGGCCGACCTGCCGGGCCAGCGAGTTGCCGTTGCGGGCCAGCCGCACGATGTAGCGCGAGCCGCGCCGCAAGCCGTTCCCGGAGATGACCACGAATTCGGCTTCATAGCCGTACAGATCCCAGATGGTGGAGCGCAGCCGCCGGGCGATCTGGCCGGTCTCCAACTCGGCCTCGATGATGATCCGCCCAGAGGCGATGTGCAGCGCGTTGGAGAATCGCAGCAACGCGGAAATCTCAGCGCGGCGCAGTTCCGGCTTGAGTGCCGGCACGACGGCGAGTTCCGCTTTAACTTGCTGCGTTAGGGACATACCCGAAAAGCCTAAGCCATTTCGAACCTCGCTGCGGGCTTCTCCCAAATCTCAGCCGCATTTTTCGCCGCTTTTCACAGATGCATCACAGTGCGGAAAACCGTAGCTAACTTCTCCGGATCGTGCTGCGGGCTGCCGTCCGGGCTGCGCACGTCGGCGAGCACCAGATTCGCCCCGAGCCGGTAGGCCCAGTCCTCCAGGGAGCCGTCCTTAGCGGCGAAGCTCGGATCGACGATCAAAGTCTCGAAACGCAGCCCCGGCGCGTGCTGCAGCAACGCCTCCAGATGCCGCGACGCGGTGTAGCCGCCCGTCTCGTCGGCGGTGGCGGCCAAGTTCAGGTTCAATATCCGGTGGGCGGAGGTGGACCGCAACGCCCGCGCCAACTCGGGCACCAGCAGGTGCGGCATCACCGAGGAGTACCACGAGCCGGGCCCGAGCACCACATAGTCGGCGTTGTTGACGGCGGCGACCGCTTCCGGGGCGGCCGGCGGGTTTTCGGGAACCAACCGCACCCGCTCGATCTCGCCCTGCGCCAAGGCCACCGCCTCCTGGCCGGTGACCACGGTGGCCGCCGCGGCGGCGGACGGGCGGACGTCAGCCTCGATGATCAACGGCACCAGCGACATCGGCAGCACCCGGCCTTGGATGCGCAACAGTTGCGCCACCATCTCCAGCCCGGCCACCGGCTCCGGCAGATACTGCCACAGCCCGGCGATGAGCAGGTTCCCGATTGAATGCCCGGCCAACGGGCCCTCGCCCGCGAAGCGCGATTGCAGCACCTGCGCCCAGGTGCGCTCCACGTCATCCTCCCCACAAAGCGCCGCCAGGGCCATACGCAGATCCCCCGGCGGCAGGATGCCGAACTCTTGGCGTAGCCGCCCCGAAGAGCCGCCGTCGTCGGCCACGGTGACAATCGCCGTCAACCGGTTGGTGATCCGCCGCAGCGCGCTCAGCGAGGCCGCCAAGCCATGCCCGCCGCCCAGCGCCGTCACGGCCGGAAGGGTGAGCGCGGGGTGGCTGAAGCGGCGATTTCTCATCATTAGTTCTAGAATCTTACCGTGATGTTATCGCGCAGATTCGGAATCAACGACGAACCGAACGAATTGGCCCAACTCCGGACGAAACTGCTAGCCAAAGGCGTTTCGATCACTGATCTGACGGACACCAACCCCACCACGCATGGCTTCCTGCTGCCCCAGGTGGCCGAGGTGCTCGCCACCACGCAGGTCACCGAATACACCCCCGATCCGAAAGGGCTGCCCAGCGCCCGCGCGGCCCTGGCCGCCCGCTTCGGCGGCACCCCCGACGACTATTGGCTGACGGCCTCCACCTCCGAGGCCTACTCGTGGCTCTTCGCGCTGCTCACCGACCCGGGCGACACGGTGGCCGTCCCGGTGCCCGGCTATCCGCTCTTCGGGCCGCTGGCGCAACTCGCCGGGATCAACCTGGTCGGCTATCCGGCGCACTACCTGGCTCCCGACGGCTGGGTGATCGACACCGCGGCCTTGCGGGTGGTCACCCGCGGCGCCAAGGCCGTCATCGCCGTCAATCCGAACAACCCCACCGGCGCCTACCTGACGCCTGCCGCCCTGGCCGCCCTCGTCGAACTGGAGAAACCGCTGATCATCGACGAGGTCTTCCAAGCCTTCGATTTCCGCGCCGCGCCGGAACCATTGCCGGAGGTGGCCAACAGCTTCACGCTCAACGGGCTCTCCAAGCTGCTCTGCGCGCCGCACCTGAAGCTGGGCTGGATCAAAGCCTCCCCGGACGTCTCACTGGACGCCCGCGAATGCCTGGACCTGATTGCCGACACCTACCTGTCGGTAAACCAGCAGGTGGCCGCCGCTTTGCCGCAGCTGCTCGATCTCGCCGACGAATCCGTCAAGGAGGCCAAAGTAAAACTGCAAGCGAATCTGGCCGCCTGGCAGAAACTCTTTCCCGGACGGGTGCGCGTGGTGGAAGGCGGTTGGATGGCCTTGATCGATTTGGATGCCGGAGCCGCCGGAGCCGGTGAACCCGCCGTCGAGTTGCTGGCCAAACACCATTTCTACGCGCATCCGGGGTGGTTTTACGACATTGACGACGAGGTGCTGGCCGTGTCCTTGCTGGCCGCGCCCCCAGCAGGATTCGAACCTGCGACCGTCTGATTAGAAGTCAGGTGCTCTATCCGACTGAGCTATGGGGGCTCGCATGGATTCTAGCCGTTACTGAAGGTCAACACCTAAGAGGCGTTAGCGTCTGCGCGTCAATCGTCGTAGAGTTGGAGTGTGGACGACAGGCTGGTCTGGATTGATTGCGAGATGACGGGGCTCGATTTACGCCATGATGCCCTGATTGAGCTCGCGGTGCTGGTCACCGATTCAGACTTGCGGGTGCTCGGCGAAGGCATCGACGTGCTGATCAAGCCTCCGGCGGAAGCGTTGGCGCAGATGAATGACGTGGTGCGCAAGATGCACACCGATTCGGGGCTGCTCAAGGAGTTGGACCACGGGGTGACGCTGGAAGAAGCCGAAGCCCAGGCGCTGGATTACATCAAGACTTACGTGCCGGAGGCTGGCAAGGTGCCGCTGGCCGGCAACACCGTGGGCACGGATCGCGCCTTCTTGGCCCGCGACCTGCCCGCCTTGGAAAGCTACCTGCACTACCGCATCGTGGATGTCTCCTCGATCAAGGAGTTGGCCCGGCGCTGGTTCCCGCAGGTGTATTTCCACGCCCCGAAGAAAGGCGGCAACCACCGGGCGCTGGCCGACATCAAGGAATCCATCGAAGAGCTGCGCTACTACCGCCACGCGGTCTTCCTCCCCGAACCCGGCCTCTCCGCCGAAACCCTCAAAGAATTCGCCGCCCTCGCCAAAATCGACTAGCTGACTAGTCCTCGCAGGGCGGGGGGGTCCAGTGCGTCAAGCCAGCGGGGTTTTTGGTGGCGGCGGTGGGCACGATGGAGAAGATGTTGCCGGGAATGGCGCCGACGGAGCCGCCCCAGGAGATCCAACTGCCGTCCAGCAGCCGCACGTGGCCGGAGTTGCCGTGCAGGCCGACGCCCACCCAGTCGCGGCCGAGGGCGGTGAACTCGACGGGGGCCGGCAGGTTGTCCCGGCTCGCCTTGCCGGTGCTCGGGTGTGGCCCGTAGGAGGTTTGGTACCAGCCATAGAGGTAGGCGGCGTTGGAGAAGCCGACCAGAAAGACGTAGTCGCGGGTGTGCTCCACCGCCTTGATTGGTTCGGGCAGGGTGAGTTCGGTGGGCTTGGACGAGGAGCCGCGCCGTCCGGTGCCGTGGTGGGAAGCGTCGCCCCAGGTGAGCACCGTCCCATCCAACAGCCGCATTTGCGAGCCATAGGCGTGGCCGGAGAGCTGCTGGATGGCGCATTCGTCGAACACCGAGCCGGCCACCACGCCCACCGCGTCGCAACCGTAGGTGGCGTATTTGGACAGCTCTTTGGACTGCACCGGGGCTCCCACCGTGCGAGCCAGGCCGTCACCGGAGGGATCCCAGCCCGCGTCCGCCCGGCCCCACCAGAGCACCCCGGACTTCGGGTCGGCGGGGTCGTAGTCGCCGCGGATCGCCCAAGCGTTCCACAACCCGGCGCCGATCGAATGCACCTTGCCGAGGATCCGTTTTGGCGCGCCGCTGGAGGCGTCCAGGTTCGTGGCGCTCTGGCCCGTCACCCCGTAGCCCTGTGGCCAGCCCCAGGTGTAGAGGTCGCCGTCGGCCGTCAGCGCCAGAAAGACCCCGGCCGTGGAAACCAGATCGACCACATAGCCGGGAATCTCCACCACTCCCGGATGCCAATAGAGCTGGTTCTGGTCGTGGGAGGTACGGCCCATCATGTGGTACTCGTTGGTGCCGCCCCAGGTGTAGACCAGGCCGTCATCGGAGAGCGCGGCCAGCCCGACATGCTGCAAATCGGAGGCGTCGTCGTCAATGCCCACCCCGGCCACCTTGATGGCCTTGCGCCGGTCATCGGCGGGCCGATCCGCGCTCGGCAGCCAGATCTGGGTGGGGAAATCGGTGGTGGCGACGAACTCCTGGCCGTTTCCGGGCAGCCCGTGGGCGCGCAGCCCCCAAGCGAGCAGCGCCCCGGAATCGGAGATGGCCAAGGCGGTGTTCGGCAGGTGATGCGAGGTGGCGCCCCAGTAGACCCGGCTGCGCTTCATCGTCGAATAGACGTCATGGACGCGGGCCAAGTCGGTGAACCCGGCCACGGTGGGCGGCACTGCCAACGCCAAAGCGATGGCGATGAACGGCAATTTCTTGCGCATGATCCTCCTTAGCTGACGGTAGTGGCCTCCAGCCGCAGCAGCACCCGGGCGAGGCCGGAATGCTGTTGCTGGAGCGCCGCGTGGTTGAGCAGATGAATCAAGATGGTGATCTCGCGGTAGGACGAGGCGGAGCCGGGCACCCAGTCCGCGCCGTCTTGCAGGCTGGGCTTGGCCCGGCCGAGCAGCTTGCCCAGCGACGCTTTCGCGTCCCAGCGGGACTCCCCGTTCTCCGGGTGGTCCTTGTCCCCCATCAGCACGGTGCCGTCCTGGTCGATGACGGTGAAGCGCAGGTAGCCGGAAAGATCGAAGCCGCCGTCGACGCCGATGGCGTCCAGGCTCACTTCCACGTCGCCGGCGATCACCCGATGGTTGTTGGCCACGATCAACTGTTTGGAGAGGGTGTGGCCGGGGAAGAGCAGGTTGCTGTCCGCGATGGGCAGCACCGCGTTGTCGTGGCGCACCACCTTGCCCTCGTCAACCACGACCAGCCGGAACTCCTCGGGGGAGCCGATGGCGGCGGCGGAGAAATTCAGGTGCAGTTGGTCCACGTAGGCGCTGGTGGCGGCAGCCGTGGTGAACAGCGTCAATCCGATGGCGAACAGTGGCCAGATCCGGCGTTTGATCCTCATTGGCTCTCTCCGGAAAAAATCAAGGCCAGGAACAACGCCCGGCCCAGCACTTGGGGATCGGCGATGTAGGTCTGCAGCGAGAGCGCGATGTCGAACTGCTTGGGCTGGTTCGGCGTCCAATCGTTGAACTCCAGCATCTGCACTTGGTGCATGTCGACGTGGTCGGCGACCAGCACGCCGTCCACAGACACCGTGAACAGCGTGTAGTAGATCGGATCGGAGTTTGACGGCGCCGGGTTGTTGTCGGTGATGGTCAAGCGGATCGGCCCGGTGACTTCGCTGAGCGTGACCACCTTGATCGAGATCACCGGCTCGGCCCACTGGCCCACCTGCGGCACATAGGTGCCCGCGTGGTTGTAGCCGAGCGGGGCGGGATTCGCCTGATAGATGTTGCCGTTGTCGTCCATCAAGGCGATGTCATAGGCGCCGCCCACCTGGGTGCCGATCCGCACCTGGTAGACGTCGACGTAAGCTCCGAACGTCACCGCCACAAACGCGGCGGCCAGCAGGCCGGTCGCCAGCAGCGCCCGGGCCCGGTTTCGGCCACGCACACCAATACTCATGCCCCGAGGCTAAGGCCGGGGAGCGCTGACTAGTGCGGGCGGTGGCTGGTTTTGGGGACTTGTAGATGGTATTCGTGTACTAGGGTGCGGTAGCCCAGTTCTTTCAGGCGGGTGTAGCTGAGCTGGTAGTTGCGCTTGCGGTGCCTGCCGGTGGGAATCCAGCGCAGATACTGCTGCAGGTAGGCGTCCATCTCGCGCAAGGTGTCGTCGCGGGTGAGCAGCGGGAAGAACCAGCGAGACCAGTTCAGCTCGTCGCGGCTGGCGGTGGTGAAGTATTTGCGGTCAAAGCTGCGGATCATCGCCTTGAGCGCCCGTTCGGGCTCGGCGTCGTGGCGGAGCATCCAGCGGCGCAGCGCCCGGGCTTTGCGGCGGATCTTGCCCTTCAGCTTTTTCCGGGTGGCGGCGGAGAGGTCGATCTGGCCGTGGCAATAGCTGATGCCGAGGAATTCCCACGGCTCGCCGGGGGCGCTCACGCTCTCTTTCGCGGGATTGACGCTTAATCCGACCGAGTGCAGCCAGGTGCCGATCCGGGCGCGGATTTCGTCCAGCTCGGCTTCGGTCTCGGCGAAGACGATGATGTCGTCCGAGTAGCGGGCGTAGGGGCGGATTGCGGCATGTTGGCGGTCCAACTCGCCCAGGTAGAGGTTCGCGAAGAAGGGGGCGATGGGCACCCCGGCCATGATGCCGCGCTTCTCCCCCACCACCTCGCCGTCCAGTATCGCCTGGTCGGCCTGCAGGATTTGGGTGAGGAAGGCCAGCAGCGGCGGATCGTCGTCAATCACCCCGTCGAGGATGCCGAGCAGCCGGGGAATCTCGATGGAGTTGAAGTAGTCGGAGACGTCCAGCTTGTAGGCCCACCGCGCGTCGATGCCGGGCGTGGACGTCAAAGCGCGGATCGCGGTGTGCGCGCCGAGGCCGCGCCGGAAGGAATAGCAGCCCGGCGGTTGGGCGTCGTCATAGCGATAGAGCAGTTGGGCCAGCAGTTTGAGCACATTGGTGTGGGCGGGCGGGAAGGAGTAGACCACCCGTTTCTTCGCCGTCCCGGATTTGTTCACGAAACGTTTGACGGGCAGCGGGAACTCGCCTTGACGCAGTGCGGCGACCGGCTCCAGATAGCCTTCGGCGGCCACGAATTCGCGCAACTCGCGCTCCTGCCGGGAGCGCAGGTGCCCGGCGGCGAGCTTGTCGGCAAGATACGCCGCCCAGGTGGGGGCGTCGTCAAGCTGGTCGATCAACATGGGAGGCCCGGGAGGGGAAATCTGTTTGAAGACAGCAATTGCTGGCACCGGGCTGAACGCCGCTGGGCCGCCTGCAACGCCTGGTTACCGCGACGCTTCACCCTTTCGCAGGCGCGATTGCTCGCTTTCCCCTCCCGGAAGCTCATTTCAGGTGCGAACGGATGCGCTCGGTGACGTAGCCGGGCTCGTTCGCCATGTGCAGGTAGAAGTTGATGAAGGGCACGTCTGCGGCTGCGGCGGCCGCCTTCGCGCCCTTGTATGCCTGGTTGTTGTCGCGGTTGCGCGGCACCAGCATCACCACGCCAACCAGTTGGCCACCCCGATAGAAGCCGAAATCGTAGGCCCGGCCGGACCCGCCCACTTCGGCGACCGGAACGTCCTCCTTGACTTCCAGATCGGAGAAATTGGCGGCGATCTGAGCCCGGAAAGCGGCTTTGTCGTGCAGGCCGGTGTCGACGTCTGGTGTGGCGGCTTGGGTGGTGGCGGAAGCCGTGGTGACGGTGGTGGCGGCGGTTTGCGCCTCGTCGTGCTCGCCGTGGACGACGCCGTCCACCGCCTGCGCGATCGCCTCACCTGCGGACTTCACCAATTTGTCGAGAAACCCCATATCTCCTCCTCGTTTCGGTACACAGATATGCACTAAGAGTAGCCCATTCACACCGCCGTAACTCGCGCTAATTACTCTCATGGGCATGAGAATCGGGGTAATCGGAGTCGGGATCATCGGGGAGGCGTTCATCCGGGGGGTGTTGGCCGCGCAGCCAACTGCCCGCGTCTTTCTGTCGCCGCGAAACGCCGAGCGGGCTGCCGCGTTGGCGGCCGAGTTCGCGAATGTGGAGGTGCTGGCGTCAAACCAGGCGGTGCTGGACGCCAGCGAATGGGTGGTGTTGAGCGTGCTGGCGCCGTCCGCCCCGGAGATCCTGGGGGCGCTGCGCTTCCGGGAAGACCATCGGGTGATCACCCTGATCGGCGGCTATCACTTGGACGAGGTGCGCGCGCTGATCGGGCCCACGGCGACTTTGGCGCGGATGGTGCCGCTGCCATATATCGTGCATCAGGTGGGGCCGTTGGCCACCTATCCGTTGACGGCGGAGGTCGAGGCGGAGTTCGCGGGGCTGGGCGAGCTGTTCCCCGCGCCCGATGAGCCGTGCTTGGACGTGATCGTCGCCATCACCGCGATGATGAGCGCGCTGTTCGCCACCCTGGGCGGCCTGGTTTCCTGGGCGGACGCGCACGGGCTGAGCCCGGAGCTGGCGCAACGGTTCACTTTGGAATTCGTGGGCGCGCTGCTCTACAAGGCGGGGACGTTGCGCCCGGATGAGCTGGTGGAGCATTGGCGGGAGATGACGCCAGGTGGGTTGAACCACGAATCGATGACGGCGTTGCAGCAGGCGGGGGCTTTCGCGGCGTGGTCAGCGGCGATGGATCGGGTCTGGGCGCGGATAAACTCCGCCGGCAAATAGGCGCTATTTTAGGCGCTACTTCAGCGTGCGCGGCTTGGCCGGCTCCACCGCCAAGGCTGAGCGTTGGCATTTGCCGCAGCGGTAGAAGCGCAGGTCGATGGTGGGCTTGCGGTAGCGCGGCAGCCGGGCCCCGCAGTTGTGGCAGACGATCCACCAGTTCGGCGGTGCCGAGCGCACCTCCGGGAAGCGCTGCCGGACCTTGATGGAGTAACCGAGCGCGTTGAGCTGGTTGGCGCGCTGCAGGAAAGCCTCGTTGTGGCCGGTGCTCTCACCGGGGTAAGTGTGCAGCACCTCATGCAGCAGCACATCCATGAGCTGTTCGTCGGTGCCGTCCTGGACGAAGTTGTCCGCCAACGAGATCTGGCAGGTGACCACCCCGCCGTTGTACCGCTTCACGCACTTGCCATAGGCCGTCTTGTACTTGCGGATCTTCACCTCGGGACTGATCCGATTGTGATGCGGGCCACACACCGCGAAGACGATTTCGATGGCGTCGGCAAGCATCGAATCCAGTTGCGCGACAGTACGCATTTGACCTCCATCCCACTTGGATTAGGAAATTTACCAAACGTCCAACCCGTTGGAAAGTCCCCACCTGGGAGAGTTTTTAGCGCGCCGGATCTGCCGCTGCCGGTGGACTACTTCACTTTCTTGCTGGTCTTGGTGCTCGACCAAGCCCCGTAATAGGTGCCCTTGCTGGTGCCCGAGGTGATCTTCCGCACCGCCCGGACTTGCACCTGGTAGACCTTGCCTTTCTTCAGCTTCGTGATGGTGTAGCTGGACGCCGAAGCCTTTGCCGACACCGTCTTGGTCCACTTCGAAGCACCCTTCACCTTGTAGCGCACCTGGTAGGCAGTCACCTGCTGTGACGAAGCCAGTTTCGTCCAAGTCACCTTCACCTTCGCCTTGCCAGCGGTAGCGGCCTTCGCCTTCACCTTGGCCACTGTGACGTTCGAGCCGGTGTTCTTGTCGGCGGAGAACGGGTTGGCCGTCAGCCACTTGTTCTCCTCGATGTCGCGGAGCAGCTTGGAGCCGTTGATCGTCAACTCCACATAGCGTGTGTCAGATTTCGTGTATTGCATCAGGTAGCGGATGTCACCGGGCTGACATGCCTCGGTTCCGGTATACCCGGCGAAGTACTTCGGATCCGGACGGCCGGACTTGGATGAACTGCCGGCCCAAGCGGCACAACTGCCGTAGCCGGTGTCCGAGGCGCTGAACAGCAACCCATTCTTGTCAGCGGCCGTCAAATCAACCAGCCCACTCTCAGTCAACGCCTTGGCTGCGTACGAGGTGATCGCGCTCGGCGGCACATGCGCCTTGGTCGTCGCATCCAAAACCGCCAGCTCAATCCAGTAGGTGGTGCCGCACGTCTTGGTGATGGAATTGCAAGCTTGGAAATACTGCAACCGTTCTCTAATACCTATTCAAATGTGGTCATGCCACTTTGATGCTTAGTTCCTGCTTCACAGAGGAAGGCTTTGCCCGCACCTGATAGTGGTGCTGGAGGGCAGGGAGCCCAGAACTCTCCACAGACTGACACCGCGAACTTTCGGCGTTGTTTGCTAGCTGTTGTTTTGCGTATGCCGCCAAGTTACAGGCGGCGTTGAAATCACGATCATGCCTGGTACCACACGAACGGCAGGTCCACGCCCGCTGCGACAGTTTGAGGCGCTTGGTTTTCACACCACAAACATGACACAACTTTGATGACGGGAACCACTGGTCGGCTACAACCAGGCAGGTTTCGCGTTCCTTGGTCTTGTATTCGAGCTGGCGGCGGAACTCGAAGAAACTGGCGTTCAGCACCGACTTGTTCAACCCCGCCTTCGCAGTGTGGCCGTTCGGCAGATACTGGCCCTCGCGCTCGGGGTCGGGTTTGGGTTTGGGTTTGGCGCTCATCCCTTTCACGTTCAAGTCCTCCACACACAACACACTGTGCTTGTCGGCCAGCATGGTGGTGGTCTTGTGCTGCCAATCGGCGCGCTCATCCGCGATGCGGGCGTGCAGCCGGGCGATCTTCAAACGGGTTTTCGCCCGGTTTCTTGAGCCTTTGGGCTTCCGGGCGAGGGACTGTTGCAGACGGCGCAGCCGTTTCGCGTGCCTGCGCGTCAGGTCGGGCACTGGGACACGTGTCGCATCAGAGACGACCGCTTCGCGCGTGCCGACGTCCACACCGGCAGGCTCCATGTCGGAAGGCTTGGGCTTGGCATTTGCTACTTCGGCGTTCAAAGCCACAAACCAGCGGCCAGCCCTGAGGGTGAATGTGGCCGAGACCGGCTCGGAATCGGGCCAGCGGAACTCCTCACGCATCCTGATCCAGCCGATATTCGGCACCCGGATGTGTTTGCCCTGCACTTTGAAAAAGCCCTTCGACACCCGAAACGAATCATCATGGAACTTCTTTCGCGGTTTCGGATACGCGGCACGCCCAGCGAAAAAGTTTTGGAACGCCCTCCCGAGATCGATGATCGCCTCCTGCGGGGCGCACTTCGTCGACTCCAACATGTATGGAAACAACTCGCGTTTGATCGCGTTCAACTCGCGGCGCAAACTGTACTGGCTGGGCTTCGGCAAGGAATGATCGGCCTTGCACGCCTCATACTGCACACCCCACTCGCGCAAAGCCCAGTTATACGCCTTACGGGCGCACCCGGCAGCACAAGCCAGCTTGGTGGCCTGCACGTTAGTCGGATCCAACGCGATCTTATGCGCCTTCAACAACTGGGCCTCCTTCCACTGGGCTAGACGCTACCCGCCGCCACCGACATTTTCGGCCAACGCTTTCTCCACGTCCTCAATCAGTTTCTTGTTCTTGTGTGAGCGCGCCCCGTACATGCGAGCCGAGAACACCGTCACGATCTCCAACACGTCAGAGGCAAGTTCTTCCTCGAAGCTCCTGTCCTCTCCCTGGTTCACGATCACCACCTCGACATGCTTGGCCTCGCACACCGCGAACACCAACTCCGCGCCAAACCTCAGTAGCCTATCTTTATGGGCGATCACCAGACGGCCCACCTTGTCGGCCACGATCATGTCCAACAACCGCATCAAACCCTTCTTGCGATAATTCATACCCGAGCCCAAATCGGAGATCACCTCGTACTTCCAGCCGTGCGAAGCACAGTACATCTCAAGCACTTTCACCTGGCGGGCGAGGTCGGCTTTCTGATCGTGCGAGGAAACCCGCGCGTAAGCGATAGTAGGACGCTCCAACACGGCAGTGTCCAAACCAAGCGGGTTGAACGACGCGATCTCGGACACTTTGTACCTGCGCCTGCCAGCCGGGGTGCGCTCCGCGACCAACCTCCCCTCCCTATCCCAACGCTGCAACGTCGAAACCGAAACCCCAAGCATCTTCGCCGCCTGGCCCGTAGCAACATAACCAGCCACGCCTCAATCATAGCTAATCTAACTGCCAATAACAGCATTTACACACATATCAGCGAACTGCATCTAACCCTTCGGTCGAGGCGATCACGAGCAGATTGCCGACCACCACATTGCCGTCCTTTGGCGCTACATAATCCGCCGCCTGCGCCCCTGGAGCCGCAGCCACCGAACCAGCCAACAACCCCGACACAATCCACCTGCCCACATCCCGCACTTCAATAAATGTCGGTGGGGGTGATTACGCTTTTGGAGCAGTACCAGAAAGGAGTTCAGATGAACCAAGAAACACAGCCTCCGTTACCGCTGCGTCGAGTAGCCCTCTTCTCTTCAGGTGTGGGCTTTTTCGAACACGTCGGCGAAGTCCGCGGCACCGCACACCTGTCGCTGCCCTTCCAACCGAAAGAGGTGTCGGACGTCCTAAAATCGCTCATGATTTTGGATCCAGAGCCGGGGGCGCCTACCGTCAGCTATCCCGCTGAAGACACCCTGCCAGACACACTTTCGTCGTTGCGGCCTGATCTTTCCCACAATCCGAGCACCACCGAATTGTTCAACGCGATTCGCGGGGCAGAGATCACGGTGTCGACCACATCGGGAGCGATTTCGGGTCGAATCCTCGGCGTAGAGACGCGCGCCGGCGGTTCAGAAACCGGCCCGTCAGCGTTTCTGTCTTTGTTCGCAGGCGGGCAAGTCCAGATCGTCCCGCTCTCCAGCATTCAGGGATACCAGCTTCAAGATGAAGCCCTCGCGGCAGATGTCGAACGTGCCCTTGGTATCCTCTTCGCTGATGCGAGCGGAGGCTTGTGCCAGCTGGAGATAGTGCTGCCTGGGGAAACCTCCCGCGAAGTGTCCCTTTATTATGTGGCGGGGGCACCGGTCTGGAAAGCCTCGTATCGGCTCGATTTTGCTGGCAACCGCAGTTCGATGCAGGGTTGGGCCATCGTGGATAACACTTCCGACGCTGATTGGCAGGATGTGCAGTTGTCGCTGCTCGTCGGTAGGCCCACCAGTTTTCGACAGGATTTGGTGGCTCCCTACTATGTTGGTCGGCCGGAGGTTCCACTCGCCATAGCCGGATCAGCCAAAGTACGCACGCACGAAGATGAGTACGCTCACGAGGGAGGCGATGATGACTCCTTCATCGACGCCGGTGCCGCCCAACTCGGATTTCTTCCGCGTGACTTCATGCAGACCCCACAGAGTACTCCAAGGTTCGGAAAACCATCCGCACCAACGAGCGTTAAGAAAGTGGGTGAGCAGTTCGCCTTCACCTTCCCTCGACCAGTCTCCCTCCCCAGGCGGCAGTCAGCCATGTTGGAGTTCGCGGAGGGGCAAATGGAAGCGCGTCGAGTGTCCATCTTTTCGGGGTTGGGACTCAACCCCGGCACCGAAGCAAATCCGACGCTTGCCGTGGAGATGCGCAACACCCTCGGGAGCCCACTGCCGGCCGGTGCCATCACAGTCTATGAGGATGGCTTGTACGCAGGCGATGCGCTGCAAGAATTCCTCCCAGAGGGCACAAAGCGCCTTTTCTCCTACGGCGACGATCTGGCCGTGCGAGGCTCGTTCGACTTTCATCTCACGGAGACCATCGCATCAGTGGTAGCGGCCAAAGGCGTGCTCAAGGTGACGACCGCAGTTCATGAGCGTAGTTGCTACCAATTCAGCAATGACAGCAACACAAAGCGTGTGCTAGTGATTGAGCATCCCCGTAAGAATGGGAACATACTCGTTGAACCGGTAGCACCCGCGGCAAAGACAGCCAAAGCCTTCCGATTCGAGATCGAGCTCCCTCCAGGGAAGACCACCTTCAACGTGGAGACACAGCGACCAATCACTCAGGAGCATGTGCTGCTCGAGAAGGATGACCAGCAGCTCACGTGTCTCATTAAGAAGGGCACACCCAAGCGCGTTGAGGACGCCCTGCTTCGTGCAGCCGAATTGAAGCAAACCGAGTACGAAGCATCGGAGACACTCAAGAAGTGGGAAGTGTCCGAACAGCGAGCGGTTGCCGATCAGGAACGGATTCGGGAAAATCTCCAAGCCGTTGGAGTAGACACCCGATCCGGCGCGAATTACCAGCAGCGGCTTGACGCGGCAGAAGCTCGATTGGAGGAAATCGTTGCCCGTCAAGATGCAGCCCGGGAGGCGGCCTTGAAGGCCAAGGAAGCGTTTCTCGATTACATTTCCGCTCTCAACATCGAGTGAACTCCCAGCGCGACACGCCGGTGGGTAAAGTGGGGTTTGACTCTCCCCTAACGGGAGGCCGCAAGCTGGAGAAAATCCGATAGAGAGGATACGGAAATGTACCAGATCGGCGAGTTCTCCAAGCTGGGCCGGGTGAGCGTCAAGGCGTTGCGCTATTACGACGAGATTGGCTTGCTCGCGCCCGCGGAGGTGGATCAGTGGACGGGCTACCGCTACTACTCCACCGAGCAGCTCTACCAGTTGCACGAGATCGTGGCGCTGCGGCAGATGGGGTTCTCCATCGAGCAGATCGCGGCCATCGTGTCCGGCGCGGGCGACACCAGCCTCGTCGAGGCGCGGCTGGCCACGCTGGAAACCGAGCAACGTACCGTTTCGGATCAACTCTTCCGGGTTCGTCACTACCTCCGCCTAAAGAAAGAAGGATACGAAATGGAGTACAAAGTAGTTGTCAAAGAAATCCCCAGCTGCACGGTGTTCTCATCGCGGCAGAAGGTGGCCGATTACACCGAGATGCTGAGCCTGATCCCGGCGGTGGGCGCGAAAGTGGCCGCCGACAATCCGCAGGTGAGCTGCTGCGTGCCCGAGTACTGCTGCAACGTCTGCCACGACACCGAGTACCAGGACACCAACATGGACATCGAGATCTGCCAGGCGGTCACCACGCCCGGCGAGCCCGGCGACGGGTACGAGTTCAAGACGCTGCCCGCCGTCACCGTGGCCTCGGTGCTGCATCGCGGCCCCTATGACGGCCTGGGCGCCGCCTACGCCTTCGCCATCGATTGGGTGCAGACCAACGGCTATCAGGTGGCCGGCGACTGGCGCGAAGCCTTCATCGACGGCATCTGGAACAAGGATTCCGAAGCCGAATGGCTCACCGAGCTCCAGCTCCCCATCACCAAGTGAGAATTGAATAACTGACGACGGGTGGAGCCCAGCTCCACCCGTCAGGGTTTAACTGTGAAGAGCCGGTTTTGGGGAAGTCGAATTTTGCGCCCCCAGATCCTGAGATGGGTCTTGCAACTGCGAAGCTCCTTGTATACACTTGCATCCATGTCTGACAAACGCTTGGCCCGAGGGTTCCTCACCTGCGCTTGTTGTTGTATGTGCCGCTGACGTCGGCTGCCTTGTATTGGGCCCTGATGTCAGGAGTCCCAGACAAACCCACATACAAGGAAAGACATGCCGTTCATCGTAAAGCCCCCAACCAACACCGAACCCACCGCCTCGCGCAGCGAAACCGAAACACCACTCGAGCCGCCGCGCTTCATCGGGGCCATCACCGCCCGCCAGCTCAAACGCAAACTGGCCCAAGGGTCTAAGACGTTCATCGTCGATGTCCGCGAGCCGCACGAACGCGCGCTGCGAAACTTTCCAGGCGCCAAGCCGATTCCGCTCGGCCAGTTGTACCGCAGGGTGAAGGAATTCGATCCCACGACGGAAACCGTGTTCATCTGCGAGTCGGGCGTGCGCTCGCTCAAGGCCATCGAGGTGCTGCGCGATCTCGGCTACGGCGGCGTCATGCTCAGCCTTCACGAAGGCGTCCAAGGTTGGGTCCGCGATACCCAGCCCTTCCAAGAATCGCAAGCAGCGTAAGGAGAAAACATGACTGAACTCAACGCCCTCAGCCTCAATCGGGCTGCCAACCTCGCCGACGTCGTCAAGACCCGGCCCCAGTACGGAGCGCTTACCCCGCGCTGGCTCACTCACTTCCTTGATTTCAAAGGGTTGGACAGCGGCATCTTCCGGGTGAACACCGTCGAAGAAGGCGATACCCCGCTTGAAGTGCTGTGCTCGCAAGACCCCGGCAAGCACGAAATCCCGCAAGGCTACATCGAATACGCCGCCGAGCCGCGCGAGTACCGGCTGGCTTCCATCGCGACAATCCTCAACGTCGACACCCGGGTCTCAGACCTGTACTCCGCGCCCTACGAGCAAACTGCCGAGCAGCTCGCGCTCGCCATCGAATCGCTGCGCGAGCGCCAGGAATCCCAGCTCGTCAACAATGACGATTACGGCTTGCTCAAGAACGTCCCCGACTCGCAGCACGTCACCGCCAAGAAGGGACGCCCAACCCCAGATGCCCTCGACGACTTGATCGCCAAGGTTTGGAAGGAACCGTCGTTCTTCCTCGCCCATCCGCTGGCGGTGGCCGCGTTTGGACGCGAGGCAACCCGTCGCGGCGTGCCGCCGGTGACCGTCAACCTGCGGGGCGGGACTTTCCTGTCCTGGCGCGGCATCCCGATCATTCCCACGGACAAGCTCTTCGTGGACGGCAAGAAGAAGCCCGACGCGGTGGGCGGCAAGACAAATATCCTGCTGATCCGCACCGGCGAGGCCAAGCGCGGCGTCATCGGCCTGTACCAGGAGAAGCTGCCCGGCGAGCAGGAGCGCGGCCTTGCGGTGCGGTTCCGCGGTGTGGACGAGGACGGCCTGGCCTCCTACCTGCTGTCCATCTACTGCTCAGCCGCAATCCTCGCCGACGATGCGATTGCCGTACTCGACGACGTGGAAGTCGGACACTACTATGACTACGCCGACTAGCCTGCCCACCGAAGCCGAGCTAGCCAGGCTCGCCAGCCTGTGGTGGGACACTCCATTCAGTCCGTCCGTCCCGCGCCCGCCAGATGACGGGACAGGCGAATCCGGAACCTCGGATCCCGAATCAGGTTCGGATACGGTTGGGGGACGATCCGGCGGCTACCATCCCCAAGTGGTGCCGTCGCCGGGGATCAGCCCTTCCGCACCCCGTGACCCGGCCGAAACGAGGGCGTCGCAGCCTTACCAGCCGCCGTACGTGGGGAACCGCTCGCTTGCCGACATCCGCGCCGACTTCCCGATCCTCGCCGAGGTGGTGGACGGCAGGCCGCTGGTTTGGCTCGACAACGCCGCCACAACCCAGAAACCCCAGGCCGTCATCGACAGGCTGAGCTACTTTTACGCCCATGAAAACTCGAATGTCCACCGGGCCGCCCATGCTCTCGCGGCCCGGGCGGACGACGCCTACGAGGGCGCGCGCCAAACCGTCGCGGACTTCCTGGGGGCCGACTCGGCCGACGAGATCGTGTTCGTCCGCGGCACGACCGAGGGCATCAACCTGGTAGCGCACTCATTCGTCCGCCCACTGCTGGCACCCGGCGACGAAATCGTGCTCACTTTGCTCGAACACCACGCCAACATCGTCCCGTGGCAGCTGCTCGCGCAGGAGACGGGGGCGGTGCTGCGGGTCGCCGGGGTCACGCCCGACGGCCAGATCGACTTGGCCGATTTTGCCAGCCAGTTCACGCCGCGCACGCGCTTCGCCTCCTTCGCGCACGTCTCCAACGCGCTCGGCACGGTCACGCCGGCCGCCGAGCTGATTGCCATCGCCCACAGCCACGGCGTGCCGACGCTGGTGGACGGCGCGCAGTCCGTCTCGCACCTGCCGGTGGATGTACGCGCGCTGGACGCAGACTTCTTCGCCTTCTCCGGCCACAAAATCTATGGCCCGACGGGGATCGGCGCGGTTTACGGCAAGCCCGAACTGTGGGAGAAGTCGGTTCCGTATCAGGGCGGCGGCAACATGATCGCCGACGTCACGTTCTCCAAGACCGAATACCAGCACGCCCCGTCGCGTTTCGAGGCTGGCACCGGCAACATCGCCGACGCCGCCGGGCTAGCCACCGCGTTGCGCTACGTTTCCGACCTCGGCATCGGGCAGCTATGCGCCTACGAACACTGGCTGCACGAATACGCCATCGAACGGCTGAACTCCGTAAACGGCCTGCACCTGCTCGGCAACGCCGCAACGCGCACGTCGGTGCTGAGCTTCACGTTGGACGGCCATTCGGTTCCCGAAGTCGGACAGGCGCTCTCGCGCGAGGGCATCGCCGTACGCGCGGGTCACCACTGCGCCCAGCCGATCCTGCGCCACTACGGCCTGGAGGCAACCGTCCGCCCGTCGCTGGCGGTCTACAACACCGCCGACGAGGTGGACTTCCTCGTGGACGTGCTCAAACGTTTGGAGGAAAAATGATCGTCAACGCGTCCTGCCCGATCTCGGGCGACCAACGCGACAACAACGCCGTGCGGGTGGTGGCGGGTTTCACCTTGCTGCTCGCCTTGGCGGCGATCACCATCGCCCTCACCGTCGGCCCGGGGTGGGCAGCGGGATTGAGTGGATTGCTAGCGCTGGACTTCATAATCCGGGCGTTCTTGCGGCCGCGCTTCTCGCCGCTCGCCACCGCCGCCAGGGTGCTGGTGAACGCGCTGAAATGGGAGAAGCAGCCGGTGGACGCCGCGCCGAAAGTTTTCGCGGCCAGGATCGGCGTCGTCTTCACGGCGACGGCCACAGTCCTGTTCGCTCTCGGGCTGACAGTGCCCGGGGTGGCGGTGTCGGGGCTGCTGGTGGTGTTCGCGCTGTTGGAGTCGGCGCTGTCGTTCTGCGCGGGCTGCTGGCTTTACTCGCTGCTGCCGCGTTCGGTAGGCAACATCCTCGCCCACCAGTTCTGACAGGCTTGGTGAGGGGCGGGCAAGGGCCTCATTTCAGCGGCAGGCCCGCCGCTGACCAGGCGGCGACCCCGCCGGCCACGCTTTTGGCGTTCTTGTAGCCCATGGCCTTGAGTTCGAGCAGCGCGTAGAGTGATCGCACTCCGGCCGCGCAGATCAACAAGACCTCAGCCTCCTTGTCCTTTGGCAGTCCTTTGGTCTTCCCCGCGCTCAGCTTCGACAGCGGGACGTTCACCGCTCCCGGGATGGCCGCAGCGGCCAGTTCTTCGGGGTTGCGGACGTCAACGAGCGGGACGCCGGAGTCCAAGGCTTGCGCGGCCGCGGCGACCGTCACCACGTCTGGGCCGTGCTCGGCGTGCCGGTAGGCGGCCTCCAGGTGCGCCGCGAATGGGTTGGCCGGGGCGGGCGCGTCCTCGGGTGGGAAGAGCTGGGACAGGTGGCGGCGGAATGCCGAGACGTACTTGAAGGCGTTGTCGGGGAAGACGACCACGGCGACGACACCCTCCTCGTCTGGGATTTCCCGCAGCGCTCCGGCCAACGCCAGTCCGGAGCTCGGCCCGGCGATGATCGACTCCTCAATGTGCAGCCGGTGACAGGTGGCGTAGGAGTCCTCGTCGGGGATCTCGACTACCGCGTCGTATTCCTCGGGCTTGAAGAAATCCGTGAGCGCGAGGGCCCGCAGGGCGCGCACGCCGGGGATGTCGTGGCCGGTTGGCGGGTGGACGCCGATGACCTTCACCTCGGGGTTGCGCTCTTTGAGGTAGCGGCCCGTGCCGGTGATCGTCCCGCAGGTTCCCAGGGAGGCGACAAAGTGCGTGATCTGGCCGTCGGTCTGACGCCAGACTTCCGGGCCGGTGGTCCGGTAGTGGGCCTCCGGGTTGGCGGGATTTTTGTACTGATTGAGCTCAGTCCAGCCGGGGCGTTCGGCTAACTCCTCCGCTTTGGACATCGCGCCCTCGGGAGCGCCGGGCATCGGGCACAGGTCGTCGCTGAGTTCGTAGAGTTCGGTGCCGAACAGCCGCAGGGCCGCGCGTTTCTCGGCGGGAATGGCCTTCGAAAGTGTGGCGGCGAAGTGGTAGCCCAGGGCGTTCGATACCAGCGCCAGGCCGATCCCGGTGTTGCCCGAAGTTGGCTCGACGAGGTTCTGAATCGGGACGCCCCGTTCGCGGGCGTCGCGGACGAGGTTTGCCGCGACCCGGTCCTTCACCGAGCCGAACGGCCCCAGCCATTCGAGTTTGGCGTACACCTTGGCCGTTTTGAAGAAGTGCGAAAGCCGCACGAGCGGCGTTGGGTTTAGCTCGGAAGGCAAGAGGTCGAGGACAGATTCGTAAGTGCGTTTGGCGTTGTCAGACATGTTTCTCCGGTTGTTGTGTGTTGGGATAGACAAGCGGCGGACGCGCGGCTCCGCGCGTCCTACAGACAACAGCAGGTGTGAAACAGCATGGCAGAGAGTCTACCTTGTGGGAGGACTCCCGGAGGTGAGGAACTGGGTGTCGGTGGGGAGGCGCTGGGCCATGGTGGTGATGGCGTCGGGGTTGGAGTCGACGAGGAGGAAGCGGCGGCCGAGTTGGGCGGCGACGGCGCCGGTGGTGCCACTGCCGGCGAAGAAGTCCAATACCCAATCCCCCGCATTGGAGCTGGCTTGGATGATGCGGCGCAAGATGCCCTCGGGTTTCTGGGTGGCGTAGCCGGTCTTCTCTTTGCCGGTGGGCGAGACGATGGTGTGCCACCAGACGTCGGTGGGCAGCTTTCCGAGGGCGGCCTTTTCGGGTGTCACCAAGCCGGGGGCCATGTAGGGCTCGCGGTCGACCGCCGCGGCGTTGAAAACGTAATTCTTCGGGTCTTTCACATAGACGAGGATGTTGTCGTGCTTGGCCGGCCATCTGGTCTTCGCGCGGGCCCCGTAGTCGTAGGCCCAGATGATCTCGTTCAGGAAGCACACCCGTCCGAAAAGCGCGTCCAGCAGCACCTTCGCGTAGTGCACCTCGCGGTAGTCCAGATGCAGATAAAGCGTGCCATTGGCGGCCAGCACCCGCCAGGCCTGCTCCAAGCGCGGCTCCAGGAAAGCCCAATAGTCGTCGAAAGCGTCGTCGTACCCGGTCAACTGCCCTTTGACGGTCTGGTACGACTGCCCCTGGAAGCCAATCCGGTCGCCTTTCGCCGAGCGGGCCGTCTTGATCGACTGCCGCGCCTGCGTCCGTCCGGTGTTGAACGGCGGATCGACATAGATTAACGGGAATGACGCCTCCGGCAAGCCGCGCAACACCGGCAGATTGTCGGCCTGCACCACCAGATTCGGCCCACCAGGCTCCCAAACGCGACTCTCCGGCTTGCTCACCCCGTCAGCCTATCCGCAAATGACGATTCGGACGTCACCGCGGCTATTCGATGACGAGTTCGCCCATCAGGTCCCAATCGGATTTGCCGGGGAGGGATTGGGAGACGATGGAGGGGGTCTTGGCGAGCAGCGGTTTCATGGCGGCCAAACCTTTGGGGAAGTGCTCGGAGTTGACGTGGGCGGCACCGGCGTCATCCTCAAACCCCTCGACCAGCAGGAAGGTGTTCGGTTCCTCGACGGACTTGTACCACTCGAACCACTTGTTGCCCGGCTCTTGGCGGGTAGCTTGGGTGAACTCGGAGACAGCGCTCAGCCACTTGTCGGCGGCCTCGGGCTTGACGGAGTATTTCACAACGATGAAGATCATGCCCCCATCCTAATCCGCGCTGGCGGCTGGCTCCACTCGCGGCTGCCCCGCCGGCCACGACGTCGGTGGCCGCGCCCGACGTGTGGGCGCCGGTTCTTGCCGTAAGCGGCCACCACCCCTACGATTGAACCCCAGCACCGTAGACGAAGGGAATAACGTGACCACGACAGCAAGCGATGCGAAGCCCCGCACGTTCTTGGGGCAACCGCTGGGTCTGATCAACCTCTTCTCGACCGAGTTGTGCGAGCGCTTCTCGTTCTACGGCATGAAGGCGATCCTCGTCTACTTCCTCTACGACTCGGTCGCCGCCGGTGGGCTCGGGCTGCCGGAGACCGACGCGATGGTGCTGATGAGCCTGTTCGGCTCACTCGTCTACCTGACGTCGATTGTCGGCGGCTGGCTGGCCGACCGGGTGCTCGGCCCCTACCGGTCGATTCTCATCGGCGGGGCTACGATTGCCGCTGGGCACGTCGTGCTCGGCCTCCCGCTCGGGTTGGGCGGGACCCTCGTTGCGCTCGGCCTCATCATCGTCGGCACCGGCCTGCTCAAACCCAACGTCTCCGTGATGGTGGGCCAGCTCTACGCCGCTGGCGACCCGCGCCGGCAAGCTGGCTTCCAGCTGCTCTACCTCTCGATCAATTTCGGCGCCTTCTTCTCGCCGCTCATCGTCGGCTGGGTGGCTGACCGCTCCGGCTACCATGTGGGCTTCCTCATCCCCGCCGTCCTCATGGGCGTCGCCCTCGCCATCTACGTCGGCCTCAGCCGCCAAACCCTGAGCGGCGTCGGACGGACGGTCGCCCAACCGCTGACGAGGGCAGAAAGCCTCCGCTGGGCCATCATCGGCAGCGTCGGGCTCGTCGCCGTCGTCTCCCTGTTCGTGGCCGTCACAGGCCAGGGCGAGGCGGGCCTCAAGGTGCTGTCGGATTCGATGCCGTTGGTCTGCGTGGCTATCGCCGTGGCCTTGTTCGTGTATTTTCTGCGCGATGTCCGGCTCGAATCCCACGAGCGGTCGCGGATCGCAGCCTACGCGCCGCTGTTCGTCGCCGGGACGTGTTTTTTCGCCCTGTCCGAACAGCAGGGCTCGACGATTGCCCTCATCATCGACCAGGACGTCATCACCACGATTGGCGGCTTCGAGATCCCGGCGTCCTGGTTCCAGTCGGTCAACCCGCTCGCCATCATCGTGCTGAGCCCGGTCTTCGCCGCGCTGTGGACGCGGCTCGGCCACCGCCAGCCGTCGCCGGTTACCAAGATCGGCGTCGGCCTCATCATCGCCTGCCTCGGTTTCGTCGTCCTGTCGGTCCCCTACCTGTTGGGCTTCACGTCGATCAGCCCGGTCTGGGTGGTGGCGGCGATGGTCCTCATCACGGTGGGGGAACTGTTGTTGGCGCCGACCGGCCTGGCCGTGACCAACCAGTTGTCGCCGGTCGTCCACCTGTCGAAGATGATGGCCCTCTGGTTCATCGCCAACGCCCTCGGCCAAGGCATCAACGCCATCACCGTCCGCGCCTTCGACCCAGCCAGCCCGGAGAGCTACTTCCTCGCCTACGGGGCCGTCGCCCTGGCCGCAGGCCTGATCCTGCTGGCCGTCCGCCGCCACCTGGTCACCTTGGGGCGCGGCGCGCTGTAAATCCCCCTGGACCGCCGGCTACGCCGAGGTGGAGCCTACAGGCGCTCAACAAAGCCCAGGAGATCAAAATTCAAGCGCCGAAAGGGTCAATTTTCAGACGCTGTTGGCATCTGGAAGATCATCTACGTCAACACTTTGCCGCTCCCACGTCCGCGCGGGGAGCTACCTGGCAGAGTCTTCACTTGACTCAGAAAGGATCGACATCACCACCAAGTTAGCTGATAAAAAGGAGATCAGTCTGCGAGTTTCCTCCTGAGAGAGATGAATGCACAACTCTGGCAGGTCCCAACTTGGCTCGAACTTCTTGATGGACTCATTCCAATCAAGAACGGGCCGCGCCCCTTCCAGAATGAAGTGGAAGTACTCCCCCTCCCGGTGGACGGACAGAATCTCATCGTGCATTACTCGTCGCCCGCTGCTGTCTACGCAGCCAAACTCTTCGGCTGGCGGGATCGTCGATACAGGCGTGCCGTCTTCCGCCAACTTCACATCCCCCATTTCACCGTGCTGCACTACAAGTGCGCCCTTGTAGAACCCCTCATGCGGAATGAATGTACTCATTTCTTCCTCTCTTAGTCATTCCTTACTGACAGCCAATACTCTAGAGACGGGCACCGACATTTATCGACGGCAACTCCCCGCCCACCAGTTCAAGGCGACTCAAGAAGCCGCCGTCTGAGTCAAGCCACCCCGATACCTACTTAACGCGGGGATTGGAATAATCCAAGCGCTGGTTGGCGTCTAGAATGGAGGCATGGACCTCGCGGAAGAACAGCTCGCACGTAGAGCGGCCATGGCTTGGCTCAAAGCCCGCGAAGACGAGGGCACGTTCTTCTCCCGTGAAGACAGGTTCGTTTTCCAAGGCCAGGGCATTCGGCTTATGAATCCACAGACTGGGATTTGGAAGCCTCGTGGATGGAACGCGGCCTTGTCCATCTCCACTGTCTTCACTTCTCCCACTGGGCGAAAACCATACGCGGATTCCGAGATCAGCCCCGACGGACTTGGGCGATATAAGTGGCGAGGAGACGATCCCCTTCACGCTGACAACTGCGCATTGCGGAACGCGATGGAGCTTGATCTGCCACTTATCTGGTTCCTGCGCTTCGCTCCCGGACGCTACACTGCCGTCTATCCTGTCTTTCTCCTCAAAGAAGAACCGGAGCTTCAGCAGTTCGTGGTAGCAGTAGACGCCATCCATCAACTCGGCTCTGAAGACATTAAGTTCCCAAGAGATTACGTCGAGATAGCGTACGGTATTCGCGAAACCAAGCAGCGACTTCACCAAGCTCCCTTCAGGGCCAGAGTGTTGGATGCCTATCGTTGTAAATGCGCCGTCTGTCGCTTCGGTCACGCCTCCCTACTCGATGCCGCACATATCGTGCCGGACTCCGAGGGAGGCCCAGCATCAGTGACGAACGGGCTTTCTTTGTGCAAGATGCATCATGGAGCCTACGACTCCAAAATCATCGGCATCACGCCGGATCTCATGGTCGAGGTCAATCACGACGTGCTACACGAGATCGATGGGCCGATGCTGCAACACGGCATCCAAGAATTCCATCGGCAACGTCTTATGGTGATCCCTACGAAGCGCTCCCAGCAACCCGATCCCGAAGCGCTCCAACTCCGTTACAACGAGTTCCTCGCCCACGCCTAGCCAACAGATCTTCCGTTCTATTCCGCTTGACGGAGGAACTAATGCCCGACAGTGCTTCGCCTGCTGGTCAGTTGTGGCACAACCAGGCGGCAGCAGGGCGTCAGGCCATGAGGCGTTCCTCATCGATTCTGTCGGAGCGGTCAAGTAAGCTGCTGAACATGACGACCATGCTGGCAACGACCCGAGCAAGTTCCCTGCCGTGGCTGTCAGACGGACCCCGAGCGATTCCCCAAGCCTTCCCCTACCAGGGCAGCAAGCGGGCTCTGGCCGGGCTGATCCTGTCCCTCTTCCCCGAAGAAGGCGTGGGTCGACTGGTTGAGCCTTTCGCGGGATCGGCGGCTGTATGCGTGGCAGCCCGCAAGTACGACATGGCAGAGACCTGCTTCATATCCGACGTGAACGCGCCTCTGATGGGTCTATGGCGACAGATCCTCTGCGCACCACAAGAGTTGTCGAATCGCTACGAGCGCATGTGGTTGGACCAGCAGTCCGACCCGCGCAAGTATTACGTCCGGGTGAGGGATGAGTTCAACCGCACCCAGGCTCCCGAGCTTCTGCTGTACCTCCTTTGCCGTTGTGTCAAGGCGGCAGTCCGATACAACCAGAGGACCGGTGACTTCAACCAAGGTGCCGACAATCGGAGACTGGGGGCGCGTCCCGATGTGGTTCGAGAGCGCCTGACAGCGGTTTCTCACCTCCTTCAGGGCAGTAGCGTTCGCGTGGCCGATTACCAGACGGTATTGGCCTAAGCCTCGCCAGACGCGCTCACTTACATGGACCCGCCGTACCAAGGTACGACCGACGTGGCTGACCACCGATACCTTGCGGGTCTCACACCCGAGAAGTTCGCCAAGAGCCTGGCAGACGCGGTCGCACGGGACTTGTCGTTCATCGTGTCCTACGACGGCGTGGTATAGGGCAAGTCGTACTGCCGTGCGCTTCCTGAGCATTTAGGTTTGCGCCACATTAACGTCAACACAGGGGCATCGGCGCAGGCAACGCTGCTTGGCCGCGACGAGGAGACCGTCGAATCCCTCTACCTCTCGCCCGCGCTGGTGGACAGGCTGGGTGGCGATTGGCGCGTGGACGAGATACTGAATCACTTGGAGCATCCCGAACCGACACTGTTCTGATCGGTCACTGGGGCGTGGAATGGCTTCGGAGTCACAACTCTAATCCTGCCATGAGTCAGTGGCTTGCACTGGCAGGCTCAATGTGGACATCATCCACCATAGAGCGCTGACCAATGCACCACTCTCCAATCGGACCTGATGGCGCACATAGGGGTGTTTGGGCCGCCGACTGCGTTGGGGTGGCTGGACCGCCGCAAGCGGCGTGCAGCCTACCGGCGCTCGCCAAAGCCCGAATGAG